>JAXLZK010000014.1:22214-62306 GCA_046350935.1 Thermodesulfovibrionales bacterium
ATGGCGGTTCTTGCCCTCTCTTTCTGCCCTGCGGGAGCGGAAGAGGTGATCAACGGGGCAGGGGCGACCTTTCCGTATCCCGTGTATTCGGCATGGGCCTACGAATACGACAAGGCGACCGGGATAAGGGTGAATTACCAGTCCATCGGGTCTGAAGAGGGCCAGAGGCAGATTACGGAGAAGACGGTGGATTTTGGGGCATCGGACGATCCTCTTCCTCCCGACAAGCTCAGGAAGGACGGCCTGCTGCAGTTTCCCGCAGTGATCGGGGGAGTGGTCCCGGTGATCAACGTGGCGGGGGTGAAGGAGGGGCAGGTGAAGCTTGATGCCGAGGCGCTCTGCAGGATCTTTCTGGGAGAGATAAGGTTCTGGGACGATGCGAAGGTCAAGGGAATGAATCCGGGAGTGGGCCTGCCGCACAGCGAGATCACGGTGGTGCACCGGTCCGACGGATCGGGGACCACCGCTATTTTCACCAACTACCTGGCAGCGACCTGCCCTGAGTGGAAGAGCAGGGTGGGGGAGGGGAAGGCGGTGAAGTGGCCTGCGGGGATCGGGGGCAAGGGGAACGAAGGAGTGGCCAACTATGTGAAGAGGACGCCCTCCTCGATCGGGTATGTGGAGTTTGCGTATGCAAAGCAGAACAAGCTGGTGCACACCCAGTTGAAGAACCGTGCGGGGGGTTTTGTGGAGCCGGGGTTCGACTCCTTTGAGGATGCGGCGGAGAGCGGGGATTTCGATCCGAAGAGGGACTTTTATGCCTGGCTCACCAACACACCGGGCAGGGGCGCATGGCCCATTGCCGGAGCAACCTTCATTCTGCTTGCGAAGGACAGGAAGGACTTCAATGTGAAGACGATCCGGTTTTTCGAGTGGGCTTTCAAGAACGGGGATGCAAAGGCGAAGGAGCTGGCGTATGTTCCCCTCCCCCCCTCCCTCAAAGAAAAGGTCAGAACGTACTGGAAGGCAAACGGGGTTTACTAGGGTGTGTAGGCAGGCGGGTAACTGAGAAAGGAGTCTGTTCCGGTGCCGATACTTCAGAAGAAGAATTCCCTTGATCTTGCCTTCTCATTGGTCACCGCCATTGCATCCTTTACCGTTATCATCCTGATCCTCGGGATTCTTGTGGTGCTGGTGCGGGAGTCTTCCCCTGCCCTGGAGAAATTCGGCCTCTTCGGCTTCCTGTTCTCCACCGATTGGAACCCGGTGAAGGAGTCCTTCGGCGCGGCAACTGCGGTGTTCGGCACCCTGGTGACTACTCTCCTCTCCCTTCTCATCGCGATCCCCGCCGCCATAGGAATCGCCATTTTCGTGACGGAGATTGCCCCGGACTTCCTGAAAGGCCCCATCGGCGCCGCCATCGAGCTCCTGGCGGCAATCCCCAGCATCATCTACGGCATGTGGGGGCTCTTCACTCTGGCGCCCATTATGGCCAAGTACATAGAACCCGCTCTCCAAAAGAGCGTCGGGAAGCTCCCCCTCGGTGGAGTCCTCTTCCAGGGGACCCCCATGGGCATCGACCTCTTTACGGCAAGCGTCATCCTGAGCATCATGATTATCCCTTTCACCGCCAGTATTGCCCGGGACTCCTTCAACCTTACCCCGGCGGTGGTGAAAGAGTCCGCCTATGCCATCGGCGCAACAAAGTGGGAGGTGATGAAGAATATCGTCCTCCCCTATTCGAAGCTCGGCGTCTTCGGCGGTATCGTCCTCTCCCTGGGGAGAGCACTGGGAGAAACCATGGCGGTGGCCTTTGTCCTCGGTAACAATCACCAGATCACCACCTCCCTTCTCGATGCCGCCGCCACCATCACCGTCTCCCTTGCCAACGAATTCACCGAAGCGGATACCGACATTTACCTCTCTTCGCTCTTTTCCCTCGCCCTGGTGCTCTTTGTGCTGAGTTTCATCGTCCTGGCTGTTGCCAAGGTTTTTCTCCTCAAAGCAGGAAGGAGGCATTCGCGGTGAAAAGCGAGAGGAAGAGGAAGCTTGAGAGTTTTATCGCGCTGGGCCTGAGCACCCTTGCCGCCTTGTTCGGCCTTTTCTGGTTGGTCTTTATCCTCGGGGATGTCCTTGTCCATGGGATCGGGGCGTTGAAGCCCGCGCTGTTCCTGAAGGACCCCACCCCGGCGGGGATGAGCGGAGGCGGTCTGCGTAACGCTTTTGTCGGGCAGATGCTTATTACCTTTTTCGCTACCCTGATAGGGGTTCCTGTCGGCGTTCTCGGCGGCACTTTCCTCGCAGAGTATGCCCGGGGGACAAAGACCGCCGGCGTCATCAGCATCCTCTCCGACATCATGGTCAGCGTTCCTTCCATTGTGATCGGGACCTTCATCTATGCTGTCCTGGTACGGCCGGTCGGACACTTCAGCGGGTGGGCGGGGGCGATCGCCCTGGCGGTGATCATGATTCCGGTGGTGCTGAGGACTACGGAGGATATGCTCTCCCTGGTGCCCTGGACCCTGCGGGAAGCCGCTTTCGCCCTTGGGGCTCCCTACTACAAAGTTATCATTCAGGTGGTCTATCGCGGGGCTGCCACCGGCATCCTGACAGGCATTCTCCTCTCCATCTCCCGGGTTGCGGGGGAGACCGCTCCTCTCCTCTTCACGTCCTTCAACAACGCCTTCTTTTCCTCAAATATGAAGGGACCGGTCTCCTCGCTGACCGTTACCATATTCCAATATGCAATGGGCCCTTATGAGGAGTGGCATGTACAGGCATGGGCCGCCTCTTTCGTCATTACCCTCTTCATCCTGCTCCTCACCATTGCGGGAAGACTACTCATCAAGTGGAGGTACAAGTAGTGACGGAAGCAGTAGAAATCGAGGCAAGAAACCTGAACTTCTATTATGCGGGGACGGTCCATGCCCTCAAGCAGATCAACCTCTCCGCATACAAAAACGCGGTGACCTCCCTGATCGGTCCCTCCGGGTGCGGGAAGACCACCCTGCTCCGGTGCTGCAACAGGATGCACGACCTCTACCCGAAGAACAGGTATGAGGGAGAGCTTTTTTTTGAAGGAAAGGATATTCTTTCCAATGACATCGATGTGATCAGGCTCCGGAGCAGCATCGGGATGGTTTTCCAGAAGCCGACGCCTTTCCCCATGACTATTTTCGATAATATCGCCTATGGCCTCAAGCTGAAGGGGATCAGGAGGAGGGCGGAGCTTTCGGAGAGGGTGGAGGGGGCGCTGAAGAGCGCGGCCCTCTGGGATGAAGTGAAGGACAAGCTCCATGTCAGTGCCTACGATCTGTCGGGGGGGCAGCAGCAGAGACTTGTCATCGCGCGGGCCCTTGCGGTGGAGCCCCACGTGCTGCTCTTCGACGAGCCCACCTCCGCACTCGACCCCATCTCCACCGGGAAAATAGAAGAGCTTATCGTTCACCTGAAAAAAGATGTTACAATACTCATCGTAACGCATAATATGCAGCAGGCCGCGCGCATATCGGACTGGACGGGGTTCATGATGCTCGGCGAGCTGATCGAGTTCGATCACACCGGCAAGATTTTCACCGCGCCCTCTGAGAAGCTCACGGAAGATTATATTACAGGGAGGTTTGGCTGATGTCCGTCTTCGATGAAGAACTGCTGGACCTGAAGGCGAAAGTCTTGAAGATGGGGGCGATGGTGGAGGCCGCCGTCAGGGATTCCGTGCGCTCGCTGGTGGAAAGGGACAGGGAGCTTGCTAAAGCGGTCATCGAGAGGGACCATCAGATCAACACCCTCGATGTGGAGATCGATGAGGACGGCATCCGGCTCATTGCACTGAAGCAGCCTAAGGCGGGGGACCTTCGGTTCATCACCACCGCCATGAAGATCACCACCGATCTCGAAAGGATGGGAGACCTGGCGGTGAACATCGCCGAAAGGTCCCTGGAGCTGAGCGAAGAGCCCCTTCTGAAACCCTACATCGATATCCCCCATATGAGCCGGCTCGCCCAGGGAATGACGCGGGACGCCCTTGACGCCTTCGTGAAGAGGGATAAGGGGCTCGCGATGGATGTGATCATGCGGGACGACGAAGTCGACGACCTGAAGCAGGAGGTGCTGAAAGAGCTCCTCTTTTTCATGGTGCAGGACCCCACCACCGCGTCCCGGGCCATGAAGATCAGCTTCGTGGCGCAGTATCTGGAGCGCATTGCGGACCATGCCACCAATATCGCCGAAATGGTTATCTACCTCGTGGCCGGCAAGATAATACGGCACATGGGCCCGGCAGTGGACCGGGAGGAGCAGAGGTAATGCCGGAGGGCGGATGCGCGCACGGAGGAGAGCGCGGTCAGATGCTGTAGTCCTTGATTTTGGTCAGCAGGGTCTTGTAATCCACCTGGAGTATCGAGGCGGCTTTCGTCTTGTTGCCCGCGGTGATCTCCAGGACCCTCCGTATCGCCTGTCTCTCCACCTTCCGCACCGCCATCGCGGATAGCTCCTTGAGGGGCAGGAGTGCGCCCGGCTCCTTTTCTTCGATAAAGAGCCCTATGTCCTCCACATTGATCACCGTGCCGCCGGAGAGGAGGACCGCTCTCCGGACCACGTTCTTCAGCTCGCGTACGTTCCCGGGCCAAGAGTGCTCCTGCAAGACCCGCAGGGCGTTGTCCGAAAGGCAGCAGCCCGGCTTGTGCAGCTCCTTGCACGCCTCGACCAGGAACTTCTGCGCCAGGAAAAGGACGTCCTCCACCCTCTCCCGGAGCGGGGGGAGCGTAATGACGAATTCGGAAAGGCGGAAGAAGAGGTCCTCCCTGAACCGCTTCTCCCTGACTGCCTGGTGCAGGTCGGAGTTGGAGGCGGCGATGAGGCGGACATTCACCTCCACCGGCCGTATGCTGCCGAGGGGGTAGATCCGCTTCTCCTCCACGGCCCGGAGCAGCTTTCCCTGGACATAGGGAGACATATTCTGCAGCTCGTCGATGAGGAGAGTGCCCCCGTCGGCGATCTCGAAAAAGCCCTTCTTTTTCTTGTCGGCCCCGGTAAAAGCGCCCTTTTCGTAGCCGAAGAGCTCGCTTTCCACCAGCGTTTCGGGGAGCGCCCCGATATCGACCATGACGAAGGGGCCGCCCACCCTCCTGCTCAGGCGGTGGATGGTCCTTGCGACGGTGGTCTTCCCTGTGCCGGTTTCCCCCTGGATGATGACGGAAAAGTCGCTGGGGGAAACCTGCTGCACCCTGTCGATGATCTCCTGGATCGCGCGGCTTGTGCCGAAAAAGCCTTCCGAGGAGACCTCCACGGCGGTATGCAGTCTTTTTATCTCTTTCACAAGGCCGGCTTGCTCGATGGCCCGCTTCAGCGTGACGAAGAGCCTTTCGAAATCGGGGGGCTTGACGATGAAGTCGTAGGCGCCCACCTTGATCGCTTCCACGGCGGTGGAGATATCGGCGTGCCCGGTGATGATGATCATGGGGACGTCGGGATCGATCTTCTTGAGCGCCAGCATTGTCTCGATCCCGTCCATATGCGGCATCTTCAGGTCGATCAGGACGGCATCGGGCCTCCCCTCGGCCATCGCCGCCATCGCCTCCCTCCCTCCGGGGGCGTCGAAGGTGCTGAAGCCGGCCCCCCGCAGCGATTCGCTGAAGCAGAACCGGACGAAATCCTCATCATCGACAATAAGCACCGTGCTCATGGCATTGTGACGGCTATCTCATAAGTCCCTACGCCGACTTTATCGGCGATACCCTTCTGCCAGAGGAGTTCCATCGTCTTCACCTTCGCGCTCTTCGCCACCATCAGGATCAGCTTGGGGCCGGAATGCGCCATCTCGGCCCAGGCGTCCGCTTTTCCGGAGGTGACGCTGCTTTCCGTCTCCACCTCCAGGACCGCGAGGACGAGGCCATGATTGGCGAGGACCAGGTCCGGGCTTCCCCCCGCATTGGTGCGTATCTCCTTGTACTCCCGCGCCAACCTGTGTCTGAGGTGATCGACGATCAGGTCGTGCAGCAATTGCTCGTTTGCCATGGAAATCCATCCTCCCCTTCCAAGGGTGTTCCCTACTTCTTTTTCTTCGTGAAATCCACCTGTATCACGTTTCTGGCGGGTTCCTGGACTTTTCCCCCGATGGCCCTCTCCCCCTCCGGCTTTATCTTCTCCTCCGATGCGGCTTCCAGCGGCTTTCGGCTCTGGAGCGTCACCACGAATTGCGCGCCCATTTCGGGAGAGTAGACGGCGGTGATATCGTTGGCCGGTATGGAACAGCGCTGGGGGGAGGTGCCGAAGACGAGCGTCACGGTGATCCCGTACTCGTCCCAGGAGAAGTTCATCTTGCTGTTGAATACGAGAATGATCCCGTTCTCCTTTTCTTCCGGAGTAAAGCCGCGGGTCCCGAGGACTACCTTGTCTGAATAGCGCACGAGGACGAATACCCTGCCGGCGGACTGCAGGAATTCATAGAAGATATGCTTTTTTAAAGCGTTCAATGTCGCGTCGGGTGCTTCCATCCGTCCTGTTTCCGCCTGCTCGATCCCCTTTCAGGGCTGCCTTGACAAAGCCTGGAAAATAATAAAGTATAGCATATGGTATCTGATTTACGCTTAGAGAGGATGCTGCGCATTCCCCCTTTCAGGGACGCCCATGTCCACTTCCGGAAGGAAGGCATGCCGCTGCGGGAAGGGGAGCTGCAGGAGATCCCCGCTGCGTGCAGGGAAGCGGGGATTCTCTACCTGGAGGATATGGGAGAGAGGAGCGGCATCGGCCTGCGGGCAAAGGGGCTGCTCCAGCCCGATCTGCGCGTCCGGTCATCCGGGTATGCCCTCTCGCGGAAGGGCGCCTACGGCGCGTTTCTGGGGCGCGCCGTAGGGGGAGGAGCAGCGGAGCTCAGGGAGGTGGTGCGGGGGATAGCGGAGGAGGGAGCCGATTTCATAAAGGTGATCAACTCGGGAATCGTCCGTGCAGAGGGAAACAGAACCGTAACGGAAGGGGGATTTTCCGCCGGGGAGCTCCGGGCGCTCTGCGGGGCAGCGGGGGAAAGGGGGCTCCGCGTCGCCTGCCATGCCAATTCCGATACGGCGATCCGGAGCGCCGTCCTTGCCGGGGTCTCTTCCATAGAGCATGGTTTTTTCGTATCCGAAGAGACCCTCCACCTGATGCGGGAGAGGGGGGTGGCGTGGACACCCACCGTCATCGCCCTTTTGGGCATCGCCCCCCTTTTCTCCCCTGCTGAAAGGCACGCTCTCGAAGGCGTGGTGGAGGAGCATCTCCGCTCTCTCGCCTTTGCCGCTTCGCTTGGGGTAACGCTGCGCATCGGGACGGACAGCGGCTCCCGCTGCATCCGCTACGGAGAGTCTTTTTTCGACGAGATGCGGTTGTTCGGGAAAGCGGGGCTTTCCCGGGAACAGATTCTCGCCGCTGCCTGCGTGGACAGGGAGGAGGCGGGTGAGGGGAATTATCTCCTGGTGCGGGAGGATTTTATCGAGACGCGCCGCGTCGAGGCGGTGTTCCGGGAGGGGAAGCGGATCGCGCCCGGTTAGGAATCAGGCAGACCCTTCTGAATAGGTATCATCTGGTGTGGGGCGAGGGGATACCCCCTGCCCCCCACACTCCGCTTCAGAATCCGTCACCCCGGCGAAAGCCGGGGTCCAGTTCCTTTTGAAAGGACTGTGGATCCCGGCTCAGAGGTCCTGCCGGAATGACGAAAGAGACACACGACTGCCCGGGCGCCCGGCGTTCTATGCGGCTTTCTTCCGGTAGAGGAAGAGCAGCACCCCTGCTAGGACCATCAGCCCGCTCAGCACCTGCCCCATGGTGAGGAAGCCCAGGACGAACCCGAGCTGGCTGTCCGGCTCGCGGAAGAACTCCACGAAGAAGCGGAAGCAGCCGTAGAGGATGATGAAGAGCGCGGTGAGGACCCCCCGCTTCAGGCCTTTTCCCTTCACCGTCCAGAGGACGGCGAAGAGCACCACCCCCTCCAGGAGAAACTCATAGAGCGGGGAGGGATGGCGGGGCAGCGGCCCCCCCCCGGGAAAGACCATCGCCCACGGCACACCGGAGGGCCTGCCGTACAGCTCCGCATTGATGAAATTCCCGATCCTGCCGAGGCCGATCCCGATGGGGGCGGTGGCGATCACCAGGTCGGCGGCATCCCAGAAGTCTACTTTGAAATGTCTGCAGAAAAGCAGGCCCGCGATGACGCTCCCGATGAACCCTCCATGAAAGGACATGCCTCCGTGCCAGACCGCGAAGACCTCGAGGGGATGACGAAGGTAGTAGGAAAAATTATAGAAGAGCGCATAGCCCAGCCGTGCGCCCAGGAGCAGGCCGATGATCAGGTAGGTATAGAGGGTGTCCGCTTCCGCAAGACGGAGCGTGCGAACGTCGGTGCCGGCCGCGCTCCCTGATTTTCCGGCCCCTGTCTTCCCGCGCTCCTTTATCTGCCTCCGCACCAGGAGGTACGAGGAAGCGAACCCGAGAAGGTACATCATCCCGTACCACCGGACGGCGAGCGGCCCTACCCGCACGATTTCGGGGTTGACGGCTGGATACTCGATCAACGGAAGCCTCCTCTGCGCATATCTTTTTATTATACTCTAGTCATGAAAATTCTTGCCTTCCTCCGGGCACCGCCGTATTCTATAGGGAGGACAGGGAAAGAAGCCTCACGACGGCCTGCTCCAGGGTGCTTTTGGTGTATAATACTACCACGCGGAACGACAGGTACGGCCCTGTACGATGAAAAGAATACGATGAAAAGAAAAGTAAGAGGCAACGGTATCGGACATCTCACCCCGCTCAAGATCACGGTCATTTACGTGCTTGCAGGGGGTGTGTGGATCCTCTTTTCCGACGCCCTCCTTGCCGTGCTGCTGAAAAGCTCCGTTGCCATCACCTCCCTCCAGATCCTCAAGGGATTGTCCTTCGTTTCCGTGACGGCCTTGCTGCTCTACGCCCTCTTGAAAAGGGGGCTCTCCTCCATCGAGCGCTCTTCCCGCCTCCACCAGGAATCCGAGAGACGGTTCCACCTTCTCATCGAGACGGCAAATGACGCCATCGTCGTGGCGGAAGCGGAGACGGGAATCATCCTGAATGCCAACACAAAAGCCGGCCAGTTGTGCGGCAGAACGACAGAGGAGCTGATCGGAACGGACCTCCTGCAGCTTCACCCCGAAGGCGACCGGGAGAGATGCCGGAAGATCTATCTCGACCATGCGGGGCAGGACCGGGCTTATTCCGAGTCCCTGTTTGTCTGCAACTGCCTGGGGCAGGTGATCCCGGTGGAGCTGAGCGCCACGGTCATGGAGTACGAGGGCAAGCGCATCATCCAGTGCGTCTACCATGACATCACCCGGCGCAGGGCTATGGAGGAAAAGCTCAGGGAGACCCTGGAGGAGCACGAAATCATCCTCGAAAACGCCCTGGTGGGCATTGCGTTTGCCCGGAACAGGATCGTGGAGAGGGGCAACCGGAAGTGTGAAGAGATCTTCGGCTACTCCAGGGGAGAGGTAATCGGGCGGAGCACGGAACTCCTGTATCCTTCCCGGGAGGATTTCGAGCGGCACGGGCGCGAAATCCAGAGCCGCCTTTCCACCGGGGAGCACTATGCCGGAGAAGTGCTTCTGCGGAGGAAGGACCGGTCCCTTTTTTGGTGCAGCCTCTTCGGGCAGGCCCTCGACTCCTCCGATCTCTCGAAGGGCATCATCTGGATTATCGAGGACGTCACCGTCCGGAAACAGGCGGAGGAGGCGCTGCGGGCCTCGCAGGAATATGCCCGCAATATCATCGAAAGCTCTCTCGATATGATCATCGCAGTGGACAACGACCGCGCCGTTACGGAATTCAACCGCGCCGCCTGCGAGGCCTTCGGGTATACGCGGGAGGAAATTCTCGGAAAGCATGTGGATGTCCTCTATGTCGACCCGGATACGGGAAAGGAGCTGCACCATTCCGTCATGAGGAACGGCAGGTGCATCCGGGAAGTCCTCAACCGGCGAAAAAACGGCGAAGCTTTCCCGAGCTTTCTTTCCGCCTCCGTCCTCCATAATGCGGAGAACGCAACAGTGGGGGTGATGGGAGTCTCCCGCGACATCACCGAACGTAAACGCGTGGAAGAGGAGCTGCTCAGGGCGCGAAAGCTCGACTCCCTCGGGGTCCTCGCCGGGGGGATCGCGCACGACTTCAACAACATTCTTACCGCCGTCATGGGGAACATTTCCCTTGCGCTGCTCAGCGGGAGCGGAGACTCCGAAGTAGGGAAAAGGCTTGCCGACGCGGAAAGCGCCTGCCTGAGGGCGAAGGAGCTGACCGGCAAGCTGCTCACCTTCTCGCGGGGGGGAGCCCCGGTCATGAGGACTGCATCCATCGCCGAGCTGATCAAGGAATTGGTGCGTTTCGCCCTGGTGGGGTCCAACGTCCGCTACCGGTTCTCCATCCCCGACGACCTCTGGCCCGTGGAGATCGATGCAGAGCAGATGAGTCAGGTCGTCCATAACCTGCTCATCAACGCGGTCGAGGCGATGCCCGAAGGCGGCACCATAACGGTTGCCGCCGAAAATCTTCCTTCCGGCGCGCCTGCCGTTCCGGTGTCCGGCGAGGGGAAATATGTGAAGCTGTCTGTCAGCGACCAGGGGCACGGCATCCCGGCGGAGCATCTCCAGGGCATCTTCGACCCCTACTTCACCACGAAGCAGCACGGAAGCGGGCTGGGCCTCGCCGTCTGCTATTCGATCATAAAGAGACATCGCGGCGCCATTACCGTGGAGTCCGAGCCGGGCAGGGGCGCGACCTTCCATCTTCATCTCCCCGCCCCCGCTGTCGACGTTTCTTCCCCGAAGAGCGGGGGTGAGGGCACCGCGCTGCGGCAGGGAAAGATCCTGGTGATGGACGACGAGGAGGCGATCCGGGAGGTTGCCTGCTCCATCCTGCAGAGCATGGGATACATGGTGGAGGCGGCCGGGGAGGGTGCGGCAGCCATCGATTTGTACCGGAATGCGCAGGCTGAGGGGAGTCCCTTCGATGTGGTGATCATGGATCTGACTATCCCCGGGGCCATGGGGGGAAAGGAGGCCATACAGAAGCTTCGCGCGATCGATCCGCACGTGAAGGCGATCGTCTCGAGCGGATATTCCCACGATCCCGTTATGGCGCAGTACCGGGAGCATGGCTTCCGGGACGTTATTCTCAAGCCGTATACGGCGAAGGAGCTGAGCGAAACAGTGCACAGGGTGGTGCGCGATGTTCCCGTTTAAGGACGACAATCCCACCTCGACCACTCCTTTCGTCACCGTCGGACTGATCCTGCTGAATGTCCTCGTCTTCCTCTGGGAGCTTCTGTCGCCGCAGGGCGCCGATGAGATCGCCCTTTTCTACGGCGCGATCCCTTCCAACCTGATGTCCTTCGGGAGCGTGCATCCGCAGCCCGTTTCTCCTGCCGTGAGTATCCTTACTTCCATGTTCCTCCACGGGGGGATCCTCCATGTCGCCGGAAATATGCTCTATCTCTGGATTTTCGGCGACAATATCGAGGACTCCCTGGGACATCTCAAGTTCCTGCTTTTTTACCTCTTCTCGGGCGCTGCCGCCGCCTACTCCCATGCCGCGACCAACGCCGGCTCCGTCATCCCCATGATCGGGGCGAGCGGCGCCATCTCGGGAATTTTAGGCGCGTACCTCCTCCTCTTCCCCCGTGCGCGGGTCCATACCCTCGTTATTTTCGGCTTTTTCTGGCAGGTTGTCAGAATCCCCGCGGTGGTGGTCATCCTCTTCTGGGTGGTGATCCAGCTTGTCAGCGGGCTCGCCACCAAGTCAGCGCAGCAGGGCGGCGTGGCATGGTTTGCCCATCTGGGCGGCTTCCTGGCAGGGGTGCTTACGATCAAGCTGTGGATGCCTGCGCGGAAAAAGCTCAGAGGGTAGCAGGGGAGAAGGAGACCCTTCACCCAGCGGGTATGCCGGTGCAACGGCCTCGTGCGGGGCGGACGGAGCGAAAAGTGAGCGGAAAAGCAGGTATGTTGCAATTTCATTAAAAAACTGCAAAAATTGATAAAAACATCAGATAACCAGCAATAATCTTCTATATTCCTCCCGGGAAGCCCTTGATTAGGATATCGGTTTCACGGTATATTAGCACTCATCAGCAGTGAGTGCTAATAAGTTTTTCAGGCAACCACTCAGCCAGGAGCCGGAAAACGGCGGAGAGCTGGAGATTACTATTCAACAAGGAGGAAAGCGATGAAGATCAAACCGCTCAAGGACAGGGTAGTGGTGAAGTACTCGGATGAGGAGCTGGAAAAGACGGCGGGAGGGATTTACGTTCCCGACGTGGCGAAGGAGAAGCCCCAGAAGGGCATTGTCGACGCGGTGGGCTCGGAAGTGCAGGAGGTAAAGGCAGGGGATACGGTACTTTTTGACAAATACTCCGGCTCGAAGATCAAGATCGACAATACGGAGTATCTCATTGTGAAAGAAGAAGATCTTTTGGGAATCATTGCATAAGGAAAGGAGGAAGAACGAATATGGCAGCGAAACAGTTGATGTTTGACGAAGCGGCGAGACAGTCGATGTTGCGGGGGATTACTCTCCTTACGGATGCGGTGAAGGCGACCCTCGGACCGAGGGGAAGGAACGTGATCATCGACAGGAAGTTCGGTGCTCCCAACATTACCAAGGACGGCGTTACGGTCGCAAAAGAGATCGAGCTCAAGGAGCCGTACGAGAATATGGGCGCACAGCTCCTGCGCGAGGTGGCCTCAAAGACCTCCGATGTGGCGGGAGACGGCACCACCACGGCTACGGTCCTTGCCTATGCTATCTACAAGGAGGGCATGAAGCATGTGACCGCCGGCGCCAACGCCATCGACCTCAAGAGGGGCATCGACAAGGCGGTGGAAGTGATCGTCGAGGAGCTGAAGAGCATGAGCAGGCCGGTGGCGGAGAAGAAGGAGATCGCCCAGGTGGGCACCATCTCCGCGAACAACGACGCCACCATCGGGGAGCTCATCGCCGATGCCATGGACAAGGTGGGCAAGGACGGCGTCATCACGGTGGAAGAGGCCAAGGGAATGGCAACCACACTGGATGTGGTCGAGGGCATGCAGTTCGACAGGGGCTACATCTCCCCCTATTTCATCACCGATCCCGACAGAATGGAGTGCACGCTCGACAACGCTTTCGTGCTCCTGTACGACAAGAAGGTATCGAGCATGAAGGACCTCCTCCCCCTCCTGGAGCAGGTGGCCAAGATGGGAAAACCCCTCCTGATCATTGCCGAGGACGTGGAAGGCGAGGCCCTCGCCACCCTGGTGGTGAACAAGCTGCGGGGCACCCTCCAGATCGCGGCGGTGAAGGCCCCCGGCTTCGGCGACAGGAGGAAGGCGATGCTCGAGGACATTTCGATCCTCACCGGCGGGACCGTCATCTCCGAGGACCTCGGCCTGAAACTCGAAAATATAAAGCTCAACGACCTCGGCCGTGCGCGGAAGATCACCATCGACAAGGAGAACACGACGATTGTCGAAGGTGCGGGTGACCATGTGGCGATCCAGGGCCGGGTGAAGCAGATCAAGAACCAGGTCGATGAAACCACCTCCGACTACGACAGGGAGAAGCTCCAGGAGAGGCTCGCTAAGCTCGTGGGCGGCGTCGCGGTCATCAATGTGGGCGCAGCGACCGAGGCGGAGATGAAGGAGAAGAAGGCCAGAGTGGAGGACGCCCTGCACGCCACGAGGGCGGCTGTCGAGGAAGGCATTGTTCCGGGCGGAGGCGTTGCGCTCCTGCGGTGCATCAAGGCCCTCGACAAGATGAAGCTCGACCATCACGACCAGCAGCTCGGAGTGGGCATCGTGAAGAAGGCCCTTGAAGAGCCGATCAAGCAGATCATCCAGAACGCGGGGATCGAGAGCGCCATCATCGTAGAGAAGGTGAAGGCGTCCAAGGACGTCAACTACGGATACGACGCCTACCGGGAGGAGTACACCGACATGCTGAAGACGGGGATCATCGATCCCACGAAGGTGACCCGCTCCGCGCTCCAGAACGCTTCTTCCGTATCGGGCCTGATGCTCACCACCGAGGTGATGATCACCGAGCTGCCGGAAGAGGAGAAGAAGATGCCCCCCATGCCCGGCGGAGGCATGGAAGGCATGTACTAGAACCGAAACTCTCTGGTGCGTATACGCTGAAAAGGGGCGGTCCGGAAATGGATCGCCCCTTTTGTATCGGTAAGGTGAAATTGTAGTGTGCGCTCCCTATCTGGTATCATTAAAAAAACAGCCTGCTGCTCCATGACAGCCTGAATCCCATGAAGAGCAATCTGAAAATAATAGTCCTTTCCATCGCCTCCCTCTTTATCGCCTATGTGGGACTTCAGCTTTTCGTTCCCACCGACTGGAGCGGCAGGCAGGTGGAAGTGCAGATCCCCGAAGGGGCGACATACCGCCAGGCCCTGTCCCTTCTCGCCCGGAACAACCTTATCAGGGACAGGAATCTCTTCGTCCTTCTCGGCAAGCTGACGGGGTTTGATAAGAAGGTGCGGGCCGGATACTACTCGTTTTTCGGGAGGATGACCCCGTACCAGGTGTATAAGCGGCTGCGGGACGGAAGGATCATCGAGTTCGAGGTGACGGTCCTCGAAGGGGACAGCCTTCCGGAGATCGGCGCCAGGCTCGCCGCCTACAGGATCTCCTCGGTTGAGGAGTTCGGCCGGCTTGCGCGGGATCCCGATCTCCTCAGGGAGCTGGACGTTCAAGGGCCCAGTCTCGAAGGGTACCTCTTTCCGCAGACCTACAAAATCCCCAAGGGGGTCCCCCCGAGGGCTGTGCTGCGGGTGATGGTGCGGACCCTGCGCGAGGCGTTCGACAGCAGGCTTCAGGAGCGTGCCCGGACCCTGGGCTGGAGCGAAAACGGAGTGCTGACCCTCGCCTCCATCATCGAGAAAGAGGCGGTGGCGGACAGCGAGAGGCCGGTGATCTCTGCCGTCTACCATAACCGGATCCGGCTGGGAATGCCCCTGCAGGCCGACCCCACCGCGATTTACGGCGTCAAGAGCTCCCGGGAGAGAATAACGCCGCAGGACCTCAGGAAGAAGACGGAGTACAATACCTATACCATCAAGGGTCTTCCTCCGGGGCCCATCGCCTCGCCGGGGAAAAAATCCATTCTCGCCGCGTTGTACCCTGCCGAGGTGTCGTATCTGTACTTCGTATCCCGTGGAAACGGCACTCATTACTTTTCGAGGACCCTCGCGGAGCATAGCGCCGCGATCCGGCGGATACGGGAGCAGAGGGCGGCTTCGGGCGGAGAGGCAGAGGAGACCCTTGCCCTGCCGGCGGCCGATCCTGAGGAGCAGTAGGCAGCCGCATGATTACCCGAAAGAACACAAGACAGATCAAGGTGGGGCCGGTTTCCATCGGCGGGTGCAGCCCTGTTTCGGTGCAGTCCATGACGAAGACCGATACGCGGGACGTGCAGGCCACGGTGCTCCAGATCCGCGCCCTGGAGTCCGCAGGCTGCGAGATCCTGCGCCTTGCCGTGCCGGACATGGACGCTGCCCGGGCGCTCGGTCCCATCCGGCGTGAATCGGGCATTCCCCTTATCGCAGATATCCATTTCGATTGGAGGCTGGCCCTGGAGTCTGTACGGCAGGGCGTGGACGGACTGCGGCTCAATCCCGGCAATATCGGGGCGGAGTGGAAGATCCGGGAGGTGGTCCTTGCAGCCCGGGAAAGGGGAATCCCCATACGGATAGGGGTCAATGCGGGCTCCCTGGAGAAGGAGCTGCTGGAGAAGTACGGGCACCCCTCTCCCGAGGCCCTTGTGGAGAGCGCGGAGGGGCACATCAGGATCCTCGAAGAGATGAACTTTCCGTATATTAAAGTGTCCCTGAAGGCTTCCAATGTACTAAGGACCGTCGAAGCGTACCGCCTTTTTTCGGAAAAGTACGACTACCCCCTGCATATCGGCATCTCCGAGGCGGGTCCTCCCTTCACCGGAATGATCAAGAGTTCGGTGGGGCTCGGGATTCTCCTGGCCGAAGGAATCGGGGATACGGTGCGGGTTTCCCTCACCGCGGAGCCCGAAGAGGAGGTGCGGGTCGCCTATGAGATACTGCAGTCTCTCGGGCTCAGGAGGCGGGGGGCGGAAATCATTTCCTGCCCCACCTGCGGGAGGTGCCAGATCGAGCTGAGGCCCCTGGCGCAGAAGGTGGAGGCCATTCTCAAGGGAGTAGACAAGCCCATCAGCGTTGCGGTGATGGGCTGCGTGGTGAACGGTCCCGGCGAGGCGCGGGAGGCGGACTTCGGCATTGCGGGAGGCAAGGGCATCGGCCTCGTCTTCAGGAAGGGCGAAGTGGTAAAGACGGTAAGGGAGGACGAGCTGCTGGACGAGCTGATCCGGCTGATCGAAGGAAGCTCATAGTTCAGAAGTGATTGCTGATGGCGGAGGGAAGCAGGGGATTTTGATGAGCGACACGCCGCAGGCCATGGACCGGGAGGTCTTCAGCCTTGACGGTTTGAGAGATGTCCGGGTATACCAGAGAAAGGACGGCTACCGGTTCTCGGTGGACGCCCTCCTTCTCTATTCCTTTGTCGGCCTGCAGAGGGTGAAGAGCATCGCTGATATTGGAGCAGGGTCCGGTATCATCGGTCTGCTCCTGGCACGGAAATACCCGGCGGCGAAGATTGTTTTTATCGAAGTGCAGGAGAACCTCGCCCGGCTTGCGGAGAGGAACTGCATCATGAACGGGGTGGAGGACAGGGCGCAGGTCCTCCATGCCGACGTGAAGGAAATACGGGGCCGGATACGGGAAATCTACAGTATGCAGTCCCAGGCGGGCCTGCGGGCATCGGGCGGCAAAGGAACGGGAAGCAGCGATTTCGGGGGGCTGATGAGCTCCTTCGATCTTGTCGTCTCGAATCCTCCCTTCCGGAAACCCAGGACAGGCAAGCTCAGCAACGGAGAGGAGAGGGCCGTTGCACGGCACGAAATCATGCTTCCCCTGGAAGATCTGGTAAGCGCCGTGGCGCTGATGCTGAAGCCCCGCGGACGGTTCTGCATGATCTACCTGCCCGAGAGACTGGCCGATGCCGTACGGGTGATGAGCTCCCACGGGCTGGAACCGAAGCGCCTGCGTTTTGTGCATTCCAGCGCGTCCACCGAAGCGAAGATGGCGCTGATCGAGGCGGTAAAGGGGGCAAGGGCGGGGCTGACGACGGAGCCGCCCCTGTTCCTGTATGACAGGGACGGGCGCTATACGGAGGAGATGAGGGGATACTACGGGAAGTGAACCGCCGGGCAGTCGGATCTTCTCCCGACCCCGGACAGATGACCTGAAAGACTGCGGCCCGTATCAGGGGCAGCCGAGAGAGTGTTTTTCCGGGAGGATAATGGGAAAAAGATTCTGCCTTTCCTCCTGGGGCAGGAGGGCACTGAGCTTCTTTATATCGAAGATGATGACCTCTCCTCTCTTCACCTTCACCAGATTTATCTTTTCGAGCTTGTGGAGTTCCCTGCAAAGGACCTCCCTGACCGTTCCGATCCTGAAGGCCATCTCGTCCTGGGTGGGGACATTGGTAAGGACAATAGGCTTGCCGGTACTGTTTCCGTCACGGACCAGCTCAAGGAGAAGCTTTATTATCCTCTCCCGCACATCCCTGAGGGCGATCTCCGCCGCAAAAGCCTTGAGTCTCTTTATCCTCGTGCCGAAGTCGCCGAGCATCCTGATGCCTATCTCCGGGTAGGTATAGATGAGGCTTTCAAATCCCTTTTTTTCTATCGAGAGGAGCTCCGAATCCTTGAGTGCATACGCATTGGCCTCATATTTCCCCTCATTGAAAAGGATGGTATCTCCGAGGAAGGCCCCCTGACCCGCATGGTGAAGGACGATCTTCTTCCCGTCCTCTCCTATCTGGGATATCTCTACCAGTCCTCCCTTAATAATATAAAGGCTCGTGCATGTATCGCAGGACGTAAAGAGACGCTCCCCTTTGAGAAGCCTTCTGTCATGTGAGTAGTCGAGGATCGAGCAGACGATCTCCTCCTTTAACCCTCTGAAGTAGGGAATCAAGGTGAGAGCTTCGCAGTTTTTCATGTTTCATAGTATCTTATTTCCGAAAAGTAAGGCAAGCCGGGCCGATTGGCGGACAATTATATCAATAGAGATCACTACGAATCGATTTCACGCTGCAGGGGGTGCGGTAAGCTCCCGTCCGCATACAGCTTGCACGCCTGAAGCCAAAGGCCGTTGAAACGTGATAAAAGTCATAGTCCTCTCTCCTGTCAGGACGATAAAGTACGGGTAAGGTATCCTAGAAAGGAGGAGGGAATTATGTCTGAGAAAGACTCTGAAGTGGTATCAGGCGGAGAGCCGGAGCAGAAAGGCGCGGCCCCCGGGACCCCGTACATGGACGAACTCTGCAAGGGTCCCTGGCCGAGTCATGCAAAAGAGCTGAAGAGGACCCGCTATCCCGTCATGATGTATGAAGAGGGCATCAGGCAGTGCTCCACGCAGTGGGGGCACGGGGGCATGTCTTCGGTGCCGGGGTTGGGTTCCGGGGCGATTGCGAGAAAGTCGAGAAGGCCCGATATCGTCAGCCACTCGAACCTGATCAGAGTGCTCGGAAACCCGGGAAATTTTTACAACACGCAAGCTTTCAGAAAGATCTGCGCGCTTACCGAGACATACGGCGATGCCTCTCTCCATGTCCTTACGACGAACTCGAATATAGAAATCTGCGGGATAATGAATGACCAGCAGATGAAGGCGGTCACCGCGGAGCTCAACGCCATGGGCTACGATGTGGGCTCCGCAGGGGATGCCATACGGAATATCCCCGACTGTATGGGGCCTGCGCTCTGCGAGTATGCGACCGTCGATGCCCCGCGCCTGAAGCACTTCATGACCAAACACTACATAGACGACATCCAGTATCCGCGGTTCCCCTTCAAGATCAAGACCAAAATGGCAGGGTGCCCCAATGACTGCGGAAAGGCTCTCCTCCATGGAGACATAGGAATAATCGGGGTCTTCAGGGACCTGCCGAAAGTTGACGACAAGAGACTTTCGGAATGGGTGGAGAAGGGAGGGGCTATCGGACGGGTCTGCGCTGCCTGCCCGACGGACGCGATGCAGTGGGAGGGAGAGAGGCTTGTCATCGACGGCGAGAGATGCATACGCTGCATGTATTGCATAAACCGGGTGCCGGCCATAAAACCGGGAGACGACCGGGGCGTAGCCGTCACGGTGGGCGGGAACATGAAGGGAAAATACGGACCCAAAAAAGGAAAGGTCGTGTTCCCCTTTATCAAGGCGGAGGCCCCCGACTACAAGGAGCTTGTGGCCGCCTACGATAAAATCTGCGCGGTGTACGACGATCACGGGAAGAAGAAGGAGAGGGTGGGAGACCTGATGCAGAGGGTCGGATTCGACAAGTTCCTCGAGTGGTGCGGTGTCGAGGTCACGACAATGCATTTCTCGTCACCGCGGAGGAACACCTTTTATCACTGGGGCGTTGAGGGCGAGCAAGGAGGCACCCATGAGTAAGATACAGGTCGGGGGAGTGGGAGTACCGCCGGTGGAGGAGAACCTGCCTCCGGTGGTGCTCAGGAATTATGGACAGTGGGACACCCACGAGGTGGTGCGGCCGGGAGTCATCAAACGCATCGCCACGTCGGGGGAGATCTGCTATACGGTGAGGACGGCGATGCCCCCTTCGCGGATAAGCGTCGCCTCGATGCTCGAATTGTGCGATCTCGCGGATGCCTATTCGGGGGGCTTTTTCAGGATTACGCTGCGAAACTCTTTCGAGTTTGTTGATGTGAATCACGGGAAAATAGATGAGCTCATCGAAAAGGTCGAGGCCCTCGGGTTCCCGGTGGGGGGCACAAAAAACTCGCTGCACAATATCATGGCGTGTCCGGGCTGGATACACTGCAACCTCCCGGCAACGGACTCTCCGGGGATCGCGAAGGCCCTCGGCGACGCACTTTTCGACGAGTTCAAGAACCAGAGGCTGCCTTCCTGGCTGAAGATTAATATCGGCGGCTGCGCGAACATCGAAGAGGCCCTCATGGCCGATATAGGGATCATCGGAGTCCACCGGGATATCCCTATCGTGCTTGAAGACAAGATACGGATCTGCGAGCAGCCTACGGTCATCCACAGCTGCCCCACGGGAGCAATCAAGCCGAAGGGCAAGGAGAGCGTCACCATCAACGCGGAGAAGTGCATCCATTGCGGGGCCTGCACGATGCATTGCGAGGCCATCCTCACCGGAGACCCGAAGCTCGACGGGTTCGCCGTGTCGGTCGGCGGGAAGGCGTCGAATACCGGAAGCGGCCCTGACCTCGGCAGGATTGTGATACCCTATCTCCCGAACAATCCTCCCCGATGGGAAGAGGCGGTGCATGCGGTGCGGCAGATCATGGATGCGTGGGGAAAGGACGCACAGCCCGATGAAAGAATAAAGGAGTGGATTCACCGGATCGGCTGGGACAGGTTCTTCAGAAGGGCGGGTATCGCGGTGAGCATCAAGGACGTGGACGGCTTCTGGTTCAATAACGAGTTTGCCCGGTCCGATCTGAGGTTCGGCTGGTAGAGGAAGGGAGACAGAAGAGAGCGATTCAGCGTAGGCATCCTCGGGCATAGGCGAGGGGGTACCCTCTTTCTTTGCGAGCGAATTCCTCCGTGGTCTCAGGGGAGTATCTCATCGTGATAATCACCCGTTTTCTCTTCAAGCATACGTGGGGGCAGGGCGTTACCTGCCCCCTGCTGCTATTCCAGACGCTCCCTGCAGAAAGAGGATCCCCCCTGCCCCCATACACACTCCGTTTCAGAATCCGTCACCCCGGCTCAGAGGATCTGCCGGGATGACGGCAGAAGACAAGGGACCTTCCCTCTTTCTCCCCACAAGAGTGCGTGTGGAAGAAGTATGCAGGAGGAGAGAGGAAGGGGGTATCAGGAGAGCACTGACTCCCCCTTCCCTATGTATATGTCGTCACTTTTCATCATCCCCCTTATTTGACATTCCGGAAACAATACAATTAATTTATTTATATGGGCCTGTATATCCTCAAGCGCCTGCTGCTGATGATCCCCCTCACCTTCGGGATCACCTTGATTACCTTCCTGGTGATTCACCTCGCCCCCGGGGGGCCGGTGGAGGTGGAGACCGAGATGTCGCTGAAGACCTCCGCCCAGGCGCGGGAGAACCTGAAGAAACTGTACGGCCTCGACAAGCCCCTGCATATCCAGTACCTCGACTGGCTCGGACGGTTCGTGCGCCTCGACTTCGGAAAGTCTTTCGTGGACGGCAAAAAGGTGATCGACAAGATCAAGGAGCGGATTCCGGTCACCCTGACGATCAATGTCCTTTCCCTCCTGCTCATCCTGCTCATTGCCCTTCCCATCGGGGTGCTTTCCGCGGTCCGCCACTACTCCCTTTTCGACAAGCTGACCACTATCTTCGTTTTCGTGGGCTTTTCGACCCCCACCTTCTGGCTCGCCCTGATCCTGATGATCGTCTTCGGAGTCGCCCTCGGGCTGCTCCCCATCTCGGGGATCCAGAGCATCGACGTTTCCGGCATGGGGCCGCTTGACAGGGTGGCCGACTGGATAAAGCACCTGGTTCTCCCCATTGGGCTGAGCGCTTTCGGGGGCATCGCCGGCTTCAGCCGGTACAGCCGGTCGAGCATGCTCGAGGTCATCCGTCAGGACTATATACGAACGGCCAGGGCAAAAGGGCTCCAGGAATCCACGGTGATCCTCACCCATGCCCTTCGCAATGCCCTCATGCCCATCGTGACCATCCTCGGCCTCGCGGTGCCCGGCCTCATCGGGGGGGCGGTCATTTTCGAGACCATCTTCGCCATACCGGGAATGGGACAGCTCTTCTATGCCTCCACCATGTCCCGCGACTATCCTACCATCATGGGAATCCTGGTCATCGGCGCGGTGCTGACCCTCATCGGAAATCTTATCGCCGATATTTCCTATGCGCTTGTGGACCCGAGGATCAGAGTAAAGTGATTCGGATTGTCTGGACCCGGTTCAGGAAGAACCCCCTCTCGGTGGCGGGTCTGGTGATCATTCTCATCCTCGCCTCCCTCGCCGTGCTGGCGCCCCTTGTCGCACCGTATGAGCCCACGCGGATCGATGTCTACAATGTCCTCTCCTCTCCCACTGCCGCCCATCCCTTCGGTACCGACGAGCTGGGCAGGGATGTCCTCTCCCGGATGATATGGGGGAGCCGCGTTTCCCTCAGGGTGGGCTTTATCGCGGTGGGAATCGCCATTACGATAGGGACGGTCCTGGGAGCTTTCGCCGGGTATTACGGCGGTAAGACCGACGCGGTGCTCATGCGGTTCGTCGATATCATGCTCGCTTTCCCCACTTTTTTCCTCATCCTCGCCGTGATCGCCATCGTGGAGCCGAGCATCTCCACCATCATGATCGTGATCGGGATCACCGGGTGGATGGATGTGGCGCGGCTGGTGCGCGCGGAGTTCCTGACCCTCAAGGAGCGGGATTTCATCGCGGCGGCGCGGGCCATCGGCGCGGGCGATCTCCGTCTCATCTTCCGGCATATCATCCCCAACGCCCTCTCCCCCGTTTTTGTCGCGGCCACCTTTGGGATCGCGGGCGCCATCCTCACCGAATCGGGCCTCTCGTTTCTCGGGCTGGGAGTCCAGCCCCCGGAGCCGAGCTGGGGGAATATCCTCACCTCCGGGAAGGACAACATCACCGTGGCCTGGTGGCTGTCCCTGTTCCCCGGCCTCGCCATCCTCATCACCGTGCTGAGCTACAACCTCATGGGAGAGGGGCTGCGGGACGCCCTCGATCCGAGGCTCTGGAGAGATTAGGGTGTATACGAACGCGGTCTGCATGCATACCCTGGCGCATTGTGCCGGGCGATGAGCTATAGCGTCCCCGACCCTGAAAGGGCTGCCAACAACATCGAGACCTTTCTCGCCGAAAACCCCGGATACTCCGCGCGGCTTGAGGAGCACCGCGCCGCCGTAGCGATGCTTTTCTCCCACAGCCAGTTCCTTGTGCTCCATTCCGTGAGGAATCCCGGCGTGCTCTTCGGGGCGCTGGAGAACCTGCACACCTCCCCCGATGCGGACGCCCTCGGGAGTGAGCTGCGGGACCTCCTTGCGCAGTGCGCCACTCCGGCCGAAGGGATGCGGGCGGTGCGCGGCTTCAGGAAGGACAGGCTCCTGCACATTACCCTTCGCGACATCCTTCGCAAGGCCGACCTCCAGGAGATCCTGCTCGAGATGAGCACCCTGGCCGACGTGATTCTCAGCGAGTCGCTGCCCTTCGTGGAGGGGTTCCTCATGCAGCGGTACGGCAGCCCGGCAGTCAGCTCCTTTGCCGTTATCGCCCTCGGCAAGCTGGGGGCTCAGGAGCTGAACTACAGCTCCGACGTGGACATCGTGTACGTCTACCGGGAAGAAGGGGAAACGTCGGGAGTCTCCACCCTTCAGGGGGTGGTGCGGAACAGGATCTCCGCATTCGAGTATTACGTGAAGCTTGCTGAGGAATATACCCGCTTTCTTTCCGCTCCCACCGAGGACGGTTTTGCCTATCGGGTGGACCTCAGGCTGCGGCCCCAGGGTCAGCGGGGGAGTATGGCCCTTTCCCTTTCCGGCTACGAGGAATACTATGAGTCGTGGGGCCAGGTATGGGAGAGGGCCGCGGCCCTCCGGGCCCGTCCCGCGGCAGGGGACGCTGCGCTGGGGAAGGACTTCCTCGACAGCATACGGCCTTTCGTGTACCGGAAATACCTCGACTTCCAGGCTATCGAGGAGATACGGCGGATGAAGGGGCAGGTGGAGCAGATACGACCGGGTGTCCAGAGCAGGGATATAAAAAGGGGATACGGGGGGATACGGGAAATAGAATTCTTCCTGCAGGTGTTCCAGTTGATCTACGGAGGCAAGGAGCCGGCGCTGCGGGAGCGGAGCACTCTGAAGGCCCTGCACCGGCTCGTCCAGAAGGGGTTCATCGGGCATGAGGACCTCCGCCACCTGGCGGACAACTACTTCTTTCTGAGGACCCTCGAACACCGGCTTCAGCAGGTGAACGACCTTCAGGTCCATTCCCTCCCCTCCGGGGAGCGGGAGCTCGATATCCTCGGGAAGAAAATGGGCTTCGGGGGAATGGCGGATTTCCTGGCAGAGCTGGATGTCCGGAGGCGGAAGGTGAGGGAAATCTACGATTCGCTCCTTTTCATCCGGGAGAGCAATGGAGAGAAAGGCGGGTCGCGCCTCCTGGGGAGCGAATACTGGGATATGGACACCCCGGTGGAGAATCTGCTTATGGAAGAGCTCGCAAAGGCGGGCGTCCGGGATGCGCACAAGGCGGTGCACTGCCTCATGAAGATCCGGAGCAACATGCAGTCTTTCCAGACCATCCGGGGCAGGCGGCTCCTCGAAGAGGTGATGCCCGCGTTTGTGGAAGAGGCGCTGAAGGGTCCCAATCCCGATCTCTCCCTGCTCCATCTCGTCGATTTTTCCGGAATACTCTCCGCAAAGGAGTACTACCTCGACGCGATTTCCCGGCGCAGGGAGATCATCTCCCTTCTTACGTTTGTCCTCTCCCAGAGCGAATACCTGTCGAAGATCCTCATGAGCAATCCCGAGTATATCGAGTCCCTGGTGGAGGGGGAGAAAGGGGAGAAGTCCCTGCGCAGCCTCGGGGAGGAGCTCGGCTACCTTGTTGAAAAAAAGGGGGAAGCCCCCGCCATCCGGCTTTTCAGGAGGCTTGAGGAGATACGCCTCGGAGTCAGGTTCCTCGACGGGAGGCTGGAGGTGGAGCGCCTTGTGAAGGCATTGAGCAAAACGGCGGAGGCGGTGCTTGCTCTCATGGTGCGGCCCGCTTCTCCCTCCTCTCTTACGGTGATCGGGTTCGGGAAGCTGGGGGGAAGGGAGATCACCTTCAACTCCGACCTCGATATTGTTTTCGTCACGCGAGAGGACCCTTCGGAGGCCGATGTGCGGACGGCGGAACGCCTGCTGAAGGCCTTCATGTCCTATACAAAGGAAGGGATCGCCTACCGGGTGGACACCCGGCTGCGGCCCGAAGGGAACAAGGGGCCTCTCGTGAGCTCCCTCAAGGGGATCGGCTCCTATTACCGGGAGAATGCGCAGCCCTGGGAGATCCAGGCGTTGCTGAAGGCCCGCCCTGTGGCCGGGGAGGCCTCCACTGCCGCACTGTTCATGGCGATGCGGAGCGAGGTGCTGAGAAAGAGGGGCGGAGAGGTTACCCCGGCTGAAGTGCGGAAAATGCGGGAGCGGATACGGAAGGAGTTGTCGAAAGAGGGGGGCGCCCCGCGCGAGTTCGACATCACGCTGGGGGCGGGGGGGCTGGAAGAGCTGGAGTTCGCCCTGCAGTCCCTTCAGCTCCGGGAGTGCCGCTCCCGGCCGGAGCTCCTCGTCCAGGGCACCCTTGCTGCCATAAGGCGGCTCGAGAACAACGGAGTCCTGGGGGATGCGGAGGCGGCGCTGCTCCGGGACACCTACCTCTTTTACCGCGGCATCGAAACGGTCCTTCGCCTGAGAAACGAAACCGTATTGAGCGAAGGTGGAAAAGCCCTTCAGACGCTCTCCGACAGCAGGGGAATGGGTGCTGCCGCCTTCCTCGACCTCCTGCAGGAGAGAAAAGCGCGGGTGGTCGCTTTCTGGAATTCCTTGTAATCCGCCTTTGTCCTCCGGTCTCCCCTGCCGGGACAACACAGGCCCTGTGCTGTGCAGCCGGTCGCAGTAGAAAATAGTTTGCATATACACCCTGGTAAAGTTGTAAAATATTTCCGTTTTCGTTGGAGGAGTTACTATTCCGGAGGTGTTCCATGAATGCACTGGTAGCGGCAAGCCCTTCCGAGGGGATGAAGAAGGCGGGCGCAGGGAGCGACATCCTGCAGTTGGTGACCTTCAATCTCGGCAACGAGGAATACGCGGTCGATATTCTGAAGGTGCAGGAGATCAACAGGATGAAGGAGATCACCCGGGTGCCCAACTCCCCCGATTACGTGGAGGGAGTGATTAACCTCAGGGGGAAGGTGATCCCCGTGGTCAGCCTGAGGAAGCGGTTCGGCCTCATGGAAAAGGAGAGCGACGAGCAATCCCGGATCATGATCATGGACATCCAGGGTATCACCATGGGGCTCGTGGTGGATTCGGTGTCCGAAGTGCTCAGGATTCCCATGGGCACGGTGGAGCCAACCCCGCCCATGGCGTCGAACATCAGCACGGAGTTCATCAAGGGAATCGCAAAGCTGGAAGAGCGCCTCATCATCCTCCTCGACATGGACAGGCTTCTGGGGAAGTCCGATGAGACCGCCCTGCTGGAAGCCACGACGAAGGCGATAGAGGGATAGTACGCGGGAGCGCGCCGGGGAAATCTCGGGTGTGCCGTGGCGCCGCAGGGAGGAACTGTCCGGACGGCCGGCGAGCCGCCGCTCATGAAGAAGGGCGCGGAAAGATGTTTCCGCGCCCTTCTTTTCTGCTTCGGTCTGCTTCGGCAGCAGTGCTTGTTAAATGTCGTAATAGAGGAAGAATTCGTACGGGTGGGGTCTCAGCCTCAGCGGGTCGATCTCCCGGGTCCTCTTGTAGTGGATCCAGGTGTCGATGGCGTCCTGGGTAAAGACGTTCCCCTTCAGAAGGTACTCGTGATCCTCCTCGAGGTTGTTGATCGCCTCATCGAGGCTCCCCGGCATGGTGGGGACCGATGCCAGCTCCTCAGGGCCGAGCTCGTAGATATCCTTGTCGAGGGGCTCGCCCGGATGGATCTTGTTCTCGATGCCGTCCAGCCCCGCCATCATCATCGCGGCGAAGGCGAGGTACGTGTTGCAGGACGGGTCGGGGAACCGGACTTCGATCCTCTTCGCCTTCGGGCTTGCCGAGTAGGTCGGTATCCTGATGGAGGCGGACCTGTTCCGGGCCGAGTAGGCGAGGTTGACGGGCGCCTCGAAACCGGGGGTCAGCCTCTTGTAGGAGTTGGTGGTGGGGTTGGTAAGGGCCGCGAGGGACTTCGCGTGCTTCAGAACGCCCCCGATGTAGTACAGGGCCATCTCGCTTAGGCCCGCATACCCGTTGCCCGCAAAGAGGGGCTTGCCGTTCTTCCAGATGCTCTGGTGGACATGCATCCCGGAGCCGTTGTCGCCGAAGAGGGGCTTGGGCATGAAGGTGACCGTCTTGCCGTGCCTCCTCGCCACGTTCTTGATGATGTATTTGAAGAGCATGTTCTTGTCGGCCATCTTCACCAGGGAGTCGAAGCGCATGTCGATCTCCGCCTGGCCTGCGGTGGCCACTTCATGGTGCTCCCTCTCCACGTAGATGCCGACCTTGAGCATCTCCATCACCATCTCGGTCCTGAGGTTCACCTGGCTGTCGGTGGGCGGCACGGGAAAGTACCCCTCCTTGTGCCTCGGCTTGTACCCGAGGTTCGGCTTTTCGTCGCGGCCGGAATTCCAGATGCCCTCGACGGAATCGATGAAATAGTACCCGCTGTGGGAGTTCTGGTCGAACATGATATCGTCGAAGATGAAGAACTCCGCCTCGGGGCCGAAATAGGCGGTGTCGCCGATGCCGGTGGATTTAAGATACGCCTCCGCCTTCTGCGCGATGAACCGTGGGTCCCGCGTGTAGTATTCCTTGGTGATGGGATCGACGATATTGCAGATGAGGCTGAGGGTCGGGTATTCCATGAAAGGGTCCATGAACGCCGTCGTCGGGTCGGGGATGATCAGCATGTCGGAGGTGTTGATCGCCTGCCACCCCCTGATGGAAGATCCATCGAACCCGAGCCCCTCTTCAAAGACCGCCTCCGACAATTCGGCGATGGGGACGGCAAAATGCTGCCAAATTCCTGGAAAATCAAGGAATTTAAAGTTTGCCATGACAGCCTTGTTTTCTTGTGCCATCTTGATTACATCTTTCGGTGTCATACTTCCTCCTTATAAAAAGTGGTAAGAGCGTCTTTCCCGCTGCTTCCTTGGTTCTCTCGTGCGCGGCTTATACCGCCGATTCACCCTGCTCGCCGGTCCGTATCCTGATGACCTCCTCGATGGGGTAGACAAAGATCTTGCCGTCTCCGATCTTTCCCGTCTTGGCCGACTTCTCGATGGTGTCCACCACCTTCGGGGCGAGAGCATCGGAGGTCACGATCTCGATCTTGATCTTCGGAATAAAGTCCACGACATACTCCGCGCCCCGGTAGAGCTCGGTGTGTCCCTTCTGCCTGCCGAACCCTTTTACCTCTGTCACGGTCATCCCCTGGATGCCGATCTCGTTCAGAGCGTCCTTGACCTCGTCGAGCTTGAAAGGTTTGATGATCGCCTCTATCTTCTTCATAGGTGCCTCCTTGTCATCGCTTGTGTAGTCCGGCGTCTCCCGTCCGCGGCGTTCGGAAGGCAGAAAAGCTCGTCGGTGCGCTCTCTTCTTTCCCTCTACAGGGGAGAGCTGAAGAAATGCCGGTAGAATGCCAAAGCCCTTGCATGGTACACCGCAAACTGTCTCTCCGTCTCCCGCCCGATCTCTTCCCGATCAACGGGTATGTTCTGCAGCCAGTCCTGTATCATCTCCTTCCTGACTTCGATATGGAACTGGAAGGCATACGCGTTTCTGCCGTACCGGAACGCCTGGTGGGGAAAGAGGACTGAGGAGGCGAGATGCACTGCGCCCTCCGGTATATCGAAGGTCTCCCCGTGCCAGTGAAAGACCTTGAAGCGCTGCCACAGGTCTCCCGCCTGCGGGTGTACGGCGAGCGCGCGCATCAGCGGGTCCCGGAGTCCGTCCCCGGTCAGCGCGATATCGTACCAGCCGATTTCCTTTTCCTTCCCTCTGTAGACCCGGGCTCCCAGCGCCTTCGCCATTATCTGCGCCCCGAGGCAGACTCCGAGGACCCTCCTGCCAGCGGCGATGAAGGTGCGGACAAGCGTCTCCTCCACCCTGATATACGGGAAGAGGTCGTCCTCGTTGACGCTCATGGGACCCCCCATCATCAGGAGGGTATCGAAACCCTGCATATCGGGGAGGGACTCTCCCTGGGAAAGGTCGGTGACGGTGAAGGGGATCCCTTCTGTTGAGAGAAAGTCCTCGATAGTCCCCGCACCTTCGTTGCTTATGTTCTTACAAATGAGCACCGCCATAGGTAAAGTATATAGCAATAGGTGTGCCTGGAGAAGCTTCATTGAAAAGTTGAGGAAATTTTTAAAATAAAACGGCGATCTGCTTAAAAGAAAGGCAGGAGGCGCCTAAAAAATAGGCAGACCCGCTCCCCTCCCTCTCTTTTGCAGGAGGGAATATGCTAGGATGTGTATACGGCCGTGTCTGTCGTACGGAGTAAAAAAGACCCATAAAATAAGGGAAGGTGCCATGGAAATAGTGTCCGAAGAGAGGGTGGAAAGAGTCCGGAGGGAGGTGGCGGTGATGGAGCCGGCCCAGGGGAACAGCGAGATGGTCGCCCTGAGCAAAAACCAGCCCGACCTGCTCGCCTTTCTCGTCCACGCAACGGACGATATCGACCCCGCTGCCGCCGAGTTCGCCGTCTTCATGGCATTCGTCGTCTATAAGATGTTTCAGCAGGGGGAGGACTTCGGAAGGGTGACGGCCGAAGAGCTGATAGAGCTTCATAACCGCAATATCGCCCTCATGGAGGACGTGATGGGGGGCGGGGGCGGCTTTGCCGAAACCGTAGGAAAGGTGGAAATCCCCTCGCAACTGCATGTCATGCGCTGCGTGGTGGAGATGATCCTCGACGCTCCGGAATCTGAAGAGCCCCTGGAGCTCTCCGATGAGGAGGCGCTGTACCTCTTCTTCCTGCTCAAGACCATTGTCGAGGCCCTGGACGCGCAGGGAGGAAGAGGATAGCAGGGGGAGAGGGCCGATGTGCGCTCTCTCCGCGCGGCAGTGCTCCGCCTACGAAGAATACCCGCTTTCGCCGTGCTGGGTGATATCGAGGCCCATCAACTCCTCCTCGGGATCGACCCTCAGTCCCACTACGCTGTCGATGAGCTTCAAAAGGATGCCGGTGGCAAGGAAAGAGTAAACAGCTGCCACTCCGAGGGCGAGGACTTGCGACAGGAGCAGTTTCGGGTTCCCGAAAAGCAGCCCGTCCGCTCCTCCCGGGTTGATCGCTTTCTGAGCAAAAAGCCCGACGCAGAGGGTCCCGATGATCCCCCCGACCCCATGCACTCCGAAAGCGTCCAGGGAGTCGTCGTATCCGAAGCGGTTCTTCATGTTCAGCGAGAGATAGCATGCCGCGCCCGCCAGCAGGCCCACCAGCAGTGCCGACATCGGTCCGACGAAGCCGGATGCTGGAGTGATGGTCGCCAGCCCCGCGACGGAGCCGGTGGCGGCGCCGAACATGGTGGGCTTCCCGCGATGGAGCCATTCGATGACTACCCATATCACCGTAGCCCCCACCGCAGAGATATGGGTGACCACGAAGGCCATGGCGCTTAACGCCCCCGCGGAAAGGGCGCTCCCCGCGTTGAAGCCGAACCACCCGAACCAGAGGAGGCCGGCGCCGAGCACGGTCATAGGCAGATTGTGCGGGTAGATGGCTTCCTGCATATATCCTTTTCTCCTCCCGAGGATCAGGGCTGCCGCCAGTGCGGAAATGCCCGAGGTGATATGCACGACGATCCCCCCCGCAAAGTCCAGGGCTCCCCCGTTCTTGAGCCACCCTCCCGCACCCCACATCCAGTGCGCCACGGGATCGTAGACGAGGGTGGACCAGAGCAGGGTGAAGAGGAGAAATGCCGAAAATTTCATCCGCTCCGCAACCGCTCCGGTGATCAGGGCCGGTGTGATCGCTGCGAACATCGCATGGTAGATCATGAAGGCGATGTGGGGTACCGTAGGCGCATAATCGGCATTCGGCTCCATGCCTACCCCCCGCAGGCCCGCCCAGTCGAGGCTTCCGATGATGCCGTGGAGGTCAGGGCCGAAAGAGAGACTGTAGCCGTAGAGTACCCACTGCACGCTGACGAGGGCAATGGCGAAGAAGCTCTGCATGAGGGTGCCAAGGACGTTCTTCGACCGTACCATGCCTCCGTAGAAGAGCGCGAGGCCAGGGGTCATGAGCATGACAAGCGCTGCGGAGACGAGCACAAAGGCGGTGTCGCCCGCATCCACCTTTCCGGCTGTTTGTGCGTGTCCGCAGACGGGAATAAGAAGTATACCGGTGAGCAGCGCAGGAATCGCCGCTTTCTGTTTCATGGTGCGTTCCTCCTCGGATGGAATTCCGGGCAGGAATTTCAGCGAAAAACATGCCAGACCTCAAGGCATTGAAAAGAAAGCTGATTTTTATTTAGGAGTTCCCGGAGAGGGAGACAATAACGTCGGGAAAAATGCGGCGGCGGCCCATTGTTCCTTGATAAACAGCAGGGTAGCGGAATCCTACATTACCGTCGCTCCGACAATAATGTAGGATTCCCTGGAGAGATGCCCCGCTCCTGTCAGATCGCTGTTTCTCCCTTCTCCCCGGTGCGTATCCTGATGATCTCCTCGATGGCCGAGATGAAGATCTTCCCGTCACCGATCTTCCCGGTCTTCGCCTTCTCCGCGATGGTGCTCACCGCTTTGTCCACCATGCTTTCAGCCACGACAACTTCGATCTTCATCTTGGGAATGAAGGCGATGTCATACTCCGCCCCGCGGTAGAGCTCCACATGGCCCTTCTGTCTTCCGAAGCCCTTTACTTCCGTTACGGTCATGCCCTGGATGCCGATGGCGTTCAGCGCGTCTTTTACCTCGTCCAATTTAAAGGGTTTGATGATTGCCTCGATCTTTTTCATGGTATCTCCCTTTGCTTTCGTAATATCGGCCGGACAGACGAACCGTCCGCCCTCCCTTTCCGTTACAGATTGTACGCCTTTTCACCGTGCTGGCTCTCATCGAGACCCGTGATCTCCTCTTCCGTATCGACTCGAACGCCCACAATAGCTTTGACGACCATGAAAATGACGAAAGTCGCTGCACCGCTATACACGAGGGTAACGACACTCGCGATGATCTGCGTCACGAGCTGTCCCGGGTTGCCGTACAGGAGCCCTTTCCCCGCCTCGTTGATGGAGGGGTCAGCAAAGACGCCGGTGAGGAGGGCCCCGAGGGTCCCCGCCACTCCATGGATACCGAAGGCGTCCAGGGTGTCGTCATAACCGAATTTCGGCTTCATCACCGCCACGGAGAGAAAGGATACAATACCCGCCGCTACGCCGATAATGAGGGCGCCGCCGACATTCACGAACCCGGCGGCCGGGGTGATGGCGACGAGGCCTGCTACGGCCCCTGAGGCGAGCCCGAGGACCGTGGGTTTCTTCGCATGCGCCCACTCCACCGCCATCCAGGCCACGGCGGCCACCGCCGCCGCAGTATTGGTATTGATGAAAGCTGCCCCTGCAAGCCCGTTCGCCGCCAGGGCAGAGCCCGCGTTGAAGCCGAACCACCCGAACCAGAGGAGACCTGCTCCGGTCACCACCAGGGTGAGATTGTTGGGGATCAGCGATCTCTCACGCCGCCTGCCCAGGACGAGCGCACCCACGAGGGCGGCGACACCGGCGTTGATATGGACCACGGTTCCCCCCGCGAAATCGAGGGCCCCCAGTTTTGCGAGAAAGCCGCCGCCCCATACCCAGTGGGCAACGGGCAGATAGACGACAGTCATCCACAGGAGGGAAAAGAGCACCCATGCGGAGAACTTCATCCTCTCGATATAGGCTCCGCTCGCCAGGGCGACGGTGATGGCCGCGAAGGTAAGCTGATAGACGATAAATATATATTCGGGGATCGTCTTCGCAAGATCGGAGATGCTGTTCACGCCCACCCCCGAGAGGAACAGCTTCGCCGGCTTCCCGATGATCCCTGCAAAGTCCTCTCCAAAGGCGCAGGGGTATCCGTAGATAACCCACAAGATGCTTACAATGCAGAAGGTAACGAAAGACATGGCGATGGTATTAAGGGAGTCCTTCCTTTTGGAAAGTCCCCCATAGAAGAGCGCCAGGCCCGGGATCGTCATCAGCATGACGAGCGCGGCGGCAACGAGCATCCATGCGGTGTCCCCCGTATCGATCTTCAGCGGCGCAGGAGCGGGTGCGGCCGACACTGCCGATGGAGCCGCCGTGCCTGCCGGTGAAGCGGCAGGGGCGTACGGTGCTTTCTCTTCAGCGAGCGCAAGCCCGGTGAGGCTCATCAGGAAGAGTGTTACGGTGATGATAACGAATGCTTTCATGTCAATCTCCTTTTCTGTTTGTTCCGTCTGCCGATGCGGCAGATCCGTTTCCGTTCCGGTGCCGGCGGCACACGGGCTGTTCTGCGGAAGGCATCCCGGCGCGGCGGAGCATGGATTTTTCGCCCGCTACTTGAACAGGTCGATATTGATATCGATCTGCGTAGTCCATTTCCATCTGCCGTTGATGGCTTGATTGTTGAACCACACCGGACCGGTAAGGAAGCTTATGTTCTTCGTGAAATAGTAATAAAGACCCATCCCTCCTCCTCCGATGGCATTCTTTCCCGAGGCATAATCCGCTGCGAGTACGATCTTGCTGTACTCATCACCCGACTTGTCCTTTGCCGGCAGGAAGCCGTGATCGAACGCGACCATGAACCCTGTGTTCTCCTTGTGGCCCTCACTATCCAGCAAAACCTTGCTGTTCCCGACATAGGGTCCGACGGACAGACGCCCCAGGAGGGGAATCGTTTTCCCGATAACCCCGTAGAAAATGTTCTGATCGGTACTGTTCCTTTTTGTCCCGACATTGAAGATCCCCACCTGCAGGGCGGGCGACCCGCTGAAAAGCGCTCCTTCCGGGCTGCCGATCTTGGCGTTGAAGAAGAGGGGATCATCGCTGGGCTCCAGCAGGTCCACGCCGACTTCCATCTGGATCTTCTCGAAGGGAAGCACTCCCATGGTAAGGCCGACATCCGTGGGGAAAGACCCGCTGCCGCCGGATTGCTTTTTGAAAACGGTGAAATAGTTGTCGATACCCAGGTGCAGGACGCCGGAGGACTGTATATCGGGAGTCATCGGTGTCCAGTAGGTAGTTGACGGCGTGGCGAAAACGATGCTGCTCGAAGAGAAGAATGCTGCCAGTAAAAGAACTATGAGAACTGCGCCCCTCGATTCTTTCATTTTCCGTAGTCTCCTTTTATGGGAATATGCCTCCTTTCATAGCGAGAACCGTGCCAGAGTTTAACTATTTGAAATATAATAAAATGCCAATTGTAGTTTGCTGCAAAATTGTAGTCACCATACGCTTATTGCTACAATAATGTCGTTTTGTGGAAGGGTCTTCGGGCCGTGCCGCACGGTTTCCCCGCGAGGGAACAATGCGGCGGTGTGGAGGTCATTGCTTGAGAAGATAAAAGAAGCGGAAGGCAGCGCTGCCTTCCGCTCTTCAAGGGAGGAGGCATGAGAGGTAAAAAAGTGGCCCCTGTTTCGGGTCTTTATCCGGCAGAGAGGGACAGGGGACCGGTCCTGCTTAACAAACTTCCAGCGTGCTCTCCATCTTTACCGGCCTGGAAAGGGTAAGACCTACCGGAGAGGTGCTGAAGACATGCGCATGAAGGTCCTTGAGTGCCTGCTCGCTCGCATCCGCCTTGATCTTTATCGTGGCGGTGATCGTCTTGAATCCGGGCAGTTTATCCATATGAAGCGCTTCCGGCGGCTCGAGACCGAGGAATCCCGGGAGGTCGATCTCCCCTTCGAGATCGATTTTGATGTCGTTGACCTTAATGCCCCGGACAGCGGCATTCATGGCGTACCCGATAGTGAGGCAGGCGCCGTATGCCTGGAGGACCATCTCGACAGGGTTGGCGGCAGTGTTGGTTCCACAGAGCATTTCGGGTTCATCGGCGAGGAGAGTAAATTCGCGTGAACAGGTCTCCACCTTAAAGCCGCCCTTCCATGAGGTGGTAGCTTTCCATACTGTTTTACCGATTTCCCAGTTCTGCTTCACCGCGTTGACTACATTCAGAAGCTTCTCCGTTTCAAGACCGTTGATGACTGCCATGTGCGTAACCTCCCGTTTTTTTATAAAACAGAAGGATAGCAATTTTGTTGCCACTCTGAAAGCCGAGGCCTCTTCATTTTAAAAGAGTATTATATTGCAAGTAGTTTGCAGCAGTGAGTCGTTCAGGCGCGAGCAAAAAGCTCCGGAAACAGGGGCACTTTTCTTCCTTCGGAGGAGAAAACAGTGCAAAATGCATGGGAGGAAAGAGGGGGCGCGAAGAGGAAAAACCAGATAAAATTCAAATAAAACAAAAGAATAGGGGCTTGAGCCCCGGATTGCAAAAATCCATTACGCCTCATTGTGATTGTGGTAGGTTTTCAGCTTTCTCCATAGCGTAGAGGTATCGAGCCCCAGCAGTTTCGCCGTCTTCGTCTTATTGCCCCCGGTAAGCAAAAGGACCTTCATGATATGCTCCTTCTCCATTTTTTCCAATGTCCAGTCTTTCGTATAGTCGAAATGCGCATCGGATATTTCCTCGGGCAGGTCCTCGCGGCGTATCTCGTGCGATCCCGCGATCACCACTGCCCTCTCGATGGTATTTTCGAGCTCCCGTATGTTGCCCGGCCACGGGTAGAGCATCAGCGCCTCCAGCGCGCCGTCGGAAATCTTTCGGATGTTCTTGCCTACTTTTTTATTGAATTTATTGATGAAGTACCAGACCAGCAGGGGAATGTCCTCCGTCCTCTCCCGCAGGGGGGGAAGCTCGATTCTGATGACATTAAGGCGATAGTAAAGGTCATCCCTGAACATCTTCTCTCTGACGGCATTCGCGAGTTTTTCATTAGTGGCCGCGATGATCCGTACGTCAACGGTGAGGGGCTGCGTGCCCCCCACCTTTAAAAAGGTCCCGTCCTGCAGCACCCGCAGGAGCTTTACCTGCAGGTTCTTCGTCATCGCCTCCACTTCATCGAGAAAGAGGGTGCCGCCGTCCGCCGCCTCGAAAAGCCCCTTCTTGTCGTTCAGCGCACCGGTAAACGCTCCCCGCAGGTACCCGAACAGTTCCGATTCCAGCAGGCCCTCGGGCAGTGCGGCGCAGTTGATGGTGACGAAGGGCTTTTCCCGACGGGTGCTGTTGAAATGAATCGAGCGGGCGATGAGCTCTTTGCCGGTGCCGCTCTCCCCATAGATCAGGATGCTGGAAGAGACGTCGGCTATTTTTTTCACGAGATCGAGGATGGCGAGCATGGAAGGGCTGCTCGATACAATCCCCTCGAAATTGAAATAGCGCATGGTGGCGTCCGCTTCCTTCCGTGTGGTTTCAAAGATGAGCGCATTCTCGATGGCGAGCCCGATGGGGAGCGTCGCCGCGCGCAGGATGTCCAGCATTTCCGGGTCCGGCGTATAGGGAGTATGGGTGATGATGCAGAGGACGCCCACTACTTTCCCCTTTGCTTTCAAGGGCAGGCCCGCGTAAAAATCCATGCCTTCCTTCCTCAGGAGCCCACGGGTAAAACGCGGATCGTCGGAGGCGTTGCGGAAAATGATCACCTCGCTATTGCATTGCGCAATGGTGCCGCACATGCATTCGCCGACTTTTACCTTGTTCTCGGAGAGGTCTTTGACCACCTTGTTGGAAAGATTCTGAAAAGAGACGGGGACCAGTTCGAGGGTCTTCCCGTTCACCACATAGATGACGCCCCCATCCACTCCCATGAAATGCATCACCTTGTTGAGGACATCGTCGAGAATGGTCTTTAAATCGAGGGACTTGCCCACCGTGAGGGCGATTTCGTAGAGGATGGAAAATTTCAGGCTGTTCCTGTCCGCACTTGCCGGCGACGGAGGGTTTTCATTCATAACCAATTGTACCATTTTGAATCCAGCAAATGAAATTGCATGGTCTGAATCTTGCACTGAGCGATAAGGGCTGTGCTGAACAGGGCACGCGAGGAGGCTCCTCTTCTGCATCCGGTCATTCCCCCCATTTACCCCCTTGTTGTTAAAGGTAAAATCTGAAAATTGCCCGGGTGGTATGGTATCCTAGGAGATCACCTGTCCTGCGACAGCGCATTCTACGTGCACGAGGAAGCACCCCGTTACGCCCATCGACGGCGGGCAAGGGGGAAAAAGGAGACATGGTACCCGACTTCGATGCATTCAACAAGCTCGCCTCCCGGGGCAATCTCATTTCCGTCTACAAGGAGATCCTGGGCGATGTGGAGACGCCAGTCAGCGCTTTCCTGACGTTGAACAGGAGGCCCTCCTTCCTCCTCGAGAGCGTCAGCGGCGGGGAGAAATGGGCGCGCTATTCCTTCCTCGGCGTGGACCCCGCGCTCACCCTCATCTGCGAGGGGAAAAGGGCGGAAATACGCAGCGGCGGGGGAGTGTCGGTCCGCGAGGTGGACGATCCGCTCACCCTGGTAAAGGAGATCCTGTCCCGCTTCAAAGCGGTGGATACTCCTGGATTGCCGCGCTTCTCGGGCGGCTTTGTCGGCTATATCGGATACGATGTCGTAAAGTCCTTCGAGAGGGTGCCGGACAGGCGGAAGCCCGCTGTCGCGATGCCCGACGTCTTCCTCATGCTCACGGACACCCTCCTCATTTTCGATAATCTGAAGCAGACGATAAAAGTGGTCGCCAATATCCAGACCGAGGGAAGGGACCTCCGCGAGGCGTATGAAGAGGCAGGAAAGCGGATCGACCGGATCATCGGGGCGCTGCGAAACATAGACAGGAGCATGCTGAAGACAGAGGACATCGAGCAGAGGGAGAACAACGTCAACCTGCTGCTCCGGCCGTCCGCCATCGCAACCCGGTCCGACGCCTTCTCCTCCAACTTCAGGAAGGAGGAGTTCCTGAAAGCGGTGGAGAGGACGAAGGAATACGTCATGTCCGGGGACATCGTCCAGGCGGTGCTCTCGCAGCGGTTCGAGACGCAGGCGGACACGAACCCCTTCGACGTCTACCGCGCCCTGCGGGTCATGAACCCGTCTCCCTATATGTATTACCTGGACACCGGCGAGGCCCAGCTGGTGGGCGCCTCTCCCGAGATCCTCGTCAGGCTGGAAGGGGATGTCATTACCCTTAGGCCGATTGCAGGGACGCGCAAGCGGGGCGAGACGGAGGAACAGGACAGGGAGCTTGAAGAGGACCTGAAAAAGGACCCCAAGGAGGTAGCGGAGCATATCATGCTGGTAGACCTCGGGAGGAACGACGTGGGGAGAGTGGCGGAGACCGGCTCCGTCCGGGTCACCGACCTCATGCGGGTGGAGAGGTACAGCCATGTCATGCACCTTGTCTCGAACGTGGAGGCGCGGCTGAAGAGGGGCCTCGACGCCTTCGACGTCTTCAGGGCGTGCTTTCCCGCAGGGACCGTTTCGGGGGCCCCCAAGGTGAGGGCCATGGAGATCATCGAGGAGCTGGAGCCGACAAAGAGGGGGACGTACGCCGGGGCGGTGGGGTATTTCAGCTACTCGGGCAACACCGACACCTGCATCACCATCAGGACGCTGCTGGTGAAGAATGGTACAATATATGTACAGGCCGGTGCAGGCATTGTGGCCGATTCCGTGCCGGAGAACGAATACATGGAGACCGTCAACAAGGCGATGGCCATGATGAAGGCGGTGGAGTTCTTTGTAAAACCGCCGAAATGAGGGATGACGCATGCTGGTGATGATAGATAATTACGACTCCTTTACGTACAACATCGTTCAGTATCTGGGAGAGCTGGGGGAGGATGTCCGGGTTTTCCGGAACGACACGATAACCCTTGAGGAGATCGAGGGGATGAACCCGGAAAGGATCGTCATCTCTCCCGGCCCCTGCACGCCGAACGAAGCGGGCATCTCCATCGCCGCCATCAGGCACTTTGCCGGAAAAGTCCCCCTGCTGGGGGTCTGTCTCGGGCACCAATCCATCGGGGCGGCCTTCGGGGGCGAGGTCGTCAGGGCGCCGTACCTCATGCACGGCAAGACCTCCCTCATCCACCATGACGGGAAGACCCTCTTTCGGGACCTGCCCAATCCCTTTGAAGCCACCCGGTACCATTCGCTGGTGATCAGGAGGGAGACGCTCCCGGCTTGCCTCGAGGTCAGCGCATGGACGGAAGACGGGATCGTCATGGGAGTGCGCCACAGGGAAGTTGTTCTGGAAGGGGTGCAGTTCCATCCTGAATCCATCCTCACCACTGCTGGAAAAGACCTTTTGCGGAATTTCATCGCACTGGGAGGGGGCCGATGATAAAGGAAGCGATCAATCTCATCATACAGAATGTGAGCCTCTCGGAAGCGGAGATGGCCGAGTGCATGACCGAGATCATGGAGGGCAAGGCCACCGACGCCCAGATCGGCGCTTTCCTCACCGCCCTGCGCATCAAGGGGGAGACGGTGGAGGAGATCACCGGGGCCGCCCGGATCATGCGGGAGAAGGCGGTGAAGATCAACTCTCCCGAAGGGGTCATCGACACCTGCGGCACCGGAGGGGACATGTCCGGCACCTTCAACATCTCGACCTGCGTCGCCCTTGTAGTCGCCGCTTCGGGAGTGCCGGTGGCAAAGCATGGGAACCGCTCGGTATCGAGCCGGTCCGGGAGCACCGATGTGCTCGAGGCGCTCGGAGTGAAGGTGGACCTGCCTCCCGAAAAAGTGGAGAAGTGTCTGTTCGAAACGAATTTCGGCTTCCTCTTCGCGCCCCTTTTCCATCCCGCCATGAAGTATGCCATCGGGCCGCGCCGCGAGATCGGGGTCAGAACATTGTTCAATATCCTCGGCCCACTGACCAATCCTGCCCGTGCAAAGCGGCAGGTGTTGGGGGTCTTCACCAACAGGCTCACGGAAACCCTCGCCTCCGTGCTGGGGAACCTCGGGGCCGTCGACGCCATGGTCGTCCATGGAGAGGACGGACTCGACGAGATCACGACGACGGACGGCACGCGGGTTTCACGCTGGCAGGACGGGCAGATCGAAACCTCCTACATCGTCCCGGAGGACTACGGGTTCAAACGGGTGGACAAAACCGACCTGGTGGGTGGGGACAGGGACGAGAATGCCCGGATCACCCTTTCCATCCTCAACGGGGAGTTCGGGCCGAAGCGGGATGTCGTGGTGCTGAACTCCGCGGCGGCCATCATGGTTGCGGGGAGGACCGACAGTCTCAGTGCGGGACGGGAGATGGCGGAGGACGCCATCGACTCAGGACGGGCCCTCAAAAAGCTGAA
>JAXLZK010000014.1:62406-79250 GCA_046350935.1 Thermodesulfovibrionales bacterium
GGGTGTGCAGGCAGGGACGCCTCTCTTCCTCCTCCTAGCCGAGCGCCTCGGGGTGCGGAGTAGGGTCAGAGCAGGTGCCGAGGGGGATGGGGCCGCCGAAGACGCGGTAGTGTTCCTTCAGCAGCTCGCATACCTCCACGGGATCATCCACTATTTGAAACAGAGAGAAATCCTCGCGGCTGATGGTGCCCTGCATCACCAGGGTGCTCTTCATCCAGTCGATGAGCCCCTGCCAGTACGACTTCCCGAAAAGGATGATGGGAAAGGACTCGATCTTGCCGGTCTGCACCAGGGTCAGCGCCTCGAAGAGCTCATCCATGGTGCCGAAGCCGCCGGGGAAAATGATAAAAGCCATGGCGTACTTGATGAACATCAGCTTGCGCACGAAGAAGTAGCGGAAAGAGAGCCTGATGTCCTGGTACCCGTTGGACATCTGTTCGTGGGGGAGCAGGATGTTCAGCCCCACCGACGTGCTCTTGCCCTTTTTCGCGCCCTTGTTCGCGGCCTCCATGATCCCGGGACCACCCCCGGTGATGACCGAAAAGCCGGCGCTGGAAAGCATTTTCGCCACCCTGACCGCCTGCTGGTAATAGAGGGAATCCTCGGCAAGGCGTGCGCTGCCGAAGATCGTTACCGCGGGCCCCAGGTTGTAGAGGTTTTCAAACCCCTCCACCAGTTCCGCCTGTATTCTGAAGACTCTCCAGGTCTCGGATTTCCTCAGGTCCTCGATATGGACCTTTTTCCCGTGATCGATCTGATCGTCCCTGTTCATTTCCCTCCTACTCCTTGTCGAATTCCAGGGCAAGGTGCCCCATGCTCCGGGGCGTCTGCCCCACCTCCGGGGGAGATTCGATTTCCTTGGCGCTCGACACGCCGAGGTCTTTGAACTTCCTGATGGAGGGGATCAGACGCGTCTCCATGGACCGGACCCCCTCATTATAGGACTCTACCGCCTTGCGGAGGGAGGTCCCTGTCTTCGAGTAGTGCTCCAGCACCACGCAAAAGCGCTCGTAGAGGTCCTTCCCCAGCTTGCAGATCTCCTGGGCGTTCCGGGTCACCTGCTCCTGCTGCCACCCGTAGGCAATCGCCTTGAGCAGGGCGATGAGGGTGGTGGGGGTGGCGAGGATCACCTTCTTGACGCTGCCGTCCTCGATCAGCTTGTGGTCGTGCTCGACGGCGGCGCTGAAGAAGGACTCGCCCGGAAGGTACATGACCACGATTTCCGGAGACTGCGTGAACTGGTCCCAGTAAGACTTCATGCTGAGGAGGTTCATATGGCTCCGCACGCTGCTTACGTAATGGGAGAAAGCCTTCTTCCTCTCCTCCTCGGTCGCCGCGGAGGCGGCCTGCAGATAGGCGTCCACCGGAGCCTTGGCGTCGATGACGATGATCCTTCCGTTGGGAAGCCGCACTATAAGGTCGGGCCGCAGCCGTCCGGAGTCCGTGGAGACCGACTCCTGCTCGTAGAAATCGCAATAGGCGGTCATTCCCGCAAGCTCGGCGACCCTCCGCAATCCCAGCTCCCCCCAGGACCCGCTCGTCCTGGGTCTTCTGAGCACGGTCACCAGGCTGCTGGTTTCATGCTGGAGCTTTTCCTGCATGGCGGAGAGGGCCCGCAACTGCTCGGTCAGGCTTCCGAAAGTCAGGTGCCGGCTCGCCTCCATCTCCCGGATCTGCTGCTCGTAGCGTTTCAGCAATTCCTGGAGGGGCCTGATCGTCCCGTCCATGGCCGCCTGGTGCTCGCCCAGCTTTCCCTTCGTGTCCGCCACTACCTTCCCGAGGCTCTCGGAAGCGAGCCGGAGAAAGTCCTCGCTGCTGCTCTTCAGCGCAGCGGAGGAGAGGGCGCTGAAGGTGTCGGTCATCTCCTTCCTCATCACCTCGACAAGCTCCTTTTGCTGTTCGAGGCTCTTATAGGAATCCTCCAGCCTTTTCCGCGACTCCTCAAGCCGTGTGGCGGTCTCCACCCCCTTGCGCCTCTCGGCATCCAGGCCTTCCCGCACCCGGTCCAGCTCCGACTCCTTCTGCTGCACCTGGAGCCGCAGCTCTCCCACGACCGCTTCGGCACCCTTGGTCCTGCCCTCGCTCTCCGCGATCCGGGCCGCATACCCGGAGTGGATCTCGGCGGTCCGGCGGGCGTGCTCTCCCTTCAGGAGCGCCCTTGCCGCATACCACGCCGCCGCCCCGCCCGCAACGACGCCTGCCACGAGATAAAAGATTCCCGACACGAAGCACCTCTGCTGTTCCGTCCTTGTTCCGTCCTGCCCGGGCACTCCGATGCATGCCGGTCCCGGTATTCTACACCCAAGTACCTTCAGAAAGCACGCGCGGACGCTCTCTTTCTGCCCGGGGCGATTCGTTGGGGCGGGTGGGTGTCAAAACGGACGAATATGTGTTATAGTAAAAGTAACTTTTAAAGTTACTGAAACCTCAGAGACTTTAAAGTCTTTGGGGTTTTTTTATTTCACCAGAAGGAGGAGAACGGTATGGCGAAAAAGGTATATGTAGGCAATATCTCCTTTCGAGCAACGGAAGACGATCTCAGGAACCTCTTTGCAGCCCACGGACAGGTCGAGTCGGTAAAGCTGATCACCGACGCAATGACAGGGCAGCCCAAGGGATTCGGATTTGTGGAAATGGTAACCGAGGAGGATGCGCAGAAGGCGATCAACGCCCTTCACGGAGCACCCTTCATGGAGAGGACCCTGACTGTCGCAGAGGCGAAGCCCCAGCAGCCCCGTGAACGGAGCGGCTTCGGCGGAGGCGGCAGAAGACAGGGGAGGAGATAACCCACTTGGATATAAAGGTTGTCGGCAACGACGTAGAAAAAGCTCTGAAGACACTCAAGCGTCAGCTTCAGAAGGAAGGCATTTTCAAGGAGATCAAGAAGAGGAGCTTCTATGAGAAGCCGTCCGAGAAGGAGAGGCGGAAGCAGCGAGAGGCGCGCAAAAAGAGGATGAAGGCGATGCGATTCAGAAGGGCCGCTGTCTGAGGCCTTTACCGCTTTCCGTTCCCCGGAGACCCGCGAAACGTCCTTCCCTTTCGATTCGTTCAGTTCTCCCCTCAGCGAGAAAAGGAGCCTTTCACCACACGGAGCGCCTCCTTGTCGCATACCCGCCGGGGGTGCATCCTGTCAGGGGTGCAGACAGCCCCTAGGGTGAAACCTCCACCCCGATGGATTCGAGCCAGCGCAGGGCCTCTTCCCGCAGCTTGCCGTCGTGGTGGGTAAACCATTGCTGCTCCAGCTCGGGCCATCGGGCGACGGTCTCCCTGAAGCGCCGGAAGACTCCCGCGCCCTGGAGTGCCTTGAGAAGCGGGGTGCGGACGGCGTCGCTCCTGATGTTTTCGATGAAGCTCATCATGATTTCGTAGGACTCGTCCGAAGAGAGCGTGGGGATTTCCATGAATCTCCCCGTCTCGTCTTCGAGGATCTCCTCCGCATACTCCGCCATTTCGGTGAGTTCGCCGGCAGGGTCGCTCTCTCCGGCCTCGACCCCGTCAAGAAGATAGCTGAAGATCTTGATGACCTCTCCCGTATCCGTGTCGAGGTAGGAGAGCAGGCCGTTTCCCTCATGCACTTCCATGGCGAAGGCGACTTCGTCGATGTCCAAGGGCACTTTCTTCATTGCGGTCCCCTCGCGCGCTCCCGTGCCGTATTCCCGTCTATCTATAGTGTATCACTCCGGGAGCTTTCCGGCATTGCTCCGTTTCCGCGGGGCACTCTCCCCTTTCGTCCGCCGCATTGACCGGCTCGGATCCGGGCTTTTGAATGAGGGAGAGGATGTTGTCGATCGTCTCGATGCTCCCGTCCTTTTTCAAATAGACCACGACGGCGATCTGGGCGTTCTGTATCATGCGGGAGCAGAGGAGACAGGGCCTCCCGTCCGCAGAGGTCCCGTCCGCCTCGTAGCCCGCCACGTAAATGGTCGCTCCTTTCATCCTCTCCGGAGGGCTGTTGATGATGGCGTTCTGTTCGGCGTGCACCGCCTCGCAGAGCTCATATCGCTCGCCGGAGGGGATGTTCAGCTCCTTCCGGGTGCATCTGCCGGAATCGATGCAGTTGACGTAGCCCCGGGGGGAGCCGTTGAACCCCGTGCCGACGATCACGTTGTCCTTCGCGATCACGGCCCCGTACTGCCGGCGCAGGCAGGTAGAGCGCGTGGAGACCACCTTGGCGATCTCGATGAAGTATTCCCGCCAGGACGGCCTCATCGTACTACCCGCACTTCGTAAAGCCGCAACTGTGGCATATGGCGCAGCCTCCCTCGTGCTCCACCGTGCCGCCGCACTCGGGGCAGGCGCCGATGCGCATCACCTCGTGGTGCTTGGCGCCGCCGCTCCCCGTGCCGCTCCCGTTGGTGGGATGGGGGTACTTCTCCAATGCTTTTGCGATGGCGTCGGCGCAGGAAAGGATCTTCCCCCCCTCTGTCCAGGAGGTCTGGTGGCAGGAGATGCCCTTCATCTGCTTCCAGATCTCTTCGGGCTCGACGTTGGAGCGCAGGGCGAGGGAAACGAGCCTGCCGATGGCCTCTGCCTGGCTTGCTGCGCAGCCGCCCGCTTTCCCGATATTGGTGAAGACTTCGAAAGGCTTTCCGGTTTCATCCTCGTTGACGGTCACATAGAGGTTGCCGCAGCCTGTTTTGAGGAGGCGCGTCGACCCCTTGATGAGCGCGGGCCTCTTCTTGGGGACCACCTTGCCCTGTACCGGGGCCTCCGTTTTCGGCTTCTCCTCCCTCTTCTCCTCTCCCTTCGTAGTGGAAAGCACCTGCTCCTCGCGCGAGCCGTCCCGGTATACGGTGACTCCTTTGCAGCCCGTCCGGTACGCAAGCATATAGACGTCCTCCACCTCTTTCGTGGTTGCGGTCCGGGAGAAGTTCACCGTCTTCGAGACGGCGTTGTCCACATACTTCTGGAAGGCCGCCTGCATCCTGATGTGGTCGATGGGGGCAATATCGTGGGCGGTGGCGTACAGGGCGCGCATCTCCTCCGGGAACTCGTCAAACCCCGCGAGGGAGCCCGTCTCCGCGATCTTCTCCATCAGCTCCCGGCTCCAGAGTCCCAGCGCCTTCGCCTCGCTCTCGAAATACGGGTTCACTTCGATGAGCTTCGTTCCCTCCATGACGTTCCTGACGAAGGAGACCGCGAAAAGGGGCTCGATGCCCGAAGAGCACCCGGCGAGGATGGAGAGGCTGCCCGTGGGGGCGATGGTGGTAACCGTGGCGTTCCGCACCGGCATTTCACCGTTATAAACACTGTGCACGTAATTCGTGAAGACGCCCCTCTCTTCGGAGAGAGCGCTGGAGGCGATCCTCCCCTCCGTCTGGATGAAGCTCATCACCTCGGAGGCGATGCGGATGGCCCTCTCCGAATTATAGGGGATCCCCATCTGGATGAGCATGTCCGCCCATCCCATGACGCCCAGGCCGATCTTCCTGTTGGCCTTCGTCATCTCCTCGATCATCTGCAGCGGGTATTTGTTGACGTCGATGACATTATCGAGGAAGTGCACGGCCTTCCAGGTGACTTCCTTCAGCCTCGCCCAGTCCACCTCTCCGCCCTTCACCATCCTTGCCAGATTGATGGAGCCGAGATTGCAGGACTCGTACGGCATCAGGGGCTGCTCGCCGCACGGATTGGTGGACTCGATCTCCCCGAGAATGGGGGTCGGGTTTGAGGCATTGATCCTGTCGAGGAACACGATGCCCGGCTCCCCGTTCTTCCACGCCTGCTTCACCACGGTATCGAACACGATGCGGGCGCGGACCCGGGAAGAGACCTTCTTCGTCCGCGGATTGACGAGCTCGTATTCCTTGTCCTCCTCCACCGCCCTCATGAAGGGCTCGGTAAGGCCCACGGAGATGTTGAAGTTGTTGAGCTTCTGGTTGTGGTCCTTGCAGGTGATGAAGTCGAGGATGTCGGGGTGGTCCACCCGCAGGATGCCCATATTCGCCCCTCTCCGGGTGCCGCCCTGCTTTACGGCCTCGGTCGCGGTATCGAAGACGGTCATGAAAGAGATGGGACCTGAGGAAATGCCCTTGGTGGAGCCGACCACGTCTCCTTTGGGTCGCAGCTTCGAAAAGCTGAACCCGGTGCCTCCCCCCGATTTATGGATAATTGCCGCATACTTCACCCCGTCGAAAATGGACTCCATGGCGTCGTCCACCGGCAGGACAAAACAGGCGGAAAGCTGGCCCAGCTTCCTCCCCGCGTTCATCAGCGTCGGGCTGTTGGGGAGAAAGACGAGCGAGGTGATCATCTCGTAGAATTCGTCTTCGGTGCTTTTCACCTCGTTTGCGGATTTCCCGTACAGCGCATCGGCAGAGGCGACATGGAACGCCACCCTGCGAAAGAGCTCCTCAGGTGTCTCAATGACCTTTCCTTCTTCATTTCTCTTCAGATATCTCTTTTCGAGGACGGTAACGGCATTCTGCGACAGACACAAGACCTTCGACGTTTCTCCCATGAAACCTCCTCCGTTCGGACTTTTCAACATGTTCTTGACAGTTCGAGAAGCAACTCTATGTTGTGCCGTACCAGAGATTAAACCACAAGATCTGGTGCAAGTCAAGGACAAAATAGGTTTTTTATAATATTCTGTTTTCTAACAGGTTTTGCTGTGAAATGGCGGTGAATGGATTGTGAAAAAGTCTTTCCCGCTGCGTTTTCCCGAAAAAAAAGGAGTTTCGGCTCCTTTGTCCCTTCCTCCCCCCGCTGCTATGATTGAGAGAGGGGGGCACGCCAATCTTTCCATTGCAGATTTCGGAGGTATGAGGTACCATAAACGGTCCTTCCGATGGAGGCCGCACAGCGGGCGGAATCTCCTTTTCCGCCCGGGACTCTGAAAGCAAAAGGGGTACCATGCATTTTTCTCTGCGCTCCGTACAAGACGCGTGCCGGACAGGGGTCATCGGGACGTCCCGCGGAAACATCCACACCCCCGCCTTCATGCCGGTGGGCACGCAGGGCACGGTGAAAGCCATGTCCTCCGAGGAGCTGAAGGAGATGGGGGCGGAAATCATACTCAGCAACACCTATCACCTCTATCTCAGGCCGGGGCATGAAATAATCAGCCGGCTGGGAGGGCTCCACTCCTTCATCCACTGGGAGAGGCCTATCCTCACCGACAGCGGCGGTTTTCAGGTGTTCAGCCTCTCCTCCCTCCGGAAGATACGGGAGGAGGGCGTCGAGTTCAGGTCGCATATCGACGGCTCCCTGCATCTCCTCGGACCCGAAAAGGCGATGGAGATCCAGGTCCTGCTTGGCTCCGACATCGCAATGGCCTTCGACGAATGCACCCCGTACCCCGCGGAATACGACTACGCCGTCTCCTCCCTCGAGCTGACCACCCGGTGGGCGAGGCGGTGCAAGGAGTATATGGTGCAGCACGCTTCAGCCTCCGGTGTGCGACCGGGCGCGCCGGCTCTCTTCGGCATCGTCCAGGGCGGCATGTACAAGGACCTGCGGAAGAGGAGCCTGGAGGAGCTTGTCGGGATCGGGTTCGACGGGTATGCGGCGGGGGGGCTGAGCGTGGGAGAGTCGAAGGAGGAGATGTACGGGATCATCGCGCAGCTCGCACCGCTCATGCCCGCAGACCGGCCGCGCTACCTCATGGGGGTGGGGGACCTGAACGACATGCTCGTCGCCGTAGAGCACGGTTTCGACATGTTCGACTGCGTCATGCCCACGCGGAATGCGCGGAACGGCACCCTCTTCACCAGCGAGGGGAGGATCAGCATCAAGAGAACTGAATACAAGTCAGACCCGGCCCCCCTCGATCCGGGCTGCGACTGCTACACCTGCAGGAACTATTCGCGGGCGTATCTGCGCCACCTCTTCCTCGCGAAGGAAATCCTCTCCATGCGGCTGAATACGCTCCATAACCTTCATTTTTACCTCGCCTTCTTCAGAAAGATGCGGGAGGCGATCGAAGACGGCGCGTTCCGCCGCTTCAAGAGGCACTGGGAGGGGGTCTTTGGACAGGGCGACTGAAATAAGGAAGGTCCTGCTTCTCACGCTTTTTCTGAACCTCGTCGTATCGGGAGCGAAGATAGCGTACGGCTACCGGACCCGCTCCGTGGCCATCTCCTCGGACGGCTTCCACTCACTCTTCGACGCGGTTTCCAACATTGCGGGGCTGGCGGGCATCTACCTCTCCTCCCATCCCCCCGATGAGACGCATCCCTACGGACACCGGAAGTACGAGACGGTGCTCACCATCTTCGTCGGGGTGCTTATGTTCGCCACCTGCTTCGAGATCCTGAAAAACGTGTACGCTTCCTTTCAGGGGAGGTATGCGGCAGCCGTCAGCACGGAGAGCTTTCTCGTCATGCTCGTCACTCTGCTGGTCAACCTGTGCGTCGTCACCTACGAGAGGCGGGCGGGACAGCGGCTCGGCAGCGAATTTCTCGTCGCCGACGCGCTGCATACGGGCAGCGATGTGATCGTCACTCTCGGCGTCCTCGTTGGCCTCGTCTTTATCAGGCTGGGGTTCCCCCTGGCGGACCCCCTTGTCGGCATCGCCGTGGGGCTGTTCATCGCAAAAACAGGGGTCTCCATCATCAGGGAATCCACCGAGACCCTGGTGGACAGGACCCAGGCGGACACCTCCGCCATCCGGGAGGCGGCATGCAGCGTCCCGGGGGTGGTGGAGTGCCACGACATCAGGACGCGGGGTCCGAAAAACTACGTCTTCGTGGACCTCCACGTTCTTGTGCCCCCCTCCCTCTCGGTAGAGGATGCCCACAGGATTGCGGATACGGTGGAGGAGGAGATCAGGGGCAGGCTCCCCGAAGTGGTGGACGTGGTGGTCCATATCGAGCCGTCTCCCCGGGGCCGTGTATAGCTAAGCTTTTCAAAGCTATGGTAGAATAAAAATCGATCAAATGTAGTGATCATCCTCTAACGACGACAATGAGGCCTGATAGTGCCGGTGTGGTGGAATGGCAGACGCGACGGACTCAAAATCCGTTTTGGGCAACCAAGTGAGAGTTCGAGTCTCTCCACCGGCACCACTTTTTTCAAGGAGTTACACGTCCCAACTCAAGAGCTGCCAACTTCCTCGGTGACTACAAAGTAACTACATAGCCGAAAGAAGGGGGATACACATTCTTGCTGAATTAAGTATGCTGTCCCAGGAACTTTCTCATTCATCCTTATGTTTCCTGAAAGTAGCGACCAACCCGGCAAAAGTAGCGGGCGTATACTTCTCAAAGTCCTCTTCATCAACAAAGACAAAGTCGAACGCCAACTTTTTCCGGCTCTGATTGATGTCTGCACACCATTGCTTCAATCGCCGGATTTTCAGGGGTGCGTCGAAATCGTCGGCGCCCTTCGTTTCCACAATAAACATCGTGCCGTCGCCTGTCTTTACGATAAAATCGGGATAATAGTTCGAAATGTTTCCGTCCGCGTTGACATAATCCAGGTTGAAATGCACGGCAAAGTAGTTCTTGGCATATGCAATCACATCCGGGCATTTCTCAAGGAATGAAGCAAATAACAGTTCAAGGGTGCTGTCACCGATGATCTTGTTGAAAATACTCTTCTGCGGAACCAGAAATCCCTGATCTTTTACGACAAACGGCCTCATCTGCCTCAGCTTGATGTAATCGCGTATTTCAGCGCTTCCCTTGTCCTGCACCGTCAGATCGTTGATCTTTTTCCTGAATGTCTCGACAACTGTTTTGCAGGCCTGCAGCTCGGACAGGTTTCGCAGCGTGTTCAGGTCATCAATTTCCACCGGTCTGTCAAAAAGATGCTCTGCCACAAATTCTTTTACCTTGCCGTAAAGCACATCATACCCGCTGACAAGACGCAGATCCTTCATGACAACCTGGGTGAAGTACCCGATAACGCTCCGGTAGTCCGTAACAGCTCCTGAATCGAGATAGGTGGTATGGTTGATCTCACCTGTCGTTATGTCCTTGAATACGATCTCCCTTTTTTCCTCTTCGGTGAATTGCCGGTATTCGACTTTCCTGGTATCGAATCGCCCGGGATCGAGTTCTTCAAGATTCTTGTATTCACGATACGTTCGCGGGGTCAGCAGCGGGATTTCCATATCCAGCTTGTCCATGTCCTTCCGGGAATTCTGAGCATCCACTTCGATAATAATAGGGGTCTTCGGCGCAGTCCCTGCTCCCATCGGTCTCCTTTCGAGTTCGACCCCTTCGCTCTGGATGGATTCCACAAAATCCATAAAAGCATCCGTACCTACGACACTGACATATTCTGTCGTGTCCGTGCCGGGATACATGCGGCGCAGCCCCCTGCCAAGCGTCTGTTCGGGGAGGATATTGCTCTTTGCGGCATAGGCGCGCAGGCCGACAATAGTCGTAACATTGCGGACATCCCACCCCTCTTTCAGCATAAGGACCGAGACGATCACTTTATACGGACTCTCCCAACTGTCGATCCGGTTGGAAGCCTTGCGCAGCTTTTCGAGTTCTTCCCTGTCCTTCTTTGAATCCGCCTCCGATATTTCACCGTTGTTCTTCGTATGGATCACCAGGATCGCGTCCTTGAACTCCGGGTAGGCGCTTTCGAGGTATGCCGCTACATCATCACAGTTTTTTGTGTCATCGGTCATGATGAAGAGCACGGCCTTCTTGCCGAGCTTTTCATGCTCTGCGTAAGCTTTGCGCCACTCTTCAATACCGAGCGCGATATAATCGGCATATTTCTCGGTATATCGTGAGCTCTGCCTTTCCCCCAGCTTTGCCCGGCTGGCGGAGTCCGGCAGCACCGGATGCTTGACCACATTTTGGATAACCGCCTCCACCAGCGGATAGTCACAGACGGTCTGAACAAATATCGCTCCGTTGTTATGCTTCGGCGTCGCCGTCACATCCACCTGCAACGAAAGGAAATGGTCTTTCTGCTTCAGTCGGTTGTGGATATCTTCAATGGACTTGAACCACGCCAGACGGCTGTCATGGATATGGTGCGCTTCATCGTTGATCACCACCAGTTCGTCAATCTCACGGACGATAACGCCGAGATCGATCTTCGAATCGTTTGTCTTGCCTGTGGGCCTCTTGCCGAGGAAATAATCTTCAAGGTTCTCGTCGTCAAAACTCGGTTCGATCTCATTGCCTGCATAGACGCGATGAATATTGGTCAGAAAGAGATTGCCCGTCCTTCGGACAATCGAAACATCATCCTGGATATGCAGGGTAAGCTGGAAATCATCCTGCCAGTTACGGCCCTCGTAGCCGTTATCAGGGAGCAGCGGGTCGCTGAAGAATATTTTCAGCCCGTCGAAATCGGTACGCAGACGGTCCAGGACGATAATATTGGGCGCGATCACCAGGAAGTTCGTTGAAAGCTTTGACTCAGGCTCATAGAGCTTATGGAAATAACACCAGGTAATGATAAGGCTCATGACCTTTGTCTTGCCGCTTCCGGTCGCCATTTTCACCACAAGGCGCAGCCATTCCTCATCGAACATACCGGCGGAAACCGCGCCGGAAGAATCGAAGCGTATGAGATCGTACTTGTCTTTGACTTCGACGACCTCGTAGAGATACATGATCGTTTCTATGGCCTCGCGCTGGGCGAAATAGTATCTGAAAGCACACCCCCCCATTTCCCCCTTACCAATGGGGGATTGAGGGGGGTGCGGGGTGATATGCTCATTCTTGAACCACCAGGTGAGAAGAGCCCTGCTTGTCGCGCTCGCGCCCTCATACTGCGCATCACGCCAGGCGCAGACATCCTGCCTGATCTTGTGGACCAAGGGCGGAAGAAGCTTTTCATAACTGGTCTCCCGCAGCGTTTCATCAGCCGGGAACCACCTGTACGCGGGATTGAGTATTTCGTGGGGCGATGTCGGGAAATCAGGATGGATTGCCACGTGCAAACTCCATTATATGATTCGTGAAAACAATAAGATCATCGAGATGATGCTCAATAACATCCACCATAATCCTTATATCCATCTCCTGATACTCATGGACCATAATGTTGCGGAATCCGACCATGCCTTTCAATTTATCAGCAAGATCAGCGGGGATAATTTTTGATTGAGCCAGTATTTCAAAACTATCCTTGCTTTCTTTCGGCAATCCGAGTTTTCCTTTTCGAATAATGTGATTTGCCAAGTCGATTGCCTGTTCGGCTGCCCGCTGGAGATTGATTGCGATGGCGTCCTGTTTCATGTAGTCCTCCTCAAAAGGCAGCTTCGAAGGCATGGCATAGTAGAGGCGGATTTGCTTTATGCAACGTTCGATACTCTCTTTTTTATTCAAAACCACGTCCATCGTCATCGCAGTATCCTTCCGGTTTCCAGTATGTCTTCCAGAATGGCCGCTCTCTCTTCGCTCAACTTCTGGTAAGAGGACAGGACCTGCATCTCGAAAGTATCGACAGCATAGTCGTTCAGCTTATAAATAATTCTGCCCTCCTGTATGATTTCGTTCTGGAAAACAGTATTTACCATCCTGAGATTAATCAGGTCCACGGTCCTTTTCAGAGCATCTTCGAGAGCAAACCGGCATTCGCTCATCGCCAGATTTTTCACTGTCCTGGCTTTACCGGGAGAAAAGAGAAGGGCAATATCCACGTCACTCTCCTTGTGTTCATCAGGAGTCAGATAGGTGCCAAAGAGGTAAATCGCTTCAACATCCGGATAAAAGCTCAGTATGGTTTTTACTATCGCTTCACTGCTCATACACTCACCTCTATTATCTTCATTGTATCATTACCGAAGATATCGACGACCTTGACGGCGATGTATGCCTCCACTTCTCTTCGACTTCGCCGGGGATACAACAGACTCATTAGATCATCATATTTATACATTTTCATTATTAATGCAACAAGGCTCCATTTTTTGTTATACTAGAATCAAGCTTTACAGTGTAAAGCTGCCGGCATTTCTAAGGGTTGTTGGCCCCAAAATAACAGCCCTTCCCTCATTTTACCTTTTCTTTCAGCTCTTCAATTGTTATCGGCACGCATTTTTTCTTTTGTTTGCGAAGCATTTTTGTGTGGTCCTTTCCGAAATCGAAAAAAGAACCAACCTGCAAAACCCCGGTTCCGGGCCTGATTCTTAAATACATAACGCATTCCAACGCTTCGTAAAATAGAGCGATGGTTCCTCTATCAGACTCAAACATGATTTCAATATCAATTTCTCCGGACAAGAGCGCTTGCATGAAATTCATTCGTCTTGCCCGTCGAAAGCTGAATTGATAGCCAACGGGCGAACCGGACGGTTCAAAGAAGATATGATCGAAATCCTTAGCGCTAAATGTAACCGGAATGTCGTGGATATTCAACGTACTGTGGAGATATGTTGCTTCATATTCTTTCCTGTATCCTTTTTCTGTTTTCAGTAAAACCAGTTCTACGATTTTCTTCATGATCTGCTTTCCCACACAAACACATTAAACTTCTTCTCGGACAGCGCTGTTGTCCTGCAGAGTTCTTCCCGCTGCAAATGCTCTTTAAGATACTGCACCAGTTGCCCCTTTGCATTATTTCCGGTGATCATTTCGTTGCATGAGAAACCCGCCAGACCAACAAGATAATCAGTGAACTGAATGAGCATATTTTCCTTTGACTCAATGGCATGAAAACCCTTGATGTTACATTTTTTCCTGTTCCATAAGATAAAGGAATCAAGATAAGCATGCAAGGCTCTTGCACGATGCCTGTCCCGCGTGGGTTTCTTATCGAGAAAAATGTAATACTCGTTGTTGCTAAGGAGTTTTTCTTTCAGCAACAGATAATAGAACTTAAAGAAAGCCAGCTCTTCATCGTTATCATGAAAGTGCTCAAAATCCACCTTGGTCTTGTCCACAATGATGCAGCGAAACTGCATCAAAGGGTTGGACAAGAAATAATCTATCAATCGCTTGTAAAAGGGGAAAAACGTGTTATGGACTTTTGTCCATTTGAGCTCATGCGCAAAATGATGCTCTTCGTAAATAATTTTCAAATCATCGATAATAGCCGATTTTTCTTTTCTGGGGATCTCGATCACTCCGATGACCATCAGCTTGGAATCCCTGTTTTCGACGCGGGATTCGTCACAGTAGAGGTTGTAGACGTTATTTGAGATCAACTGATTTCTCTCCTTATCCCCGCCACAAACTCAATCTGATCGTCCTTTTCTCTTTCAAGATAATATGTTTCCATCTTGTCCATATGATCATGGAATGCAAGCATCATGTCAAATTACCGGGTGAATTATGTAAGCTGTCCCCGGAATTCCCTCGCAGCAGTCCCATCAGGTCGCGGGCGAACCAGAATTCTTCACCATCAATTTCATGGGCGTAATCCTTGAAGTTCTTGTGCAACTGGATAATAATTTCGCTTTTCAAACAGTTATCTCCACTATCTTCATTGTATCATTACCGAAGATATCGACGACCTTGACGGCGACTTTACGCCGCCCCGGACTGCATTCATGGAAGGTGGTCTTGAGTTCGAGAGTTCGTTCTTTCTTGGTGCGAAAGCTCTGCCATTCGTTCTCGAAGATGAAGTCGCCGGTCCACTTTTCCTCCATCTCGCCGGTCACTTCGTTCTTCGCACGGATGATCTCACGCTTGGATTCAAAATTGAAGTCCACGCTCCAGTAGTCGATCCAGTCGGTCCATTTTTTGGTGAGGACCTCCTTTGTGACGATGCCGTGCTTGTCCTTTGTGACCTTGATAATCTTTCCCTGCTCGACGACGATCTTACTCTTGCCGTCCTTTAACGATTCCGCGGCATTATCAACACTGTCCTGTGAATAGTAGACCGAAAAGTCGGTGAGTTCGATGGCGATTGCCGGAGAGACGCCCTTTTTGCCCGGTCGGACATGGGGCTTTACTTCGATGTAGGAGACATCGTGGAAAACGACCTGGTTCTTCTCAATGGCCCGCTTGTCGAACACCTCGCGGGGGATATATTTCATGGCAAGGTCGATGCCTTTTGCTTTTGCCTCTTCCTGGATATTCGGGAACAAGCCCATCTCGAATTCGAAGGCGAGGATGTCCACGCGGGAAACGCGCTTTTCGCGGCATTCGAGGATGATCTCTTCCACGTACAGACGGGTTACCGGCAGGTTGACGGGGCCAACGGCAACAACGCGTCCGGCTTTCTTGCCCTGGAAGCATTTGAAGTTTTCTACCGGTTCAGCACGGTAGGCGTGGAGAATGAGCTTGATAAAGTCCTTTTCCTTCTGTTCAAGCTGCTTCTGCTTTTCCTCCTCGCGCAGGTCCATGTTCACGCCGATGTAGTGCGCCCGCTCGTATTTGCCGAGGTTGAGGATCTCGAAGGCGCGGAAATCCTTGCCGGCGGCTTTTTGTTCGCGCTGAACGCCAATCATGCGCTTGCGGGTCGTGTGGATGGCAAACTTCCCGAGATCGGAGCCGATCCATTTGCGGCCCAGCTTTTCGGCAACGGCAAGCGTGGTTCCGGAACCGCAGAAGAAGTCGGCGACAATGTCGTTTTCGTTGCTGCTGGCCTTGATGATACGTTCAAGGAGGGCTTCAGGTTTTTGGGTGGGATAGCCGAGGCGTTCAGACGACGTGTTTCCAACACGTCCAACATTGTCCCAGAAGGTAGTCAGAGGCTTGCCTTTTGTCTCGTCGAGATAAACTTTCAGTCCGTCTAGTCGCGGTGTTCCGTCTTGCTTTGTCAAAATACGACCTTGTGCCCATAACTCTTCAAGCTTCTCTAACGAATAACCCCAAGAGCGATTCGATGGTGGTTTTGTCCCTCTCCATTCAAACTGACGGCTTGGATTTACCGATGAAAACGTCATATCACGCCCGGTATATAATCGTCCATTTTCGTCTTCCTTGTATCTGCTAAGCTGAGTGTCACCATAATTTGTTCGTTGCTCATTGAAAATAAAGGCCTTCGATTTGGTAGCAAAAAATATGGTCTCCTGAGCGCGCGCATAACCTTGCGTTTGCATGTTGTGAGCATTCGTTCTAAGCCAAGTAATCTCGTTTTGAAACTGATCCCGACCAAAAACTTCTTCAAGAACTATCCTAAGAGAGGCATTCACACGCCAATCACAATGCACATAAATGCTCCCATCATCTGCGAGCAAATCCCGCATCAGACTCAGCCGTTCATACAGCATTGCGATGAAGCTATCAGCGCCCTTTCCCCAAGTATCGCGGTAGGCGACCTCTTCCAATATATTCGGCTTCTTGGTAAAGGTCTCATCGCCGATCTCTATATCCATCGAGAAGTCCGCGCCCACATCAAAAGGCGGGTCGATGTAGATGAGCCTTACGCCGCCCTGCTTCTCTATTTCATCACGAAGCGGACCGTTTTTGAGAGAAGAGAGAATGAGCTTGTTGTCGCCCCATATGAGCTTGTTCGTCCAGCCTGATATCTGGCGTCCCCGCGTATCGAAAAGCCCGAATTGAGCCGCGGAATCTTCCGGTCTTTCAGCACGCGGCTCGTCGATCTGCTCAATCACCTGAAAGGGCAAAACAATATTAGTGACTTCATTAGTCTTCCCGTTCCAGACCAGCTCCACTTCCCGCTTGTCATCAAACAACAGAAAGCGGTATTTGTCCGGCAAGGGCTTATCCGCCTCAATGAGCTTCAGTATTTCACGCTTTTCGTTGTCAGTGAGTTTCATAATGTGAAATTTCCTATTCTTCAGCGCCCGTCTTTAATCAGTAACAGATTTTTGTACGCCGTTTTTGTGTTGAGAAAATTCTTGCTTGACCTTTTCAATTAGATTTGGATTCTTCCGGATTTCTCCGCGTATTAAATCAATAACAGCTTTTGAGTACTTATGAATTTCAGATTTTTTCCCAGCAGCTACAACAGTGTGATATAGAGGTGGTCGGGATAGTTTGGACAGGAAACAGGGTTTTATAAGTGATAAGCTG
>JAXLZK010000015.1:0-58690 GCA_046350935.1 Thermodesulfovibrionales bacterium
GAGCTTGTTAATGAAGAAGCGGTACCCCTCGAGCCTCTCTTCGGAGAAACGGACGTCTCTCCCCTGCGCAGCGAAGGCGGCAAGGGAGAAACGGAAGGCATCCGCCCCGTATTTGTCGATCATCACCAGGGGATCGATCACATTGCCCTTGGACTTGCTCATCTTCTGCCCTTTGGCATCCCGCACCAAGGCGTGGATGTAGACATCCCTGAAGGGCACGTCTCCCATGAATTTCAGCCCCATCATGATCATGCGGGCCACCCAGAAGAAGAGGATATCGAACCCGGTCACCAGCACGCCGGTCGGATAGAAGGTCTTCAGGTCCTCCGTCTGCTCAGGCCACCCCAGGGTGGAAAAGGGCCACAGGGCCGAAGAGAACCATGTGTCGAGAACGTCGGGGTCGCGGAGGACCTCCCGGCTCCCGCAGGCCGGGCACTCCTTTACGTCCTCCCTCGTGCAGAGGGGTGCGACGCCCTTTGCCATCCTGACGATCTTCGAGCTCCCTACGATCTCGTCATGCCCCATCCCCGCCTTTTTCAGCTCTGAATAGGTCCCGCCCGTCACGGTCCTGCCGTCGCGCAGGGTGACAGGCTCGAAAAAGATATGCTCGATCAGCTCCCCCTGCACCACCCCGTCCTCATTCCTGCAGCCGGGGCAGTACCATACGGGTATCTGGTGGCCCCACCAGATCTGGCGGGAGATGCACCAGTCCTTGATATCCCGCATCCATGCGAAATAGTTGTTGTCCCACGTTTCGGGGACGAGCTCGATGGCCCCCTCCTCAACCGCCCTGATCGCCTCTGCCGCGAGGGTCTCCACTCTCACGTACCACTGGATAGTCAGGAGGGGCTCTATGATGGTCTTGCAGCGGTAGCAATGCCCCACGGAATGGGAATGCCTCTTCTCCCCTTCCAGCAGGTCCAGCTCCCTCAGGTCGGAGAGGACCTTTTTCCTCGCCTCGTATCTGTCCATGTCCTTGTACCGCGTGCCTGCTTCGGCGCTCATGCGGCCGTCCTCCGTGATGACGGCGACGGAAGGCAGCCGGTGGCGCTTACCCATTGCCTCGTCGTTGAAGTCGTGGGCAGGGGTCACCTTCACCGCTCCGGTGCCGAAAGCGGGATCGACGGCGGAGTCCGCGATAAGGGGTATCTTCCTTCCGGTGAGGGGGAGATCGAGAGTTTTCCCCACGAGGTGCGCATACCTCCTGTCCTCCGGGTTGACGGCGACCGCGGTGTCGCCGAGCAGGGTCTCGGGTCTCGTGGTGGCGACGGTGACGAAGCCGCTGCCTCCGGTGAGGGGATAGCGCAGTGAATAGAGCCTCCCCTCCATGTCCTCATACTCCACTTCCAGATCGGAAAGCGCAGTATGGCACCGCGGACACCAGTTGATCAGGCGGTTGTCGCGATACACGAGCCCCTCTTCGAAGAGCCGCACGAAGACTTCCCGCACCGCACGGGAAAGACCTTCGTCGAGGGTGAACCGCTCCCGCGACCAGTCGCACGAGGCCCCCAGCTTCTTGAGCTGGTGGATGATCCGTCCGCCGTATTCCGCCTTCCATTTCCAGACCCGCTCGACAAAGGCATCGCGGCCCAGCCTGTGGCGGTCGACCCCCTCCTTCCCCAGCTCCCTTTCCACCACGTTCTGGGTGGCGATGCCCGCATGGTCGGTGCCGGGAATCCATACCACCTTGTGTCCCCGCATCCTCTTCCACCTGACCAGGATGTCCTGGATCGTCGCATTGAGCGCGTGTCCCATGTGGAGAGACCCGGTCACATTGGGAGGGGGGATGACGATGGAAAAAGGGGAATGCGGCGCATCCGGGTCGGGCTTGAAATACCCGTGTTCCTCCCAGAATCCGTACCATTTGTCCTCTATTTCTTCAGGATGGTAATTTTGTTTGAGCTCGATCATTTTTTCGTAACACCTTGTTGTCGTAATGGCGGAGGCTTCGACTTTCACGGAACGGCGGACCGTATACCGCCCGCTCCGGCAAACGGCCTCTGTCAGGCGGGGCAGCGCCCCTCATCGGCGAAAGCGAGGCAGCGCGCAGAGAAGGAAGAAGCCGAAAGCGGCGCCTCAACGCTGTATCAGGACAAAGTCCTTAAAGCTCTGCAGTAATTTTTTCTATCTCTTTCCTGATGATGGTTTCCGCGACTTCGGGAACGATTTTCCCGATGGCGGCATGGATTTCGCCGCGCAGGGAGTGCAGCAGGTCCTTCAGAAGCTCCCGGGTGACGCTCTCCACAATGCCCGGGACGCACTCGGCAAGAACGCGCTCCGCCGCCTCCCTGAGTAAAGGGGCAAGAGCCGGGACCAACTCTCCGGGCAGCATCTCGGAAATCCTCTTCTCAAGAGTCTCCCTGACCATCTCCGAAAGGTCCTGTTTCGGGGAGAGCTCATCGACCGGGGAGGTCCTTTCGGGCGCTGCCGGCGCGCCCCGGGTCTGCATCGCCTCCTGCAGCTCCGCCTCGAAAGAGGTCCCTTCCGACAAAAGCGCAACCTTCGCCTCGTAGTCCTCGTCGTCGGCCCCCTGTCCGGCGTCTTCCTCAGGAGAGGAAGTCTTCTCCTCCCACGCCAAAGAGTCGTTCCCCTGAGGAGTGTCCTCGATTATGACAAAGGGTGCTTCGGGGATTTCGGACAGGGATGCGAACGAAACCGCCTCCTCCTGCATTCCCTCCTGCATTTCTTCCGGCGTCTCCTCCGGCATGTTTGCCGGCGGCTCGTGGGCCAGGGAGGGAGCGGCGCTGACGAGAAGGGACTTCACCTTGCTGATCAACTCCTGGGACTCGAAGGGCTTGATAATGAAGTCATCAGCCCCCACCGCTCGTGCATACTCTTCGTCGAAAGGCTCGAAGGCCCCTGCCAGCAGAATGACAGGAATGTCCGCCGTGGCGAATTCGCCCTTGATCTTTTCGCAAAGCTGGTAGCCGTTCAGCTTCGGCATCTCGATATCGGCCAGTACGATATCGGGACGGAAGGTCCCGAGCATTTCGAGGGCGAGCTCTCCGTCGTTCACCGCCTTTATCTCAAAATCCTCGTGAACAAGGACCAGTTCCACCACTTTCTGGATGGTAAGGCTGTCGTCAGCCAGCAGCAACTTGTTTGCCATAGCGTTGTTTATCCTTGATTATTTACCCTTTTACCGTTCCCAAATTGTAGAGGTACGGGAGACTTTTGTCAAGATTTTTTCTTGCTCCGGTAGTCCTCGACCGCCTTTCTGAGAGCGTCCGCGCCCAGGTTGGAGCAGTGCATCTTCTGGGGCGGAAGCCCTCCCAGCTCCTGGGCGACCGCCTCCTTCGAAATGCTCAGCGCCTCGTCCAGGGTCTTGCCCTTGATCATTTCGGTGATCATGCTGCTCACTGCGATGGCTGCCCCGCATCCGAAGGTCCTGAACTTCGCATCCACGATCGTGTCGTTCTCCACCTTGATAAAAAGCTGCATGGCGTCTCCGCAGGTCGGATTGCCTTCCATTCCCACGCCGTCCGCGTCGGACATCTCCCCCACGTTCCGGGGGTTCATGAAATGGTCCATCACCTTCTCAGAGTACATTCTCGTTCCTCCTCGTTTTTCCGCAACACTCTACGCGGATCCTTCTCTTCAGCCTCACCCCGTGTAGCACTTCTCCCCTTCGCCGCCTTCTCCCCACCCTTTCGCAAAGGGCGACATCATTCTCAGCTTTTCGATCACCTCGCCGAAAACTCCGAGGAAGTACTCCACATCCTCTCCGGTGTTTTCCGCACCGAGGCTGAAAACGATTGAGCCCTGCGCCAAGGCGGTCGGCACGCCGAGGGAGAGCAGCACGGGAGAGGACTTGAGCGCCTTGGACGAGCACGCGGACCCGCTCGCCGCATAGATCCCTTTCATGGAGAGCAGCAGCAGCATCGCCTCCCCCTCGATAAATTCCACTACGAAGCTTGCATGGTGCGGCAGCCTCTTTTCAGGATGGCCGGTAAGATACACGTTGGGCAGCCGCAGGACCCCCTCGACGATCCTGTCGCGCAGGCTTTTACAGTGCGCCATCCGGCCTTCCAGCTCCTTCGCGGCAAGGACCGCGGCCTTTCCCATTCCCACGATAGCGGGCACATTCTCCGTACCCGCCCTCCTGCCTCCTTCCTGGATGCCCCCGTAAATGAGAGGGACGACCCGCAGCCCCTCCCTGACATACAGGGCGCCCGCCCCCTTGGGCCCGTAAAACTGGTGCGCGGCCATGCTCATCAGGTCGACCCCCAGCTCTTTTGCGTCCACCGGGATATTACCCACGGCGGCCACCGCGTCGGTATGCAGCACGATGTTCCTCTCCCGCGCAAGGGCGGCTATCTCGCTGACGGGTTCGATCGTGCCGATCTCGCTGCTGGCGAGGGCGAGGGAAATCACCACCGTCTCATTGGTAATCGACTCTTTCAGCACCTCCGGATCGACCATGCCGTACCGGTCGACAGGCAGATAGGTTACCACGAAGCCGCTCTTTTCGAGAAAGCGGGCGGCGTTGAGAATGGAGTGGTGCTCCACCTTCGAGACGATGATATGATTGCCCTGGCTCTGCTTCGCCAGGGCGGCCCCCCTGAGGGCGAAGTTGTTCGCTTCCGCGCCGCTGGAGGTGAAGACGACGGAAGAGGGCTTTGCCTTTAAAAGGGCGGCAACCTCTGCCCGCGCCCCCTCCACGGCGTCCCGCGCCCGCATTCCGAGATCATACACGCTGAGGGGGTTCCCGAAATCCTCCTTGAAGTACGGCATCATCGCATCCAGCACCTCGGGGCGCAGTGGATTGGCGGCGACATGATCAAAATAGCATTTCCTCATACACTCTCCTCTCCGAAAACGGGGGTCCGCATTTCCAGCCGTCGTTACGCAGCGGTTTTTCTCACATAGAATTTGTAAAAATCTTCGTCCTCGTCCATGCCGATGAACTCATTCCCCGTCTTCTCGCACCACTGAGGGATGTCTTCGAGTGCTCCGTCGTAATCGGTGAGGATCTCGAGCACCTGTCCTCTCTCCAGCTCCTTGATCATCTCGTCGAGCTTGAGGAGGTGCATGGGGCACATCATATAGACGACATCCGCCGTCACATCGGCCTTTATTCCCTGAACGAACTTCATGAAGGGACCTTGAGCAAGCCTTTTTTCCCCCTCGCCGACCGGTTGTTTCTCTTCCCCTTCAGGAAATCTCCTTCGAGAAGATTCTGAAGAGTGATGGTCTGGAGAAAGGCCTCGATCTGCTCTCCGAGGGCCTTCCATAAGAGATGGGTAACGCAGTTGTCGGCCCTGACGCACCCCTCTTCGGGATCGAGACACGAGGTGATGGCTACCGGACCCTCCAACTCGTCGAGGATGGCGGCAATGCTGATCCCGCCGGGAGGCCTGCACAGAAGGTATCCGCCTCCCGGGCCCTTGACGCTCCTGATGAGCCCTCCCCGCCTGAGCTTGTTGAGGATCTGCTCGAGATAGGCGACGGAAACATCTTGTTTTTCAGAGACTTCCTTGATCGTTACCGGCTTTTCAGGATAGCCCCGGGCGATCTCATACATGGCCCTTACGCCGTACTGGCCCTTGGTAGACAGTTTCAGCATGCATTTATGCTATAAAACCCTACTATTTTTGTCAAATATTAATTGAGCGGCAGATATGGCTCTCCTCCGCATGGGGCTACTTCATAGGCGGCATCTCCGAAAAGCTTTTTCCTCTGTGCTTTTCAGGGGTTGTATAAACGAGCAGGAATCATTTAATACTCATCGGCTCCGATATCCCAGGCTGCTCCGCCGGGGCGGACAGTGCCGTCTATATCGTCTGAAAAGGCAAGATCGGGATCGGCAGATATATCGATTCCTGCATCTTTGGCCGCCGTATCGGAAGCAGAGAGATGAAGGTTCCGGTTCGTCCTATCGACAAATGTCACATTCGTCGAGTTTTGGGAATGGGCACCGGGCGCATCAGCGGCAAGATCGGAGATGTTGTAGTCGGAAGAGGAGTCGAAGGCGCCGTAAAAGCCGTCGTCACAGCCCTGTGCTATCGAGTTCTTTACCACAGTGCCGGTGCCGGAGTAGGCCCAGAAGCAGTAGGTGCAGTTCAGGATAGTGTTGTTATACAGATGACTCGTCCCCTTTGCCTTGATGCCGCTGCTGTTTGCACCCTTGAGGCCATAGATGATATTGTTCCAGGCCTTCAGGTATCCGTCCAGAGCTGACGTTATGCCCTTTTTATGGTCTGCTACCGCCTCCGCATTGCCCCTTAGAATGCTGTTGCTGACGCGGTGGTCTTTTGCAGTGCCCGAGGGGACATACCGGAAGTCGATGCAGGCATGGTCCTGGGCATCGTAGTTCATCAGCACCTGCAGCCCCTCGATCCGGACGAAATTCTCATACACGGTGATGATGCCGGTGGTCGACGGAGGAGAGGATTTCACAAGCCGGTACTTTGTTGCATCCCATGTGCCGTTGTGCCGCGCTTCAGGGGCGGTATGGATCCTGATATAGTGGTCGGCATCCGTGTTCCAGCCGTAGATCACGACAGAGGCGGTGTCGGGAGTGCTCCAGGCCCCTTCGATTCGGGCCACGGCGATCTTTCCGGAACAGACCAGGTCGCCCTGAGCGCACGCCCCGAAGTCTATCCCTCCATAGGCCGCCTCCCAGGCTGCCAAAGAGGTATAGCAGTTCGTATAGCCTGTGCAGTCCTGCCGGATACGACTGACTACCTCGGGGACGGTTTCAGCCGGGGTTGTTGCCGAGGCGGGAGAAGATTGGGTCGATACGTTGCCTGCAGTATCATAGGCGGCTACGGTGTATGCATACGTCGTCGCGGGGGCAAGCCCCATGTCGGAGTAAGCGGTTGCTGCGGTCGCCGCAATTTGGGTGCCGTCCCGGTAGAGCCGGTAGCCGGCTACCCCGACATTGTCCGTCGAAGCACTCCAGGAGAGGTCGATTTGAGAAGAGGATACGGCCAGAGCGCTCAGGGCAGTCGGGATCGTGGGCGCTTCAGTGTCGGAGGCCACGAAATCGATTGTCCAGGTGTAGGTTGCCGGTGTTGGATCAACATTCCCCGCAGGGTCAGTTGCCCGCACCGAGAAGGTATGGCTCCCCTCTGCCAGTCCCATATATCCCTTCGGGCTTGTGCAGGGGGAATAGCTCTCTCCGTCAAGACGGCACTCGAAGGTCGCACCCGTCTCATTTGAGCTGAAGCTGAACGAGACGGTGCCGCTCGAAGGATTCGGCGGGCTGTCGGTTATGGTGGTGTCGGGTGGTATTGTGTCACCCGTATATTCGTACGCTCCCATATCGACCCCCATTCCCAACACTCTTGCATTGCCCTCAAGATCAGTCGAGGGCAGGGAGGGGGCCGAGCCATTCCCCGAGTCTATGCTCGGTGAGCCCGCCAAGAGGTGGTAATCGCCGCTTGCCGCATTCACAAACAGCGGATCGGCATTGATATTGTTGCCTTGGGTGGTAAAGCTCCCCGACACCTTTGCAGGGTCAAAGTTGTTGTTGTAGGCGTTGATTGTCCCATTAAGTGCAACATTAATAGAGATATCCCCTCCCTGTGCTGCTGTGTTGCCCCAGATAATATTGTTGTACAGATTCGACGGACTCCTTTTATCATAGAGGTAGAGATGTACACCCCCTCCTTCGGACGATGACGTGTTGCCGGTTATCGTGTTGTTCACAATGTCAAGTGGCGCTTGCCATGCGTAAATACGCGCGTCTATCCCGCCCTGATTCCCCACTATTTGGTTGTTCGCTATGAGAATAGTAGTATCTTGAGAAGTATTAATGTATGCTCCCGTACCAGCATTGTTAGTTATTATGTTGCTCAGGAGATCAATCTTCCCGAATAAGGAGTAGGACATGACATTTACGCCCTTACCGGTATTACCACTAAAGAGGTTGTTTGATAGCGTGATACTACCATCGATAGTGCGTGCATTGAGCCCCATCATATAATTGTTTTTGATTGCGGTGTTCATCACGAGGACATTGCCATGATTGGAGTATACCTCGAGGCCGGAATGATTACTTGAATTTCCGTTCTGTACAGTCACCCCTTCAACCTTAACCGTTGCAAATTTCGAGGAGATATGGTCATAAAGATACAGTACTCCACCAAAATCCTGCTTAAAAATATTTTCGCCGTCAAGAATCGTATTGGAGGGGTTCACCTCCCGGGAAGCGCATCCTGCGGTGTATCCTCCTGCGATGGCAAGACTATAGGTCTCACCTGAACTAAAAGAGAACCTGTTATTTCCGTTTCCCGATATCCCATAGGTCCCCTGCACAAGCCTGATCACATCGTTCTTGCCATCGGTTTGCGCAGTGGTAAGGGCACTCTGCAGCTCTCCGCTGTTCGTCACACAGTGACGTATCGTGCAGGCATCTCCGAAGCCATCTCCGCCCGAATCCGACTGGTCAGGATTGGATACGGTCGGGCAGTTGTCACAAGCATCACCGATCCCGTCGCCGTCAATATCGCTCTGGTCAATATTGGCAACAGCCGGACAGTTATCAGAGGAGTCCGGAGTGCCGTCGTTGTCATTGTCCTGTGCAAGCAGAAAGTTTATGTTGGGAGTATCAACCGGCACCCCAATGCCAGGGGTGACATATACCTTATCTGCCCCATACCAGTCTTCTTTATTGTTGTAATATCCCCCTTTGTAGCCTGATTTGGAAGCGAAAACTCTGTAATAACCATTCTCAAGATTGCTTATGAAATAATTGCCTGATGCGTCGGTATAGGAGCTTGTTGACGTCTGTCCGGTAGCTGTCACCTCCACGCCCTCGATCCCGAGCCCCGTCCCGTCGTTTGTAATTTTGCCGGAAATAGAACCAGGAAAATCGCAGGCATCCCCAAGGCCATCCACATTGCTGTCTTGCTGATCCTGATTCGGCACTGTGATACAGTTATCTCTATAGTCCGGAACCCCGTCTCCGTCAGTTTCCTTAGGCGTTGCCGTAAAATTCTGGCCTTCGATATCAGATGCGCTTACCGTAACACTTCTGAAAACAGGAGTAAATGTATAGAACGCGTTTGACGGAGTTATTGTGTAATTTCCCTCAGACACCCAAGTGAATGCGTAATTTCCAGTCTCGTCGGCAAATTTGGTGGTTGTTCCGGAACTTCCGGTAAGAGTCACCTCTGTAGTGCCCTTGGGTCCGATCCCACCTGACAATATGCGCCCGCTTATTGTAAATGTTGTCCCGCTTGCGTAGTATTCATCGGCACCGATATCCACCGCTATGTTCAGTATTCTGCTGTCTCCTTCGTAATCCGTTAAAGGCAGAGAGGAGGCCGAGTTGCTCCCTGAATCGATGCACGACGAGTTGGGTGAGAGATGATAATCGCCATTCGTTGCGTTCACAAACAGCGGATCGGCGTTGATGTTGTTGCCTTGGGCAGTAAAGCCCCCCGACACGTTCGCAGGGTCGAAGTTATTGTTAAAAGCGTTGATTGTCAAGTTGTACGGATTATCTATATATATATCTCCTCCTTCCCCCGCTGTGTTGCCCCGGATAATATTGTTGTACAGATTTGATCGGGTATCTTCATCAAGGTAAATATATATGCCCCCTCCTATAGACGATGCGATATTGCCGGTTATCGTGTTGTTCACGATGTCCACCGTCGCATGCCAAGAGTAAACGTTGATTCCGCCCCCACCCTGATTTTCCGTGATGATGTTGTTCGCCAGAAGGGCAGTGGCGTTATCCCCAGCCCAAACACTCACCGCCTGATCAGCGTTGTTGATTACTACATTATTGATAAGTTTTATCTCGTTCCTTGAAGAATAGGCTTTTACCCCCTCACCGCTATTACTATCAATGGTGTTGTTCGATAAAGTTAAACCTCCGTAATAAGCGTTCGCATCGAGCCCCCCTCCATCGTTATTTTTGATCACATTATTCCTTATGATGACATTGCCATAGAGGGAGGATATCTCAATGCCGGATCTATAAAAGGATTTTCCATTCTGTATGGTCACCCCTTCAACGATAACTTTCGCAAATTTCGAGGAGCTATATTCATCCAGATACAATACGCCCACTTCATAACTCTGGCTAATGTTTTCTCCGTCGAGAGTCGTATTGGAGGGGTTCACTTCCCGTGAGATGCATCCTGCGGTGTACCCGCCTTTGATGATGATACCATAGGGTTCACTTGAACGATAAGAGAATTCCTTGTTGCCGTTCCCCGATATTCCGTAAGCTCCCTGCACAAGCCTGATTACATCGTCCTTGCCATTGGTTTGCGCCGTGGTAAGAGCATTCTGCAGCTCAGCGCTGTTCGTCACACAGTGGTTCACTGTACAGGCATCCCCAAAGCCATCCCCATCAGAATCCAACTGGTCCGGATTGGCAACGGTCGGGCAGTTGTCCACACCATCATGAATGCCATCCCCATCGTAGTCAAAGGCGACGGTGCTCGTTACAGTGGAAGAAACCCCGTGCGCGTCCGTCACTGTCAGACTGACTGTGTATGAACCCACTACGGGGTACCGGTAATAGGGATTTTGGGAGTTTGCGTCAACTATGCCGTCGCCGTCAAAGTCCCAGGCCCACGAGACAATCGCATCATCCGTTGAGGAAGAGGAGTCGGTAAACTGCACGGTGTTATTCACGTCATCAGGGACAATCGTAAAGGTAAAAGAAGCAACAGGCGGCTGGTTCGCATCTCCTGTGGTGAAGCTCCAGACAGGGCCGGAGGTCTGCGCATTGTGGTTGTCTCTCGCCACCACTTTCCAATAGTAGGTAGTCGAAGGCTCCAGTTGAGGGCTGTAACTGAATCCTGTCTCCATCGAGACGAGGTGCAGAGTAGATGATGTGCCCATATAGACATCGTAGACCACAGAATCACCCGAATCGGGATCGCCGCCGCCGGACCAGCTCAGAGTGGGGGTGGTGCTGACCCCGGTCTCGCCGTTTGCAGGGCTCAGATTGACCGGAGCATTGGGAACATTGTTCGTAGGAGCACCGGCAAGGGTAATCGTCTTGGTATAGCGATTGCCCGAACTGTCATACACATACTCGATTGTCGTCCCATCCCCATAGACGACCTTGCTGAGCTGTCGCGCATCGTCATAAAAGTACTGGATGGTCTCTGTATCAGCAGAAGAGCAGAAAGGCTTTAATAAAGAAATGAAAAGGAAGATCAGAGTGAAGGAGATACCTTTCATACGACGGACATCTCTGATTCTACGGGAGTTCATGTCGCTCTCCTGAAGATGTATTTCAAGTCACAGCTCCTTCAGATGAATGAATCACTCTCCGGAATTTAGCTCGGAGAGTGATTCATTTTTGTACATAATAAATAATTATCCAACTATTCCTGAATGAATGTAAGATGATTGGGTGCAATAATGATCCACTCCTGTCATAAAGCCAAGCTAGAATTACTCCAAAAACAAAAATGTTAACGCTTCCTACAAGATCTTGTGAGTGTCCATATGTCCACAACATTGATGTCAAAATAACAGCAATCCCCTTTCCTAACTTTCTATAAATTGGGCTATAAACTATGCCACGGTAAACTACTTCTTCCACAATAGGACCAAGGAATATGGAAAGAAAAGCAAACCATAGAAATATTTTTAAATCCATAGACTTGATTGCTTCAATCTGGAATTTAGGCGGACTGAGCAATAAGTTAATCCCCAAGAAGTGCGTACTCAAAATATTTGCAAGCAGCAAGAAAAAACAGATCTTTAGAATGAAGGGGAGATAATTCAGTCGCAATTTAAATGTCTCAATGATAGATACCTTGTAAACATAATACAGCGATGCAAAACCTAGACCCAAGACAAAGGTGTAATAGAAAAAAACAACAGTTAGCCAATGTGCTGTACTAGGTGAGTAATTTTGCAAAACAGGAATTCGATTCCAAAAGGCTTGGATAATGGTATTGCTCATAGCAATAGCAATAAGAGCTATCCCTGGGATTAGTGACCACTGTTGTGCCTGCAAAGATTTGTTGGCGGGCGTGTGTCTATCCTTCAAGATAAAAATTAGCAGCAATGGTACAGCTATTAAGTATTTGAATAGAATCGTTTTATAATCTATCATCACTTTCCTTTGCATCCACTAAGCAAGTCCGCATAAGTTTTGTCACAGGTGAGCTGTTCATGATACCGTTGTAGTATCGGGAGGTTATCATGGACAGCAAGCTCTTAACTCCATATCAACGTCATCGATTACAGAATGAGTTGCACTACACGCATAATGCTCACCACTATCGTCGCATTCTGGCGATCCTGGAATGTGAGGAATAAGGGGACGGTTCTATTTTCTTTCATCTTCATCCTTTCTGGGCCATCCCCTCTTCCGTACTCTCTCAGCAAGAGCAAATTGCCTCTTCATTTCCGCACCGCATTTGTACAGCCCCCTGCTCTCCTCACTTTCAGTAAAGAGAACCGTCCCGTTTTTTCCTCACTTCAATAATGCCATCACCATTAAAGTCACCCCTAATAATTAAATACTTATTTATATCTCTATTGCGCCACTCATCACTGATTTCAGAGTCAGAAGGAATTCTCCAGTTTTGCAGAACTGGTATTTTATTCCCGGTGCAGTCAAAACTTATTAGGAGTACCAGCACCAGTAGCACTCTAATTTGTATTAGTCTTTGCATCGTGCTCCCTCATGTCCCAATATTGATATAAAGGACAAAAAAATTAGCAAAACTGTGTAGAAATATTGATGCAAGGAGACCTGCACGAAGGTATCCAATAGAAAACAGTATGGATCCTAGAAAAACATAGGAAAACGGTATGAGATAATGAATATCACCATACATTAAAAGTGAAAGGAATCCCTTATGACCAAAAATAAACAATAACGAAGAAAAGCATATTGAAAAGGAGGTACCCCAAGGCCGTCTCAACATTTCCAAAAAATATCCTCTAAACAAAACCTCTTCGATAAAAGGAATACAAAAGATAAATAAAAAAACATTTAACTTGAAATAAAATGAATAAGTATGCAAGATCAGTTGCACATTACTGTTATATTTCTCAAACCAATGTAAAGCCAGATAAATAAACACATATAAAGCTATAATACCTACCAGTATAGTAGAAAATAATTCTCTTTTATCAGTAACCATCTTCGGGATATATTTAAGCCTCCACGCCAAAAAACATGTTGCAACAGTAGCAGAAATTGCGGAAGATAACAGCTTTACTGTAATTTGAGGGATATATGAATAATATTGAGTTAGCTCAATATTGTAGTATCCACAAATGAAGAGACTGATATAGGTTATTAAAAATCCCTCTAAAACACATCTTAGAGATCTCTTCTTTTTGAGAATAATAGTCGTAGGTTCGGATGTTCTAGAACTCCGAATGCATTGTTTATAAGATGGCAATTTATAACCACCACTTGTTTCATGTCTCGGAAAATCCTTTCCATTCGTCGAATTATCTGACATGTCTCCCCCGCTAGACTACTGCAGCATATGTAAACCCGGATCAAAGTAAATGAGACCATCGCCAATCGGCAACCCTGGACTGGGCTCTCGTTGATTGGACTCACCACTAGAAGAATTCGATGAACCACATTGATTTAATGAGGCCCTTTCCCTAAATGCATTCGCCCAATCAAATATTTCTCCAATAACAAAATCACTAAAAGGTCCCCAGTTAGGTACGCTCTCCGTGCTGCCTCCGCCTGCTCCTGGATCCGCCATATTTTTAAGTCCTAATGGGTCTCGTTTATTCACCGAATTATTGCCCACAAACCCATACAAATTCACTCCACCCCTCTCCCCCAGCGGGTCTCTTGTGATCCATTTCCCAATCTGAGGAGCATAGAACCGGTAGCCGTAATACGATAGCCCTGTCTCCGGATCATACTCCTTTGTCGAGAACTGGAAGGGCTGGTTAAGGGAGCCTGTTTTCTGCATCAACACACCAAAGGGATCATAGGCATACGAGGCAGTGACACTCTGAGCACTGTCGATCAGGGCCCGTCATTCCCCCTCCCATCATAGAGGTACTGATACTCCTGTCCGCTCTGTCTCAGGTTCAGCAGTCCTCCGATCCCTCCGCCCAGGTCCAGACCCCACCGGTATTCCCTTACCACCGTATTGTTTCCATCCCGTTCCTGCACCGGCAGGAACCCTGCCCCACATACCGGGTATCGCTCAGCAAGGAGCCGTTCTGGTACTTCTTCACCCCAGTAAGCAGACTGTCTCCGCTGTATTGGTACTCCGTTCTATGGACAATGCTGGAACTGTCCGTATACTCTGCCAGGGTCAGCCTGTTTTCAGCATCATAGGTCATATTCATTGTATATCCCTCAGGGGTGAATCCCTGGGTCATGTTCCCGTCCTCATCGTAGATATACGTCCTGTTTGGGTTCATGGTGCTCAGAAGCTGGTTCAGCTCGTTCGTCTCATAGGTGGTCACCCCAGCCGTCAAGGAGGTGATCGGGGTACCGTTGGTGATGGTCTCTGAATCCCTGAGATCGAGGTCGTCGTAGGTATAGCGGTAGCTGTTGATCACCTGACCCGTCGAGGTCTTGTTGATTACGTCAGTAAGGCGTTTTAAGGGGTCATCGTAGAGATACTGGGTGACGCTTCCGTTGGGCCTTGTCAGGCTCTGGATGAGGGGGTTCACATCGGTATATCCATAGGTGTGGGTGCTCGTTCCCACCGTGACGGTCTGCAACCTGCCGATTGTGTCGTAGGCATAGGAGACTGTCTGGCCTCCCTGCGGGACCATATCCGTCATCTGCCCCAGCTCGTTGTACTGGTAGGTGAGGGTATCGTTTGCCCAAGGGCCGTCAATCGTGTTTACCCTGCCGTCAGGATAGTAGCTGTACTGAAACAGCCCTGTTCCGTCCGTTCTGGTTGCCATGCGGTTGTAATCGTCGTAGGTAAAGGTGACATCCGGCGTGGTATCGGAGTAATCAAGGGAAAGGAGGTCGTGGTTTGCGTCATAGGAGAGATTATTTTCGATGTTCCTGGAATTCTTGACTTTTGTGAGCAGACGCGCGCTATCGTAGTCGTATTGCACAAAGGAGCCGTCTGCATACGTCTTCTTTGTCATTTTGTCGTCGAGACTGTATGCAAAGGAGGTGGTCCTGCCGTCGGTATCTATCAGCTTTTTGAGCTTTCCATTTGGATCATACTCATACTGGAAGACACCCTCGGGCCCCTCCTTCCGGATCAACCGCTTCAGTGCATCATAGGTGTAGTTTGTTGTCAGCCCCGCCCGGTCTGTCCTGCTTGCAAGGATTCGGGGACAGCACGTGTTATAGGTATATTCTTCAACCTTCTGGTCGGGAAAGATGATTTTGGTAACCTGATCGAGGTCATTGTACTCAAAGGCAAGGGTCCGGCCGGCAGCGTCGGTTTGCGTCAGCACTCTCCCGATGTCGTCATAGGTGAAGCTGAGCAAGGGATTGCCCTCTCTCCTCAGCTCCAGCAGATGATGAGAGGCAGGATCGTATGCAAGCTCGGTCGTCCTCTGAAGAGGGGTGCCCTGCGCCTCGATGATCGTTCCGAGCTGCCCGTAGGCATTATAGGTATAGGCCGTGACCCGGCCAGTTGCATCGGTGATCGAAGCAGGGGCATGGGTGTTTCCGTTATAGGTGAAGGTCTTGAGCACGATATTGTCGTCTCCGGGCGTGCTTGCGCCGTTGAATTTGATCTGCTGCACATCGATTCCGTTTGGATAGTAAGTCCGTGTCGTGATATTTCCTTTTGCATCGGTGGAGGAAGTAATCATACCCTTGTCATTGTATGCAATGTGTCTGGTATGGCCATGGGAATCGGCAATCGAGACCGGCTTTCCTGTCGCGGTATCGTAGCTGTAACTCATAAACCCTCCGCCAGGGTACCCATACTGGCTGATCTTTCCCTTCCCTCCGCTTAGACTCATTAAGAAATAGTTGGTCCGCGGAGTGTTGCTGCTGAAATTATTCACTGTCTGGCTCTGCCATTCAATATAGTCCCGTGGGCCTATACGCCAGGAATATGTTCCATCACCTCCGTAGTAAAAGTACTCCTCTTTCCCGCCTAGGGGGTTTGCAATCGTGATCCGGTAGTTCTGCCACATGAGGTCGCCCGGAGGGGGGTAGTTGTCGGAATTGGCGCCGCTTCCGTCGGACGGCTCGATGGAAAAGCTCCATTTCCCCCGCGCATTCTCTATGCCGGTGAGGTACCTGTCCGTATCGTAGCTGAACCGCGTCCAATACCCGCCCATATCGGTAGCCTTGGTGAGGTTGTCGCTTGCATCATATTCGAAGGTTGCAAAGCGTCCGAAGGGGTCGTCCACCTGTTCTACCAGGCCATTGGCGTTGTACGTCAGTCTCGTGACTTGTCCGAGGGCGTCCGTTATCGTCTCCGGCTGCACGTTGCTGTTGTAGCCGATGGTCACGTGCTGATTGAAGGCATCCCTGATCTCCACCAGGAACGGCTGCAGGGAGTTCGTCCCCTCGGGAATGTTGTAGGCATGGACGGTGCCGTCCGGAAACGCAAGCTCAAAGTGATTCTCAGCAATCTTGGTGAGCGTGTTGAAGACGCCGAAGGGTTTCGTATACCCGCCTGTCCCGTCGGGTGTATAGCTGTCGCGTCTGCCGTCCGGCATGAAGACAGTGACTCTTCCTCCTGTGTCGACCACGAGGTAGCTTCCGAAATTGGGCATCCATTTATTCCCAAAGGGCTCATGATAGGCAATCGACGACTGGGAGTTGTAGCTCAACTGGATCTTTACCGCAGGCCCGTACGGCGGGTGATACCACAGGGGGATGTCCTTTACAAAAAGGTTCATGTTGACCTTGTTTACCTTCCAGACAGGCGCTCCGTTGGCAGAGGCAGAGCAGCTGTTCTCCTCTTCTTCGTCCCCCTCTTCCTCCGGCTCGCCCAGATCGTCCTCAGGCCGGGGGACCCCGCAGCAGCCTCCATAGGAGTCTTCCCTTTCGGCAGCGGATAATACGACTCCCGCCACGGTTGCCGCGCTCTCCGAGAGGACAAGCGCCTTGCCGGTCCACTCCTTCGAGAACTCCTCAACCGTCTGGGAAAACCTTCTTCCGCTCTGCGGGTCATAAAGGTAGAGAGTGGTATCGGTGATCGCATCCAGCACCCAATAGTGCCCCCTGTCCCCGCCGCTCTTTCCCTCTCTCTGCATGATCGCGGGGAGCGGAATCGTCTTTATTTCCGAAGGGGAGAGCCGGAGCCCCGTCAATGCGGTCCCGTACTGCGCTGAGATGCTTGCAAGATCACCGATGCTATGCCCTTTGTCCGTGCCCGGCGCAATCTCCGCTATTTCCCGGGCTTCTATTGTTTTACCTTTCTTTTCAAAGAGATACGCCAGAGCCTCCGTGCCGCATTTCAGCAGCGCCCTCTTGTTGGACTTATAGCGGGAGAGTCTCTGCAGCCAGTGGCTCGCATAGGTCCTCTCCCTCCAGTCGAGGCTTTCGTTTTTCAGGCTGGTGAAGATCGTCGCGGCCCCCGCCAGGTTGTTCTGCAGGACCCGGAGCACTCCGAGCCGCTGCAGCGCCTTTGTCTTCAGGCGCTGTGCCCCCTCAGAGGGGTCATCTTTATTGCTCTCGATGATCCAGGTGAAGTCAGCCTCTGCCTCGGAGTAGCGTCCGTTATATTTGGCGTCGCACCCCATATGGAGCACCGCCTCCGAAGCCCAGGGACTGTCGGGGTACTCCTCTACGTGCTTCCTTAAGAGGGTTACGGCCTGCTTATAGTTGTGCTTGTTCCATTCCTGAATCGCATAGCCGAACGAATGGTTGATCGCTCTTTCGCGCTCCTCGTCGTCTATTTGATGGGTCGGGTAGAGATGGCCTCCGAGCTGACCTGCAGCCATGAGCTCCTCAGTTGAGGGGGGATAGCTCAAGTTCAAAGGCACCAGGGAGAGCTTTTTCGAGGTGGTGATGACCTCCAGCTCTTTGCCCGTTTCGGCAAAGGAAGGAAGCGGAAGAAGAATGAGGAAACAGAAGAGGCAACGAAGCAGAAAAAAAACCCTGGAAGACCCCCGTGGAAGCATGGCATCCCCTCTCGTCTATTGGTATCAGCCGCTACGGCCGGTAAAGCACGAAGCGGAGTGAATCTCCCCAGGAGAACAGTGCTCCAAAAAACTAACGAACAGGAGGCGGTTTGCTTTCAATTAAGAAGTGTGCAATTGATTGAAAATAACACGCGCCATTTTGACTGTCAAGAGTTTTTTTATCAACTGATTGCTGAACAATCGGCATTTTGGCGTGCAATTCTTTGAAAGATAATTCTATTCTTTTTTTTTGCACGGAAGCGTGTTTCTCGGGTTTTCTCCAGATCACTTAACAGTGCACAGAAAAGTCATGGGGGTTAGGAGAGAAAAAAGGGGAAACGCATAGAAGCAGAGAGAGCGCATTAATAAAGAAGCAGAGCTATGAGAGGAAAGCGACGCCCTTGAGGGGGATCACATAGTATCCGGGAGAGACCTTGAATGCGGCAAGGAGCGAAAGCAGGCCGCTGGTGTCCTCAAAAGCCGCATCAGGCATGATTTCGAGGACCGCGCCGGAAGAAGAGCCGGGGGCGGCGCCGGTGAAGCTCCCCTTCAGCCGGGCATAAATTCCCTTTCCTTCCATGACGAGAGAATGGACCTTAAGAGAGTCCCGTGCAATGGCGAGAGAGCCGCGCACCGTGTGGAACGCCTCGAAGGGGACATTCACCCCCATGAAGGAGCCGCTCTCCATTTTCGCTTCGCGAAGAGAAAAAGAGAGCTCACCCCTCTCTCCATCCAGCGAAAGCTTCCCCGACAGCCCGCCCCGGCCTTTCATGCCTGCGACGCCAAAAAAGGGCACTGCCGCCATATCGGCCCCTTCGAGGGAGAGATGGACCTGCCCCCCTTTTCCGAGCAGTTCCGCGCTCCCCGCCGCCTTTCCTCCTCCGCTCTCCGCCTCGAAGGAAACAGGAAGTTTCAGACGAAAGAGGGAGAGAATATGCACGGTCCCCCTCAGGTTATCCAGGGAGAAGAGAGGGGTATCCCCTTTTTTGAGAATAACGGAACGACAGTGAAAGGTATAAAACAGTCCCTTTCTGAACCCGGAAACCTCAACGGTAAAAGCCCCGCCGCTTCCCGCCTTTTCGAGTTGTGCAACGAGGGCCTCCCCGGGGAGGGCGATCCCCCATATCCCGAGGGCGAGGAGGACGACCCCGGCGGCGACGGCAAGGAGTATCTTCATTTCGGCCGCATCAGCGCAAGGGTGAGGGTGATATCCAGCCGGGTAGCGGCATCGAAGGAGGTTTTGACGGAAACCTTCCGCAGGGAAAGGAGCAGGGGGGCGTTCTCGATACGGTGAAAGAGGTTCACCATTTCGTTCGTATCCAGCTTCTCCACCTGGATTTCGGCCTCCTCCTCCACCATTTCCTTTATTTCCCTCGCGCCGGTCTGCTTCACCGATTTTATCCTCTGTTTCAATCCCAGGGGCAGGAACACCTCGTCCACCGCCTGGAGGATCCCCTTCACCTGAGCAACGGTTGCCTTCCCTTCGACCCTCACCAGTCTCTCCCGCAGCTGCTTGACCTCCTCCCCGACTACCGCAAGCTCCTTCCGGCGCTCGCGCAGGGAGTGCAATTCCCGCTTGGCGGCAAGGGAGAGATTCAGGAGAAAAAGGCACAAAAGCAGGACGATCCCGACGCCCGCACCCGGCACTATCTTCGCAGCGGCTCCTCTCTTCACTGTTTCTTCTCCGTTGCGGAGAGGGTGAAAGCGATCCGGTCCTGCGCAAGGGTCTTCGTGTCGGAGATCCGCACCCCCGGCAGTCTCCTTTCGAGCTCCGCCTTCAGAAGCTGCACTTCGCTGAGGGAAGGACACTCCCCCTTCAGCACGACCCTCTCCCTGTCCATGGTCACCTCTTGGAAGACCACCCTCTGTCTGCCTGCTGAGGCAAGGTCGAGAAGAAGCGGGAGGGGCGCCGCCCCGACGAGGTGCTTCTCCTTCTCCCGCAGCTCCTTCAGGTGCGCCTTTGCCTGATACAGCTCGCCGCTTACCTTCGTGTCACGCGGAAACAGGTCTGTATACATTTTCCGGATTTCTGCCTTTACCGACGCGCTCTCTCTCTTTGTCGCCGCCAGGGTAAACGCCGTTGAAGCAAGATAGGCGGCCAGCAGCAGGACGGAAAGCAGCGCGGTGAGACGCAGGGATTTCTTCATGCGGTCGGCGGCTTCGGTACACGCAAACTCGCCCCTAGCAAGATTGACGGAAGGGGTCTCCATTTCCCGGGCCGCGGCCCGGAGCCGCTCCTCTTCAGTCAGGGGAGCGGGATCGAGGAGCAGACGGGCAACATCCTCCTCTCTTCCCTGCGCTGCGAGGAGGGAGGAGAGCTCGAGAGAGAGGAGGGCCTTCGGCTGCACCCCGCACCTCCGCACCGCTTCCACGAGGGGCCGCAGTGCTTCCCTGTATGCGTACGCCACTCCCACCCGGTACTGACCGTTGCTCTCTCTGACCGAGAAGATGTCGAATACCACGCCGGAAGCCCCCCCGAGAATAAGGGAGTCGAGCTCAAAGGGAAGGGTTTCCCGTATGCGCTCCCTGTCGGCGAAGGGAAGCTCCAGGAACCTGAAGTTGAGAAGATGCAGGGGAACGCACAGATACGCCTCACTGAAGCCGCTCAGGGAGCGAGCGGGGCTGGAAAGGTCCCCTCCGGGTGCGGGGACCGGGAAGGAATCCTTTACGGCGCAGACAGCGCCGTTTTTCTCCACGATAAAGGCGGTGAGGACGTCCTGCCTCAGCTCGAAAAAAAGCGCTCTTCTCATCCTGCCCTGCCCTACCTCTCCTTCCAGTATTTTACCACCGGCCTGCTGCCCGACATATCGAGAACGCACTGGATGCTGTTCCTGATGCCCCCCGACGCAGCAGTCGAGACCACGCTGAAAGCACTGCCCTTCACCGTGATGCGTCCCATCAGCGAGGTGCCCACCGTTTCAAAGCCCGCGACCTTTACGATGTTTTCCGTTTTCTCGAAAGGGGTGTGCCCCCGGTACTGCACGATTCTCCCGGCCATTTCCCGGTCGATGGAATCGGAGAGGGACATGAGGACAGGGATATCGGCGCCGTTTATATTGATCAGGCCGTTGCCGTATAGTGTAACATACGGCAGCAGCGCCTCATAGCTCTTCCTGTCGATCCCCGGGATGAGGAGCAGCTCGTCCACGCTGTCGAGGAAGCCGTTTTTCGCCTTTTCCTCGGAATCCCTCCTCCTCGGCTCTGTATCGGGGTCGATCCAGTCGGCGAGCCTGTCCGCGATAGCGGGATCGAGCTGCAGCGCAGCGAGGAGGCGCAGGAAGGATTGATACGCGTTCTCGTTGAGCAGTCCGTTGGCGTACACCAGCGTATTGAGGTTGAATTTTGCATTCTCGTCCTCGATCCTGATCACGGCCGACCCGTTAAAGCCCCGCACCGGTTCCGCGGTGGGGAATTCGAGGACCCCGGGATAGGTGTACGAGAGCCTGCGGTTCGTATCGGAGAGCATCTCCGCCGCCAGGTTGATCACCGATTTTCCGAGGAGGGAGAGCCTCTGCGCGGTCTGCCAGTTATGCAGCGAGCTGGTGCTGATATAGACGCCGTACGAAAACTCCACCACCATCGCGGTGATGACCGCGACCACCAGGAGGGTCAGGACGAGGGCCATGCCTCCCGCATCGGAGAAGGGGGCAGAAAGGCGGTTCATCAGAGGACGCTCCCTATCTTCGGGCGCACCGTCTCGGACAGGGAGAGCGTCCTGTCCTTCATCAGCACCGTCATCGTGATGCGTATCTCGTCGGGGACCCTCCCGCTTTCCGCGGCATTCCAGGTCCTCACCCAGGCCCCGCCGTCCCTGACCTCCACGGAAAAGGATTCGAGCTCTTCCATCAGCTCCATCCCCTTCTCCTCTCCCGGCTTCTCATACGATGAGTACCTCTTCTTCCAGAGGGTCTTTTTTCCCCCCTGCTCTTCCACGTAATAGGAAAGGGAAGACAAGCCCGGGGCGAGAGGCGAGAGGGAGGAGAAGAGGAGGCGGGATGTCTGTCTGCCGTACAGGTCCCGGTCCTCCACCTTGAAAAGGGTATACTTGCTTCCCGTACTGAAGACAAGGGAATCCAGCTCCCGCCGCATCACGTCCAATGCCATCCGGCACTCCTGCATCTTCACCAGGGTGTCGTCCATTCCCTCCAGCGCCCGGTGGGAAAGGAAAAAAGTGCTGTAGAGGGCGCCGAGAACGACGGACAGCAGGACAAGGGCGAGCAGTATTTCGAGGAGCGTGAAGCCCCGCTCTCCGCGGGAGATCCGGCGCAGCGCGGAAAGAGAGCTCACTGGGGAGTCCTTCTCAGCTCGGTGATCCTGACCTGCTCGGACCCGTTGCTGACGATGACGGAGAGCTCCTGGAGGCCGGGGAAGGGAGCGTCTCCCTTTTCTACCCGGAACCCGTACCCGCTGTAGGGTCCGGCAAAGTCGCCCTTCGTCTCCATCGCTCCCTTCTCCACTTCCGCCATTTTTTCTTTTGCGAGCAGGGTCGCGACGGTGAGGAACTCATGCCGCCCCGCAATGCCGAGATGGTACTGCAGCGTGAAGAGGAGCGTCGCGAGGAGCCCCCCGATCACCGCCAGGGCGATCATGATTTCGAGAAGGGTAAAGCCGTCCCGCCATCCGGGGGAAAGGGTGCCGGCGTTTCTCCCGCCGCACACCGCCCCTGCATCGCTCCGCGCCGCGGACGTCTCTTCAACGAGTGCTTTTTCCCTCATCAGCCTTCCGCATCCCGGAGGGGGTCTCCTCCCCTTCCGCTATCTTCACCCTGCCGCTCAGGGGATTGAACACGACTTTCAGCGCCTCGCCCTCTTCCCTGAGAGTGACGGTGATGCTTTCCCTTCCCCCCAGTGCATCGAAAAAAAGGGTCACTTCGCCCTCGCGCAACTCGCCCTTCGAGGGGAGGGCAACCCCTGCAAGGGTCCTGAATTTCTCGCTCCTGTCGAAGTCGGGCCCCTTCCAGGAGAGGACGTCCTCCCTGAAGTCGACTTTCAGGCTGCACTCTTCCTTCGCGGCCAGGGCGGTATCGTTCAGAAAGCGCAGTATCGAGGCGACCCTCTTCGCCTCGGCATGCAGCCTCTTTCCCTCCATGAAGTGCAATGAGGGGTAAACGACCGCAGTCACCAGCGCCACGATAAAGACGACCACGAGGAGCTCCAGGAGAGTAAAGCCTCTTCCGAGGGTGCTTCGCTCCGCCCGCAAGGACAGAGAAACGCTCTCCTCCTTCCGCCTCTCTCTGCCTTTCCGCACTCTGTCTTACCTGCCTCACGCTGATTTTCTCTGCCTCATCCCTGCTTTTCTCTGCCTTTCTCTGTCTCACTCTTTCCTACAGGTCGTAATTCTTGATATCCGCGTCCTTGCCCTCGCCGCCTTCCCTGCCGTCGGCCCCGTAGCTGATGATGTCGAAATCGCCCTGCAGTCCGGGAGAAAGGTAGAGATAGGGGTTACCCCACGGGTCCGGGGGGATCTTCTTCTGTTCGAGATACCCGCCCTCCTTGTAGTTGGCGGGGATCCTGCCTGTCGACGGCTTCCTGATCAGGGCGTCGAGCCCCTGGTCGGTGGCCGGGTAGAAGCCGTTGTCCAGCTTGAAAAGCTTGAGGGCCGTCTCGAAGTTCCGTATCTGCACCTTCGCTTCGGCAATACGGGCGTCGTCCGTCTTCCCGATGACCCGGGGCGCGACAATAGCGACCAGGAGACTCAGGATAAACACCACCACGATGATTTCGAGGAGCGTGAACCCGGCACTCCGGTCTGCTGTCATTCCCCGATCCCCGAAGAGACGGACAACCCTCCCCGACCCTGTATTTCGGTACACGCCGTTCATTCGCACTTCCTCCTTCGCTCTGCTTCGTTATTTTACCAGTTGGTTCAACTGGAACATGGGCAGGAGCACCGCCAGCACGATAAAACCCACCGCCACTCCCATCAAAAGGATCATAACCGGTTCGAGCAGGGAGAGGGCCTGCTGCACCCTCCTGCCGAATTCCTCCTCGTAGGAGTCCGCCGCCTTGTCCAGCACCTCCGCCAGCTTCCCCCCCTTTTCTCCCGTTGCAATCAACTGGAGGAGCACCGGGGGAAAGCCTTCGAGAGAGGAGGAGAGGCGCGCGCCCTCAGCAATCCTCCGCGCCGCCCCGTTGATCCTGCTTTCAAGGACGACGTTCCCCACCGACTTCGCCGAGAGCTCAAGAGCCCTGAGCAGGGGCAGCCCCCCTTCGAGGAGAAACCCGAGGGTCCGGGCGAAGCGGGCGTAGTAGAGACTCTGGACGAGATTGCCGGGGAGCCTCAGCTTCACCGCATCGATCAGGTCCCTCCTCCTTTTCCGTATTTCCCTGACCCCTGCCGCACCAGCGAGAGCCGCAGCGGCCAGGAGCCACCAGTAGTGGATGACGAGATTGCTCAGGACGATGAGGAGCTGGGTAATGAGGGGCAGGGCGCTCTTCGAGCTCTCGAAGATCCGGACGATCTTGGGGATCACGAAGGCAAACAGGAAAGAAAGGACCGCACAACCCACTCCCGCCATGAAGGAGGGATAGATCAGGGCGATCCGCACCTTCGCCCGCACGCCGGCCTGCCTCTCCAGAAAGTCCGCCAGCCGGTCCAGTATCCTGTCTAGGGTCCCGCTCTGTTCGCCCGCGGCAACCATGGTGCGATAGAACTCGGGGAAGATGCCGGGGTAGCCCTCCAGGGCGCGGGAGAGGCTCGCTCCGCCGGACACCCGTTCCCTGACGTCAAGCAGAAGGCCCTTCCAGAACCCCTTATGCTCCTCGGAGAGCGACCGCAAGGCGTCCATGAGGGGAACTCCCGACGAAAGCAGGGTGGAAAGCTGCCGGGTCACGGGAGGCAGGAGGGCCGCGTGATCCCGGGAGGGAAGCCAGCTCTTCACGTTGCGGTGCTCGCGCACCTCCTTGGCGAAGATCTCCTGAGCCCTGATGCCCGAAAGGGCGTCCTGCAGCCCGTCCGCCTCGATGGCGCCCGCGACCGGGGAGCCGTCCCTCTTATACCCCTTGTAATGAAATATCGGCATAATCCTTCTGCGTCACCCTCAGGACCTCCTCGATGGTGGTGCTCCCCTGCGCCGCCTTTTCAAACCCGTCATCGCGCAACGATTTCATCCCCTTCGACACCGCACAGCTCCTGATGCTCTGCGCATCGGTCTTCCCGGTGATCATCTGCCGTATGTCGTTGTCCACCACGAGGAGCTCGAAAATTCCCGTTCTTCCCAGGTACCCCTTTCCTCCGCACTTCCCGCAGCCCGCGCCCCGGTAAAGGAGCGTTGCAGAAACATACTTCCTCTCCTCTTCAGTGGGAGTATAGGATTCCTTGCAGTGCGGGCATATGGCCCTGACCAGCCTCTGGGCCAGCACCCCTGTGAGCGAGGTCGCCACCAGGAAAGGCTCGACCCCCATGTCGATAAGCCGGGTGACGGCGGAGGGGGCATCGTTGGTATGGAGGGTGCTCAGGACAAGATGCCCGGTGAGGGACGCCTGGATCGCCACTTCCGCGGTCTCGAAATCCCGTATCTCGCCCAGCATGATCACGTCCGGGTCCTGCCGGAGAATGGAGCGGAGCCCCGAGGCGAACGTGAGGCCGATCTTCGGGTTCACCTGGATCTGCCCGATCCCCTTCAACTGATATTCAACCGGGTCTTCGACGGTCATGATGTTCTTTTCCTCGGTATGGATCCTGTTCAGGGCCGCATAGAGGGTAGTAGTCTTGCCGCTCCCGGTGGGGCCGGTCACGAGCAGGATGCCGTGTGTCCTCCGCAGGAGCTCCTCCACTCTCCGGGTATCCGCCGCGTTGAAGCCGACCTCCCATAAGCCGATGACGCCCTGTCTTCTGTCGAGCAGGCGCAGGACGACCCGCTCCCCGAAGGCGGTGGGCACAATGGATACCCTGATGTCGATATCGCTCCCCCCCAGGAGGAGCCGTATCCTGCCGTCCTGCGGAAGGCGCTTTTCGGCGATGTCCAGGTTCGCCATGATCTTCACCCTGCTCACCAGCGCCTCCTGGATGATTTTCGGCGGAGAAAGGACCTTGTGGAGAATGCCGTCCACCCGCAGCCTCACTTCCATCTCCCTTTCGTAGGGCTCGATATGGATATCGCTCGCCCTCTCCTTCACCGCCTGCTGGAGTATCGCGTTCAGGAGCCGGATGATGGGGGCCTCTTCAGTCAGTTCGAGGATATCCTTCGGCTTCTCAAACTCCGTTGCGACGGAGGAGAGGTCCTCTCCGGTGATGTTGTCCATCACCTCCTCGGCGGAGCCCACCTGTCCGTACAGTCTGTTGACCGCGTCGAGGACGACCCCTGAAGCCGCCTTCAGGGGCAGGGGCTTGAGGCCGTACCGCCGCGCAAGCTCCACCAGAGCGAGGAGGCCGCGCTCGTCGGCAAGCGCCGCCACAAGGTGCCCGTCCTCTTTCCTGAGAGGCACCAGCATGTTTCCCTTCGCAAAAGAGAGGGGCACCTCCTTGAGGAGGGCGAGGTCGATCTGTTCGTCCTCTATCTTTTCAATGCTTTTCATCTGCCGCCGTCGCTCCCCGTCTTTTTTTCCTGCCGGACCTGTAGAGCACGATGCCGAACGAGAAGGCGGCCGGGAGGGACAAAGGGTACTGTACCCCATAGACCAGGGGAGTAAGCGCCCATCTCGCCGCCGTCCGCAGCGCCTCGTGTCGGCGGAGATATCCGGCTATCGGGGGAGAAAACGAGTAGTACCATTTCACGAGGACCTTCCCCGCGGTGTTGGGGAGCGTCACGACGGGCACCCCTGCAACAGCCACCCTGATATCGGCGAGAAGGACGGCATCCCTGAAGTCCCGCAGTGCCTGCACTTCGGGGGCAAGAGGGCTCCCGTATGCCGCCGTGGCGATGAAGCACCCTCCCCCTCCCGATCCGCTTCCCGACCCGGAGGAAGAGCTCCCTCCGCTGTCGGGGGTGCCGCCGGTGTCCGTCCCTCCCGTGGAGGGGGTGGACGTATCAGCGACCGCGCGGTCCGCAGTGAAGGAATAGGAGATGCTGTCCTCGGTCATCGAAGTATTCATCACGATGGCTACCACCTTCGTGTACGTGGCTGCGCTCCCGAAGTCGGCGACCTGCTGCTGCACAGAGGAGCTGTCCAAGGTGACGTCCCTCTCGTCATATCCTCCGTCAGGCTTCTGCAGGAGGAGCTTCACCGCGAGGTTCCCGGTATTCATGTTCGAGAAGCTCAGCGTGAGGGTCGAGGCGGAGGAATCGGGTTTGAAGGCATAGAAGCTCGCGGAGAGGTGCTTCAGCGTCCCGCCCGGGCTTTGCGGATAGGACGAGTAAGCAGCCGTGTGCTTAATGAGTGGATAATAGCTTCCGTCGATGTATTCCCTTTTGAAGTTCGCCGCCTCGAAGGCCCCGAAGCCGCTTTCCAGGGTCGTGCCCCGCGCGGCAAGCTCGTCGGACAGGGCCGCAAGGACGTTCTGCCCGTTGCCGAGACGTACCCATATGGACTTGATAATATCGTTTCCATACCTCTCGGAAAGGAACTTCGCCCAGATAGTGGTGCCGTACTGGTAAACACCGTACATATCGTAAAAGTTGAGGGAGTTGTCCGGGTGATCGAACCATCCGGAGCTGTCCCTGCCGGTCGTGCCTGCCGCCGAGCCGTCCATGTTGTAGAACGTCTCCCCGCTGTCCCATACCCCGTTGTCGTTGGTGTCATCGTAGCGCTGTCCCAGATAGGTCAGATAGTCATTCACCGAGGGATAGACCGTATCCTCCATCCAGGTGGCGGCGGCTTCCATCCACCAACTGACGGCGGTCGCCGTGGTGTACTGGAACTGGCAGGCGTGGAAAAATTCATGGGCCGCCGTAACCTTCATCGCCCCCTTCTGGGACCCTTCCGGGTCCAGGTCCGCAGGATAGCCGATGAAATCGTTGTCGACCACGATATAGACGTTCGACGGACCGGTATCATAGGAGGTGTACCCGTAAGCGCCGCTCAGGTTCTTCACGTACACGTCGAATTTTCCGTCCCCCCCGGCGGTGCCGTCCGAAGCCGGGGCCGTATAGCCGAGAGTGCTCACCTCCTGTGTCCATACCGTATCGAAGTAGGAGGCGAGGTCGATCACGAACTGCGGAACGGTGCTCTGCGCTCCGTCATACCCGTATGCGGCGTCTCCACGGGAATTGTCCTCAGTGTAGTGGATCTTGAAGTGCCCACCGGGACTGTCGTACGTCCAGACCGCCACATTCCTCCCGTAGTAATCGGAGTCGTACACGTCGGTGGGGCGGTTCAGGACGAACCTGTTCTCGCTGTAGAGAAGGTCTCGGTTCTCCTTCGCTTCGAGCAGCAGCAGGGTCGCCGATTTGAAGGGAAGCGCGGCGGGTGCGGAGGCCCGGAAGGTCCTGGGGAGCCGGGTATGGTCGAAAAGGGCATATAGCTTATAGTTGAGGGCCGTCCGGTAGTCGAGCTCTCCCCTCTCATATGCCCGTTGAATCAACTGGATGCTGTTTTCCCGGAGCGGGGTGCTGCCGGAGGTGCTGCCGGCTATGCCGGCGAGCAGACAGACGAACAGGAGAAAGACCGTTTTCCGCATCAATCCACCAGCATGGCCCCTCTCCGGATGGGGTGGATCACGGTCTTTCCCGGCTCGACCACCACAGTGGCGACCGGCCCGCCGGTCTCGAAGGCGACGGTATACTCGCCGGCGGGGAGCAGAAGCCGGTACACGCCCTTCGCATCCGTCGGCTCTGTATAGACGCGGTCTTTTCCGACTATCCGCAGCGGGAGGTCAGGGTACAGCGTGACGATCCCCCGGCGGGGACGCAGCTTCCCTCCCGAGACCGCTTTGTACACCACGCCGGTAAGCATCCCTTTCCGGGTGTCCGTCAGCTCCGTAAACTCCTTTGTTTTTGTTTCATAGGGGCGCTCCGCGGCCTTGAAAACTTCGACCAGAGGAGCGTACCCCTCCTTTGTGGAAAACACGACGCCGTAATTACCCTCCGTGATTCCCTCCTCAACAGTGATCCTCCCCTGCACGGGGGTGACCTTTTGCAGGGAGCTCCCGTCGAAAACGTAATAGACTTCCACGGCGTCCCTGGAGGGCGCAGGGGGAGGAGCGGTGGCGGCGCAGGACACGAAAGACGCCCCGACAAAGAGGAAAACAAGGGCGCACAGCCCCTTCATGGCAGCCGGAATGAGGAGGGACCTTTTCCCCGCACCGCCCGTTCTCCCGTCCTCATTTTGCAAGCGAGCCCTTTGCTTTTTTGACTGGTTCCGCATTCTTCACCTCGGGTAGTGCCAGGAATTCCGCTGCCGCATCCTGCATCTTCTTTCCTTTTCCGATCTTGATATAATACTCCCTCTCGGGACCCTCGATCACCTGCAGCGCCGAGGCGTCCTTCGAGGAGATGATTTCACGGGCCCGCGCATCGGGAACCCCTTCCCTGAACCGCACCAGGAGCACATCCTCCGTATAGATGGATTCGTCCGCCGCGGCAAAGACCCGCTGTTTGTCCCTCGTAAGCTGAGAGAGGCTCTCCCCCTCCTTGATAACGTGGGGCGTAATGAATACAAGGAGATTCGTCTTCTTTTTTGAAGTGCTCTTATTCTTGAAGAGCCACCCGAAAAGGGGGATGTCGCCGAAAAACGGGACCTTGGTCAGGGAATCCTCGTTCCGTTCCTGCATGAGCCCCCCGATCACCACCGTCTCCTTGTCCCGGACCACCACCGAGGTCTTGGTGGAGCGTTTGGTGGTGGTCGGTCCGATCGTGGTGAGGATGGTTTCGGAATCCTGTTTGACGGACGAGATCTCCTGGTAGATATCGAGCTTCACATAGGTCCCTTCGGTGATCTGGGGCGTGATCCTCAGTTTGATGCCGACGTCCTGCCGGTCGATGGAGGTGGTCGGCACGTAGGAGGTGGTGCTCGTAGACGTGATCTCCCGCTTGGAGATGAAGGGCACGTTCTCGCCCACCACGATTTCCGCCTCCCGGTTGTCCGCGGTGAGGATCTGGGGAGTGGAGAGGACATTGACCACGTCCTTGAAATCGTTGAGGTTGAAGATCGCGGCGAGGCCCGGGGTGGTGACGTCCGAGGTGGCGCCGCTGATAAAACTCTGCGGGATCGTGTAGTAATTGCCGAGCCCCCCGAGGGTCAGCCCCGAAAGCCCCGATACGATGGACTGGATGGTGCTCGAATCCACGCTCCCCACCCCTCCCACGAAAATGGGCTTGTCGTCCACCGTGACCGTACCGCGCCACTTAGCCCCCAGCTCCAGGAGACCGTCGATCGAGACTTCGGCGATCATCGCTTCGACGAAGACCTGCCGTCTTCTCCTGTCGAGCTGCTTCACGATCTGCGCAAAGTTCTGATAGTCGGAGGGCGATGCGACGATGACCAGGGAATTGGTGGACTTGTCGGCGGTGACGCTGATGCCTCCTGCCGCTTCGAAGGGGGTAACGGCAGGACCCCCCTGGACCGCCTGCTTCACCGGTTGGATCGCCTTCAGCATTCCTTCGAGGACCTTTGCGAGCTCCACCGCGTCGGCATTTTCGAGGAAGTAGACGTTGATCCGCCCGAGGGCCTCGGGCGAGGGCGCGTCGAGATGCGCGATGAGAGACTTCATGGACTCCTTGGTCCCCCTGTCGCCGAACAGGATGACGGCGTTCAGGCGTGTGTCCGCGACCGCCCGGGCCGTTTCGACGGCGGACGCCTGGGCGGACGCCGCCTGCTGACGGCGGCCCAGCCCCTCGTTCAGCACCCGTGCAACGGCGTCAGCGCTGGAATTCTTCAGAAAGACGAAGACAGGCTCCTCCATGGACGAGGGCTGATCGATCACCTCGACAATGGAGAGCACCTTCTCGACGTTCAGGCCGGAATCGACCACCAGGAGCATGTTCCCCGGCCCGAAGGCGGAGAGATACCCGTCCTTGGAAACCACCGGCAGGAGGAGCTTCAGGGCGTCTTCGGATGCGATGTTCTTGAGCCGCACCAGGCGGGCGATATAGGCTTCGTTGACGGGCTGCTTCTCCACCCCGACCCTGAGCCCCTTCTGCTTCGCCTCCGCAAGGGGGATGATCTTGTATGCGTCCACCCCGGAGGGGACGACGGTAAAGCCTTTCATCTCGAGGACGGAGGTGAACAGGGCGTAGGCGTCTTCGACACTCAGCTTCGAGGGGGCGATAATGGTGATCTTCCCCTTCACCCGTTCGTCATAGATGAAATTCTTTCGCGTGATCTCGCTGATGAATTTCGTGACGGCGGTGAGATCGACGTCCACGAAATTAAAAGTGACCTTCTGGTCCCTGTCCCCCTTCTCACGCGTCTCTGCAGAGGCGGAGAGGAGCGGTGGGAAAGGGCAGAAGGAGAAAAGCGAAAAAGCCGGAACAAGCACAAAAAATATAATGAAAACAACAGGCCAGGACACGGGGGCGCTCTTTCCCCCCGCTCCCTCGCGGCCCTGCCTCTCCCCTGCTTCCCTTCCTGTCCCTTCTCCCTTCATGCGTCCTTTCATTGCTCTCTATTTATTGCTCTCTATTTGATGAGATATGTCAGCGACATCTTCCCGTTGTTCCGCAGGATGTCGAGCTGCACCCTGTCCATGCCCCTCAGTGCGTTAAAAGCCTGGAGGGCGCTTTCCGGGTTCGCAATCGTATATTCGTTGATCCGCAGCAAAATATCGCCGTTCTGCAGGCCGAGGCTCTGGTAGATCCCTCCCGCCTTCACCTCGGAGAGAGCGAACCCCTGCTGCCGCCCCTCCACGAAATGGGGCAGGAGGCGCGCATCGGTCATCATCTGGTTCGGCTTTTCCAACGCAGCCTGAATGCTCTTCTGGTCAAGAACAAAGCCTCCGGGGCCTGCGCTCCTGACGACTCCGGCAGGCCTGCCCGGGTCTGAGGAGGACTTCCCCTCCGTAATGACGACGCTTTCAGCAAGCGGGACGACTCTCTCCCGCCCCCCCTCCCGGAGGTGCACTCTGTCCGGATCGATCCTGACCAGCCTGCCCATGCCGGGGACGACGTCACCTGCCCTGAATACCTCCTGAGCGCCGCCTGCATCGGCGAAGATGGCGTAGCAGTGAAGGCGGGAGCCGGCAACCGTGCCGATGAGCGCACGCCCCGCAGGGTACGGCGCCTTGTCGGGTCCCGGGGAAAGCTGCTCAAGCGTGCCGGCGGGGAAGCCGAAGGGATTTTTCCTGAGAATCGCCGCAAACTCCTGCAGGCCTCTTCTCTTTTCCTCCTGAAGCAAGGGAGAGGGGCGGGGGGCGGCGGGTCTCTCCGCTCCCTTCACCGTCAGGGAGACGACGTCCCGGGCAAAAAAAAGCAGAAGGAGAGCCAGGAAGAGCCCCAACAGGCAATTAAGCAAGGTCAGGAGGGCGCGGTGCCTTTTCCTGAGCATTTCCTGAGCGTACGCTAGCATCCTACAAGTAATAACTGTATATAGATCCTTTTGTCAAGTTCCCGCGGTTCAGGACCAAGGCAATCGCGTCAAAAGAGCGATTCCGGGGAAAAGCAGGATCGCTTCAGGGTACGACCCTTCACTCTGGCGGTCATTGCTTCGCTTTTTCGGTCGCCTCGCTTACCTGTTTTTTCTCCATTCTCCTGATCAGCTCCTCGTACCCTCCGGAGCGCAGTATCGCGTTGAATTGGGTGCGATAGTTATTGACCAGGCTGACTCCCTCTATCACCACGTCATAGACCGCCCATTTGCCGTCTTTCCTGAGGAGCCGGTAGTCGATGGGGACCTCCATGTTCTTTTTCGTAATGATCTTCGTCTTTACCGTGGCATACTCTTCGTCGGTGCTCTCCCCGGTATAGAGGATTTTCTCGTCTGAGTAGTCCTCGATCTTATTGATATAGGTCCTCTCGAGGAGGTCGCTGTACAGGGAGACGAATTCTTTCTTCTCCTCGGCCGTCCTTTTCGCCCAATGGAGGGCGAGGGAGCGCTTCGCCATCTCCTCGAAATCGAACCTCTCCGCAATCACCTTCCGGAGCGCCGCCCTCCTGTCCTTCGTCCTGTCGGGTCTTTTCAACTCCTTGTTCCTGAGGATGTCGAGGACCTTGTCCACCGTCTGCTTCACCTGGTTCGCCGGTTCGCCCGCATGGACCGGCACCGCGAACGACAGCAGCAGGAAAAAGAGCAGTACCCGGCCATACCCGTTCATTCTCTTCAGCATGTCAACTCCTTGCTCCTCGTTTTTCTTTTCATTCCCCTCTCTCCAGCACCCCCCTCCCCCGCACTGCACCCCCTGCCTGCCGGGGGGAGCGCTCTATACTTTCCCGTAGATGTAATTGGAAAGAAGCTCCTCGAAATCGACGGCGGATTCGGTCTCCCGGATCCTTCCCCCGCTCTTCAGTATTCTGTCGGACCCGCCGGGGGTTATCTGGATATATTTTTCTCCGATAAGCCCCTTCGTCTTCACCGAGGCGATGGCGTCCTCCTGGATGGCAACATCGGCGTTGATGAGGAGCTCGATATGCGCCTGATAGTCCTTCAGCCTGATATCCTTTACCTTTCCTATCTCGACGCCGGCTATCTCCACGACGGACCCTTTCCGTATCCCCCCCGCCTTGTCAAAGTCCGCATAGAGAGTGTACCCGCCGGCGCCCAGCGCTTCGAGCCTGCCGAGCTTTACGGACAGGAAGGCCAGGGAAATAATTCCCAGTAACAGAAAAAAACCCGCTGCCAGCTCTGTGTCGAACTTCCTCATAGCGACCTCCGTGATGAATTACCTCAAAGACTTTATGGGACCTTCCGTGCCTCCGGTGATAAACTGACGCACCGCGGGGTCGGGGGAGCTTTTGATCTCTTCAGGCGTCCCCACCGCAACGATCCTCCCCCCGTACAGCATCGCCACTTTGTCGGCCACCTCGAAAATCTCGGGGATCTCGTGGCTGATGATGATGCCGGTAAAGCCGTATTTCCGGTGCGTGTTCACAATCAGGGTATGGATGGAATGGAGGATGATGGGGTCCAGCCCCGTTGTCGGCTCGTCGAAAAAAACGATGGACGGCTCGGTGATGAGCGCCCGCGCCAGGGCGACCCGCCTCTTCATCCCGCCGCTGATCTCGGAGGGATACTTCTCCCCGATCCCCCGCAGGCCCACGTCCTCAAGGGCGCGCAGGCCCTTCTCCCTGATCTCCTCTCCGTCGAGGCGGGTCTTTTCCCGCAAAGGAAAGACCACGTTGTCGTAAATAGTCATGGAATCGAACAGCGCGCTCCCCTGGAAGACGACGCCGAACTTCTCCCGCACCCTGTCCAGCTCCCTGCCGCGGAGTGCGGTGATGTCCACTCCGTCCACCAGGACGCGCCCGCTGTCGGGCTTCAGCAGCCCCATGAGATGTTTCAGCAGGACGCTCTTCCCCCCGCCGCTCTCGCCGATAATCGCCAGCAGCTCCCCGTTCGCAACGGACAGGGAGATCCCCTTCAGGACCTTCTGTCCTTTGAACGATTTTTCAAGGCTGACGGCTTCGATCATTCCCGCATTCCCTTATACGATGAGCACCGAACCGAGGAAGTAGTCCCATATGAGGATCAGGATGGACGACATCACCACCGCCCCGGTCGTAGACCGGCTCACTCCCTCCGCCCCGTAGCCCGTCTCATCGGTATGGTACCCTTTGTAACAGGAAATCCAGGAAACGATGATCCCGAAGCAGAGGGATTTGTAAATGCCTATCCTGATGTCCTGCATGTCCACGAAACTCTCCATCTGCGAGAAATAGGTCCCCTCGCCCAGACCCAGGAGCTTGACCCCCACCAGGTAGCCCCCATAAATCCCGACCACATCGAAAATCGCCCCCAGCAAGGGAAAGACGAGGAAGGCGGCGACGAGGTTGGGGACCACGAGGTAGCGCATCGGGTTGAGGGCCATCGAGACGAGGGCGTCGATCTGCTCCGAGATCCGCATGATGCCTATTTCCGCGGTGAGAGCGGAACCCGCCCTCCCCGTCACCATTAAAGCGGACAGCACCGGCCCCAGCTCCCGTATCAGGGTAAGGGCGATGGCGGGGCCGAGCAGGGCCTCGGAGCCGAACTTCCTGAGCGTATAGAAAAGCTGTATGGCGAGGACCATGCCGGTGAATGCCCCGGTGAGGAGAATAACCATGATGGATCTCGTGCCGAAAAAACGTATCTGGCGCAGGAGCAGCCGGAGCTTGAAAGGCGGCACAAAAACGAGAGCCAGCGCGTTCACCAGAAAGAGGATCATCCGCCCCATCGTCCGCAGGGTCGCCAGCGCCCACGAGCCTAAAATTCTCAATAGTTTTTCCATATTTCTTCGGTCGAACAGGGAGTTTTCAAGGCTTTGTTTCTTTTTCTAAATAATATGGGGAAACCCCTGTGATGTCAACGCAGCCGATCCACGGAGGCGGAGATACACTGTACACTTCTTTGCTGCATGATGTCAATGATGTAGCGCAGGCACGAAGTGCCTCATTAAGGGGGGAGAAAAAGGAGCGCGTTTCGCGGGGAACCGGACGGGCCGGACAGGCTTCACAACACGGTCGTGTCGCTCAGCTCCACGAGCCCCTTCTTCACGATCTCTTCGACGTCGGGGAGCACGGACCGGATCTTCTCCTCGGAATCCACCACCTCGATCTTGATCGGCAGCGCTGTCGAAAGGTCGAGGATTTTCGAGGTATGGAACACCCTGTCGCTCCCGTAGCCGGCAATGCCGCGGAAGGCGCTGACCCCCGAGATCCCCTTCCGGTAGAAGAGGTCCATCAGCACCTCATAGACAGGCTTCCCTTCGTACTTATCCGTTTCATCGATATACACGGTGAGTTTTTTTGCTGCCCTCTCTTTTGCCATCTCCCCCTCCTACAGCGCCCTGGATAGGAACTCCCCCGCTTTCAGCGCGGCAAACCCCGCGGCGACACTCAAAAAGATATTGAGGAAAGCGAGCAGCCACTCCCCGTCCCTGACCAGGGCTCCCGTTTCGAACTCGAAGGCGGAGAAAGTGGTGTACGCCCCGAGGAACCCGACCACCAGGAAGAGCCGCCATTGCGGCGCAACCATGAGCTTCTCGGTAAACAGGGCCATCAGCAGCCCGATAAAAAAACTGCCGCTGACATTGATGAAAAAGGTGCCCAGGGGGAACATCCTTCCCCACCTCTGGCTGATCCAGGCCCCGAGTGCATAGCGGACGACCGCCCCCAGAAACCCTCCGGCCCCGATGATCAGGTAGTGATGCATGCGCCGCCGCCCCTTCTCCTCTCAGGGGGGAAAGGTGCTCTTTCCTCCTCCCGTATCCTCCCGGTCATGACTCCGTCTATTAAAACACTCTCCGGGCGAAAAAGCCATCCGCCCCCCCCTTTCCCGCTCAACGGCCGTTGTACTCCTTGACGGCGAGTTTCGTCCGCTTCACCTTTTCGGGGTCGTACCCGGAGTGGAGGGCGGAGAAGACGGAGTTGTTCGTGAGCAGGGGGTCGATTCCGTCGTCGATTTCGCCCTTCCGCACCAACTCCTCCCACACGCGGGTGCCCCGGATGGGGGAGAACTCCGCAAGATGGACCGTCACCCCGAGGGACTGCAGGAACCCGACTCCCTCTTCCACCTCTCCCCACTCCTGTCCGGGCAAACCGTACAGGAGATACGCACCCAACTCCCTCTTGTCAAACCCCTCTGCCTGCAGCAGCCGCACCGCCCTTTCGAAGTCCCGGCAATTTATTTTGCCTCCGGTCTCCCTCTGCCGCTCCTCATTCACTGTTTCGAGGCTCAGGCGCAGGGTCCTGAAGCCCGTCTCTCTCATCAGGCGAGCGGTCTTCCTGTCGATGCACCGCGCATGCAGGCCGTTCGGGCAGTGGAAGTTGAGCGCAAGCCCCTTCTCCCGCACGCCTTCGAGCAGGGGCACGAGGGACCTGTCCGCATCCAGAAGGAGGGCGTCGTCGTAGAAAGCGTACTCGCGGACTCCTATGTCGTACAGCTCCCCGATCTCCCGCAGGACTTCGAGGGGAGGACGCCTCTCGCAGACCGGCGCCAGGAGCGCCGAGGCGCAGTACGGGCAGGCGCAGGGGCAGCCGGTGGAGAGCTGAAGAGGCGCGAAAGGAAAGTGCTGATAGAGCCCGAGACGGTAATAGGGAAGAGGCCCTCCCTTCCTCTTCTTTTTCATCCTGAAACCGAAGGTGGACAGGGCGAAGACGAGGTTCCGGGAGAGCCCGCCCCGGTAGATGAAGTCCGCTCCCGAACAGGCGAGGGCGTGTTCGGGGTACAGCGTCGCGTAGATCCCTCCGAGCACGACGGGGATGTCGCCCAGGACCTCCCGTATCACTTCGGTCGCCCTGACGACTCCGGGGTACCAGTATCCCATGAGGGAGGTCATCAGGACACAGTCGAAGGCACCCTGCTCCCTGATGCTCCGCGCGAGATCGTCTATGCCGATCCCGTATCTTTTGTACCTGAGCCCGACGCTCCGCAGGGCCTCGGGCTTCTCCACCTCTTCGGCCCTGAACCGTCCCGTTCCGTATCGCCGCGGCGCCCCCGCATCGGTGCAATCGATAAGGGAGATATCCGCCTCGAAGCCGCTCAGGTATTCGGCGACCCTGAGGAGGCCCAGCGGCCTCGCCCAGAGATTATAAGCGGCAAAGTCGTATATCCAAGGATTGACGAGAAGTATTCTCAGCCTCATAGTACGCACCACTCCGCGGAAGCACCATTTGTCAGTTTCCTATTATAAAAGGTATAGTAAAATATAAGAAGGAGCAAACAGTGCGGCCGCGGGCCGCCTTCCCCAGCATCTGCCTCCTCCTGTTACATCACGGAAACCGCCATGGGATACTACGAATTCACCATCACCGTCGCCGACGAGTCCAGGGACGCCCTTGTGGAGAGGATGTCGCGGGCGGGCTGTCTCGGGGCTGTCGAGACCGACGGCACGCTCATCGCCTATTTTACGGACCATACCGGGATCGGCAGAATCCTTGAGGAGCTGGAGCGCTCCCGGGCCGCGCTCGAAGGGGCGGGACTCCCTTCCGGGTTCGCCTTCGGGTACGTCTTCCTCTCTGAACGGGACTGGAACGAATCGTGGAAAAAGAAGTTCGAGCCCATTTTCGTCGGGGAGAACCTTGCCGTCGTGCCGCCGTGGGACGCCTCCGACACCGGCCGCATGACCCTTGTCATCGATCCGGGGATGGCGTTCGGAACAGGGCATCACGAAACAACGAAAAACTGCCTCGCCCTTCTCGAAAGGCTGGTGCGGGAAGGCGCCGGAGGCTCTTTTGTCGCCGCCTCAAAGCTGGGATTCGAGCGGGTGGTGGGCGTCGACGTAGACCCTCTCGCCGTCGCTGCGGCGCACCGCAATATCGCGGAAAACCGTCTCGGGAACGTACAGATCAGGGAGGGGGGCCTCTCTGTAGTGGAGGGCTCCTTCGACATAATCGCCGCCAATATCCTGAAAGAAACCCTTCTGGGTATGGCGCCCGGCATCGCCGCCCGGCTGAAGAGGCCGGGCGCCGCCCTTCTCTCCGGCATGCTGACCGGCCAGGAGGACGAGGTGCTCGCGGCTATGGAGCGGGAAGGTCTCCGGTGCAGGGAGAAGGTAGTGGACGGGCGGTGGGTTTCGTTGATCGTTTCTCATTGACAAATCACCGCTTAATCGGTACAATTATAAACTTAGCTTTATTTTTCATTGGTTTTGCTATGAAAATCATTGTTTCTGAAATACCGGAAGAGGGAATGGCGCTCGATGTCGAAGAGACTATCCACTCCGAGCTGGTAAAGGTAGTCTCTCCAGCCCGTGCATCCCTGAGGATCGAAAAGAGGGAGGCGGAAGTGCTGGTGCAGGGGGAGGTGCAGGCGGAAGTGGAGCTGCAGTGCAGCAGGTGTCTGCAGGGCTTTACGGTTCCCGTGCGCTCCTCCCTCTCCGTTGTGTACGACCCTGCGGAGAGCATCAGCAGGGAGGAAAACTATTCCCTGAAGGGAGACGAGCTCGACATGGGCTTTTACCGGAACGACACCCTCGACCTGAACGATCTGCTCCTGGAGCAGATGCTGCTGAACATTCCCATGAAGCCCCTCTGCAGGCCGGACTGCAAGGGAATCTGCCCGCAGTGCGGGAAAGACCTCACCGCTGAGAAGTGCGCCTGTGAGGTTTCCGAGATAGATCCGAGAATGAAAGTGCTGGAACAATTACTAAAAAGAAAGGAGTAACACGATGGCAAACCCAACACATCGGCATACACGGTCGCGGAGGGACAAGAGGAGGGCAAACTGGAAGGGGCAGGCCCCTACCCTGGTGGAGTGCCCCGAGTGCAAGGAGATGAAGCTCCCGCACCGGGTATGCGCCCACTGCGGCACCTACGACAAGAAAAAGATCCTTGAGGTAGTCTCCAAGGAGCTATGAGAGTCGCCCTCGATGCCATGGGGGGAGACTTTGCGCCTGACGTCACCATAGCAGGCGCCATTGAGGCGGTAAGCGAGTACGATCTTGAAGTCATCCTTGTGGGGGATAAACAGAAGCTGAACGACGCCCTCTCGGGAAAGCGCTATCCGGCCAATAAACTGTCTGTCTTCCATGCATCGGAAGTGGTGGAGATGGATGCGTCGCCTTCCACCGCCCTCAGGAAGAAAAAGGACTCCTCAATCCGCAGGGCGGTGGAGCTGGTCAGGAACGGGGAGGCGGACGCCGCGGTCAGCGCCGGCAATTCAGGGGTCGCCATGGCGACCTCCCTCTTCGTACTGGGGAAGCTCCCCAATGTGGACAGGCCCGCCATCGCCACCCTCATGCCGTCCCTCACCGGGTTTTTCGTCCTCATGGATGCAGGGGCGAATGTAGACTGCAAACCCGAAAACCTCCTGCAGTTCGCCCACATGGGGAACGCCTATTACAAAGCCATCTTCAACGCCCCCTCTCCGCGGATCGCCCTCCTGAGCATCGGGGAGGAGGATACGAAGGGAAACGAGCTTACGAAGGAAGCCTTCAAGTGCCTGAAGAGCGCCGACATGAATTTCACCGGCAATATCGAGGGGAAGGACATCTTCCTGGGCAACGCCGATGTCATCATTTGCGACGGTTTTATCGGCAATATCGTGCTGAAGGTGAGCGAGGGCCTTGCGGAGACGATCATCAAGATGCTGAAACGGGAGATCGTCGGTATTACCACCGGGAAGCTGGGATACCTGATGATCAAGCCCGCCATCAGGAATTTCAAGAAGAGGACGGACTACTCGGAATACGGGGGGGCTCCCCTGCTCGGCATCAACGGGACCTGCATCATCAGCCATGGCCGCTCCTCGGCCAAGGCCATCAAGAACGCGGTCAAGGTCTCTGCGGAAATGGCAAAAAAGAAGGTGCACGAAATCATCGCCCATACCCTGATGGACTCCGCTCCCCGGGAGACATGCAATCCATGAGCAAAGGACAGGGCAGCGGTATGGTAAAAGCCAGAATCATCGCCACCGGATCGTATCTTCCCGAAAAAGTGCTCACCAACCACGACCTCGAGAAGATGGTGGACACCTCCGACGAATGGATCACCGAACGGTCGGGAATAAAAGAAAGAAGGATCGCGGCAAAGGAGCAGACCACCTCCGACCTCGCCTATGAGGCCTCGAAAGCCGCCCTGAAACAGGCGGGGCTGAAGCCCGGCGAGATCGATATGATCATCGTCGCCACCGTAAGCGGCGACATGCCTTTCCCCTCCACCGCCTGCCTCCTGCAGAAGCGCCTGGAGGCGAAGAAGGCCGCGGGGTTCGACCTGAACGCGGCCTGCTCGGGGTTTCTCTACGCGCTCTCCGTGGGCGAGAGCTTTATCAAGGCCGGCGCCCACAAGAGGGTTCTGGTGGTCGGCGCGGAGGTCATCTCCAAATTCGTCGATTGGGAGGACAGGACCACCTGCGTCCTCTTCGGGGACGGCGCCGGGGCCGTCATCCTCGAAGCCGCCACCGGGGAGAGCGGCATCCTCTCCACCCATCTTCATTCAGACGGCACCCTGTGGGAAATGCTCGCCATCCCTGCGGGGGGGTCGAAAAACCCTCCCTCGAAAGATACGGTCAGGGAGAGGCTCCACTGCATCAAGATGAAGGGGAACGAGACTTTCAAGGTCGCGGTGCGCACGCTCGAAACCCTGGCAGCGGAGACCTTGAAAAACAACAAATTGAAGCCGGCGCAGCTCGCGGCCCTCATCCCCCATCAGGCGAATCTCCGTATCATCAAGGCGACTGCGGAGCGGCTCGGACTCTCCATGGACAAGGTAGTGGTGAACCTCGACCGGTACGGGAATACTTCCGCAGCGTCCATTCCCATCGCCCTCGATGAGGCGGTGCGGACAGGAAGGGTCAGGACAGGCGACTACCTCCTTCTTGAAGCGTTCGGGGGAGGGCTCACCTGGGCGTCGGCGCTCATCAGGTGGTAGGCGGCAAAGGGATGCGGGCGGACGGCGTTCGGAGCGGGACCGGCCGCACCGTACAGTGACTCTCTATTCCCGGCTCCTCCGGGAACGCTTCGCCTTGTTCCTTTTATAGTGCCTTATGTGCAGTATCCTGAACCATTTTTCGAGCTTGTCCCGGTACGCCATCGCGATCAGCACGACCACCAGGGCAACCCCCACCAGGAGAAAAAACCTCCCGTACTGCTGCTGACGGATAAAGGAGCCCCCCAGCGTCAGCAGAATGGTCCCGAACAGTCTTCCCGTCCCCCCGATGATCAGGAACTCCGCCGTCGAGAGGTGCCCCAGCCCCAGGATGTAACAAAGGTAATCCTTGGGGAAGCCCGGTATGAGAAAGAGCAGGAAGACGAGAAAGGCCCCCTTGTGGTGGAGCAGATAATCGAAACGCCCTATGGTGCGGGCGTCCACGAACCTCTCTACGAAGGGCCTGCCGAAGGAGCGGGCCAAGGCGAAAGCGATGTAGGAGCCGACGGTCAGCCCGATGGTGGAGAGGAAGATTCCGAGGACCGGGCCGTACAGATACCCGCCGAGGAGCCCGGTCACCTCTCCCGGGACGGGAGCGGCAACCACCTGTGCGATCTGAAGGAGGATAAAGCCGATAAAGCCGAGGGGCCCCATGGAACCGAGGAAAGAGACCAGCCTCTTCTCGCTCAGAAAGAAATGGACAAGCCCACTCTTATAGAAAAACAGCGTAATGCCGCCGATGAGGACCAGAGGAACGAGCGCTTTCAGCAATACGCCGCTTTTTTTAGTGGTATCTCTTCTAATCGTACTCTCCCTCTTTGCGGACCTGCACAGCGTTCGCCGTTGTTCCTACCGGTTCGGGACGCTCCCCTTTTCAGCGCCGCCGGGAAGGGAGCCCCTTTCGAGGAAGTGCCGGATGATATCGATAGGCACGGGAAAGACGATGGTCGAGTTCTTTTCCGTAGCGATTTCGGTGAGGGTCTGGAGGAACCTGAGCTGGAGCGTCGCCGGCTCCGACGCGATGATTTTCGCGGCGTCGGCCAGCTTCTGCGCCGCCTGCAGCTCTCCCTCAGCGTGAATGATCTTCGCCCTTCTTTCCCTTTCCGCCTCCGCCTGCTTCGCGATCGCCCGCAGCATCTCGCCGGGGAGGTCTACGTTCTTTACTTCCACCGCGGCGACCTTGACGCCCCAGGGTTCGGTCTGATAGTCGATGACCTTCTGGAGCTCCGTATTGAGCTCTTCCCGCTTGGCGAGCAGGTCGTCAAGCTGGCTCTGGCCGAGAATGCTCCGCAGCGTTGTCTGCGCTATCTGGGAAGTGGCGTAGTAGAAATCCTCCACCTCGGTGATCGCCTTCACCGGGTCGAGGGGTCTGAAGTAGATGACCGCGTTGACTTTGACGGTAATGTTATCCTTTGTAATGATGTCCTGCGGGGGCACGTCCATGGTGACCGTCCTCAGGCTCACCTTCACCATCTTGTCGATGAGGGGCCAGATCAGGACAAGCCCCGGCCCCTTGACCGGAATTACCCTGCCGAGCCGGAAGACCACTCCCCTCTCGTATTCCTTCAGTATTTTGATGGCGCTCGAAAGAATATAGATCACGATGAACAGGAGAAACAGGAAACCGATGGAAGACGGGCCTATCATGATACCTCCCTTGAGCCGTTCTTAAGGTATGCCGTACGGATGCTCTCCGGATCCCCTTGCCCCTTATTATACATCAACCGCAGCACCCCGACAATTCGCATCAGCCGATAATCCGGGCCTCGTGGGTAAGGAAGAGACAGGCCTTCGTCCTGACCTGGAAGAGGCTCTCCACCGCTTTCCGGTAGAGATCAAGCTGGAAGAAATACCGTGCGGAGAGCTCCGGTATCTCCTGCTCAGCCACGGGGTACGTCTTATAATCATAAATATGGGCGATCTCCCCCCTGATGATCACCCGGTCGATTCTGCCCTTATACATGAAGCGCCCCTGCTCAAGAAGGAACGGCAGTTCCGCATAGGAGTGCTCGCGGGGCAGGATTATTTCTTCCAGGAGCCCGGCCCTGTCGAGCCTCTCCAGGTCGGAGAGGAGGACGCTCTTCAGCTTCTCCATTCTGGAGTCGGACAGGACCTCGCCGCGCAGGATTTCGGACATTTTCCCTTCGAGGGTCTCCAGGACGATGCTCCCCTTGGACAAGCCTTCGAAAACGCGGTGGAACGCCCTTCCCAGCACCACCCAGTCGTCGCCGTGCTTGATGCGGACCTCGTCCACCTCCTCAGTAACATTCCGCCACGCCCTCCGCGGCGTATACTCTCCGACAAGGGAGTCAACAAAGACCGCTTCCTTCGGACGGAGCCCCCCGGCGCCGGTCCGGTGTCCGACGATCCCCTCAGGCGCTTCCCCCCCCTGAACAGGGGCAGCGCCCGCCTCCGGAGCGACCCTCTCCACGCAAAAGGGGAGCCCGCCCTCCCCGCTCCCTCCCCCGGCGTCCAGGGGAAAGGCATCGAAGAGAAGGGCCAGCTTGCCTTTGGGCTTCTTGTCAATCGCCCCCGACATGCAGAGATAATCCATCGCCCGGGTGACCGCCACATAGAAGAGCCTCTTCTCTTCATCGTCCGCCTTCTCCCTGCTCCTCCGGAACAGCGGCAGCGTCTTTCTCGCGTCGCTCTCCTCCGCATAGCCGAGGACGATCCCGTCCCCCTCTTCGTCCAGCACGATGCTGCCGGTCCTGGCGAGGTTCCCTTCATCGAGGAAGGGGAGGAACACCATGGGGAACTGGAGGCCTTTCGAGGCGTGGGTGGTCATGATCCTTACCGCATCCATGCCCTCTGCGTTAACGTTTGCCTTCGGCTCGTCGGCCTTTTCAGAAGCCCTGATCAGTTTTTCCCGTATTTCGAGCCCTGCAAGCCCCTGCGCCTCGAAATCCTCCACCAGCTTTATGAACTTCTTCACGTTCACGTATCGCTGTTTTTCCGCAAAATAGCGCCATGCGCCCGTCTCGCAGAGGATCTCCTCCAGGAGCACCGCGTAGGGAGTATCCTTCACCCTCTGCAGCCAGGAGCTGATGACAGCCATCGCCTTTCCGGTGGGACCGGCCTCCTCTCCTGAAGAGTCCTGCCGGGGAGCGAGAGCTGAATAGAGCAGGCCGACGGGGATATCGTCCACGACACGACTCCCCAGCGTTTCGAGCAGGGTATCGTACCAGAGAGAGAAGAGGGGGGAGCGCAGCACGGTAAACAGGCTGTGGTCGTCGAGGGGATCGATGAGGAAGAAGAGCAGGTCCCTCAGGATCCCGATCTCGGGGGTGTGATAGAAGCCGATGCCCTTGACCACAATGAAGGGGATCTCCTCCCTGCGCAGGGCGTCCTCGAAAAGGGGGAGGTGCGTCCTGTTCCTGAGAAGAATCGCCATATCCCCGCAGCGGCAGCGCCTCCTCTCCCCGTTGTCGAAGACCTCGTGGACTCCCTGCATGCCTCTGATCTTCCGGGCGATGAGAGAGGCCTCGCGCCTCCTGTTCTCCTTCGTAGCTCCCGCGCTTTCGCACAGGAGGAGCTCGACCTTCCCCTCCCCTTCGCGTGTCGCCCTGAAAGGCACATACTCCACCTTCGGGGAGTCGCAGAGCTCCCGCGGCATCACTCTCCCGAAAAGGGCGTTGACGAAATGCACGATGGCGGGAAGGCTGCGGTAGTTCTCCTTGACCTCGATGAAGTGGTACTCCTCGCCCAGCCAGTCCGCAAGCTTTTTCCGGGCGTTCCTGAAAATATCGACATCGGCGCCGCGGAATGAATAAATGGCCTGCTTGTCGTCGCCCACGAGGAAGAGGGTGGGCTTTTCCCCGGCTTCCCTCTTCGCCCCCATCCCGGAGCGCCACTCCTCGGTAAGCTTGTCGATGATCCTCCACTGGAGGGAGCTGGTGTCCTGGAACTCATCCACCAGCAGGTGATCGGTATGCTCGTCGAAGGAGAAGAGGATGTTCTGCCATTCGGGATTGGCGGAAACCGCCTCATGGGCCATGAGCTCGAGGTCGCTGTAATCGAGAGCATGCTTTTCCCGCTTCCTTTCCCGGTAGGAGTCGAGACATTTCGCATACAGGGCGACTACTTTCGAGAAACGGGAGACATCCGCGCCTTCGAGTCCCACTCCTCCCTGCCTGAACCCGAACTCCACGGCGGGTCTCTTCTCGTGGATCGCCCGCAACAGGGTGCGCAGGCGGCTCCATCCCCCGACACCGCTACCCCGCATGACCTCGTGGAAAAGGTCCTGCCCCGAGGCGCTGTCGTCAAGGAGCGCTTCGTAGACCGCCTCCTCCCAGAGCATATCGGCATTGAAACTGTCCATTACGGAGAGGGAGAGGTCCATCCCGAGCTCGATGCAGAACCGTCTCATGAGCTTCAGGCAGAAGGAGTGGATAGTCGAAATGCGCATCCGCGGCATCTTTTCGCGGACGCTTTCGAGAAGAGCGGGGTCCTCCCGTTTCAGGATGCTCAGTATCCTCTCTTTCATCTCCGCGGCCGCCTTCTCCGTGAAGGTGATGGCGAGGATCCTCTCGACCTCGGAGCCTCCCTGCAGGAGGGCTATATACCGCCGCGCGAGCTTTTCGGTCTTCCCCGATCCCGCTGGAGAGGAGATCATGACGCTCTTCGTTATGTCGAGGTAGGGCTCTGTCATTGCTCCGGAGGAGGGACGCTATTCCCCGAGGATCTTCACCAGGACCCTTTTCTTTCTCCTCCCGTCGAATTCACCGTAAAAGATCTGCTCCCAGGGGCCGAAGTCGAGCCTCCCTTCCGTAACGGCGACCACGACCTCCCTGCCCATGACCTGCCGCTTCAGGTGGGCGTCGGCATTGTCCTCGCCGTTGTTATGGCGGTACCGGCTCACCGGCTCGTGGGGCGCAAGCGTTTCGAGCCATACGTCGAAGTCGCGATGCAGGCCCGCCTCGTCGTCATTGATGAAAACAGAGGCGGTGATGTGCATGGCGTTCACCAGTACAAGCCCCTCCTCTACTCCGCTCTCGCGCAGGCAGTCCTCCACCTCGGGAGTAATATTGATAAATCCCCTCCGGGAAGGCAGGGTAAACCATAGTTCCTTGCGGTAGCTTTTCATCGCTTCCTCACGGCACCGCCCCGGCCCACCGGGAGCCTACCGTTTCGCACCCTTCAGCTCTGCCAGCCTCTGCCCGGCTTTTTGCGCATAGTCGCTTTGGGGATAGTTCTTCACGATCTCCTCGTAGAGCTGCACCGCGTGCTCCCGGTTATTCTGCAGCTCTTCGAATTTTGCCGTATCATACAGCTCCGCCGCCTTGTCCCCCGAGCACCCGGAAAGGAGAAGACCGGCCGTGAGGGCAGCTGCCGCAAGTGCGTAGCGCATCGTTTCCTCCTCGCGTTCTTTGTTCTCATTGTAACAGGTTCACAGGAAATAGTCAGGTATATTCCTCGGCCGGCCGCATCCCGCCCCCGCAAAAAGCAGCCCCACAGGAGAGCGCTCTCCTGTGGGGCTGCTGAAGGCGCACGCCATCGGCCGCCCTTCTTCTTCAGGGGGCAGAGAGGGCGTACACGGATGTTCAGGCCGGAGCGCCTGAAACGTTCCTTATTTCCCGGTGATCGCCAGGGTGAAGGACTGTTTTAGCTCACTCCATATATTCTCTATTTCTTCCCTGACCTTTTCCCAGGGGGTTTCAGAGCCTTCCCTCAAGGAACAGAGCCTCTTCCGCAGCTCCTCGTAGCCCTGTTCAAGAGCCTTCCTCCGGGCGGTGCGATCATCGTCCTCTTCAGGTCCTTCAGGTCTTTCCGGCACAGCAGGCCTTTCAGGTCCGGCACCGTCCGCCTTTTCCCTCAGGCGCGCAAGCTCCCTCTCCAGCTCCCTGAGCCTGGCTTCAGCGTCCTCGCGGTACTTCTCTTTCTCCACCCTGCTCTCCTTTCCCGGGTTTTCCGTCTCTGAAAAAAGAGCAGGGCGGGCGCCCGCCCTGACCCTGCTCCTTCTGCGGATACGGTGGATGTCCCGCTCCGTCTCTGCTCTTCCCCGGGAGGTCCCTTATAACTTTTCCTCCCAATAGGGATCCCTTCCGTAATAATTGTAGATGCTCGCCCCCCAGGTCCTGTCAGCCATGTCAGGCCAGTTTTCCTTGTCGAAGCCGGGTGCGTTTTCAAGGGAGTTCTTGTCCACGTTGAGGATCAGCTCATCATCCACCTCGTTGTACTCAAGGACATCGGGAGGAATGGCAAAGAACTTGTCCCCAAGCCCCAGAAAACCGCCGAAAGAGAGCACCGCATAGGCGATCCTTCCCGCACTCAGGTCGATCATGACATCCTCAATGTCGCCCAGGTCTTCCCCTGCACGGTTCTTTACATCCATTCCGATGAACTTGCTGCCGCGCAGCAGCAATCCTGTTCCCGTAGCTTTTATGGAACTCATCGCAGTCATCGCACCCTCCTTTTTTCCCTCCTCCTGTACGGAGGAGGGGCTTGTTGTCGGTGAAAAAACAAGGGCACTGCGGAATGCACGACAGGAGGAAGAGGAATCAGAGAAGTAGAGAGGCAGGCGGCACGCCGTCAGCAAGAAACATATGCCCTTCTACCTAACTTGTACCACAGAAAGAGAGTACAGTCAACATCACGGAAACAGCGGGGAAGGGCAATCGCATGAAAAGAATACTCCAAAGGAAAACAACAGGATTGCTTCAGGATACGACCCTTCGCACTGTCCGTCATTGCGCCCCCTCTCCCAGCCTACGCTCGACGTTTTCAGAACCGTATCCGTACCGTATAGGAAAGCACCGTCTCCTTACCCTTCGGCGCTGCGACAAGGAACTCCGCGTGGGAAGAGGAGGATTTGGTGAAGTCATGGGATGCTTCAAGCATTATCCAGGCCCCGGGGATGGGCTCCACGAATTTTATGGTGACGTCCTCCTCCTTCCGGTTCCGCACCACAATATGGTAGGCAGCCTCGTAGGTGTCCGAGGCGAGCTTCCTCCACTCCGTCTGCTTTCTCACCACGACGATGTCGAAAGCCTCTCCGAGCTTCACCCTGATCTTCTCGTCCTTCGGGGTATGTTCGATGGAATCCTCGCCCGCAAACTGCAGGGCGCCCTCCCCGTCCCGTTTGTATACCCTGACGGTCCCCCTGGGCAGAGGGACTCCGAGCCCGTTTTCTTTCGTGTTCTCTATCTTCATGAATACCCCTACCCGCTGATTGGGCATGTCCCCGGTGTAAGCACCGCGAAAATAGGAGTCCTCCGCCACGCTTTCGTACTCTTTCAACGCCCTGACCCCGCCCGCTTCGAGGAACCCGATCTGTTTCGTCTGGTTGTCCTTGATAGTGGAAGGCCTCTGCAAGGTGTAGAGGTGGTATTCAGAGAAGGAGCCCTCCCTGAACTGCGGCTCAGCCGGCGCCTTCAGGGCCATCTGCATGTCCGCCCTCATCTCCCGCGGGGAAGGGACCCTGTTCACTTCCCCCGCCACGAGCTTCAGCTTCGCATCCTTGTAGGCGGCGCCGCTCCCGTTGGTGATCGTTACCCATCCCGAGAGATCCGCCCTGTTTTCAGCCTGACCGAGGGTCACGACATAATCGGCGCTCCACGAGATCCCCTGGGTGAGGTAGGCGGCCTCGATGGTATGCTCTCCCCGGCTCTCGTTCTGCAGGAGCCACATGAGCGTAGGGCGGGGAAGCAGGTTCTCCGGCAGGGAGGGGAAAACCACCCGTCCGGGGTGTCCGAAGGTAATTTCATCACCGATCCTGAAGACAGGACCTTCCTCGTTGTTCGCAAGCACCGTCGCGGTCACGATCTCTTCCCTTTCCGTGTACGGGTTCTTCGTGTAGAGCTTCACTTCCTTTCCCACATACTTGTTCAGGAGCTTCTGGGGGCTTATCAGGTCGAACTCGTAGTTCTGCTCAAGGATGGCGACGCCGTTTGCATCGGTGAGAGACCGCATGGAGACGCTGGCGGGGATGATGCGGGAGGGAACGTCCATGAACCGGAGCTCGTTGAGCCCCTTTTCGAGGACTATTTTCCGCTTGTCTTTCACCAGTCCGATGTTTGAATTGTATATCGTCACCTCGACGCCCGTCCGGCTCTCGATGCCGGAGGAAACGCCTGAAGAGCTGCCTGCCGGAACTCCGGCAAAAACGCCGGCAAGGAGGAAAGACCCGCTGCCTGCCGGACAAAGCACTGCTGCCATGAGAAGAAAAGTCAGGAAGAAACGGCACCCTTTACCCATCGGAATCCTCCTTCACTCCCTATGTCCGGCCCGTAGCGTCCGGCCCGTAGTGCTTCCCCTCCCGGGGACATGCCGCACATACCCCTCGATAATCAGGTCCGGCCCTGCCCTTTTTACCTTCATAGCGTAAATACTGTGGGCCTCTTCCAGCCGCCTGAAAGCCGCACCTCCGATGGCGGGAAGAGAGTCCCTGCCACCGATGATCTTGGGAGCGACGAAAAAGACTACCTTGTCCACGATGCCGTCCTGAAGCGCACAGGCATTGAGCGACGAGCCGCCTTCGATCAGCACTGAAGAGATCTCCCGCTCTCCCAATACGCGCATCAGCCATGAGAGATCGACCCTTTCCCCCTCGTATTCGATAAGGGAGACCCCTCTTTCGTGCAGGTGGCGCTTCTTCTCCTCCCTGGCGGGACCACGCAGGCCGCCCTTCCCTCCGGCTCGCCGCGTCACCAGGAGCGTCTCGGGAGGAACAGAGCAGACGTGGAAAGCGAGGGGGGTCTCCAGCCCTGGGTCGATGATCACCCTTTTCGGGTCCTTCCCGTTCCGTATCCGCGCCGTGAGCGCGGGGTTGTCCGCCTTCACCGTCCCGATGGCCGTCAGCAGGGCGTCCGTCTCGCTCCGCATCCGGTGGACCACCTTCCTGGCCCCCTCCCCGGTGATCCATTTCGATTGGCCCTCCGGGGTCGCGATCTTGCCGTCGAGGGTCATCGCCACCTTCAGCGTCACAAAAGGGATCCCGGTGGTAATGTACTTTACATACGTCTCGTTCAACTGGGCGGCTTTTTCAGCGAGAACCCCGTCCACCACCTCGATGCCGTGGCGCTTCAGCTCCTCTATCCCCTTGCCGGAAACCTTCGGATTGGGATCTTTCATGGCAACGAAGACTTTTCTGATGCCCGAGGCGATGATGGCGGCGGCGCAGGGGGGGGTCCTTTTGTCCTTGTGGCAGCAGGGTTCGAGAGTGACGTACAGGGTGGCGCCCTTTGCCCTCCCGCCCGCTGTGAGGAGGGCCAGGGCCTCCGCATGGAGGCCCCCCGGCTTCTTGTGATAGTCTTCCGCGATGACCCTGCCGCCCTTCGTCACAAGGGCGCCCACCATGGGATTGGGGCTCGTCCTCCCCCGGGCCCGGGCAGCCAGGAGGAGAGCCCTCTGCATAAAGTCCCTGTCCCTCTCTGAAATCAGGGGATCATTGTCCATATCTTCCCTGGCAGCACCGTTGACAGTACCGTGGGCCGCACCCTAGAATCCGTAGTCCTTCCAGCGGGTGTCCACGAGTTTTTTTATCCCGCCGGACATGAAGAGCTCGTCGGGCCAGTCGCGCATCATCCCCTCCTCCCGGGTCTTCCGGGTGGCATCGATGCCCATCTTTGCGCCGTAGCGCGGCCACTGGGCGGCATGGTCCAGGTCGTCCAGTGGGCCCTCCGCGATGACGACGTCCCGCCTCCAGTCCACGTTGTTTAGCACGCGCCATGCCGTATAGGAAACATTCTGCACGTCCACGTCCTCATCCACGATGACCAGGAGCTTTGCAAACATCATCTGCCCCTTTCCCCACAACCCGTGGATGATCTTCTTCGCATGCCCCGGATAGCTCTTCTTGATGGAGATGAGGGCGGCGTTGTGGAATACGCCTTCCATGGGGAGGTTAATGTCCCGGATCTCGGGGGAGTCGAGCTTCATGAGGGGCAGGAAGATCCTTTCCGTCGCCTTCCCCATGTAGCAGTCTTCCATGGGGGGCTTGCCCACGATCGTGGCTGGATAGACCATGTCCTTCCGGTGGGTGATGCAGGTCACATGGAAAACCGGGTATTTGGCCGCCGCCGAGTAGAAGCCGGTATGGTCGCCGAAGGGGCCTTCGGTACGCATTTCCCCCGGATCGAGGTACCCCTCGATCACCAACTCGCTGTTCGCGGGCACTTCGATGTCGGAGGTGACGCACTTCACCATCTCCACCGGCTCCCGGCGCAGGAAGCCCGCGAAGAGCATCTCGTCGACGGACTCGGGGAGCGGGGCGCTGGAGGCGTAGATGACGGCGGGGTCGCTGCCGACCGCGATGGCCGCGGGCATCTTCCCGCCGAGGGCCTTATACTTGTCGTAGTGGCGCGCGCCGTCCTTGTGAATATGCCAGTGCATACCGGTGGTCACCTTGTCGTATACGTGGATGCGGTACATGCCGCAATTCTGCCGGCCCGTTTCGGGGTCACGGGTAAACACCATGGGAAGGGTGATGAACCTCCCTTCGTCCGTAGGCTGCCCGTCCCCCGGCCAGCACTTGATGATAGGGAATTTGCCCAGGTCGGGATTCTCCCTCTCGACGACCTCCTGGCAGGGGGCGCTCTTCACCGTTCTGGGAAGAAACCTCGCTATCTCGAAGAGCCGGGGCAGCATCGCCAGTTTCTCCATCAGCGTCTTCGGAGGGGCCTGGTGGAGAAGGTCCTCGATGCGCTTTCCCACGTCGTCGAGCCGCTCCACTTCGAGGGAGAGGGTCATCCTCCCGAAGGAGCCGAAAATGTTGGTGACCACCGGGTAGGCGGACCCCTTCACCTTCTCGAAAAAGAGGGCCTTGCCCCCTCCGGGGCTCTTGCACATCCTGTCCGTAATCTCCGCGATCTCGAGGATCGGGTCTGCCTCAACGGGTATCCTGTGGAGGAGCCCCCTCCTTTCGAGGGCGGCGAGGAAATCTCTCAAATCTCGGTACGCCATGATTTCACCTGTATTTTTTCCAAGAGCGTCTAACAAAATGAAGTGGTACTCTGAAGCATTGTCATTCCCGCAAGCGGAGCAGAGCCTGTCCCCGCCTGTCGGGGATCGCGGGAATTCTTACAGCAGGAAAAGATTCCGGACGAGCCGGAATGACAAATTCATTCTGTTAGACGCTCTTAGAATGATTTTGTATTATATCCCTCTTCCCGAAGGCTTGACAACAGGATGACCTGAAAGCAAACAGCCGGTATCTCCGGAAAGGAGAAACACCGGCTGAATACGGTATCGCGCGGATTTACTTCCGGACACGAGGTGCGCATATTTCGTCACTCCGGTGAAAACCGGAGCCCAGAAGTCTTTGAAAACTCTGGATTCCGGCTCTTGTCCCGGCCCAGTCCGGGATCTGCCGGAATGACGGAGAGGGGAAATCCTTACCTTGCAAAGTCATTTATTGAATGTGCGTACGTCGTGTTCCGGAATGAAAAAAGCTTACAGGATCTCCAACATCGAAAAGAAATAGGAAATCTCGAAACAGGCGGACTCGGGGGAATCGGAGCCGTGGACGGTATTCCTCTCCACGTTTTCCGCATGGTCCTTCCTGATGGTGCCGGGCAGTGCGTTCGCCGGGTTCGTCGCCCCCATGATCTCCCTGTTTTTGGCGATGGCATTCTCGCCTTCGAGGACCATGACGACGATAGGCCCCTCCGACATGAAATCGGTGAGGCTGTCGTAGAAGGGCCTCTCCTTGTGCACGATATAGAAGCCCTTCGCTTCCTCCTTCGAGAGCCATATCTTCTTCATGGCGGCGACCCTCAGCCCGCTCTTCTCGAACCTGCCGACGATATCGCCGATCACGTTCTTCTTTACTCCATCCGGTTTGATGATCGAGAGCGTCCTTTCCATCCTTACTCCTCCTCTATAGGTTTAGTTTCTTCACCAGTGAGCTGACCGCTTCCACCGACTTCGCGAAGTCCCGCTTCTCCTGCTCGTTCAATTCCATCTGTACGATCTTTTCAGCTCCGCCGCTCCCCATGATGACGGGCACCCCGGTGTAGATGCCTTTCGCGCCATACTCTCCGTCGAGATAGGCGGAGCAGGGCAGCATTCTCTTTTTGTCGAGGACGATCGCCTCCACCATCTGGTAGGCCGCCGCTGCCGGGGCATAGTAGGCGCTCCCGGTCTTCAGCAGGGCGACGATTTCGGCTCCCCCGTTCCGCGTCCTCTCCACGAGAGCGTCGATCCGCTCCTTCCCGAGCAGCTCGGTGATGGACACTCCCCGCACCGTGGTAAAGCGCGGCATGGGCACCATCAGGTCTCCGTGCCCGCCGAGAACGAGGGCCTCCACATCCTCAGGGGAGACGCCCAACTCCCACGCCACAAAAGTCCGGAAGCGGGCTGAATCGAGCACCCCTCCCATCCCGACGATCCTCTTCGGATCGAAGCCCGCACCCTTCAGGCTCACCTGCGCCATCACGTCCATGGGGTTCGTCACCACGATAATGACCGCGTCCGGGGACGCAGTGGCCGCCTTTTCAGTGACCTGCGAGACCACCTTTGCGTTCGCAAAGAGGAGGTCGTCCCTGCTCATGCCGGGCTTCCTCGCCAGCCCGGCGGTGATCACGATGACGTCGGAGCCCGCGGTATGCGCGTAGTCGCTGGTGCCGCAGATGAAGGACGAAGAGCCCCAGAGAGGGCAGGCCTGCGCAAGATCCAGGGCCTTTCCCTCGGGGATCCCCCCGGAAATATCGAAGAGCACGACGTCGCAGAGCCCCGACTGCATCAGCATCTGGGCGAGAGACGCACCCACATTGCCCGCACCTACAACCGACACTTTCTTTCTCATCATGACCCCCTTTTCTCTGTGCGGGGAAAAGCCCTCCGCATCTTTTTGGCGTATTACCGGTTTACCGGGTTTACTGGCGGTTTACCGGCGGCTCCTGCGCAGTGACCCGGGCCGCGGTGGCATCCAGCGACTCCGTATCCTCCACGTTCAGGATCACCGCAGCAGGCTCTATCCTTTTCACAAGACCAGAGAGCACTTTTCCGGGCCCGACCTCTATAAAGGTGGTTATCCCCGAGGCCGCGATCATCCTGATGCAGTCCTCCCACAGGACCGACCGGCTGAGCTGCAGGACGAGGGATTCCCGTATCTCTCCGGCATCGGACACAAACCGCGCCCCCGTATTATTCACGAAGGGGATCTGCGCATCCCGCAGCGGGACCTCCCCGAGGGCGGCCTCGAACCTCCTCCCCGCCTCCTCCATCAATGCGCAGTGGGAGGGGACGCTCACCGCAAGGGGCACCGCCCGTTTTGCCCCGGCTTCCTTCAGCCTGCCCATCGCCTCCTCCACCGCCTTCCGTTCTCCCGAGATCACCGTCTGTCCAGGGCAGTTGTAATTGGCGACCGAAACGTACCCCGAAGAGACACCCCTGCAGACCTCGTCGATCGCTCTTCTTTCGAGGCCGAGAATGGCCGCCATGAGTCCGGCGCCTTCGGGCACCGCCTCCTGCATGATTTTTCCCCTCGTCTCGGTGATCCGTACCGCATCCCGGAAGGAGAGGCTTCCCGCGGCCACGAGGGCAGAGTATTCGCCGAGGCTGTGCCCGGCCACCGCGGCGGGGGCACTGTTCTTCAGGGACAACGCCGTGAAAGCCGCCAGGCTCGCCGTGAGCAGACAGGGCTGCGTCCGGTGGGTCTTGTTCAGCTCTTCGGCCGGTCCGTTAAAGCTCAGCTCCGCCACGTCGTAGCCGAGGACCGCGGAGGCCTCGTTGTAGAGCCTCTTCACCTCATCGAAGGCGTCATAAAGGCTCTTCCCCATCCCTACCGTCTGCGATCCCTGCCCCGGAAAGAGAAAGCACGTTCTCATCTATTGTTTCGCCTCTCTCAGCTTCCTGATCAGGAGGGGGACCACCTCATTGACGTCGCCGACGATCCCGTAGGTCGCTGCGCTGAAGATGGGGGCTTCGGGGTTCTTGTTGATGGCGATGATGATGTCGGAGGACTGCATGCCCACCAGATGCTGCACCGCCCCCGAGATGCCGCAGGCGATATAGATCTTCGGACAGACGGTCCGCCCCGTCTGCCCCACCTGGTGGCTGTAGGGGATCCACCCCTCGTCCACCGCAGCCCGTGAGGCGCCCACCGTTCCGCCCATCAGCTCCGCGAGCTCTTCGAGCATCCGGAAGCCCTTTGCGTCTCCCATGCCCCTCCCTCCGGCGATGATTACCTCCGCGTCCTGGAGGTTGATCAGGCACTCCGACGCCTCCTTCAGGGTCCCCAGCACCTTCGTCCTGCAGACGAGGGCATCGGCGGCGACAGAAAGGACCTCCCCTGTTCTTCCGGGGTCGTAATCGGCCCTCTTCATTACCCGCGGCCGTACCGTGGCGATCTGGGGGCGGTGGTTGGGGCAGAAGATGGTGGCCATGATGTTCCCTCCGAAGGCGGGGCGTATCTGGAGGAGGTTTCCCGTCTCCCTGTCGATCTCGAGTGCGGTGCAGTCCGCGGTGAGGCCGGTCCGCAGGCGCGCGGCGACACGGGGGATGAAGGAGCGTCCGATGGGGGTGGCGCCGGCAAGGACGATGGCGGGCTTGTGGGCCTTGATCAGCCCGGTGAGCATCTGCGCATACGGCTCATCGTTGAAGGTCCCGAAAACGGGGTCGGCAGCATGGTATACCTTGTCCGCCCCCCACCTGATCAGCTCACGGGCGTCTTCCGCGGTGGAGCCCAGCAGAACGGCGGAGAGGTCGGTCTGCTGCTCATCGGCAAGCCTTCTCCCCGCACCGAGGAGCTCATAGGCTACCGGGGCCACCTTGCCCTCCCTCTGCTCGGCAAAGACCCATACCCCCCGGAAGCCCGAGAGGTCCGCCTTCTGTCCGTCCCCCTCTTCGGCCACTTCGAGGATCGCTCCCTCTGGGCAGGCGTTCAGGCATGTCCTGCAGAACTGGCAATACTCGTTGATGAGCGCCTTGCCGCCCTCCATGACGATGGCGGTAAAGGGACACGACTCTATGCACTGACCGCACGCGCTGCATTTTTCTCTATTGACGCTTATACGCATTTGAACCCTCTCAGCTCCTGGACGAGAGCGTCCACCTGGTCCTCGACGCTCCCCTGCAGCACCTTCCTGCCCGCCTTTGCAGGAGGGGCGAAGATGTTCCTCACCTGGGTGGGGGACCCCTTCAGCCCGACGTTCTCCTCGCCGGCGCCGAGCGCTGCCAGGTCCATCTTCAGGACGACCGCCTTTTTCGCCGCCATCTTTCCCTTCAGGGAGGGGAGCCGGGGAACATTGATTTCTTTTACTACGGTCAGCAGCACGGGAAGGGACGCTTCCACCATGTCGTAGCCGTCGTCCATCAACCGCTGCACCCGCAGGGAACCCTCTGAAACCTCTTCGATTTTCCTTACGTAGGAGATATGGGGTATGTTCAGAAACTCCGCCACTTCGGGGCCCACCTGGGCGGTATCGCCGTCGATGGCCTGCTTGCCGCACAGGACGATCGAGAAGCCGATCTTTTCGATCGCATTGTACAGGGCATAGGAAGTCGCCCAGGTATCGGCGCCCGCGAAGGCCCTGTCGGAGATGAGGCGCACCTCGTCCACCCCCATGGCGACCGCTTCCCGCAGCGCCTCTTCGGCCTGGGGCGGCCCCATGGTAATGGCGATCACCTTTCCTCCCGCCTTTTCCCTGATCTGGAGAGCCGCTTCCAGGGCATGCACGTCGTACGGATTGATGATGCTCGGCACGCCGTCGCGGACAAGCGTATTCGTCTCAGGATTTATCCTGACTTCGGCCGTGTCAGGGACCTGTTTTATACAGACGACAATGTTCACCTCTTTCCCCCTCTTTCAAAAAAAATGTATGCTCACACAGGTATGCTGAAAAACTACGAAAGCCGCTGCAAGACGGAAACTGCTGCTCCCGCCGGATCAGCCTGCCATTATAGCCTTTATTTTCCTTCTTTTTCAAGTAGTACGGTAGCCACCGCATGGCTGCGCTCGTGGCTCAGGGAAAGGTGAATGAGGAGACGCCCGGCGGCGGAAAGGAGCTCCGTGGCTGTCCCCCGCAGGGCGATGGAGGGCTTGCCCGTGCTGCCGCGGACAACCTCTATCTCCCGGTACGGAAGGGGAACCGGGGACGCTTTTACCATCGCCTCCTTGGCGGCGAACCGGGCGGCGAGGCCGGGAAAGGGATCCGTTCTTCCATAGCAGAAGGCGATCTCCTCTTCGGTGAACACCCTCTTCAGGAAGCGGTCTCCCCACCTCTCCACCGCCTGCCGGATCCGCTCTATTTCGACAATGTCCGTTCCGATTCCGTAAATCACTCCCGAATCCTTTCCGGCATCCTCTCTTTTGCCGCTCCCGGCGTGTGCCTACACACCCTAGTGCCCCTTTCTGCCGGCTCCTCCCGCCAGGAGATCCTTCATCTCCCGCACCGCCCGCTCCAGCCCCACCAACACCGCCCGGGCGATGATGCTGTGCCCGATGTAAAGCCCCCGTATGCCTTCCACGGCGGCTATCTGCGCCGCATTGTAGTAGTTCAGGCCGTGCCCCGCGTTGACGGTGAGCTCCTGCTTGCCCGCCATCTTCACCGCCTCCATGACCCGGTGTAACTCCTCGTGCTGCTTTTTGCCCTTTGCATTGGCGTAAAGCCCCGTGTGGACCTCCACCATGTCGGCATCCACCTCCCGCGCGAGATCGACATCCATGATGTGGGGATTGATGAAAAGACTCACCGGGATGCCCGCATCGTGGATCTTCCTGATGCTCTCCCTGAGATGGGCCTTCTGTCCGATCATATCCAGCCCGCCCTCCGTAGTCAGCTCCTGCCTCTTCTCCGGGACAAGCGTGACCAGGTCGGGCCTGACTTCGCGCGCGATGCGGATCATTTCCTCAGTCGCACCCATTTCGAGGTTCAGCTCGCAGGGGACAATCCCGCGCAGGAGCCGCACATCCCTGTCCTGCGCATGACGCCTGTCCTCCCGGAGATGGACGGTGATCCCGTCGGCCCCTCCGAGGAGCGCCAGGCCCGCCGCGATCACCGGGTCGGGCTCAAAGGTCTTCCGTGCCTCCCGCACCGTCGCCACATGATCGATATTCACTCCCAAAAACATGCCGCTGCCTCCTTGTAACTCAAATGAACCCTAATAGATAAGACGGTAAAACAAAAGACCCAGGAATTCGTGCATTCCCGCGTAGGTACTCCAGAGGCCGGAGATATCGGGCAGATACTCCTGCCATCCGTATTTCTTGTCCCCCCACGTCTTGAAAGCAGCGGGATACGGGAGGACCTTCAGGCGCACTCTCTCAAAGCTCATCAGGGAGCGCTTCATATGGAAAGCAGAAGTAACTAGTATAGGCCTTTTGAAGCCGAACTTTCCACATATTTCCTTCGTGTAGCGGGCGTTTTCGATCGTGTCCCTGCTCCTGTCCTCCAGGATGATTTCCTTTTCGGGAATGCCGAGGTCCACCAGGAACCGCTGTACGATGGGCGCCTCCGC
>JAXLZK010000015.1:58790-79686 GCA_046350935.1 Thermodesulfovibrionales bacterium
GCCCGCGCCACCTCCTCCTTTCTCGCCCGGTGAGGGAGATTGATGGTCTTCGATACCGCATTGTCCGTATATTCCTGGAACGCCACCTGCATCTCGATATGGTCTTCCGGGGGGATCTCCAGGGCGGTCCGGAACAATCTCCGCACGTCTGCCGGGATCTCCTTGATTCCCCTGAGATGCCCCTGCTCCCGGACCTTCTTCATCAACTCGTCGGAATAAAACCCCCGCCGCCGGGCGATGCCGGCGAAATGCCGGTTGATTTCGTACAGTTCGGTGCCGAGCACCCGTCTCTTGTAGGCGATGGCAAAGAGCGGCTCGATGCCGCTGGAGCAGTCCGCGATCGTGGAGATGGTCCCTGTGGGAGCCACCGTGGTGGTGGTCGCATTCCGCACCCGGGGCATCCCCGGCGCATCATAGGCGGACCCGGGGAAGTTGGGGAAGACTCCCCGCTTTTCGGCCAGAGCCGCAGACGATTTCCGGGCGGTGTCCCGCACGAACCGCATTACTTTCCTCGCCAGGGCAAAGGCCTCCGGGTGGTTGTAAGGGATCCCCAACAGGATGAGCATATCCGCCCACCCCATCACCCCCAGCCCGATCTTCCTGTTCCCCTTGTGCATCCGTTCGATCTCGGGCAACGGGTAGATGCTCGCATCGATGGAATCGTCGAGGAACCGCACCGCCGTACCGATATCGGCGCCGAGGGAGCCGTAATCGACCGCCCCCCCTTGCACATATTTCGACAGGTTCATGGAGCCGAGCACGCATGCCTCGTAGGGCAGGAGTGGCTGTTCCCCGCAGGGGTTGGTGCTCTCGAACTGCCCGATGTGCGGGGTAGGATTGGTCCTGTTGATCCTGTCGATGAAGATCAGGCCGGGATCGCCCGTTTCCCAGGCGCTCTGCACGATCTCGTCGAAGACCTCCCGCGCCCGCAGTTTTCCTTCGACCTCGCCGGAGCGGGGATTGACGAGCTCGTAGTCGCCGTCCCTCTTCAGGGCGTCCATAAAGGCGTCGGTGACGGAGACGGAGATGTTGAAATTGGTCAGCTCTCCCCTTTCCCGCTTCACCCGGATGAACTCGATGATATCGGGGTGGTCCACCCGCAGAATGCCCATGTTCGCGCCCCGACGCGCCCCGCCCTGCTTGATCACGTCGGTGGCAGTATTGTAGATCTTGATGAAAGAGACGGGGCCGCTCGCAACTCCCCCGGTGGATTGGACAATGTCCGTTCTCGGCCTGAGATGCGAGAAGGAGAAACCGGTGCCTCCCCCGCTCTGCAGGATCAGGGCCGCATTCTTCAGGGTATCGAAGATGCTGCTCATGGAATCGTCCACCGGGAGCACGAAGCAGGCGGCGAGCTGCCCCCGCGGCTTTCCGGCGTTCATCAGCGTCGGGGAGTTGGGAAGAAAGCGCAGGGACGACAGCAGCTCATGGAAGGTATCCTCCCACAGTGCGGCATCTTCGTTGTAGACCTTTTCAGCCTGCGTAATCCCATGGGCGACGCGCCGGAACATCTCTCCGGGGGTTTCCGCGACGCGCCCTTCCGCATCCTTGCGCAGGTAGCGGGCGTGCAGCACCTTCAGGGCGTTCTCAGACAATTCCATAGGGGAATTATACCACGATTGGGGATTAACCTTTGCTTTCAAATAGTTATAATTTGGCATCCCTCGGCAGGAAATTATATTTTTCTTGTTTTTCAGAGTGTTAGACGAGCATCCCCCACCGTCCGGGGAAACGATGTGGACTCCGATACCGCCTTCATTTCCACCTGTGTGAACCGCTTCCCCTTTTATCTTCCCCGATAGGCTTCCGAATGCTTCTTATGCTTCATCCAGTTATCACTGTAGACTTTGGCCAGTTCCCGCGACTTCAAAATCAGCAGGTTTTCCGCGTTCTTCTCTTCAGCCGCCTTGGTGAAGTTAAAGGAGCCGGTTATGACGATTTCCCTGTCGATGATCATGATTTTGTTATGGGCTATGGCGTGCTCCGCATCAATAAAGGTAGGAATACCGGCATGGGCGGTGAAGTCTGCGGAGCTGTATTTGGCGGCTCTGTTGCTCTTGTCAAGGACGATCTCAATACGTCCGCCTCGCTTGTGCGCGTCGACCAGGGCCTTGGCGATGGGAGCCGAGGTAAAGGAGTAGGCTTGCACCAGTATTTCTGACTTCGATCCCTCTATCGCCCTCACCACCGCCTGCTGTGCGCCTCCGTTCGGGGAGAAGTATACCTGAGCCGTCGTGTTCGTCAGGGGGATATCGGTTGCCTGAGTGCCGAAGCAGGAGACGAACAGGAGAAGACAGACGAACGTACAAAATCTCTTCATACGTCAGCACCTCCTGAAGTTCTCTGCGGCCACTGATGAGAGGTTACTGATTAAATTATCCAACAGAAATCCTTTTTCAGCAAACGATACTGTATCTGCCAGGAACGCCTCACAAAATGAGAATTTGTCATTCCGGCCCTTGTCCCGGCCCGGTCCTCGCTTGTCGGGGATCGTCTGAGGAACGATTCCAGACAAGCTGGAATGACGGCAGGAGCGAGCCGGAATGACAAATTCCCTTATACGTTCATTTTGTTAGACGCTCTAAGTGTTTTCCCCTCAGTAATTCATATCATTTTTTACTTTAAAAACCCGCCGCAGCAATATAAAATACGGGGCAGCAACGTATCGTTTTTATAGGATCGCTACCACCGATTCAGAGCCATGGCCTCCGGCGAGATCGACCGCTTCCGCCGGAAAAGCATAGGACGCACCGGCGACTGCTGTGTACCGGATCGGATCCTATTTCGGGGCCAGCGTTAAAGTTGTGCTCAATCAGGCGCTAGAAGGAATAGCGAAGTAAGAGTGAAGCAAGAAAGTTGAAGAGTGCAATGAGCGGAACAAAGGCAGGAAAAAAGATCGGCGACCTGTTTTCTCTCATCTCCTCCGGGGAGGACGGCACCCGTCAGTTTAAGGTGGACGTGCGCAACGGCGATTCTCTGGCTTCTGATATGGCAGCCTTTGCCAACTCCGAAGGAGGAACGGTCCTCATTGGCGTGGCAGATGACGGCTCCCACGCCGGGGCTGTCGCAGGAGGATGTGGTTCGGATTAACCAGCTCATCAGCAACGCGGCCAGCCAGCATGTGCGTAGTGCTCTTACCGTGCAGACGGAGAATGTGCGACTTCCCAACGGAAGCATTGTCATCGTGTTGACTATACCAAGGGACTGGATAAACCTTACTTCGACAAAAATGGCGTCATCTGGCTGAAATGCGGAGCCGACAAGCGTCGTATCAATTCAAGGAAGAGCTGCCAGGCTCTTTCAGCTTTCAGATCAGTTCCATGCGGACGAATTACCGACAAAAGCCGGAATAGACAAACTCGATACACTTCGCTTTCGCGATTTCCTGCGCGATGTATACAAGCTGGACTATCCGGACGTGCCTGCTGAATTGACCCGATTGTTGCAGAATATGAACCTGGCTACCGATGAGGGCTCGCTGAACCTTGCGGGAGTTCTCTTGTTTGCCGAGCGCCCGGAGTGGATCATGCCTCAGTTTATTGTGAAAGCGATCCGGTATCCGGGCAATGAGATCCATGTCAGTGATTATGTAGACACCGAGGATTTTTCCGGGCCGCTGCGCAAGGTGTTTGATGGTTCCCTGGCCTTTGTGATGCGCAACCTGCATAAAGTACAGGCCGGCCGTGGCGTCAACGCGCCGGGGGCGCCTGAGATTCCGGAGTCGGTTTTTGAAGAGCTTCTGGTGAACGCTTTAATGCACAGGGACTACTTGGTGAGCGCCCCGATTCGGCTTTTCATCTTCGATAACCGTATCGAGATCATCAGCCCCGGCCACCTGCCCAATAATCTTACCGTGGAGAAGATTCGCGCGGGGAACTCCAATATTCGCAACCCAATTCTGGTCTCTTTTGTAGCAAAGGGGCTTTTGCCCTACCATGGACTTGGTTCAGGAATAAAGAGGGCGCTGGAAGAATGGCCAGATATCGACTTTACCGATGATCGTGAAGGATGCCTGTTCACCGCAATAATCCACAGAAAAGCTCTGGAAGCACCTGCTTCACCAAAAAGTTCGGGGAAAAGTTCGGGGAAAAGTTCGGGGAAAACCGGAGAGCAGATCATGGGGCTCCTGTCGGGCAGGCCGGAAATGACCATTCCTGAACTGGCTGAAGCTCTATCAGTAAGCACGCGCGCAGTCGAAAAACAGGTTGCAAAGTTAAGGTCGGAAGGCCGCCTTCGCCGCATCGGTCCGGCGAAGGGAGGACATTGGGAAACTGGTGAAAAGCGTGAAGATTGAATAATAATAAGTTGTGAGATGAAAAAAAGGGGTATTGACAGCCCCTCTCTTCCGTGCTAGTCTTTAATCAAGACGAAGAGACTGCCACTGCAATCAAGGTAAAGTACAGGTAACTGTATGGCACAAAGCCACCTATCCTTTGAAAAGAGGAACGAGGGGTTGCTGTGGTGGCAGCATCAGATAGAGAAAAGGCCTGCCCCCTAAAAGGACAGGCCTTTTTTGGTTTTCTCTTTTCCCTTGTCCCTGAGAGGCCGCTCTCCCCTCCACCTCCGGGCGGCTCTGCTCCTTCATCTTTTCGGACATATCTTTTGAGCAGGCGGGTCAAGCCCGATAGGTGGCAAATGGTTTCACAACCTTTTTTTCACTATGTCGTCTGTCCATGAACCAAGGAGGATACGATGAAAAGAGCCCGAATACTGCTGCTGATTGTCACGATTTTCCTTCTGGGGGACCTTTCTCTTCTCTATGGAAAGGAGCAGGGCCAAAAAACGCCTCAAGCGAAGGAGCAGGGGCAGCAGTCCCGGACGGAAGCGCAGCAAAGCCTCCCGCCTCTGTCAAAAGAAGGTGCGGCATGCCTGGGATGCCATACCCGAATGTCGCCTTCATTCACCAAGGAATGGGAGCTGAGCGCTCATGCATCAAAAGGGGTTGACTGTTATTCCTGCCACCAGGCAGAGAAGTCAGATCCCGACGCTTTCGAGCATAACGGCTTCACGATAGCCATACTCGTTACCCCGAAGGACTGCGGCAAGTGCCACCCGCAGGAGGTGAAGGAAATGTCGGGTAGTCACCATGCAAATGCCGCAAACATCCTCAACTCTCTCGATAACTACCTGGGGGAAGTAGTCGCAGGGCCTGAAGCGGTTGCCGTCGGATGTTTTCAATGCCACGGGTCTACCATCAAAGTCCTGCCCAACCACCGGCTCGACCCCACAACATGGCCCAATACGGGAATCGGGAGGATCAACCCGGACGGCTCGCTGGGCTCCTGTTCGGCATGCCACACCCGGCATCATTTTTCCCGGGCCCAGGCGAGGCAGCCCGAAGCCTGCGGCAAGTGCCACCTCGGACCCGACCACCCGCAGCGCGAAGTATACGAGGAATCAAAACACGGTATTCTTTACGCTGCTTTCAAAGACAAGTTGAACATTGAGAGTCCCGAGTGGGTGGTAGGGAGAGACTACACTGCAGCCCCCACGTGTTCCACCTGCCACATGAGTGCGACTCCCAAGCAGCCTGTCACGCACGATGTGGGGACACGGATAAGCTGGACGCTGAGGCCGCCGATCTCGAAAAAACTCCCGAATGGGGAGCAGAGGCGGGAAGCCATGGTGGACGTCTGCAGCAGTTGTCATGCAAGCCCTTTCGTTACCGGATTTTATACGCAGTTCGACAACCTGGTAGCCCTTTATAACGATAAGTTCGCAAAGCCCGCTACCGCGATACGGAATGAGCTCATGGAGCAGGACAAGCTTACAAAGGCAGATTTTGACGACAAGATCGACTGGATCTATTGGGAGTTGTGGCACCATGAAGGCAGAAGGGCGAGGCATGGTGCGTCCATGTCAGGGCCGGACTACGCATGGTGGATCGGGATGTATGATGTCGCAAAAAACTTCTACGGGGAGTTTTTGCCGGAAGTGCAAAAGGTCGCCGGCCCGGAACTGTATAGTCAGCTTTTGAAAAAATATCTCGGCTCCGATATACGGCACGAATGGTACATAAAAGGCATGAGCAAAGAACAGCTCGAAAAGATACGGAAATTCTACGAGCAGCGCTATGCGGAGCCGGTGAAGTAAAGCGAGCGCACAGGCTGCGGAGAGCCCCCTGCCGCAGCGCCGGACGGGATTGATTTGCTTCACGTCCGGTGGTATCCTGTGCATACCATGTATACCGCAATCCTGGCGGCCGTCAACGAATTCACCAATTCGAGGACCGCGGCGCGTTATGCGGCGGCGCTTGCACGGGCGTGCCGCGCGAGGCTCTTCCTCGTCTTCGCCGTGGAGGAGGGGGGAAGCGCCGGTGCCTTCAGGCATGGGGAGGCGGCCCTCGAAAAGCTCTTCCATGAAGCAGAGGAAGAGGGCGTCGACGTGGAAAGCGTCACCGTCAAGGGCGCCCCCCTCACGCGGGTTCGGGAACTGGCTGAAGAGCACCGCATCGATGTCGCCTTCATCGCCACCAGGCGGGAGGACATCCAAAAAAGGTTCTTTGTGCGGACCCACGCACGGGAGCTCATTACGCATCTGCCGTGCTCCGTCGCCATGGTCCGGGCCGTACACATGGGCAAAACCCATACCGGCACCATCCTCGTGCCCCTGAAAGATACCCTGTCCCATATGGAAGAAAGAGCCTACTTTACGGCAAAGCTCGCCCAGGGGCTCGGCAGCCGCCTTACCCTTTTCCATACTCCCCGGCCCCTCAGCCGCCTCTTTCACGGCGAGATTCCCCTCCGGACGCCGGAGCGCGAGGCGCGTATTCCGAAAGACGTAGAGAGGTTCCTGAAGCAGATCGAACACTACGGGAGAGCCCACGAAAAGAGGACGGGCTGCGGCGGGATAGCGCGTTCCATCACCACCGAAGCAGCCCTGAAGAGGAACGATCTCATCATTATGGGGGCGAGCGAAAGGAGCCTGCTCACGAGCGTGCTCAGGGGTAATCCCGTAGAAGAAATCCTGCATGAAACTCCTTGCAATCTCATCATTTTCAGGCCGAGGAGCGCCGTCCGACATGCGGATACATAACTTCGCGCCGGAGGACGTGGCCCGCGAGCTCTCGAGCTCCGGCGAAGGGCTCGCGGAAGAGGAGGCCGCGCAGCGCCTCCGGGAATACGGCTCCAACGAGATCAGGGCGGTACGGCACGCGCCCCTCTGGAGGAGGCTTGCCGCACAGTTTACCCACTTTCTTGCCCTCCTCCTCTGGATATCCGCCGCTCTCTGCTTTCTGTCCGAATACCTGCATCCCGGCGAGGGGATGGCGTCCCTCGGACTCGCCGTCGTCTCGGTGATCGTGATCAACGCGGTATTCACCTTTGTGCAGGAGTACCGGGCGGAGCGGGCTGTGGAGGCGCTGGAGAGGCTCCTGCCCTTTAACGTCAAGGTCGTGAGGCAGGGCATACGGCGGGAGGTCCCCGCGCGGGAGGTCGTGCCCGGCGATCTGGTGCTCCTGACCGAAGGAGACAAGGCCCCGGCGGACGCGCGGCTCATCGAGGCGCGCCTTTTGACGGTGAACAACGCCCCCCTCACCGGTGAGTCGGAACCGAGCGCGAGAAGCCATCTGCCCTTTGAGGGCGCATTCCTCGAAAGCCCGAATATCGTTTTCGCGGGAACCCTAGTGATCAGCGGCAGCGGAAAGGCGCTGGTCTTCTCCACCGGAATGTCCACGGAGTTCGGCAAGATAGTCCACCTGACAAGTGGAGTGGAGCCCGGGGTGAGCTCCCTCCAGCGCGAGATCGTGAAAGTGACGCGGATCATCGCGGCAATCGCCCTGACCACGGGAATTTTTTTCTTCGGAGTAGGCGCGCTCACCGGACGCGGTTTCTGGCACAATCCCCTCTTCGCCATCGGCATCACCATCGCCAACGTGCCGGAGGGCCTCCTCCCCACCGTCACCCTCGCCCTGGCCATGGGCAGCCAGAGGATGGTGCGGAAAAAAGCCCTCATTAAGACGCTCACCTCGGTCGAAACGCTCGGCTCGGTGACGGTCATCTGCACGGACAAGACAGGGACCCTCACCTGCAACCGGATGGAAGTGGAGGAGACATGGTCGCCGGATACGGGGCAGAAAGCGGAAAGGCTGCTCCTGTCGGCAGCATACCTCTGCAATAACGCGGTGTGCGAAGAGTGCGCGTACAAAGGCGACCCCACCGAGACGGCGCTGCTGAAGGCGGCCCGGGCAAAGCGGGGAGACCTCCGCGCGGAGAGGCTGGCGGAGGTCCCTTTCGATGCAGAGAGGAAGAGGATGACCACGGTGCACCTCCTTGCAGGGGAGCGGATCGTCTTTACCAAGGGGGCGCTCGAAACGGTGCTGCCCCCTGCTCCTCAGTGGTGCAGGACGGCGGCACGGCAGCCCCTTTGAGCGAGGAAAAGCGGAGTTTTCTCCTTGGCCATTACCGGGGCATGATGGACCGCGGTTTGCGGGTGATCGCGTTTGCTTTCAAGAAGAGCGTGTCGCCCGCTGAGCCTCTCGAAGCAAACCTGGTCTTTCTCGGATTCATGGGGCTGAAGGACCCGCCGCGCCCCGAAGTGCCCGAAGCGATACGGAAATGCCGCGCTGCGGGAATACGGGTCATCATGATCACCGGCGACGCGGGGAGGACGGCGCGCGCCGTTGCGCGCCAAATCGGCTTGACAGGGGACGATCCGGCGGTTATCGAAGGCCCCGAACTGGACGCGATGCCGGATGCAAAACTGCGGGACACCCTCGGGCTCCCTGAGGTGATCTTTGCACGGGTAACCCCGCACCACAAAATGCGCGTCGTCTCGGTCCTGAAGGACGAGCAGGAGCGCGTCGCCGTAACGGGCGACGGCGTCAACGACGCCCCTGCCCTGAAACGGGCGGATATCGGTATTGCCATGGGACTATGCGGCACGGATGTGGCGAAAGAGGCCGCAGACATGGTGCTCCTCGACGATAATTTCGCCACGATCGTCGCCGCGGTGGAGGAGGGGCGCGCCATTTTCGAGAACATCAGGAAGTTCATCACCTATATTTTTGCGCACGGGACGCCGGAAGCCCTCCCCTACATCATGTTCGCCCTATTCAAGGTACCCCTGCCCCTTACCGTCATGCAGATTCTCGCCATCGATCTCGGCACCGAGACTATCCCCGCCCTTGCCCTCGGAGCAGAGAGGCCCGAAGAGGATATCATGAAGATCCCCCCGCACAGGAGAAGGGGGCTCATCGACGGGCCGCTCCTCGCGCGGAGCTACCTTTTCCTCGGGTCGCTAAGCGCTCTCGGAGTGCTCTTCGTCTATTTTTACGTGCTGTACAAGGGAGGATGGCAGTGGGGCATGTCCCTGCCCTTCGATTCCTTATTGGCACGGCAGGCCTCCTCCGCAACCTTCCTGGGCATCGTCGTGCTGCAGGTGGGAACGGTCTTTGCCTGCCGCTCTTCCCGCTCCTCCGTATTCAGGCTCGGCCTTTTTTCCAACCGGCTGGTGCTTGTCGGCGTCATCGCAGAGCTGCTCGTAGCCTTCGGCATCATTTACCACCCTCTGGGCCATCGTCTTTTCGGCACCGCCCCCCTGGATGGGGAAGTATGGCTCCTCCTTATCCCCTTCTGTCTGTTTCTGCTTCTTGCCGAGGAGGCGCGAAAGGCGTGGCGGAGGAGGAGCGAGAAGCGCAGCGGGGGAAAATAGTATTATGTCCCCCTTTATTACTATACTATCAGGATGGATGTCGTTACGCTGATCGAAAGATACTACGACCCCGGCTCGAAAGCATACCACTTCCTGCTCCAGCACGGCAGGATGGTGGCTGCGAAGGCGCTCAGGATCGCCCGGAGGCTCAACGGAAAAACCCCGGACACCCGGTTTATCGAAGAAGCGGCCCTTCTCCACGATATCGGGATATACCTCACCAACGCTCCGGACATCGGATGCTTCGGCCCGCATCCCTATATCGCCCACGGCTATCTAGGCAGGGAGGTCCTGGAACGAGAGGGACTCCCGAAGCACGCGCTGGTCTGCGAGCGCCACGTGGGCATGGGCCTGACCGTCGCGAACATCAAAGCTAATGTGTTCCCTCTGCCCCGGAGGGATATGCTCCCGCAAACCCTCGAAGAAAAGCTCATCTGCTTCGCGGACAAGTTCTATTCGAAGCATGAGGAAACCCTTCTCCATGAAAAGCCTCTTGCTGAGGTGAGGCAGACGATCGCACGCTACGGGCAGGACAAGCTGCAGGAGTTCGAGGCGTGGAGGGAGCTCTTCCGGGAGAAGAGTGAAGGGTGAAAGGAAAGAGAGGAAGGCAGGATGAAACCGGGAGAGATTTCATGAATAGTATGACAAAGGTCTATTGCAGAAAAGCATCCTACGACTACGCGACAATACAACCGGTCATTTTTGAGCTGATGGACCTCTGCTGCGCCGGCAGGATCCGCGCGGGGAGCCGTGTGCTCATCAAGCCCAATCTCCTTGCCCCTGCCCCGCCGGAGAAGGCAATGCTCACCCATCCCCTGATCGTGAAGGCTGCGGCTGAATATGCTCTCGAAAAGGGGGCCCGCGTGCAGGTCTCCGACAGCCAGGCCATGGGCACCTTTGAAAGAATCGTGAAGGAGAGCGGAATACAGGAAGCGCTCCGGGGTCTTGACGTGGAAGTGAGGGAGTTGAAAACCTCGGTCGCCGTCGATATCGGGGAGCCCTTCAACAAGATCGAGATCGCCCGGGACGTCATGGAAGCGGACGTGGTGGTCAACTTGCCGAAGCTGAAAACCCATGTGCAGATGCTCCTGACCCTGGGGGTCAAAAACCTCTTCGGCTGTATCGTGGGGTTGAAAAAGCCGGAATGGCACTTCAGGACAGGGGTCGACCGGGAAAGGTTCGCCCAACTGCTCGTCCGCATCCATAAGGCGGTCAATCCCGCAGTCACCCTCCTCGACGGCGTTCTTGCGATGGAGGGCGAAGGGCCGGGTAAAAGCGGCGTTCCGCGCCGGGTAGGGGTGATCATGGGCAGCGGCGATGCCGTTGCGCTCGACATCACCGTCTGCAGGATGCTCGGGCTGGACCCGGAGAGCGTATTTACCAACAAGGCAGCAAAGGATCTGGGGTATCTGCCGGAGGAGATCGAGGTGGCGGGAGAGCTGCCGGAAATCCGCGACTACCGGCTCCCCGGGATCATCCCCCTGGTCTTCGGACCGAAGGCGCTCCATGGGTTCATGCGGAGATACCTCGTCCAGAGGCCGGTGCAGGACGATGCGCTCTGCAGGCTCTGCGGGGAGTGCTGGAAATACTGCCCGGCCCGGGCCATCACCCGAGGCCAAAAGAAGCTCGTTTTCGATTATGAGAAATGCATCCGCTGCTACTGCTGCATCGAGGTGTGCCCCCACGCCGCACTGCGGACGGAGGAGCCCCTGCCGGGAAAGCTCATCAAGAAGCTGAAAAGGGACTCCGTATAGAGACTACTTCCCCTGCAGCGCCCTCTCCACCGTCTTGATGGCGCAGAACTCCCCGCACATGCTGCAGACCTCCTTCTCGGTAGGCGGCACCTGGCCTCTCCACTCCCTCACCCTGTCGGGGTTGAAGCTCATCGAGATCTGCCCCTCCCAGTCGAGGTTCTTCCGGTACTGCGCCATCTTCCGGTCCCTCTCCATCGCCCCGGGGACGCTCTTGGCGATATCCGCGGCATGGGCCGCAATCTTGGAGGCGATAACCCCCTCGCGGACATCCTCAATGTTCGGCAGGCGGATATGCTCCGCCGGGGTGACGTAGCAGAGGAAGTCCGCGCCCGCCGCTCCGGCGATAGCGCCCCCGATAGCCGCCGCGATGTGGTCGTACCCCATGGCAACGTCCGTCACCAGGGGACCGAGCACGTAGAAGGGGGCTCCCTTGCAGATCTCCTTCTGCATTTTAATGTTCAGCTCCACCTGGTTCAGCGGCACATGGCCGGGCCCCTCGATGATGGTCTGGACCCCCGCTGCAAGAGCCCTGTCCCGCAAATCCCCGAGGGTAAGGAGCTCCTCCAACTGGCTTCTGTCCGTGGCGTCGGCGAGGCATCCCGGCCGGAAACCGTCCCCGAGGCTCAGGGTCAGGTCGTATTTCCTCGCCATTTCGAGGAGCCTGTCGTACTCTTCGTAGAGGGGGTTTTCCCGGTCGTTGTAGATCATCCATTCGAGGAGGAAGGCCCCTCCCCTGCTCACCACGTCGAGGATCCTCCTGTCTTCCCGCAGGCGCTCAATGGCCCTCCGGGTGATGCCGCAGTGGACGGTAACGAAATCCACCCCGTCCTGCGCGTGGGCCTCGATCACCCCGAAGAGGTCTTCGGGGTCCATCTTCGCGATATGGCCGTGCTTCTCGGCGGTCTTCACGATCGTCTCATAGATGGGGACCGTCCCCACCGCGACCGGAGACCTCCTCATCAGCGTGTTCCTCAGGTCCCGGATAGCCCCGCCGGTGGAAAGGTCCATGACCGCATCCGCTCCGTGCTGCACCAGCACCTCGAGCTTCCGTATCTCGTCGTCGTAGGAAATCCTGTCCTTTGAGGTCCCGATGTTCGCATTGATCTTGGTGCTCAGGCCCCTCCCGATCCCGAGCGGCCTGATGTCGTGAAGGGTATTCCTGGTAATGACGCTCACCCCTTCGGCAATATCCGTCGCGAGATGTTCGGGGGAGACTCCTTCTGCGGACGCCACCGCCCTCATTTCCTCAGTGATACTTCCTTGCCTTGCCTGTTCTATCCGTGTCATCTCTCTTCTCCCCATGCTGTCAAATAGTTTTCCGCGGCCTTTTCGGGGTCGGCCCCGGCCAGGATACCGCTAATCAGCGCCACGCCGTGCGCCCCCGCGCCCCGTACCTCCGCGCAGTGGTGCGGCTTCACCCCCCCCAGCCCGAAAATCGGGAGGGACACTTCGGCCCGCACTCTTTCGAGCGCCTCCACCCCCACCGGGTCTCCGTAGCGGAGCTTCGAGGGAGTCAGGTAGAGAGGGCCGAAGGTGATGAAGTCCGCTCCTCCCCTCTCCGCCTCCCGAGCCTCTTCGCGCGAATGGGTCGAGACCCCTATCAGCAGCCTCTCCCCGACCGCCTTCCTGACCGCAGGGACAGGCAGGCCCGTCTGGCTGAGCTGCACCCCGTCAGCTCCGACGCAGAGGGCGATATCGAACCGGTCGTTGATAAAGAGACGCGCGCGGTGGCGTTCCGTCAGGTCCCGTATCCGCTGCGCCAATGCCAACAATGCCCTCGTGGGCAGGTCCTTTTCCCTCAGCTGCACCGCTCGTACGCCGCCCGCCAGAGCCGCCTCAATGGCGGGGAGCATCGCATCATGGCCGCTGAAAAACGAACTGTCCGTTATCAGATAAAGGGTAAAATCCACCAAACCCCCGTCTGCCTCATTCTGCCTTTGAGCAGGGTACTGCAAAGCTCGCGGAAGGACACTGCGAAGAGCTTTTTTGCGACGAAGCAATCTCGAAGAGAGTGAATTCTCCAAAGAGGAGATTGCTTCGCTCCGCTCGCAATGACAGCGAAAAGAGTTCCGCAGTGCCCTGTTTTTACAGCATTCCCTCAAAAGGACTGCTCGCGGTGGCGTAGAGCTTTTTGCCCATCCTTCCCGCCTTATAGGCGAGTCTCCCCGCAAGCACCGCATGCTTCATCGCTTCAGCCATGGCGATGGGGTCCTTCGCGTCCGCGATGGCGGTATTGATCAGCACGGCGTCGCAGCCGAGCTCCATCGCGATGGTCGCATCCGAGGCGGTGCCCACCCCGGCATCGACCAGCACCGGCACCTTCGCGCCTTCGAGAATGATCTTGATGTTGTACGGATTCCTGATCCCGAGCCCCGACCCAATGGGCGCACCCAGGGGCATCACCGCGGCAGCCCCCGCGTTTTCGAGCCTCTTCGCCATGATGGGGTCGTCGTTGGTATAGGGGAAGACGATGAATCCCTCCTTCGCCAGGATCTCGGTCGCCTGGAGCAGACCTATGGTGTCGGGGAAGAGAGTTTTTTCGTCCCCGATGACCTCCAGTTTTATCATGTCCGACACCCCTGCCTCGCGGGCCAGGCGTGAATAGCGCAGCGCGTCCTCGACAGTGTAGCAGCCGGCGGTGTTCGGCAGGATCCTGTATTTCTTCGGATCGACATAATCGAGCAGGTTCTCGGATTTCCGGTCGGTGATGTTCACGCGCCGTACCGCCACGGTCACCACATCCGCGCCGGACGCCTCCACTGCGCGGGCGGTCTCTGTGAAATCCTTGTACTTCCCGGTCCCCACCCAGAGCCGCGACCGGAACTCAATTCCCCTTATCACCAATGTATCGTCCATCTCTCCTCCTGTTCTCCTCATGTCGGCAGCACTCCGGAAGCCGACAGTGCGCTCTCCCCTCCGCCGATGAAACTGACCACCTCCACGGCATCTCCCTCATACAGCGGATGGGACGCGTAGTCCGCCTTTTTGACGATGGAGAGGTTGACCTCCACCGCGACCCTGCCGGGAGCTATCTTCAGCTCTTCGAGCAGTTGAGCTATATTCTCCCCTTTTGTCTCGTACGGCTCACCGTTAAGCGTGATTTTCATCTCTTTCTCCCGAAGGGGCTCCAAAAACAAAAATCCCCTATCCCTGGAGGGATAGAGGATCGTATGCTCATCTCTATTTTCCCATTCCCTACGCCGGAATTAGCCGGATCAGGTTCGCGGGGTCTTTCCTCTTACACGGGAAACTCTCAGGCTCTCGTACGCCTCCCCCAGGGTGATTTAACTATATAGGAAACAGCGCCTTTTGTCAATTCAGGGATACAATCAGTTTCCAGCTAGTATGGACATAGTGACCAGTTCTTTTTTTCTCTCTACCTCTCCCTCTCCCTGTCTTTATCTGTCTTTAGCACTACACGATCGCCCTTCCCGATCCCGTATCTCTCCGCGGCATCGCCCCGGTTCACAAAGAATTCGAGACGCCCGGAGCTGTTGACAAGGCAATGGAGGGAATTCTCCCCAGCCTGCGCGTAGTGCTGCACCCGGGCGGCGGGTATCCCCTTCACCTCGGCATCCAGGAGGCCGCCGCAGGCCTCAAGGTCGCTCCGGCGGATGTTCGTGACGGCGTTCCCGAACCGGTCGATATGGATCACCTCACCGATTATCCGCCCACCCTCCCGCCGGGGCTGAGAAAGCGCGATGCGAACGGGATCGGCGATGCGGGGGCCGAATTCCTCCAGGGCGACCCCCCTCGAGAGCCAGGCCGCAGCGGGGCCGAAGACATCCCTGCCTTGGAAAGTGGGGCTCCGCAGGGCGAGGACATATTTCTCCTCGACGATATGGATGATCCGCGCACTTTCGGGGGAGGAGAGCACCGCTGAAAAAACGCCGTTGTCGGGGCCGACAAAAAAATGTCCTCCTGCTTCGACAATGACCGCCCTCCTCCCGGACCCCACACCGGGATCGACGACAACCACATGGATGCTGCCCTTCGGAAAATACCGGTGGCTTTCGCCGATGAGGAGCGCCCCCTCCTGAATGTCCTGCGGGTCGATATCGTGGGTAATGTCCACCGGCACAACCTGGGGGTTGATGGAGAGAATGACCCCTTTCATCTCCCCGACAAAGGGATCCTTATACCCGAAGTCGGTGGTGAGGGTGATAAGGGGGCTCATGACTCACGACTGCATGCGGGGGACCATTTTCAGGCTTCCGATGAGATCGTTGATGTCCGGTATCTCTTCTTCGAGCAGGAATTGTCCGATCCCTTCGATCACCTCCACCGTCGCGGCGGGATTCACGAAATTCGCCGTGCCCACCGCTACTGCCCGTGCCCCGGCAATGAGGAACTCGAGGGCGTCCTGCGCATTCATGATCCCCCCCATCCCGATAATGGGGATAGTGATGCATTTGTGCGCTTCCCACACCATGCGGACGGCGATGGGGCGGACGGCGGGGCCGGAAAGCCCCCCGGTGCAGTTCGCCAGCACCGGGACACGCCGCTTCACATCGATCGCCATTCCGGTGATGGTATTCATTATGGACACGGCATCGGCCCCGCTCTCTTCGGCAACCTTCGCCATTAGGCCGATGCTGGTCACATTGGGGGAGAGCTTTACGATCAGGGGCAGGGAGGTCGCCTTTCTCACCGCGCGCACCACCTGCTCCATGGCCTTCGGGTCAGTACCGAAAACGATCCAGCCGGCCTGTTTGTTGGGGCACGAGATGTTCATTTCAAGGGCATGCACCCCTTCGGCGCCGCTCAACATCTCCGCGGCGGAGACGTACTCTTCGACGCTGTCCCCGAAGAAATTCGCGATGACCGCGGTGGAAAAACGGCGGAGGAAGGGAAGCTTGTCCCGGAGGAACGCTTCGATCCCGATATTCTGAAGGCCGATGGCGTTCAACATTCCCGAAGGCGTTTCGACCACCCGCGGGGTGGGGTTCCCCTGGCGGGGGACGACGGAAAGCCCCTTCACCACGATGGCGCCGAGCCGGTTCAGGTCTATGAACTCCGCGTACTCCTCTCCGTAGCCGAACGTGCCGGAAGCGGTCATGACGGGGTTTTTGAGGGTCAGGGAGGCGATCTGTACGGAAAGGTTCACCACGCAAGCTCCTTCGTGTCGAACACCGGCCCCTCCTTGCAGACCCTCCGGTACCCCGAGGTAGTCTTCACCACGCAGCCGAGGCAGGCGCCCACCCCGCAGGCCATATGCTCTTCGAGGGACACGTGGCACCGGACCTCTTTGTTGGCCACAACACGGTGGAGCTCCCTGAGCATGGGGGAGGGACCGCAGGCATACACGGGCAGCAGGGGCTCTGTCGCCATCTCCATGCGGACGGCAAGGAGATCGGTAACGACCCCGCGCATCCCTGCCGAACCGTCGTCCGTCGCGATGACCACCTCCCGCGCCACCCTCTTCGCTTCCTCGACCATCACCAGCTCCTCGGCGCTTTTCGTCCCATAGAAGAGATGCGCCCTGCCTGGATAGCGTTCGAGAAGGGAGAGCAGGGAGGCGATCCCGATCCCCCCGGCAACGGCGATGAAGTCCCCGGGCGGGGCAGGATACCGGTTCCCCAGGGGACCGATTGCCCGGAGAGAGTCCCCCTGCCGGAACCGCGCGAGGGACTGCGTTCCCCTCCCCCGGACCCTGTAGAGGAAAGAGAGGGTTCCGTCTTCTCTCTTGAAAATACTGAAGGGCCTCTTCAGGAGGGGGTCACTGGTGGCCCCTGCCTGGAGCATATAGAACTGACCCGCCTCCGGCTCCCGGATCTCCGAAAGGGGGCGCAGGCGCAACAGCTTGAAATGCTTGCTTACGAAGCGGTGTTCATCGACAACGGCATTGAAGTATCTATGCAAAGCTGATCTCGAGGATCTCGTATTCTATGGTGCGGGCCGGGGCCTTTACCACGGCGACGTCGCCCACTTCCTTTCCGATAAGCGCCTTTCCGACCGGCGAGCTGATGGAGATTTTTCCCGCTTTGACATTGGCTTCGTCGGGTCCCACGAGGATGAACTCGTACTCCTCGTCCGCCTCGATATCCGACACTTTCACCTTTGCGCCGAAGGCCACGCGGGACTGGTTTATTTTCGAGGTATCGATGATGTCGGCCAGCGCCAGTTTCGCCTGCAGCTCCTGGATGCGCCCCTCGATGAAGGACTGCTTCTCCTTTGCGGCGTGGTATTCGGCATTTTCGGAAAGGTCTCCGTGCGCCCGTGCTTCGGCGATGTCCTGTATGTTCTTCGGCCTCTCCACCTTTATCAGTCTGTCGAGCTCTTCCTTGAGCCTCTGGTATCCCTCGGCGGTCATCGGTACTCGGTTCATGACAGTAGCCTCTCCTCCTTGTAGAACGGAAAAAAGGAAGCGCAAGCGAGCGTCGAAAGACGCTCCTTCAGACTTCCTTCTTCTCCCTGTGCTGCTTTTCAGTAAAATAACACGACGAGGGGGAATTTTTCAAAAAAGCGGCTGCCGGCTATGCGCTCGCCGCCGCCTCCCGGTCGCTCTCCTTGAGGGGGGCGGGCAGTGGGACCCTGAAAGCATAGCGGTCGTCGTCGAGGAGCAACTGGAAAGCCCTGCGATTCGAGGCATTCACCACGAGGGGGGCCCGGAGATTGGCGGTGACTTTTTCGTCGGACACCGTCAGGATCACGAGAACAACAACATCCGCCGGGTTCCGGATCTGCAGGAACTGCTCCACGTCGTCCTTAACGGTAAAGGCGTAGTCGGGAAACAGGAGAAACGGGTCGGTGACGATGAAGGCGATGTCACCATCGTCCACCGCCTGAAGCCACTTGATGGCGTCCCGGTACTCGATGACGAAAAACCGCTTCAGGTGCGGAAAACCGGGCACCCCCATGGGAAAATGAATGAGCGTGTCTTCTCCTGCTTCGACCTCGCCGAATCGTGTCGTGGTAATCTTCATGGCCGTCCCACCGTTTCCTATTCTTTCTTTCCGATGCCGAAAAAGTCGTTGAGTTTTTTCATGTCCAGGCGCGCCGCCTCCGCGTTCAGATTCTTCAGCTTCTCGTACAATTCCTCCCGGTAGATCGGGAGCTCCCGGGGCGCATCGATCCCGAGCTTCACAAATCCGTTTCCTATCTCGACGATCTTAACCCGTATGGAATCGCCGATGGTGATTGTCTGGTCGACTTTACGCGTTAGTACCAGCATGCCGTTCTCATTTCAGGAAGTCGAAAAGGGTCGTCCTCAGAAAATCGGAGGAGAGGAGCCTGAGGCCTTCCAGCGCCGACTGCCTCTGCGCCAGATCCGTCGACAGCTTCGCGATGTCGGCATCCTGCTCGTTGGCGAGATACCCCGCAACGTCGAACTCCCTGTTGACCTGGTACGACTCTTCTGTCTCCACCCTCGTCACCCGGGACCCCACCTCCGACTGGAGCTGAAACACCTTTTCCATCAACGTGTCCAGGTAGTCGATCGCCTTCTCGATCCTCCCCGCGTCGTTATTTTCGAGGGAGACCTTCAGGAAGCTGAGCGCCCGCACGATGTTGTTCTCGTTCAGGTAGTTGTTGTTGAAGCTGTAGTAATTCGAGCTCGTGTCGTCGGTAATGTAGTTGTAGTTGGTGAGGTCGCTCCCCAGGTTCGCATTCTGCGCGCCGTACGTCAGAGCCCTGTCGCTGCTATCGGACGCGGGCAAGTCGGGGATATCCAGGGTGTCGGCTGCAGCGAATCCCAGCTCAGCGGCGGCGGTGGAAAGGGGATCACTCCAGAGCAGGTGCAGGGGGAGGTTCCCCGCATCGTTATAGATCCTCAACGTATCGGTATCGGCCTCGTATACGACAGTATAGGTGTCTCCTACGGGATCAGCGGCCTCAAGGGCGGCCTTTACGTCGGCTGCCAGGGCGTCGCCGGTCGCGTACACGCCTCCGGCAAGGCTCGCTGTATACACGTTTGGATCGTCCCCCTTCCTGAACCTGATATCCGTCCCCACTACGGTCAGATTGGGTACGGCGACGTCGCCCCGGTCGTAATCAGCCCGCAGGCCGGTCGTGCTGGCGCTGCTGTCGAATCCCAGAATGTTCTGAGCGGTGGTTGCCGGATCCGCCCAGAGGAGATCGACGGTGTCCGGCCCCATCGTGGTGATCTTCATCTTGTTGGTCGTCGTATCGTAGACGACCGAATAGGTATTCGTCGAGGCGGTGGCGCTTTCGAGCGCCTCTTTTACCGCCAGGGCAAGCTGGTCGGAGGTGTACGTCCCGGGAGCGATGGCAGCGATCCCGGAGAGCACCCCTTCGTTGATGACGATTTTGTTGTTGGTCGCGTCAATCTTGGCGGTGTCAAAGCTCGATTTGTACACGAGGGTATTGAGCCCCGTGCTGCCTGGATCGACCGTAGAAGCGGTGATTTCGAGCTTGTCGGAGCTGCCGTCCGGCTTCGTCGAGAGCACGAGCCGGTAGTCGGGAGCCGCTGCGGTCCCGAAATTCACCAGATCGGCCTTTACCGTCGAGCCGGCCTGCTCGTTGATCGCATCGCGTATGTCGGCAAGGGTGGCGTCCGAGGAGATATTGACATCCCCGACGGCGAAGTCGCTGGTGATACCGCTGCCGATCGTCCTGTCCGCAGAGCGGAACCCGAGGAACTGCTCGAGGGTGGACGCGGCGCTGCCGAAATCGATGGAGGTCGCACCCACTGCAGAGTCGCTGGTGATCGCCGGCCCTCCGGCCGCCGCCGTGTCGGTGGCGGCAGCGAACCCGAGCAGCTTTTCAGCGGTCGTTTCAGCGGCCCCCCAGGTGAAGTCGATGGGGCCGGCTGTATTGTTGACAATCGAAAAGCGGTTGTTGGGGGGGGCGACAGTGTAGGCGACGGTAAAGCTGCCCGGCGTTCCGTACGCGGTGTCGAGGGCGGTCTGGACCTGGGCGGCGAGCTCCTCCCCCGTGTAGGTCCCCTCGGCAAGGGTGGCGGTGTAGGAGTTCGCTCCGGCGGTGAAAGTGACGGTCTTATTCGAGCTGTCGATGACAACGACGTTCTTCCTCCTTTGACGGTTTTTGTTTTACCAATCTATGGGCGGGAAACGCGTGCTCGGGCATGGAATCCATCGTCGTCACGCAAACCGCGAAACAATAGACACAATTGTGTGTTTCATCACAAGGCTAGCCCGCGGTGATAAGGCGCCAAGGTCGCTAGTCGACTTCTGCATGGTGTCGAGCTTGGCGGAAGACCCGCCCGCCGCCGGTTAAAGTAGGGCATCAGCCGTGTTTACCGCTTGCTGGCGATGTTGGTATACAAGCGGGAAGTCAAGAAACAATTAATTAATCGCAGGTATTCGTTGTCGCGTCCGATCGAAAATTTGAGTTTCTTATTCTCTCATCGTGAAAGCTGCATGAACGTCTGCTGCTGCTGCTGCTGCTGCTGCTGAGACACTGGCATCTCTCGCGCCGATCAGTCCAACGGCAGCAACGTGTTTAAATCAGTCTTGCAAACCGGTGTTGAAATAACCGACTTAACAATCATAAGTAATCAACGATAGGCA
>JAXLZK010000016.1:0-14622 GCA_046350935.1 Thermodesulfovibrionales bacterium
CGAGCTTGGCCGCGACCTTGGCGATCGGGAAGCCGGTGGCCTTGGAGGCCAGGGCCGAGGAGCGCGACACCCGCGGGTTCATCTCGATGACGACGAGGCGCCCGTCGGCGGGGTTCACCGCGAACTGGATGTTGGAGCCGCCCGTCTCCACGCCGATCTCCCGGATGATGGCGATGGAGGCGTCGCGCATGATCTGGTACTCCTTGTCCGAGAGCGTCTGGGCGGGGGCCACGGTGACGGAGTCGCCGGTGTGCACGCCCATGGGGTCGACGTTCTCGATGGAGCAGATGATGACGACGTTGTCGGCGAGGTCGCGCATGACCTCGAGCTCGAACTCCTTCCAGCCGATGACCGACTCCTCGACCAGGACCGTGCCCACCGGCGAGGCCTGCAGGCCCCAGCGCACGGCGTCCTCCAGCTCCTCGGGGTTGTAGGCGATGGAGCCCCCGGTGCCGCCCAGGGTGAAGGAGGGGCGGATGATGGCGGGGTAGCCGATGCGGGCCACGATCTGGCGGGCCTCGTCGAGGCTCCGGGCGTAGCCGGAGTGGGGCAGGGCCAGCCCGATGCGCTGCATGGCCTGCTTGAACAGCTCGCGGTCCTCCGCCATCTTGATGGCGGGGAGCTTGGCCCCGATCAGCTCCACCCCGAAGCGGTCGAGGGTGCCGTCCTCGGCCAGGGCCACCGCGAGGTTGAGGCCGGTCTGGCCGCCCAGGGTGGGCAGGAGGGCCTGGGGCCGCTCCCGCTCGATGACGCGGGCCACGAACTCCGGGGTGAGCGGCTCCACGTAGGTGCGGTCGGCCATCTCCGGGTCGGTCATGATGGTGGCCGGGTTGGAGTTGACCAGCACGACCTCGAAGCCCTCCTCGCGGAGGGCCTTGCAGGCCTGCGTGCCCGAGTAGTCGAACTCGCAGGCCTGACCGATCACGATGGGGCCGGACCCGATTAAAAGGATTTTTCTGACATCGCTTCTCTTGGGCATTGTTACCTCTCTATGAAATTAGTTATCTTTTGTGCAATTTCAGCGGCGCGGGCGGGCTCTTGCGAGGAGAAGACCATGATCCGCTCCCCCCCCCTGCACTCCACCTCCACGGTATGGAATTCAGCCGTCTCCCCAAAACCGGGAATGACCGTGCCGTGCTGAAGGGCGATCTTTTCCACTACCCGCACCCCGTCGGGATTCTCCGGGAGGACGGTGCGGCGCTCCTGCCGCACCGCAGCGATTTCGGACAGGGGATACCACGCCTCCCGCCCGCCGAAGGGCCTGCTCAGGGAAAAGGAAACGGTCCCCTTCCGCCTGTCGAATACGGCGCGCAGCGACTCCTCACGAAAAATACACTTCCTGAAGAGGAGGAAAAGCAGCACAAAGAAGACCGCGGCTGCGCTGAAGAGCAGGGGCGCCGCCGGAAACAGCGCGGCAAAAAAGAACGCAGCAGCGAGGGTGCATGCCCCTGCAGCAAGACCGGAAGCCATCTCGCGGTTGTAGATCCCGCTATGGAGCACGCTCCCCTTATCCGCCCTGAATGAGGTCGTCCACAACGCAAGCATGTCCTCGCTTTCCTCGATGCGCGTCTCTTTTTCGCTCTGTTCGGTCCCCATTCTTCTCCGCGCTCCCTTCAGGGGCGGAAAGCTTCGTCACCGCGTCTTTCCCTCGATCATCTGCCGGAAGCGTCTGAAAAGATGGGTGGAGTCGTTGGGTCCCGGCCCCGCTTCAGGATGGTGCTGCACGGAAAAAACAGGCAGTTCCGTATGCTGCATCCCCTCTTCAGTACCGTCGTACAGGTTCCGGTGGGTGAGGACAGCCTGACCGCGGAGACTTTGAATATCGACGCAGTAGTTATGGTTTTGCGAGGTAATCTCCACCTTTCCGGTAGCCAGGTCTTTCACCGGGTGGTTTCCGCCGTGGTGCCCGAATTTCAGCTTGTAGGTCCTCCCCCCCATGGCAAGCCCCAGGATCTGATGGCCGAGACAGATGCCGAGGACAGGCACCTTGCCGAGCAGCTTCCGGGCGCTTTCCACTCCGTAGGGGACTGCCTGCGGGTCTCCGGGACCGTTGCTCAGAACGACCCCGTCCGGCTTTTCTTCGAGCACTGCTTCCACCGGGGTCGTCGCGGGCACCACATTCACCTCGAAGCCCGCTTCCACCATATTCCTCAGGATGTTGAGCTTCACCCCGAAATCGTACACCGTCACCCTGAGTGCGGTCTTGCCTTTTTCGACAGGACACCCTCTCCAGCACGCGTCCTCCCAGGAATAGGGCTCCCCGGTGGTAACCTCCGCCACGAAATCGCAGGAAGAGATGCCGGGATGCTCCCGCACCCGCTGCAGGAGCTGTGCAGGGTCTGCTTCCCCTGTCGCGATAATTCCCATCTGCGCTCCGTGGTTCCGCAGGTGACGGGTCAGCGCACGGGTGTCGATCCCCTCGATGCCGACGATGCCGTTCTCCCTGAGGTACTCACCGAGAGACATGATGGAGCGCCAGTTGCTCGGGAAGTCGAGGTATTCCCTGACGATGAAACCCTCCGCCTTGGGCCCCCCCACCGACTCCGCGTCCTCACGGTTCACCCCGTAATTCCCCATCTGCGTATACGTCATGGTGACGATCTGCCCCTTGTACGAGGCATCGGTCAAGATCTCCTGATACCCTGTCATGGAAGTATTGAAGACCACTTCGCCGATGGTGTCACTCTCTGCCCCGAAGGAGCGCCCCTCGAAGAGCGTTCCGTCAGCCAATACCAGCGTTGCCTTGTTCATGTATCCTCCGCACTCTCTCTTTCTTCTCTTTCCTCTTTGGGGCCTGCGTCCGCAACAAGCGTCCGGAAGGAGGCATCTTCCCACAGGCCTTTGAAATCTCTACTTTTTTGTGCCTTCTCCTTGTAGAACCCGTCCACTTTTACCGCCCGGGAGAGGCTTTCAAGAGCGCTTTCCCTTTCCCCTCGTACGGCGAGCACGCGCGCCCTGTTGTACCAGGCTTTCGCATAGTCCGGCCTGAGCCCGACGGCCGTGTCGAAGGCGCGCAGCGCATCCTCGGGAAACCCCAGCTTGTTCAGGGACACGCCTTTTCCCAGCCAGGCCATGGCATCGTCCTCCCGCAGCCCGATGGCTTTCTCATAGGCCTGGAGCGCCTCCTCATGCCGCCCCAGGCTGCTCAGGGTAAAACCTTTCCCATACCACGCCTCTCCCTCATCAGGCCTGATCCGCACGGCATTGTCATAGGAGAGGAGCGCCTCCTCGTGCCTGCTCAGGTAGCTCAGGGCAAGCCCCCTGTTATACCAGGCCTCCGCATTGCGGGGCCTTCCTTCGATCGCCCTGTCGTAGGCAGAGAGCGCCTCTGCATAGCGCCCGAGATTTCCCAGGGCGAGCCCCTTGCCGTACCAGGCGTCGGCATTGTCTTCGTCCCGTTCGATCGCCCCCTCGTAGGCCTCAAGCTCCTCTTCAGTTAAGCCGAGCTCCCCGAGGACGACGCCTTTTCCATACCAGGCGGGTGCATAGCCGGGATCGGCTTCCCTGGCCTTTTCAAAGACGGCGAGCGCTTCCTCGAAACGTCCCGTCTTTTCGAGGACAGCCCCCTTGCTGCACAAGGCAGGGAGAGAGCCGGGCTCCCTTGTCAGGGCGGCATCGTACCAGGAGAGCGCATTTTCAAAATCCCTCCTCTCAAAAGAAAGAGTGCCGAGGACCAGGTAGAAGGAGACATCGCCCACCGGCCTTCCGAAAGAACGATCGATCTCCCGCATCTGCAGCGCCGCTGCATCGGCTATCCTTTCCACAAGGGCGTCCTGTCTCCCCGGTTCCCTCTCCCGGCTCCGCCCCTCCACCGCCGGGAGGGTAAGGCCGGCCGACTCCATCATATACGCTGTCTGCCTCCGTATCTCCTCTTCGGAAAGCCGGAGCTCCTCGAACGCACTCAACCGGAAAAGCGGGCGCAGGGGAGGGAAAAGAGAGAAGAGCAGGTCCATCTTCCTTTCTGCATCTTTCAGCTCCGTCTCCAGCTTCTCCACCCTGCCCTGCAGCTCTGCAAACTCTTCAGGCGCAGTCGGCTCTGCGGGTAGCGCCGGCGGCGTTGGAGCAGCGGCCGGAGGCTCGCTGTCCTCAACGGAGGGCACGGCCCTTTCGGGCGGCACCGCGCTCCGCCGCCTTTTCTCTCTTCTGCCCGTCCTGCGCAGCGTGAAGAAGAGCAGGACAATGAGCAGGAGAAGCGCACCGGCGGCAAGGGAGAGAACGAGTTCCGGATACATACTATAACCGAAGAAGTGCATAGCCTCCCTTACCGAAGCGAGCCGGCCCGGAGCTGCACAGGGCGCCGCAGAAATGCCTTACCGGATAGCATAGACCCTCCCCCCCACGATGGTCTTTACGGGGCCGCCGCGCAGGAGCCATCCTGCGAAGGGGGTATTTTTCCCTTTTGAGACAAAGCTGTCCGCTTCGACCCTCCACTCATTTTCCGTGTCCACCAGCACGACATCGGCGTCGGCGCCCTGCGCAAGGGTGCCCTTTCCGACTCCCAGTATCCTAGCGGGATTCAGTGCCATCGCTTCCACCAGGCGGTGCAGGGAAAGCACCCCCTCCTGCGCGAGCCGCAGGCTCAGCGCCCAGGCGGTCTCGAGCCCGGAGATGCCGGACGGGGCCTTGTCGAACTCCCTTTCCTTCTCATCGCGGTGGTGGGGGGCGTGGTCCGTGGCGATCGCGTCGATCGTGCCGTCGCGCAGCCCCTCCTTGATCGCCGCCGCATCCTCCAGCGTCCTGAGAGGAGGATTTACTTTTGCGTCGGTGCTGTACCCCTTTACCGCGTCTTCCGTTATGGAAAAATAATGGGGGCATGTTTCAGCCGTCACCCGCACCCCCCTTTCCTTCGCCTGCCGTATGAGCCTGACGGAGCCCTCCGACGATACATGGGCGATATGCAGTTTCCCTCCGGTCATCTCCGCCAGGAGAATGTCGCGCGCCACCATGATCTCTTCGGCTGCCGCAGGAACCCCTTTCAGCCCCATCGTCGCGGAAAGGACCCCTTCGTTCATCACTCCGTCGTCGGTCAGGGTGAGGTCTTCGCAGTGGGAGATCACGGGCACCCCGAAGGTCCGCGAATATTCGAGCGCCCTCCTCATTATGATGCTGCTCACGACCGGCCTGCCGTCGTCTGAAAAGGCGATGCATCCCGCCTCGTACATCAGCCCCATTTCGGCCAGCTCCTCCCCTCTCTGCCCTTTGGTGACCGCGCCGATTGGATAGACCGAACAGGCCCCCTCTTCAAGTGCCCTCTTAATGATGAAGGCGGTCACCGTAGGGTTGTCGTTGACGGGATTCGTGTTGGGCATCGGGCAGACAGAGGTAAAGCCGCCCTGCACCGCGGCCAGCGTCCCTGTCCGTATCGTTTCCTTGTGCTCGAAGCCCGGCTCCCGCAGGTGGGTATGCATATCCACGAGACCGGGGAGCACGAGCAGCCCCCGGGCGTCGATCTCCGTTCTTCGGCCCGCCCCCCCCTTTCCTTTTTCTCCTTTTTTCCTTTCGGGGGCTCCTTCTTTCAGGATGACCCCGGAGATCTTTCCTCCCTCGATGACGAGGTCCCCCCTGCCGTCGATCCCCTGGGAGGGATCGACAATGCGGCCGTCTCGTATGATGATTTCCTCACTCATTCTCACTCCTCCCGGACAGGAGATACAGCACCGCCATCCTCACCGCTATTCCGTTGGTCACCTGATCGAGGATCACCGACTGGGGGCTGTCCGCAACGCCCGAGGATATTTCCGTTCCCCTGTTCATGGGCCCCGGATGCATGACGATGGCATTCCCCTCGGCAAGGGCCAGCCGCTCCGCGTCCAGCCCCCAATACATGGAGTATTCCCTCAGCGAGGGAAAGAAGCCCCTGCTCTGCCTTTCCGTCTGGATGCGCAGCATCATCACCACATCGGCGTTCCGGAGGCCTTTGTCCATGTCATGGTAGACCTCGACCCCTCCCTGCATTCCGGACAAGGGCGGGATGAGGGGTGGGGGTCCGATGAGCCGTATCTTCACGTCGAACTTCGAGAGGAGGTAGATATTGGACTTCGCTACCCGGCTATGGAGGATGTCCCCCACGAGAGCGACGGTGAGACCGTCGAGGCTCCCCTTTTTTTCGACGATGCTGAAGGCGTCGAGCAGCGCCTGGGTGGGATGCTCGTTCGTCCCGTCCCCCGCATTGATAACGGAGGCTTCGACGTTTCGTGCGATAAAGTGGGGCACCCCGCTGGAAGCGTGGCGGATTACGATAAAATCGACGCCGTAGGCCTCGATCGTCCTGACGGTGTCGATCAGGCTTTCTCCCTTCACCACGCTGCTGGTGGGCACGGAAAAATTGAGCACGTCGGTGCTCAGCCTCTTCTCAGCCAGCTCGAAGGAGGTCTTCGTCCTGGTGGAAGGCTCGAAGAAGAGATTCACCACTGTCTTTCCGCGGAGAGCGGGGACTTTTTTAATGTCCCTCCTGATGACGTCCTTGAACGAGGATGCAGTGTCCAGGACGGTCCTGATCGTCTCCCGGGAAAGCTCCTTTATGCCGACGAGATCTTTCTTCATTTCCCTTCCGCGGCCTGCAAAAGCACCTTGTCCTCCCCTCCATCCTCCCGGAGCTGCACCTCGATCTTTTCCACCCACGAAGTGGGTATGTTCTTGCCCACGTAATCGGCCCTGATGGGGAGCTCCCGGTGCCCCCTGTCGATGAGCACCGCGAGCTGTATCTGCGAGGGGCGTCCGAAGTCCATCAGGGCGTCCATCGCCGCCCGGATGGAGCGGCCGGTAAAGAGGACGTCATCGACGAGAACGACTTTCTTGCCGGTGACGGCGCAGGGGATGTCGGTCTTCCTGACCACGGGCTGCTCTTTTCGCATCCCGAGGTCGTCGCGATAGAGAGAGATGTCGAGGGACCCCACCGGGATGTCCGCCTGCTCGATGCTCCTTATTTTCTCCGACAGTCTTTTGGCGAGATGCACCCCTCCCCGCTGTATGCCGATAAGGCAGAGGTTTTCGGTGCCCTTGTTCTTCTCCGCGATCTCGTGGGCTATCCGGGAAAGGATCCTCTCGACGTCTTTTCCGTTCAGGAGCTCTTTCAGCATTTTTTCACGCAAAAAAAAGGCCTTCCCCTGAAGACAGGGGAAGGCGCATTGTATCCTTGATAGATTTCAAACGATCTCCTTAACCTTTCCAGCCTCACAGGGCCATCATTAAAGGTTTTCTTATTAAACCATAAATTGTTTTTCTTGTCAAAATGGTCTCTCCGGCATGCGCGCCGGACTCTCCGGCGCGAGGCCTCCCGGCATATTGATCTGGAAAAGTAAATGAAACGTATGCTATTTTAGTATTTCATCGTCACAAAAAAGCAACAAACAGCAAGGAGTAACATTATGAAAATATCAGGCGCGGAGATAGTACTCGAGGCTCTCAAGAAGGAGGGGGTCAAACATATTTTCGGATACCCGGGAGGCGTCATTCTGAACATCTTCGATCTCCTCCACGACGACAAGGATCTGAAGCTGATCCTGACCCGCCATGAACAGGGGGCCGTGCATGCTGCCGACGGATACGCACGCGCGACCGGAAGGCCGGGCGTCGTCCTCGTCACTTCGGGGCCCGGCGCGACGAATACGGTCACCGGCATCGCCACCGCGTCCATGGACTCCATTCCCCTCGTGGTGCTGACCGGACAGGTCCCCACGGTGCTGATCGGGAATGATGCCTTCCAGGAGGCGGATATCGTCGGGATCACCCGGCCCTGCACCAAATACAATATTCTTGCGAAAGATGTCAACGAACTGGCGCAGCAGATACACGAGGCCTTCCACATCGCCACCACCGGCAGGCCCGGACCGGTGCTAATCGACCTGCCGAAGGACGTCACCTCGAGCAAGGCGGACTTCTCGTGGAGCAAGGAAGTCTCCCTCAGGAGCTACAATCCGACGTACGAGGGCAACAAATGGATGGTTGAGAAGGCCGCCCATGAAATCGCCCGCGCGAAAAGGCCCGTCATCATAGCGGGGGGAGGATGCGTCATTTCCGGGGCCGCTCAGGAGGTGCGTGAGCTGGCGGAACATGCCGGCATACCCGTTTCCATGACCCTTATGGGGCTCGGCGGCTTCCCCGGCTCCCATGAGCTCTCTCTCGGAATGCTCGGCATGCACGGAACGTACTACGCAAACAAGGCGGTGCAGGACTCCGACCTCCTCATCGCGATCGGCATGCGGTTCGACGACCGCGTAACGGGCAAAATCGAGGGGTTCGCCCCCCATGCCAAGATACTGCACATCGATATCGATCCGACCTCCATCAGGAAAAACGTCCGGGTGGACATCCCGATTGTAGGCGATGTCAAGAACGTGCTTACCGTTCTCAACAAGCTGCTGAAGAAGGATGTCAAGGAGACCTGGGGAGAGATCCGGAGGGCGTGGCTCAAGCAGATAGCGGAATGGAAAAAGGAGCATCCTCTCTCCTACCAGCACCGGGAAGACGTCATCAAACCCCAGTTTGTGGTCGAAAAGATCCATGAGCTTACCAAGGGAGACGCGATCATCACCACCGAGGTCGGCCAGAACCAGATGTGGGCCGCCCAGTTCTACCGGTTCGACAAACCGAGGAGATTCCTGACCTCGGGAGGGCTCGGGACCATGGGATACGGCTTTCCGGCCGCCATCGGCGCCCAGCTCGCCTATCCGGATAAGCTCGTCATCGATATCGCGGGGGACGGCAGCATCCAGATGAATATCCAGGAGCTCGCCACGGCGGTCATTTACAAGCTCCCCGTAAAGGTGGCGATCCTGAACAACCGCTTCCTCGGCATGGTCCGGCAGTGGCAGGAACTTTTCTTCCAGGAGAGATACTCCCACACGAACCTGGACGTCACTCCCGATTTCGTCGAGCTAGCCCACGCATACGGGGCGGTGGGGCTGCGGGCGACGAAACCGAGCGAGGTGGAGCCCGTCCTGAAGGAGTCGTTCAAGGTAAAGAAGCCCGTCTTCATCGACTTTGTGATCGACTGGAGGGAGAAAGTCTACCCCATGGTGCCCGCAGGGGCCACACTGGATACCATGCTCTTTGAGGAAAAAGAGAAAAAGTCCGAAAAGAAACTCAAAGCCGTCAAGTAAGGGAGGGGGATAGATGCGCCATACGATTTCCGTGCTTGTAGAGAACAAATTCGGGGTGCTTTCACGGGTGGCCGGCCTTTTCAGCGGCAGGGGGTACAATATCGAAAGCCTCTCCGTGGGGGAGACAATCGACCCGCAGGTCTCGGTCATGACGATCGTCACCACGGGCGACGACTGGATCATCGAGCAGATCACCAAGCAGCTCAACAAGCTGATCGACGTCATAAAGGTTACGGACCTGACCGAGCTCGACCATGTGGAGAGGGAGATGGTGCTGATCAAGATCGCTCCCCGTCAGGAGAACAAGGCTGAAGTGCTCCGGATTGCCGAAATATTCAGGGGGCGGGTGGTCGATTCGAGCCCTTCCACCTATACCGTCGAAATAACCGGCGACGAGAAAAAAATAGGGGCGTTCATCGAGCTCATGAAGCCGATGGGGATCAGGGAGTTCGTAAGGACAGGAAAGGTCGCGATCGCGAGGGAAACAGTAAAAAAGAAATAGTGTACGGCTGCGGTTTTCCCTGCCGGGGCAGCGGAACGCCGTCCTGCAGCCGACACGAGGGAGGCATATGAGCGGCACAGTTTACTTGATCGACGTTACAAACAGGGACGGGGTGCAGACCTCGCGGATACTTCTTCCGAAGCTTTCGAAGACCATGCTGAATATCTATCTCGACGAGATGGGCATCTACCAGAGCGAGATCGGCTTTCCGACGCTGAAGCACGAGGTGAATTACATCAATGCCAACCTCGAGCTCGCCAAAATAGGCGCTGTCAAGAGAACGCACCTCGAAGGCTGGTGCCGGGCGGTGCCCGAAGATATAACCCTTTCTTTCAAGAATTGCCCCGACCTGAAGCATCTGAATATATCCATGTCCACTTCCGACATCATGCTTCAGGGCAAGTTCATGGGCAAGAAAACATGGAAAGACATCCTGAAGACCGTGGCGGACGCCATCAAAATGGCGAAAGAGCTCGGCGCCGAAACAGTGGGAGTGAACGCGGAAGACGCTTCGCGGACGGAGCTCGACAAGCTCATCGAGTTCGCCCTGAACGGCAAAGAGGCGGGTGCGGACAGGTTCCGCTATTGCGACACCCTCGGGGCGGACGACCCCATCACCATCTACGAGCGGATCAAGGCGCTCTCCTTCGCTACCAAGTTCCCCGTGGAGATGCATTGCCATAACGACCTCGGTATGGCCGAGGCCGTCTCTGTGGCAGGGGCGCAGGGCGCCATCGAGGCGGGGGTAGACGCCTACATTAATACAACCATAAACGGATACGGAGAGAGGGCGGGCAACTGCGACCTCGTCTCCACCATTCTCGCCCTGAAGTTCTCCCATGGGTTGAAGGACAAGGTGCCCCTTGACGAGCATGTGGACCTGAAGAAGTCGTGGAGGATCGCAAAGTATGCCTCCTATGCCTTCAACCTCCCTATCCCCATCGGTCAGGTGGGCGTGGGCGCCAACGCCTTTGCCCACGAGTCAGGCATCCATGCCGACGGAGCGCTCAAGGACAGGAGGAATTACGAATTGTACGATCCGGAAGATGTAGGGAGGGGAGAGCCGGAGCTACTGGAGACAGGACGGGTCATCACGACGGGCGAGTACGGGGGGATAAAGGGATTCCGCCATGTTTACAGCAAGTTGGGGATAGAGTTCCACGACGACAATGAGGCCAGGAGGATCCTGGAGCTTGCTCAGTACGCCAATCTCCATACCCAAAAGCCCCTTACCGATGACGAGCTGAGGCTCATTGCCAAATACCCTGAGGTCGTACGGGGCATTCTGACGGTCAATCCTTGATCGCGGCGTGCATGCCCGTGTCGGGCTTCACGGCCGGGCAGAGGACGAGGGGCTGCCCCCGCAGTGCGGAAGCGCGCACCGGGGCCGCCGCCTTACTCCTCGCGGAAGCTCCCGCTTCACTCATGAACAGGAGGGAGAGACAGCGTATTTTTTCCTCCCCGCAGAGAGGGTGCTCCTGAAAAAAACTCGTATAAATGGTATAGTATCACATATGGACCCGCACCTATTCACTGCAGAAGAGGAAAACAGTTCTTCTCACGAGGGTCAAAAAGAGGCGATTGCCGCCTCGTTTTCTTCCCTGGCGTGCATGGCGCGGCCTCCTTTTTTCCGTGGAAAGCGCCCCTTCCCTCTTTTCTCCCGGACCCTTTTCCTCCCGTAATCCTATGTGGTTCGATATCTTTCTCATAGCGATATTCATATTTATCAATGGCTTTTTTGCCGCTTCGGAGATCGCAGTCGTCACCATCAGGAGAACGCGGATCAAGCAGCTGATGGAAGAGGGCAGTTCTCATGCAAAAACCCTTAACAGACTGAGGGAAGAGCCGGACCGCTTTCTTGCCACGATCCAGCTCGGCGTTACGCTGGCCGGAGCATTGGCCTCCGCCATCGGCGGCGCCGCTGCCGTGCAGGTGCTCAAGCCTCTCGTGAGCACGGTGCCCCTCCCGTTTATCGCCCATTCGAGCGAGGCCATCGCAATCGGCATGGTCGTTCTCGTCATCACCTATTTTTCACTCGTCTTCGGCGAGCTCATCCCGAAATCGCTCGCTCTTGCCAACCCTGAAGGCATCGGACTCTTTACCGCCCCTCTTATCGATGCGATCGCGAAGATGGGCGTCTTCTTTATTCGCATCCTCACCGTCAGCACCAACGTGATGCTCAGGCCTTTCGGCAAGAGGGCCTTTACCGAAAGGGCCTATATCTCCGAAGAGGAGGTGAAGCTCCTCATCGAGGAGGGAGGAGAGCAGGGAGTCTTCGAGCCCGAAGAGAAGGAGCTGATCCACAGCGTCTTCGAGTTCACCGACACGTCGGTCAAAGAGGTCATGATTCCTGCTCCTCAGATGGTAACCCTGAGCATCGGCATGCCCGTTGACGAAGTCAGGACCCTTATTGCCGAGGAGAAATTCTCGCGCTACCCCGTCATCGGGAGGGACATAAACGACATCCGCGGGATCCTGTACGCAAAAGATTTCTACAACATCCTCTCGAGGACCGAGAGGCTCGATATCCACCGGATCATCAAACCTCCCTTCTTCGTCCCGGAAACGATGAAAATCAGCATCCTTCTCAGGGAGATGCAGAAACGCCGGGTCCATATGGCCGTCGTAATCGACGAATATGGCGCGGTGTCCGGACTGGTCACTCTTGAGGACCTGCTGGAAGAAATCGTCGGGGAGATCCGGGACGAATACGATACCGAGAGCCCCGTCATCGTTCTCAATGACGGCTCGATGATCATCGATGCCTCCATCAGCGTTCGGGACCTGAATGAGGAGTACCATATGGAGATTCCCGAATCCGACGATTACGAAACACTGGGGGGGTTCATCCTGACGCACTTGCAGAGGATCCCCCGGACGGGGGACTCGGTGAATATCGACTCCAAGACCTTGAAAGTCGTCGAAATGGTCGCCCAGCGCATCGCAAAGGTGAAACTCGAAAAAATCGCTGTTTTTTAATGGGTTTAAGGAGGCAACAGTGCATTGCATTGGCAAATAACTTTGTGAGCGGAGGAATTATGGAAAAGTGGAAGTGCAACGTCTGCGGATATGTCTACGATCCCGAAGCGGGAGACCCCGATTCCGGTGTTGCCCCCGGAACTCCCTTCGAGAGTCTGCCCGATACCTGGGGCTGTCCGATCTGCGGCGCATCAAAAGACATGTTCGAAAAAGCATAGCGGGCATCGTAAAAGGGAGGAAACATGAATTCTGTCGAAATAGCCATTAAGATGGAAACAGATGCCATAAAGTTTTACCGGGAGGCCGCGGAGAAAACCAGCAACGCAGTCGGCAAGCGGATGTTTCTCTCCGTTGCAGAGGACGAAAAAAGGCACATCAAGATTCTTTCCCAGCACCTGGAAAGCCTCGATCTTACCATTAGCCAGGCAAGCCCCCTGAAGAACGTGAAAACCATCTTCGAGGAAATGAAGGAAGAGTTGATGCAGCGCGTGGAAGCGACCCCCGACGAAGTGGAAGCGTTCAGGATCGCCATGGGCATGGAAAAGGAAGGAAAGGCTTTTTACGAGAGAGCCGCCGCAGCAGCACCCACGGAGAAGGAGCGAAAGCTCTTCGAGATACTCGTACGGGAGGAAGAAGAGCACTTTTCCCTCTTCCAGAACACCTATTCTTTCCTGACCGATACGGGCAACTGGTTCATGTGGGAAGAGCACAGCATTGTAGAGGGATGATTCCCCGGCCCGCGGAGGGTGACGGGAGCCGGCGCCCCGGGCCCGTCACCCTCCCTGACCTTCTATTTCAACCCAAGGACATCCTGCATATCGTACAACCCCGGCCCTTTCCCCGCAATCCACAGGGCCGCCTTCAGCGCGCCCCGTGCGAACGTATCCCTGCTCGACGCCTTATGGGTGATCTCGATTCTCTCTCCGAGACCGCCGAACAGCACGGTGTGCTCCCCTACGATGTCTCCTGCCCGAACCGTCTGAATGCCGATCTCCTTTTTCGACCTCTCTCCGGTAAGGCCTTTTCTCGCATAGACGGCCACCTCGTCAAAGTTTCTGTTCACCGCTTCGGCAATGACCTGCGCCATTTTCAGGGCGGTGCCGCTGGGTGCGTCTTTCTTCAGGCGGTGGTGGGCCTCCACGATCTCTATATCGTATTCGTCTCCCAGAACACGCGCGACGTCCTGTAGAACTTTCAGCAGGAGATTGACCCCGACGCTCATATTGGGGGCAAGAACGAGGGGGATCTCCTTGCTTGCCCTCCTCAGCTCTTCGATCTCCTCCTTCGAGAAGCCCGTCGTCCCGATGACCATCGCCTTTTTCCGGGCGGCGGCGCTCTGTGCATGCTCCAGGGAGGCAGCGGTTGAGCTGAAATCGATAAGCACATCGGCTCCCCCGACGATTGCGTCGAGACTGTCGGAGAGCCGCACTTTTGTTTCCCCGATCCCGATCAGCCGCCCCAGGTCCTTGCCGATGCCTTCATGCCCTTGTCTCTCAAGAGCGCCGGCAAGCTCCAGCCCCTGATACTCCCGAGAGAGGGTGGCGATACGGCTTCCCATTCTTCCTGTCGCACCCGTAACAATAATCCTGACCATTGAGCCCTCCTTTATGAGCCGTTATCGTCCGCCGCTTTTTTCTCATCAGCTTCCTGCGCTTCTTCACCGGGAACCCTGTAGTCTTCGGCAGCCCACTTTCCCAGATCAATCAGCTTGCACCGCTCGGAGCAGAAAGGCCTGCAGGGGTTCTCCTCCCAGGTGGTCTTTTTCTTGCAAACAGGGCACTGTATCTGCATATTCCTTCTCCGGCTCGTGTCTTTTTTCACCGTGTCTTAAAATTATATACAAACACTCCGCCTTTTGTGTAGCGTAAGACTCAGCCCAGAATCGCATCCAAATGGGCTTAAGCGTTTTCCCCGCCTTTTAGCCTTCGTTCCTCTTTTCAGGGCTTGCTCCTGCTTGAGGAGATTTAAAACGATATCGCGGAGCACGGCGAAACTCTCTGCACGGGGGAGCACCTCACAAAACGGGGAAAATCGTACGTT
>JAXLZK010000016.1:14722-75458 GCA_046350935.1 Thermodesulfovibrionales bacterium
AAAGGCGACACGCAGTCACTGCACAAAATGGAATCGAGAGCAGGAGCTAGGACAAAAAAAGCAAGGAGAAGAACTGCAAACACTCTTTTTGAAATTTTCGAGAAATTGTCCATCTTGAATAGAAGCAAATCTCTCCTTTTCCTATCAATCTCCCGCAACACAAAGGGAGTTGACCATCCGGCAACGTAGCAGATCAGCCACTTTTTCTTTCTGCCGATAAACGAAAAGAGGGGACCTCTGGGAAGGTCCCCTCTCCGCTGGCGCTGCAACAGGAAATTTTGGACGGGCTATGGTCAATGAATCCAGGCAGTTTTCTTCAGACATCATTGTCCTAGGCATTTACGTTTCCTTTCGAGCAGAGTTGTTACCGCTCCTCCCAATACGGCTGGACGCCGTAATACCGGTACACGTCGGTGCTCCACCTTCTGTCTGCAAAGTCAGGCCATTTCTTCTTTTCGAAGGTAGGAGCGTTTTTCAGTTTTTCCTTGTCGATGTTGAGCACCAGATAATCACCGCTTGTGCTCGATTTCAGCGCTTTGAAGGGGATGGCATGGAGCTTCTCCCCCATGCCCAAAATACCCCCGCTTTCGAGAATCGCATAGGCAATCTTGTCGGTATTCCTGTCGAATACGACATCAACGATCTTCCCAAGGTTCTCGTTCTGCATATTCTTTACGTCTTTTCCGAGGATTATGTTGAGCCTGTTCGTCTGAAGCATCGAGGTAGCCGTTCCGCTCGTCTCCATCGCAGGGTTGCTCTTCATATCTTCACCCCGCGTCGAGGAGCCGTACTCCGCTGCAAATACCCCTGAAGAAAAGACGAGGGTGAGAGCAGCAATCAAAGCTATGCTACTGAATTTTCTCATTGTAGCCTCCTACTTTTTTGCGCCTGTCCAAAAAGCACCACTCAGGGTATGCCCCCTCTGCGCCATGCGCCACTCTATGAGGTTTCTGCGAAGGTCCTGCGGCAGGATTGCCGGGGAATGGGATCGAAGTACGGTGAGAGATACCGATAGAGCCGAAAAAAGCGGAATCAATTCCCTTCGGAGTGGAAGCCTATCCTGTCTCCTCCTACTTAAAATGTAGCAAAAAAAGGATTGGCTGTCAACCGAAAACGAAAGCACAATAAATTTTAAATACAATAAGTTATATGTGTATCCGCCGGCACGGCTCACCGCGGGCGGGCAGACTCAGGGAAAAGCGGCCGTTCCCCCGGGAAGGGGAGCTCCCGGCCGCGGCAGGCTGTTCGGGTCGATCCCGTTGCTCAGCAGGACATTAGGGTCGTCCGCCAATGTTTTCGGTATGATGACGGTTATCCCGTACTGCTCACGGATGAGGCGCACTGCTTCGATGTAGTCGTCCGAGCCCACGCGGGAATACAAGGGAGCATATACTCTTATCTTCTCCTCTTTCAGGTACCTGATGATATCAGCTATATGGCTCAGCCCGATGGTAAAAATCGCCTTGCGGGCCGTCAGCGCCCCCCGTCCGACCTCTTCTTCAAGTATCTCCGGCACCTTCTGGAGCATGAAAGCAGTCCTCTTCTCCTGCAGGTAGCAGAGCTCGTCACGGAGAAGGAGCGCTTCCGCCGTATCGTCGCGTGCATCTTCAAGACGGGTGAGGCACTCTCCGACCGCATCGTACAGCTCCCTGTCCTCTATCTGCCGGGTAGGTATTCCGAAATGCTCCTTGAGAAGCATCTCCGCATTCAAATAGGCGGAGGGATCGGAAAGACGCTCTCTGATGAACTGGAAGGGCAGCGGGCCCTTCCCTTTCTCTTCGAAAGCGGAATGGACGAAAACCTCCCTTTCATCCGGCTCGGGCTTCCTCTTGAATAATCCTTCGGGCAGCAGGAGCTGTATCCCTTCCTTCTCGATCAGCCACTCCCCGATCTTGTACACTTCGGCTTGGACCTTCGCAGTATTGCTTCCGTTCGAGCGGGACACCGTATGGCGGTGGCTGGTGCCGATAATATACAGCTGAGCCGGGCTCATCTCATTCTGCCGGAAAACAACGGTGCCGTAGGAGGAGGGGACGGGAGCCGCGGTCAACAAAGGAGAGGAGACCATGTCGGCGGCGCCTGAATACACGGGGAGGCCGAGAGAGAAAAAAACGGCCGACAGCGCGCTGCACAGAAGAAGTCCAAGTGAGTATAAACGCCGCCGTACAAGGCCTTTCTCCCGGAGAGAAGGCAGACCTCCGCTGTGATGAACCAGCCCGCCAAGGTGGAAAATACCTCTCAAAAGACGCCACTCCTTCTGCGACCGGACGGCGGTCGGGAGGAGAAACAGAGCACTGCAGCGCTCGTATTACCAGGGGAAGCTCTCTGTCGGAGTGCGGAAATTCGCTCGCCGGTTTCATCGCGGCTCCCGTAAAAAGGGGCCGTTTCTGTCTTCGGTTCAGGAGTGATTATAGCGGAAGCGTAAGGACCCCGTCAATGAAGCGGGGAGCATTCCGCCAGGCGCGCTGAAAGGCCGGCAGAATGCCCGATCCGGCATAACGCGCTGCGGCTCCCCGAAGCAACCGGAGGGAGCAGGAGGTCCGGGAGTGACCCGGAGGACGCACTACCCGGCGTCCTTCTCCGTTCTTGCACGTGCCTGCTTCACTTTTACCCGTTTGCCCTTCATGATCATATCGTCGACGGAACGGATCACCCTGTCCGCAAGCTCAGAGGGGATCTCGACAAACGTGAACTTTTCGAGCATGTCGATATTGCCGATTTTGCTGTAGGGGATGTTCGCCTCCGAGGCGATGGACTTGACAATGTCGGCGACCTGTATTCTGTCTTTTCTCCCGATGGTCATGAAGAGGCGCGCCATACCCGGCTTCTCGTAGCTCTCTTCAGCCCCCTTCTCCTGGATTTCTCCGTAGGCCGCATAGAGGGCCGCTGCCGCGATATCCGCAAAACGGTGCGTCTCCTCCAGCTCTTTCACCACCTGCAGGTACGCGAGGTGCTTCTCTTCCTTGATGATCTCGGAGATGTCGCGCGACACCTTCTTGTCCCTGGCCTTGAGAGCATCTTCCGCGGTGGGAAGCCTCTTTTTCCCGATCACGGTCTGGGCCGTCTTTTCTATGAGCCGCAGGTGCCGGTATTCCCGCGGCGTCACGAGGGTGATCGCCATGCCCGACCTGCCGGCGCGTCCGGTCCGCCCGATGCGATGGATGTAATTTTCCGGGTTTTGCGGAATATTGTAATTGATGACATGGGAGACATTCTGGATATCAAGGCCGCGCGCGGCAACGTCGGTGGCCACCAGAACATCGAGCAGACCGTTCTTGAACTTTGCCATCACCTCGTCCCGCCTCGCCTGCGTATAGTCCCCGTGCAGGGCGCTCGCATTATAGCCCATCTGCTGCAGCTTCAGGGCTACCTCATCGACCTCCCGCTTGGTGTGGCAGAAGACGATGGCCAGCTCCGGGTCCTCCACATCCAGAAGCCGGGAAAGGGCGTTGATTTTTTCCTCCTCCCTCACTTCGTAAAAGACCTGTTTGATCTCAGGCACCACGACGTCTTTCGTATTCACTTTTACCCGTTCGGGGTTGCGCATGTACCTCCGGGCAATGTTCATGATCGGCTGCGGCATGGTGGCCGAAAACAGGAGCGTCTGCCTTTCGGCGGGAGTGCTCTTCAGAATGGTCTCTATGTCTTCAATGAAGCCCATGTTCAGCATCTCGTCCGCTTCGTCGAGGACAACGATCTGCACCCCGGAAAGGGAGAGGGTAGCGCGGTTGAGGTGATCGATAATGCGCCCCGGGGTGCCCACCACAACATCCACCCCGCGCTGAAGCGCCCGGATCTGGTTTTCGATGGACTTGCCGCCGTAGACCGGAAGGACGACGCTTTTCTTATATTTGCCGATCCTGTTGATCTCCTGGGCCACCTGGACCGCGAGCTCGCGGGTGGGTTCGAGAATAAGGGCGTACGGCCTCCTGCTCCGCTGGCATTTTTCCACGATGGGGATGCCGAAAGCAGCCGTTTTCCCGGTTCCCGTCTGCGCCTGGCCCACGATATCGAGTCCCTGCAGCACCAGGGGCATCGCAGACATTTGGATGGGAGTGGGCTCTTCGAATCCGATTTCCGATATTGCTTTCAGGGTTTCCTTGCTCAATGAGAATTGCTCGAACTTCATCAGTATCTCGCTCCTTTATGACGTTTCATTATGGGATTCACAGAAATGCCGGAAAATTCCCGGAAGTGCTCCGCACCGCCCCCTTGGGGAATACTTCCCTCGCTGCGGCTGTTTCAGGGTGTCTCTGCACGCACCGTTCTCCTGCAGCAGCAGAAGAGAGAGTGCGCATACACCCCTTAGTATAGCCTCTCCGTCGTGTAGTGTCAAGAATAATCCAATATATACAATAGTTTTTGTCCTATCATCCCCTGCGGCCCGCTGCGTCTGTGCGGACTGGCCCCTCCTTTCCGCCTTCCCTGCCGGAAACCTTTTTTCCGCTTCGCTTTTGTTTGACAAAGTTTTTGCTTTTTAGATAACATGATTACTCACTATTTACAGCTACGGAAAGGAAACTATGTATTTCCAGGATTTGATAGGACGACTGAACGATTTCTGGGCGAAAAAAGGGTGTATACTGCTCCAGCCTTACGACACGGAAGTAGGGGCGGGCACCTTTCACACCGCTACCTTTTTCAGGGTTCTCGGACCCGAGCCGTGGAAAACCGCATACGTGGAGCCCTGCAGAAGGCCCACCGACGGCAGGTACGGGGAGAACCCCAACCGGCTGCAGCACTACTACCAGTACCAGGTAATCATAAAGCCCTCCCCTGCCGACAGCCAGGAGGTCTACCTCGACAGCCTTTCCACGCTCGGGATCGACGCCAAAAAACACGATATCCGTTTTGTCGAGGACGACTGGGAGTCTCCCACGCTGGGTGCGTGGGGGCTTGGATGGGAGGTATGGCTGGACGGCATGGAGATTACGCAGTTCACCTATTTCCAGCAGGTCGGAGGCATCGACCTGAAGCCGGTCTCCCTCGAGATCACCTACGGTCTCGAAAGGATCGCGATGTACCTGCAGGAAGTGGACAGCGTCTACGACATCGAGTGGTGCAAGGGCATCAAATACGGCGAAATCCACAAGCAGGGCGAAGTGGAATTCTCGAAATTCAATTTCGATTACGCGAATACCGACCTCCTGCTGAAGCTTTTTGACGAGTACGAAAGGGAATCGAAGAGAATGAACGAACACGGCCTGGTTCTCCCTGCCTATGAATACTGCCTCAAATGTTCGCACACCTTCAACCTTCTGGACGCGCGGGGAGTGCTCTCCGTCACGGAAAGGACAGGATATATCGCCCGGGTGAGGGCGCTGGCAAAACTCTGTGCGGAAGCATTCCTGCAGCAGCGCGAGGAAAAAGGCTTCCCCCTTCTGGCGGAGAAAGCATAATGTCCATCGCAGACGATAAAGCAACGCAGAACGCACTGCTTCTTCTCGAAGTGGGAACAGAGGAGATCCCCGCTCGCTTCCTCTCTGAGTCCCTCGTGAAGATGCGAGAGCTTTTCGAGAAGCTCGGCGCCGAAGCCCGCCTGAGCTTTTCCTCCCTCAAAACGTACGCCACTCCCCGCCGGCTGACTCTCCTCGCAGAGGTGGAGACGGCGCAGAGGGCAGCGGAGAAGGAGATATGGGGGCCTCCGGTGAATGCGGCTTTCGATAAACAGGGCGCCCCGACCAAGGCCGCAGAGGCCTTCGCCCGGACGAACGGGCTGGAGGTCGGCCAGCTTGCCCGAAAGGAAAAAGGAAAAGGGACGTACCTGGTCGCTTTGGTCAGGGAGGATGCCCGTAAGACGGAGGAGGTGCTCCCCGATGTCTTGCAGAAGCTGGTCCTCTCCTTATCCTTTCCCAAATCCATGAGATGGGGCGGCGGCGATCTCCGGTTCGTACGTCCGATCCATTGGATACTCGCGACATACGGCAACAAGAGGGTTCCGTTCGAGATCGAAGGGATCAGGAGCAGCACCATGACCCGCGGACACCGCTTCCTCGCGCCCGCACCCTTTGAAGTCAGGGACAGCCGCTCCTACCTCACCCTGCTGCGAAACAATTTCGTGATCGCAGACCTCGAGGAGCGGAAGAAAATCATTACCGAGGGGGCGCTCAAGCTCGCTTCGTCGGTGAACGCAGCCCTGGTGGAGGACGAGGATCTCCTGCAGCATGTCGCTTTCCTTGTGGAATACCCCACCCCCGTGCTCGGGACTTTTCCCGCTGAGTACCTCGCCCTCCCCAAGGAGCTTTTGATCACCGTCATGAAGGGGCACCAGAAGTACTTTGCATTACAGGACGCTCACGGCAAGCTCACCAACCATTTTATCGTGATCAGCAATACGAAACAGGACAATCAGGATACGATCACGAAAGGCGCGGAAAAGGTGATAAAGCCCCGCTTCGAAGACGCGCGCTTCTACTACGACACCGACAGGAAAATAAGGCTGGAAGACCGTCTTAAAGAGCTGCAGAAGGTGATCTATCACGAGAAGCTCGGGACCTTGTACGAAAAGAGCAGGCGTATCGCCTCCATTGCGGACTTCATTGCGGAGAAATGCTGCCCTGAGAAGAAGAAGGACGTCACGACTGCCGCACTGCTCGCCAAAACCGATCTTCTTTCGGGAGTGGTGCGCGAGTTCCCGGAGCTCCAGGGCATCATGGGCGGCTATTATGCGGGCAACGAAGGCCTTTCCAGCGAGGTGGCGAAGGCGCTTGCCGAGCAGTACCTTCCCGCCTTTTCAGGAGACAAGAACCCCTCAACCGATACGGGAGCCGTGGTGAGCCTTTCGGACAAACTGGACAACCTGGCCTCTTTCTTCATGCTGGGACAGGCCCCCACCGGATCGGAGGATCCCTTCGCACTGAGAAGACAAGCCATCGGCGCGATCTCCATTCTTGTCGAAAGGAGATATGCCCTGATCATCGGGGAGCTCTTCGAAAAAGCGCTGCAGCCCTTCGGGATACAGCATGCACGGGAAGTGGCCGGGGAGCTCGTCCGATTCTTCGAGCAGCGGCTCGATCCCCTCTTCCAGAGCGCCGGCTATCCGTTCGATGCCATCTCGGCAGTGGTCCACTTCGCCAGAGAGGCGCCTCTCTTCACCCTGAAAGAGCGTCTCACCGCGCTCCAGCAGTTCAGGCAGGAGACCGGCTCCGCTTCGTTCCTCCTTGCCCTCAAGAGGGTAAATAACATCGCCCCGAAAGAGGACGTCCCTCCCGTCGATCCCGCCCTTTTCACCTACGAAGAGGAGGAGCAGTTGCATCGTGCGGTGGAGAACGTTGCTCCTCATTTCCGCGCGCTGATACAGAAGGACGCCTACTACGATGCCCTCACGCTCCTGGCGACCCTCAAGGACCTCATCAACCGGTTCTTCGACAAGGTCCTCATCATGGACAAGGACGCGAAGGTGAAGTGCAACCGTCTCTCCCTCCTCCGTACCATACAGGGTCTTGCCCACCGGATTGCCGATTTCTCAAAACTCGGCTGATCAGTCCGGAGAACGCGGCAGAAAAGAGCAGAGTACGCCTTCTTGGTGTTCATCGTGAAATAGCCTAAGAAAAGAGGGGGGGGTGCCGGCGGCCCCCCCCCTCTCTTTTCGGTGCGAACGCATCCCGCTCTTCAGGAGAGAACGACGAGGTTGTCCCGGTGAATCACTTCATCAGGATATTTGTAGCCGAGAATTGTCTCGATTTCAGAGGTCCTCTTGCCCTTGATCCGCTCCACATCAAGGGAGGAATAGTTGACGATTCCCTTTGCGATGCGCCTCCCGAGTGAATCGGTGCAATAGACCGCGTCTCCCGTATCGAAAGCGCCCTTTACAGAGAGGATCCCCGACGGCAGCAGGCTTTTTCCCGCCTTCAGCACCGCGTGGACCGCTCCCTCGTCCATCGAAAGGGACCCTTTCGGACGTATTGCGTAGGCGATCCAGCCTTTCCGTGAAGAAAGACTCCTCGTGCGGGGGCGGAATTCGGTGCCGTGAGGCTCCCCGCCGAGGAGGGAGAGCAAAAGCCCCTTCCGCTTCCCGCTGATGACGTTCACCTTGATCCCGTAGGACATGGCCTTCTTTGCCGCAAGGATTTTCGAGTACATTCCCCCGGTGCCGACCGCGCTCCCCGCCCCCCCGGCCATTGCCTCGATCTCGGGGGTTATCTCGTCGACGCAGGGGATCACCCTTACCTGGGCATTCCCTTTCGGATCAGAAGGATAGAGACCGTCCACGTCCGACAGGATGATAAGCCGCTCCGCGTCGATCAGCCCGGAAACGAGAGCTGCAAGCTGATCGTTATCCCCGAATTTGATCTCGTCCGTGGCGACCGTATCGTTTTCGTTGATGATCGGGAGGATGCCATAGGAAAGGAGGGTTGCGAGCGTATTCTTGGAATTGAGGTAGCGCGCCCTGTCCGAAAAATCTTCCCGGGTGAGCAGTATCTGCGCCACCTTCCTGCCGAACTCTTCAAAGCTCTTCTCATAGGCCCACATCAGGGAGGACTGCCCCACTGCCGCTGCCGCCTGTTTGAGGCAGATTTCGCGTGGTTTTGTCTTCAGACCCAGTTTTTTCATTCCCGCGGCAACGGCCCCTGAAGAGACAATAACCACCTCGTGTCCGGAACCGGCCGCTTCGGATATATCCTTGGCCAGCGCAGAGATCCTCTTCTGGTTGAGCCCCCCTCCTCCTTCCGCGAGGATGTTGCTCCCGATCTTTACCACGACTCTGCCCATGACCTCTCTTTCCTCTCCCCGCCCTCAGGCCTCTCTCTCAGGCAGATGCCCCACGGCGCTCCGGCTTTTTCCTACCTTGTCGGCCAGATAGCGGACAAGGGGCTTGACTCCCTCTCCGGTGGCGGCGGACAGGGGAAAGAAGTCCAGGCCCCTCTCGCGACAATAAGCGCGAAGACGCTCGGCTCTGACCCCTTCCCCGGCGATATCCAGCTTTGTTCCCGCCACCGCCATGGGCTTCTCCGCCAGTTCCGGGCTGTATAATAACAATTCCCGGTTGATCTTCTCAAAGTCCTCCACCGGATCCGAGGTCTGTATATCCGAGATGTCCACCAGATGGAGGAGAACCGAGGTCCTTTCCACGTGGCGGAGGAACTGGAACCCAAGCCCGACTCCGCGGTGCGCACCTTCGATGAGGCCCGGGATGTCGGCCACAACGAAGCTCTGCAGGTCCTCGACCTTTACGACTCCGAGATTGGGGACGAGGGTGGTGAAAGGATAATCGGCGATCTTGGGGCGGGCGGCGGAGAGCACCGAGATAAGGGTCGATTTGCCCGCATTGGGCAGGCCGACCAACCCCACATCGGCGAGGAGCTTCAGTTCGAGGATGAGCCACTTTTCCTCTCCGGGCTCTCCCGGCTGGGCGAACCGGGGCGCCTGACGGACAGCAGTGGCAAAATGGGAATTCCCGAGGCCGCCCCGTCCGCCTTTTGCGACGACAATTTCCGCACCCTCCCTGTCCAGGTCGGCGAGGACCGCACCGCTTTCCGCGTCCTTTACCAGGGTGCCCACGGGCACCGGGATCGCCAGACTCTCTCCGTCCTTGCCGTGCTTGTTGCTCCCCATGCCGTGCTCGCCTCGCCCCGCCCTGTTTTCACGGTGGTAGCGCAGGTCCAGAAGGGTGTTCAATTCCCTGACGGCGCGCACAACGATATCGCCCCCCTTGCCGCCGTCGCCGCCGTCGGGGCCGCCGCGCGGAATGAACTTTTCCCTCCGGAAGCTTACGCATCCGCGGCCGCCGTCGCCCGACTTCACATAAACCTTAACGTAATCAACAAACTGCATCGTTCACCATAAACAAAAAAGGCAGTCGCACGAGAGCAGACTGCCTCCTTGTTTCTCTCCTATGCTTTTCGGTTATGCGCTGGCAGCGAGCTGCGCTCCGGCGGCAGGATATACGCTGACCTTCATGCGCAGCTTATCCTTCCTCTCGAATTTTACGACGCCGTCGATAAGGGCGAAAAGGGTGTCGTCTGAGCCGATCCCCACGTTGTTGCCTTTATGGAACTTCGTGCCGCGCTGCCGCACCAGAATATTTCCTGCACGTACGGACTGGCCGCCGAACCTCTTCACTCCGAGTCTTTTCGACTCGCTGTCGCGGCCGTTTCTTGAGCTTCCAACTCCTTTTTTATGTGCCATGGCTAGCCTCCGATTATTTCTTTGATCTTAAGGGTTACATACCGCTGCCGGTGGCCCTTCGTCTTGTTGTGGGCTTTCTTCGGGGTGGTCTTCAGGACGAGAATCTTTTCCCCCTTCCCTGCAGCCACCACCTCCGCCTTCACGCTGGCCCCTGCGATATAGGGCTTCCCCCATACCGTTTTGCCCTCGCCCGCGATCATCAGGACCTTATCCATTACCACCTCGGAATTCAGCTCTCCGGTCATTTTTTCCAGGCGTACCGTATCACCGGCTGCAACGCGTATCTGCTCTCCGCCTGCTTCTACCACTGCGTACATACAATCACCCCCGAATTAATTTCGAACTATTAGTAAAGCAGATTACAGGCTATAAAGTCAATAAAAATAATCGGTTTTGTTCAACAGAGAACGGCGAGGCCGCCCTTTATTCCCTCATCCTCCCCTATCATCCCGAAGAGGCGCTGCAGCAGCGATTCTTGACCTGACCTCAGGCGCTTGGGTATGGTATATTTAATAATACAGGATTTCTTCAGGAGGTACCACCATGCCCATATACGAATACTCATGTCTCCAATGCGGAAAGAGGCACGAGATCATGCAGAAGTTCAGCGATGCGCCGCTCGCGGAGTGCCCTGACTGCGGAGGGGAGATGAAAAAACTGATCTCCAACACCTCCTTCGTCCTGAAGGGGACCGGCTGGTATGTAACGGACTATGGCTCGTCCGACAGGAAGAAGGGGAAGGATACGGATACGGGGACCCCGGAGAAAAAGGCCACCGAAACGAAGGCGGAAGGCAAAAGCGAAACAAAATCAGAGACAAAGACGGAAACGAAGTCCGAAACCAAGGCTGCCTGACGGCACGCTGTTGCATGATCCGGCCCCATGTGCATGTCCCTTATGACAAGATAGGGGAGCATCTCTCGTTTATCATCGAAAACAGGCTGAACCTGGAGATTTATTTCAGCGCATCCAGCCTCGATACGCTGGCGGAATCCTCCCTGCTTCGCCTCGAAGAGGCGCTCTCCTATGGCCCTTCCCTCTCCTTTCATGCGCCCTTTATGGACCTGTCCCCTGCCGCCCTCGACGCGAGGATCAGGAAAGCGACCCTCGAACGCTTCCACCAGGTCCTCGATATCGCCGAAGTCCTGCGCCCCAGGAGCATCGTATTTCATTCAGGGTATGAGAAGTGGAAGTACGCCTTCAATACGGCCCTCTGGATCGAAAAGAGCTTGGAAACCTGGGTGCCCCTCAACGAAAGAGCACGGGAAAGAGGCGTGAAAATCGCGATCGAGAATATTTTTGAAGACGAGCCTTCGAATCTCAGAATGCTGATGGAGGAAATGAAATCCGAGAACTTCGGTGTCTGCTTCGATGTAGGGCATTGCAATCTCTTTTCGGCGCTGCCGCTTACAGCCTGGGTCGATGAGCTGAGACCCTACCTGTTCGAGCTCCATCTGCACGACAACGACAAGACCGCAGACCAGCATCTCCCGCCCGGCGAGGGGAGCGTCGATTTCTCCGCCCTCTTCTCCGCAGTACAGGGCAGCGACTGTATCTACACCATCGAGGCGCATACCCGCGAACGGGTGATGAAAAGCCTGAAAAGGCTTGAAGAATACCGCGCCTTACTCCCCGGCAACGACCAGAGAGCCTGACAGCGCTTCGAGCGGGTCGCCCGGCCGGTAGGAGAAGCGCACCTTTGCCCTTTCCCCGGGATGCACGTCGAAAGGCGCTTCCAGGGGGAATACGAGATACTGGCTGAACCAGTCGATGGTGCCGCTTTTCTCCGTCACTACCGCAAGGACATTCTTGGTGATGAAGCGGAGCGCATTCAGCGAGCCCGCTTCAGCTATTGTCAGCATCCCCTCCCAGTCGCACTGCTCAGGCAGGTCTTCGCTATAGGAGAAGATCTGGTAGGGCACCGGCTCTCCGAGACCTTTCGTATCGTTCTGCACGGAGTAAGGGTGCTGGAAAAGGGGCACGGGAGCGCGGAAGCCTGAGAAGTCGAAAGACTGCTGCACCGGCTGCACCGCCTGAATGGCCGCTTCCGGAATAAAGAGGGGAAGCGGGTCCCCGAACTTTTCCCGGTATCTCTTTTTGAAAGACGAGAGCACCGGAAGCTGCTTCTCCCGCAGCATCCCCACATGGATCATTTCGCAGATAACCACTTCCACCGGCTCGGGGGGAAGATAGTCGAAAGCGTCCGCCTCGACCACCTCTATCCGCTCGGCACCGGGATTGAGGGCCAAAATTCTTCGGGCCTCCCGGACCAGTGCGGGATTCCTCTCCACGCTCCAGACCTTCGAGGCCTTCCGGGCGGCAAAAAAGGAGAGGACCCCTGTCCCCGCCCCCAGTTCAAGGACGCGGGCCCCGGGACGCACCAGTGTGTGGATCGCCTCCTTGAAGCCCGTCAGCCGCGGTGAATCGCTCAGCATGTTGTAGTGGTAGTGCAAAGGAATGAACTGGCCGAGCAAAGCGCTCTCCTCCATGGTTTCCCCTCCGCGCAGCGTTTTCCGGCAGCGAGCTACACTCTTTTCGCCTGGTTCCTCAGGCTGAACCCCCTCAGCGAGGGAGTGCCGGTCCCTCGGTATTGTACCATCACCTGGTGGGATTCTCCCATCCCCTGGGGAAAAATCAGCCCCTTGATCTTCGCCAGTTCAAAAGGATCGGGTGTTTCGCCGTATCTCCCGCGGATCATTTCGTCGATTCCGAGGGCCACAAGGTAGGCGCCCTGCGGGCAATAGCCCCCCACGGAGATCCCCTCTTCAGCTCCCCATCTTTTCAGGGAAGAGAAGTTCACATGCGCGGTCATGTCCTGCTCCCCGATATGGCGGTAGGGGTTCTCGTTGATCTGGTGCCGGTAATAGCAAAGCAGGGTCCCCCTGCTCCTGTCCTCGCTGTAATACTCCTCAGCAGTATACCCGTAATCGATTGTCAGGAGAAAGCCGCTCCGGAGATGCGCGCTTATTTCGTGCAGCCACTCCCGTATCCGCAGGTTGACCTCGGTCCGGTACCCGCGGGGAAGATGAGGCGCAAACTCCCTGCAGTACTCAGCGGTCTCCTCCCGCGCCGGTCTTCCCGCTTCGACAAAAGCGTCATCCTTCACGTCAACGAAGATCTCGATCAGTTCGTCCGTCATCTCTACAAGGCGGACGGGAAAGGCGTCCAGGAGCTCATTGGAGAGGAAGCAGCCGGTCACCCCGCCCACCTCCCGCAGAGCGTGGAACCATCGGACCTCAGCTCCCGATCCGGCAAGGAGCTGCTGTTGCCGCTCCCTCATCGCCGGATTCATTTCGACGATGGAGTAATCGATATGCCGAAAGATATCCCTCTCCCTCAAAGAATCGAGCATATCCCTGGCAAGATATCCCATTCCCGCACCCATCTCCACGATCCTGAACCGTTCCGGCCGCTGCAGCAGATCCCACATCTCTTCCATCTGCCTGCCGAGCATGGCTCCGAACAGGGGGTGCAGGTGGGGGCTGGTGTAAAAGTCCCCTTCCTTTCCGATCCTCGTCGCCTCTTTCGTATAGTAGCCGAGGCCGGGGTAATAGAGGGCCATCTCCATAAAAGTCTCGAAGGAGACAGGCCCTTCTTTCCTGATCTTTTCGACGATTTTTTCCTGCAGGATCGACATTGCTTATTTGGTAAGGGGAGGCATCGCTGCCCAAGCCGGCGCCCGGCTACTGGATGGCGAGCATTCTGTCCAGCGTCCTTTTTGCGGGGACTCGTATCTCCTCGGGGACTTTGATGCAATTTTTCATCTCTTTGAGAGCGTGATATACGCTGTTCAGGGTGGTTTTTTTCATGTTGGGACAGATCATGTCCTTCCTGAGGGGATGGAAGGTCTTTCCGGGACTCTCTTTCTTCAGGCGGTGCAGGAGACCCAGTTCCGTCCCCACGATAAATTCCTGCGCATCCGACGAACGGGCGAACCGGAGCATGCCCGAGGTGCTCGTCACGTGGTCGGCGAGCTCGAGGACCTCCAACCTGCATTCGGGATGCGCCATCAGAACGGCACGGGGGTGCGCTTCCCGCGCCCGGAGCACATCCTCCCTGCGTATCCTGTCATGCACATGGCAGAACCCGTCCCAGGCAATGATCTGCTTTTTCGTATTCTTTGCCGCCCAGAGCGAGAGGTTCCTGTCGGGGATGCAGATCACCCGCTCGTCGGGGAGCGACTCGACGACTTTCACCACATTGGCGGAGGTGCAGCAGATGTCGCTTTCGGCTTTTACGGCGGCGGTGGTATTGACGTAGGCCACGACGGGCACACCGGGATACTGCGCCTTGATATCCCTCAGGGTGAACTCATGGGGAAATACGAAAGTAGGCTGCTCTTCGTACCCGGGAAAAGTCTTCCATACCTTTCTCGGCTCGCTCACCTCGATCATTTCCGCCATGGGACAGGTCGCATCCAGCTCCGGAAGGAGCACTGTCTTGTGCGGCGAAAGAATTGATGCGCTTTCCGCCATGAAATGGACTCCACAGAAAACGATGACATCGCACTCCATGGCAGCGGCATTCCGGGACAATTCGAGGGAATCCCCCACAAAATCGGCGATATCCTGCACTTCGTCGCGCTGGTAATTATGGGAAAGGATAACAGCGTTTCTCTCTTTTTTCAGTTTCAGTATTTCGCTGCGCAGATCTCTGCTCTCCATGGTCACCTTACTGCCTTATTTTCAGAATAGGAGCCGGCAAGATAGGAATTCGTAAAGAGAATGGTGCCGTCCTCCTGAATCAGCTTTCTTATTTTCGTCACTGATTTCCGTATCTCTCCGGTGCTTATTCTTGCTACTTCGGGGTTGTTTCCCGAATAGTGGGCAATGACTTTCTTCACGTAGGCGATGGTTTCGGGGATGGACGGAACGGAATAACTCCTCTCCACCCGCTTCGGCCCGGCGTTATAGGCAGCCAGGGCAAGGGGCAGATCGCCGCTGAACTTTTCGAGCAGCATCTTGAGGTACCGGGTGCCTCCGTCTATATTTTCCACGGGGTCGAAGGGGTTCAACACCCCGAGAAGAGATGCCGTTCCCGGCATCAACTGCATGAGCCCCAGGGCACCCTTGGGGGAGACCGCCAGGGGGTTCCAGTTGGACTCCGCCCTGATGACCGCCTTCACCAGCCCGGCATCAACGTCATGCTGCCGTGCTTTTTCCTCAACAATGGAGTGAATTTCCTCCCTGCTTACGGCGGAAACAGTTTCAGGAGGAACGGCGAAGGAATTCTTTCCTCTCCTCTCCCTGCGCGGCTCGGCTGCCGCTTTCTTTTCCCTGATAAACACCTTGCCGTTCTTGCCCGGGGCGGTGTTGGTGAAAAAGACGGTCCCGTCTTCTCCTACCGTTTGGTAGATATCTGCGTTGGAGACGGTCCCGGAAAACAGGAGAAGCGCTATGGTAAGTAGCAGTATCATTCCCTCAAATCATACCACGCCCCTTTCCCGTTGTTCAAGCCTTTGCAGGCGGAAACGGGCGCGAATCCTTTGATTTCGGAGGCCGCCGGCTCATCCCCTCGGCTTGGCAAGGATCTCGAGAACTTTCAGGTCGAGGAACCTCTTCGAGGCTGCGGAGCGCACCACCAGCACCGTATCGGCCCCCCGCCCGGTGCCCGCCACCGTAAGGATTTCCTCGCCCTCGGGGATGAGTCCTGCATCCACCGCCATCATGGCCATCTCGCAGCAGACCTTTGCGCCTTCTCCGATTATCCTCAGGGACTGCGCTACGACGAGGGTAGGATAGAGGCCGTTGAATTTAGCGGCAAAAGCCGTTTCCAGGGAGTGGGTGATCAGGGTGCCGGTATACACCTTTGCGCCGGACTCTTCGATGCTCCTGCGCACCCCGGGGGTCATTTCGTGGGTGTTCGCCGCCTTAAAACCGGCGGAATGGGTCACGACGACGATGTTGAGGCCTGCGTCTCTCAAGGCGCCTGAGAAAAGCGCTCCCGTATCTCCCTCGGTCGAGGCGACCACGAGGTGCTTCCAGCAACCGCTCCTGACCGCCTCCTTCACTATCTCCAGGCATGCTCGGGAATTCTCCTTGCCCGGCCTCTCGAAATAAACAATTTTCTTTTCCATGCGCGCCTCCTTTGCTCTCCGCGTCTTGCTGTGCTCTCCGCGGCAGGCTGAAAAATGATTATAATAAAGGGAAAGCAGGATTATAAATGACGGAAAGCCTTTATATCCATATTCCCTTCTGTCTCAAAAAGTGCATCTATTGCGACTTCTACTCCCTGCCTCTTTCCGCCGGCCCCCTTGCCGCTCCGGACAGGGCAGGGTACGTCGAGGCGCTCTGCACGGAGATGGCGTTGCGGAAGGGAACTGCGCGGAATCTCAGGACAATCTTCATCGGCGGGGGGACCCCTACTCTCCTGTCCGCTGCGGAAGCGGCAAGGATTCTGGATACCGCTGCCGGAATCTTTTCCCTTCGTCCCGATGCCGAAATCACCATCGAGGCAAATCCGGGCACCCTCGATGCGAAAAAAGCCTCGGAGCTGCGGACCGTCGGCGTCAATAGAGTGAGCATGGGGGTTCAGTCCTTCGTCGATGAGGAGCTCTCCCTCCTCGGCAGGGCCCATTCCGCCCGTGACGGCATCGCAGCCGTAGAAGCGGCGCGGCAGGCCGGCTTCGGAAATCTCTCCCTCGACTTGATGTACGCACTTCCGGGGCAAAAGATGGGCTCGTGGGAGTATTCCCTCGAAAGGGCGGTCGAGCTGGCCCCCGAGCACCTCTCCACCTACGAGCTTACGCCAGAAGAGGGCACTCCCCTTGCCCGCGCCCTCGGGGAGGGGCGTCATACCCTCCCCCCTGAAGAGACCGTCAGCGCCATGTACTACCGGGGAATCGACCTGCTCGCAGAAAGAGGATACGCGCAGTACGAAATCTCCAATTTTGCAAAGCCGGGACGCGCCTGCACGCATAACCTGACCTACTGGCGCAGGGAGGAATATCTCGGCGTCGGGGCTGCAGCGCACTCCTTCCTGAACGAAAAGAGGAGCGCCAATTTCCGCGATCTGAGGCTCTATGGAGAAGCGGTCGGCAGAGGCATCCTGCCGGTGGAGGAAGAAATCCTGATAAACGGGGCCGAAGCGCTGAAGGAGACGCTGTTCCTCGGGCTGCGGATGACCGAAGAAGGGCTTGACCTGGAAAGCTCGCCCCTGCGCGGACTGTTGGAAAACAGCAGGACCGTTGAGGAGTGCCTCCGCCGCGGTCTCCTCGAACGGAAAGGCTCCCGCCTGCGCCTCGGCAGGCGGGGCCTCGTCCTGAGCAGCGAGATCATGGTAAAAATCCTCAACGAGGTATAGCTATCTCCCCCCCGCCGGAATGGAGATATATTGCTTCACGCCGCCCCGGATGATCAGCAGAAGAACGCCCTGCTCCTGCTCGACGGCGGAAGCGGCGGCGTAGTATTCCTTAGCCGAGGTCACCGGCTTCCTGTTCAGTTCGAGGATGATGTCGCCCTTGTTCAGGATGCCGAGGGCCGGACTGTCCTCCCCGATAGAGTTTACCAGCACTCCCCGCGTCTTCCCCTGCATATTCAGCTTCTGGAGCTGCTCCTCGGTGAGGTCCTGCACGGACACTCCCCGCAGCGCGTTGCTGAATTCCGCACTCGACACGACTTTCGGCTCGATAGGCAGCTCGCCGGTGGTAACCGTCACCAGCTCCGTCTTCCCGTTGCGGACCACCTTTATCTGCACTTCCCGCCCCGGCTTCGTAGCGGCCACCATGTTCTTGAAGTGGAAGGGATCGGCGATTTTTTTCCCGTCGAACTCCACCACCACGTCTCCCCTCTGCAGGCCTCCCTTCTCAGCCGGTCCTCCCTCATTGATATCGACCAGCAGCACGCCGCTCTCGTCTTTCAGCCTGAACTGCTTCGCAAGCTCCGGGGTCAGGGGCTGGATTTGCACGCCCAGCCATCCGCGCACCACCTTGCCCTGGCTGATGATGCTCTCCATGATGTTCTTGACCATGTTCACCGGTATCGCGAAGCCTATCCCCTGATAGCCGCCGCTCGTACTGAAAATGGCGGTATTGATCCCGATCAGCTCGCCGCGGGTATTGACCAGCGCTCCCCCGGAATTGCCGGGATTGATAGCGGCATCCGTCTGGATAAAGTCCTCGTAATCGGTGATCCCGATCCCCGCCCGTCCGAGTCCGCTGATGATGCCCATGGTGATCGTGTGGCTCAGACCGAAAGAGTTCCCGACGGCGATCACCATCTCTCCCACTTTAAGGGTATCCGAATTGCCCATGACGAGGGTGGGAAGGTTCTTCTCGGAAATCTTGATGACGGCCACGTCGGTTTTCGAGTCGATGCCGATCACTTTCCCCTTGAACTCCCTGTTATCGGACAACTTAACGAGGATATCGTCAGCGCCCTCGATTACGTGGTTGTTGGTGAGGATATAGCCGTCCGGCGAGGCGATGATGCCCGAGCCGAGACTGGTCGCCTTTCTCTTCTGCGGCGCCGCCCCGTCCCCGAAGAACCGCCTGAAGTTGGGGTCGTCGAAAAGGGGGTTGCGGGGAGTCTTCACCGTCCGCGTGGTGGAGATATTTACCACCGCAGGCTTCACCTGCTCCGCCACCTTCGCCATCGCATCCCCCAACCGCGAGAGAATGTCAGAAGCCTCCTTGCCCGATATTTCCGCGTCTGCCGTCCCGGGGACACAAAAGGCGAGAAGAAGAGCAAGGGAGACCAGGACGCCCGAAAAAGCAAAGCGCTTCCTTGATGGTGCATACATACTGTCCGCTCCTTTCATGCAATAAACCTCCTGTTTCAGGATGTGCCGGCAGAGTATCTTCCGCTGCGACCGGCTGCACCGCATGCAGTCTGCCCTTCACATCCTAGCATTTTTGCAAGGTAATTTCGCATTGTAAAACTCTTTTTGTTTCTTTGGCAACCCGGTATCTCTCGTCGGCCCGGTATCCGGCGACCCAGACGATCTCTCCGCCCTTCACCAGGAGCGGCACCGTATCCCTCTGATCGCGCGGCACTTTTTCATCAACGAAAAAGTCCTGAAGCTTCTTTCTTTTTCCGAAGCCGAGCGGGTAAAAAAGGTCTCCCGGCCTCCGTGCCCGCACCTGAAGGGGGAAACCGGCCCTTTCCGCGTCCAGAAGGACGCTCCTCCTGCCGTCCCCGTAGGCGCCTTTTCGCTCCTCCGTCAAGGGAGAGAGGGTGCAGCGGAGCACCAGGGAGGCTTCGTGCAGCACCAGGTCGCCGGGACCGTTCAGGACATATTCGCCGAGGCGTTCGGGCGTATCAGCGGTAATCAACAGTGTCGAATAGCCCTTGATGACGCGGAGAGCACGGGGGAGGTAGATTCGGTCACCCGCCTTTCCCCCCTTTATCAGCTCCGCAATCTCTTCCACATGGAGGAAGCCGACTCCCCGGAGCCCTTCGGCGGCATCGACGGCGCGGCGCAGCACCCGGCGCAGGAGCACCCTGTCCATCGCCTCCATGGGAGCGAGGAAGAGCTCGACAGCGGTATCCGTCTTCCTGCTTACCAGCTTCATCAGGGTCTTCGCGGCGAGCGCTTCGAAATACCGCTCTTCCTCCCTGAAGATGTCGGCCGTTCTCGCCAGCGTTTTCACCAGATCGGCATTGATCGAGCGGGCAGCCGGCAGGACAAGATGGCGTATTCTGTTCCTCGTGTATTTATCCTTGAGGTTCGAGGAGTCGATGACATAGCCCTGTCTCTCCGCGGCGAGGAAATCCTCTATTTCGTTCCTTTCCGCCTCGATGAGAGGCCTGATGATGGCGTTCCGCACCGGGGGGATGCCCGAGAGGCCCGTCGGCCCCGCGCCCCTGAAGAGCCGCATCAACAGCGTCTCCGCCTGGTCATCCGCAGTGTGGCCCAGGGCGATCCTGCAGGCGCCGGCGGATGCAGCCCTCTCCTGAAGGGAGCAGTACCGAAGCTCCCGCGCCGCCTCCTGCGTGTTGACGCCCTTTTCCCGTGCGTATGTAGCCACATCGACGCTCTCTGTCGCAAAAGGCACGTCGAGCGAGGCGCAGAGCTCCGCGCAGAACCGTATCTCTCCGGGGACCTCAAGGGGGCGCAGGCAGTGATCGATGTAGACAGCCGCGAGGCGCAGGGAAAACTCGCCCCGCAGCCGATGGAGGACCGTCAGCAGGCAGACGGAATCGGGGCCTCCGGAAAGGGCGACCAGGACGAGGTCCCCCTGCGCGAGCATGCCGTATTTCCCGATGGTCTTTTTGACTTTTTCCAGGAATTCCATTTCCTCATTATACTCCAATTCGCTCCGCCGGTCGAAAAAAAGGTGGCCGCGGCCCTCCGCTCCCCTCCTCCCCGGCTCTGCCGAGACGGCGTGCGCAGGGCGCTCTTCTGCAAAAAAATGCGGTTGCGCTTTACAATTTGCCGCCGAAGTTGATAAAATTATAGGTCAGTCCGATGGAGAGGTGGCCGAGCCGGTCGAAGGCAGCCGCCTGCTAAGCGGTTGTGGGGGTCACACCCCACCCAGGGTTCGAATCCCTGCCTCTCCGCCATAAAATCTCTCTCCGGGAGGGTATTCATGAAGACAGTTTCCGGGTTCCTGGCGGTTTCTCTTGCTCTGGTGCTTGTCGCCGGCGGCTGCAAGAAAAAAGAAGAGCAGGTCGTTCCAAAAGCCCCCCTTCAGCAGTCGCCTATGGCAGTGCCTCTCCAGGAGCCGATGCAGTCACCCATGGCCGCTTCTCCTCACGGGACCGCTCCCAAGGTGGAAAAGTCGGTCGTCGTCCCGGATGCCGTCAAGGGCAAATGGGACAAGGTGAAGCTGGTGCTGGAAGACAAGGCAGCGCAAAAGTCCTCCGAGTATACCGTCAGGATCGGATCGGATTTCAAGGTCCCCAACACGGGCTTGAGCATCGCTGTCGGCGAGTTTCTTCCCGACTTCAAGATGAACGAGACCACCCTGACTTCCGGAAGCAACGAGCCGAACAATCCGGCGGTGCAGGTCGAAGTATTCGAGAACGGGAAGAGCATCTTCAAAGGGTGGCTCTTTGCCAAGTTCCCCACCATGCATCCCCTCGAACATCAGAAATACGGCCTTCTTCTTAAAGAGGGAGTAAAGAAGAGCTGACGAAAAACTCAAAGGAGACCCTGTAAAGAGGGAAGGGCAAAGGCGAAAACGATCCTTTCTCTTGCCTCTTTTTTATTTCATGTCTACGTACATAAAGCTGGGCAAAATACCGCGGAGCCCCGAGGAGAGGACGGCCCTTCTCGCACAGCGGGAAAGGGAAGAGGAGCAGCAGGACCGCAGGGGAATCTCCCAGGTGCAGAAAAGGGTGATCGACTTCCTGATCGAACGGAAAGGGTATGCCCCCGAGGATATGGAGATCAACAGGGAGTTCGTCATCGAAGTCTCCCCTGCCCGCTTTACGGTCAATGCGGACATTATCCTGAAGGTGGAAGGCACAAGCCTTTTTTTCCTCAAATGCGTCATGAGCTCCCCGGAATCCTGGGAAAGGCAGGCCGTCGCATTCGGCCGCGTTGCCGGCCCCGTTCAGATCCCCTTTGCCGTGGTGACCGACAGCGAGCATGCGAAGGTCCTGGACGTGGTCACGGGCAAGCCGGTTTCCGAGGGTCTCGACTCGCTTCCCGACAAGGAGAAGGCAGGAGAAGTGCTCAAAGGCGCCGTTTTCGCTCCTCTCCCCGAGGAAAAAAGGGAGCGGGAGCGGAGAATCCTCTATGCATTTGATGCGATCACCTGCACCTCCACCCTCGCAGACCCTCCTGCGGAGCACCAGTAGTAAGCCGTACACAGCAGCCGCCGCACCCAGCACCGCCGGGGAACTCCTGAAAAGCCCGAAGTGCCGGGCAGGACGGGGGCGGTGCATCCGGTCGCACCATAAAAAAATTGTATGCCCCCACCAAAACAGGAGGACAGGTGAAACTAGCGATTATCGGGCTTTCCAATTCGGGCAAAACAACGGTCTTTAACGCCCTGACCGGTCAGAACCTCGAAACCACGCTCTATCCGACAGTGAGCGGCGAACCGAACTACGGGACGGTAAAAGTCCCCGACGAGCGCATCGACCGGCTCGCCGAGGTGTTCAAGCCGAAGAAAATCACCTATGCGACGGTGGAATATATCGACTATGTCGGACTCACCAAGGGCGATATGACGCAGAACAGGAGGGTTTTCGACCTCATCAAGGACGTGGACGCCATCGTCCATGTGGTCAGGGATTTCAGCAATGACGCCGTAGCGCACCCCCTGAACGAAGTGAACCCCCTCCGTGACATCGAGACGCTCGAAATGGAGCTCGTATTCGGCGATCTGGAATTCGTGGAGAAGAGGCTCGAAAGGATCGAGGAGGCTGCGAAAAAGGGCAAAAAGCCCAACGAGGCGGAAAAGAAACTCCTCCTCAAGTGCAGGGAGATCCTGGAAAAGGAAATCCCCCTGCGGAACGCCGGCTTCAGCGAGGAGGAGGAGAAATTGATGCGGCCCCTCCAATTCATTTCGACGAAGCCGGAAGTCATCGTCCTCAATACCGGTGAGGAGGACCTGAACGCGGAGAGGTCCGCCTCCCTGCAGCAGGCGGTGGAAAAGTATGTCGACGAGAAGGGCATCGGAGAAACCACAAAGGTCGTGACCCTCTGCGGGAAGATCGAGATGGAAATCGCCCAGTTGAACGCCGAAGAGGCCCGCGTCTTTCTCGACGACCTGGGGATCGGAGAGCCCGCCCTGAACAAACTGATCCACCTCAGCTACCGTCTGCTCGGCCTCGTTTCTTTTCTTACCAGCGGCGAGGACGAGGTGAGGGCCTGGACCATCACACGGGGCATGACCGCCCAAAAGGCGGCAGGCAAGATCCATTCCGATATCGAAAGGGGCTTCATCAGAGCGGAAGTGGTACATTACGACGACTTTATCTCTTCGGGGGGCATGTCCGCCGCCCGGGACAAGGGGCTTTTCAGGTTGGAAGGGAAGACCTACGAGGTGAAGGACGGCGATATCATCAACTTCCGGTTCAACGTCTGATCCGTTCCGGGCTCTCCCGGCGCGACCTGCAGGCCTTCGCGAGCAGGGCTCCGGCAAGGGAGAGGTATTCTTTCCTGCACGCGGCATCGATAGCGAGAAGCTGGGAGAACGGAGCCCGGAAGCTGCCGCTTCCCGATGTAAACACGCCGTGCCCGTAGACGATGGCGCCCTTCCCTTCCCGCATCGCTTCGGGAACCGTATGCATCAGGCCGGTGGGCCCTGTCCCGATCTCCCCCGAAACCACCGGAACTCCCGAAATGTATCTCTTTTCCTTGCAGGTTTTGTGGCAGAGCGATCTGTCGCACCCCTCGTGCAGGCAGTGCATCGACATGATCACCGGGAATTTCGGATGGCCGTGGAGAATGGCGGTATGCCCTGTCTCGCGGTAGATGATCTTATGGGCCGACAGCTCGGAGGAGGCGGTGATGCCCACGGAGGAGGAGCCGTCGAGGGGGACCGCGTCGATGCAGCACTCCAGCTCGTCCATTGAGCTCCCCGTCTGGCTTATGTAGAGATTGTTGTTGAAGATATAGGAGATATTGCCGAAGAAGGAGTCCACGAGGCGGTATCCCACCACCGCCCTGCCCGCCTCCGCCAGCATTCTGATGATACCGTCCCCGTCTTCGGGAGGCGCATCCGCAAGGAGGGGAAGACGGGAGGACAAGGGAGACCCATCGACATATCCGAGCAACCTCCTGAACTGCCGGAGGAATGTCCCGTCGGGCTCTTTGGCGGCATCCGCACACTCCTCAAGATACGAAAGGCAGTCATAGAAATATTTGACAAAGGCGGAGAAACAGGTGGAGCTGAACGAGACGAACGCCTGCTCAGGAGTCACCACCCCGTAGGTGACGATGCCCCTGTCCCGCACCAGCACGGATTTCCTGCGGGAGAGCGCCCGCGCAATCTCTTCAGGCGAGAAGTCGTCCACCACGGGGATATCGTGGAAAAAGGTGCGCGTCTCGCAATCCATGGGCACGATTTTTCCGTCCGCCGCGCGGGAGGGTTCGAAGCCGCGGAGCAGCTCGGCAATGATGCTCTTGTACGGCTCGTCCGGTTCGGCAAAGAGCAGGGAGTTGATGTTCATCAGGTCGAAAACCTTGCTGAGAGTCCTCACTTCGTCATCTTCGGGCCTGTTGGAGACCCGTTCGGCATCGAGGGCGAGAAAAACCGCCTTTTCACTCCGGGCGAGCCCCTGCTGCTCAAGCTTTTTCAGGTATTTGTGGATCAGATGCTCCATGGCGGGCCTCAGCTCCGGTAGCCTCTGATGCGGTAGTACTTCTCCCTCGCTTGCAGGAAAGCCTCCCTGTCGAGCGGTGCGATGCGCACGTGGGCCCCCGAGGAGCCCTCTTCGGTGAAAAAACGGGGGGGGAGGTCGTCATGGGTTTCGTTGAAGCCGTTCGCCTCGTTCAGGCGCCTCTCCAGGTTCCAGATGCGCTCTCCTGTCCTGAGGAGGGACTGCACGTCATGCCGCTCCCCCGTGACCGCACTGACCGCCTTCGCGTACTCCTCGAGGCTCGCCGCAAAGAAGACGAACTTGCAGGCGGTGAGGGAGTCGATGACCGCGTTCAGATCCTCGGCGATTTTGATGATGCGCGCCTTCCCCTCGAAGGAGAACCTGTCCGTGGAGACAGGCTTCCGCAGGATCTCGTGGCTGATCGGATACGCCCGCAGGTGGCATCCTCCCCTGTTCGAGGTGGCGTAGGCGAGCGCCATGCCGTACGCTCCCCGCGGATCGTAGGCGGGAAGCTCGAGGCCCTTCACCGACATGCTCAACTCCGGCGCGCCCTGGGAGGTTGCATACCGCAGCGACCCCTCCGCCAGCGCCTCCCCGTCACCCTTCTCCCTGCAGCCGATGGCAACGAGCTTTTCGATCATCTCTCCAGGGGAGAGCATGCTTCCCCTGATCTCGGAGAAACAGGCGATGGTGGACGCGGCGCTTATGGTATCGAGGCCGTACTCGTTGCAGACGCGGTTCGCCTCGATGATCGCCGCCATATCTTCACAGTTGTTCAATGCCCCGAAATGGGAGACGGTCTCATATTCAGGAATGACCTCCCCTCCTGCTCCCACCTTTTTGCAAAGGATGGGGCAGCCGGCACACCCTGTTTTTTTCGCCTTGTAGTGGGTCTTCAGGGTGTATCCGGAGTACCGTGAGGCGTGGGGGAAGAGGGTCTTTTTGAAGTTGTCCGTCGGCTCCATTCTCCGGGCGTGAATGAGGTCCACAAGGGCCGCGGTCCCGAATTCCGAGAGGCCGAACTCTCCGAACACCGCCGGGGAGGTCCTCAGCAGCCGCATGATCTCCTCCCGCGCCGTCTTCAGCATATCGGGGCGTGCGACAGTCACCCCTCCCTCGCCCCTCACCCTGACGGCCTTCAGCCTCTTCGCCCCCATCACCGCCCCGAGCCCGCCTCTTCCTGCAAGGTAATGGCCGTCGAAAACAATGGAGGCGAACCGGACCTTCCTCTCCCCGGCAATCCCTATCGCTGCAAACGACCCCTCCCCTCCCAGGCTTTCTCTGATTACGGAATTATTTTTGCCGTACAAATGTGAGGCGTCTTCCAGTGTCACCGCGCCGTTCCGGATATCCAGGACCACCCACCGGTCCGAGGTTCCGGTGATCTCGATGCAATCGTATCCCGCCTTTTTCAGCTCGGTCCCGAAACGGCCTCCAACTGAGCAGTCGCATACCGTGCCGGTAAGGGGGGAGCGGGAGATCACCGACATTCTCCCCGAGGTGGGGGCCGCGGTGCCCACCAGGGGGCCGGTGGCAAAAATAAGGGGCATCTCGGGGTCGTCATAGGAGCGGGTGATGCGCTCCGCGATCATCGCCATGCCGAAGCCCCTGCCCCCTATGAACTGCTCCCGCAACTCCTGAGGAGTGGGGTATGCTACTATTTCGCCGGTGCCGAGATCTACCCGTATACTTTTTCCCGCATAGCCTGCCATAAGCACCTATTGTAACATTTTCATCGCAGACAAACGGCAGAGGAGCGGCTCCGATCAGGTATAATAGAGCGCATGGAAGCGGGAAGGGCGGACACGCCGCTAAAAATATTCTTTTCAGGGATCGGGGGCAGCGGAGTCTCCGCCATCGCCTGCTTCATGGCGGATAAGGGGCATGCGGTGGCCGGTTCGGACCGCGCGTTCGACACGAACCCGGAGCACCCTGTCCGCCGTCTCCTCATCTCGAAGAACATTACCCTTGTCTCCCAGGACGGAAACGGCCTCGACAGCTCCTTCGATTTCGCCGTTTTCAGCACTGCGGTGGAGCCGGACCAGCCCGAAATTAAAAGGGCTCGGGAGCTGGGCGTCCCCTTCAAGACGCGCCCCGGCTTTCTCGCCGAGCTGGTGGAGAAATTCAGGACGGTAGCCGTTGCGGGGACCAGCGGCAAATCCACCACGTCCGGAATGCTCGCCTTTCTCATGGAGCGTCTCGGCATGCGCCCCAACTTCATCGGGGGGGGCAGGGTCAAGCAGTTCAGGACCCCTTCCAATCCGGGCAACTCCCTTTCCGGGGATTCCTCCCGCCTCGTTATCGAGGCGTGCGAGTCCGACGGCTCCCTTGTCGACTACCGCCCGCGCCACAGCATCTTCCTCAATCTCGATATCGACCACCATACCGTCGAGGAGACGGCGGGAATGTTCGGAGCCCTGGCCTGCGCCACCTCAGAAACAGTGGTGATCAATGCGGATGATCCGCGCCTTGCGGGGATACCCTTCAAGAACCCGATCCCCTTCTCCCTCCGGCGAGAGTCTTCTTACCGGCCTGAATCCGTTGTCTATGAGCCTTTCGGTGCGGAATTCTCGCTGAGAGGGCAGCGCTTCAGGCTCTCCCTGCCGGGTGAATACAACCTTTATAATGCTCTCGCCTGTATCGCCTTCCTTGCAGAGACCGGGTCCTCTCTGAAAGACCTCGCCGCCCTTCTCCCTGAATTCTCCGGCATCGAGAGGCGCTTCGATGTCCATCTGAACGACGGAAAGAGGCTCGTTCTGGACGATTACGCCCATAACCCACATAAGATTTCCTCTTTCATGAAGGCTGCGATGAAGGTTCGGGAAAGCGTCTGCTATATCTTCCAGCCCCACGGGTATGCCCCCACGAGAATGATGAAGGCGGAATATATAGAGGCCTTTTCCTCCCACCTGCGGCCTGTCGATCACCTGGTCCTGCTCCCCATCTTCTATGCGGGCGGGACCGTGAGCAGGGATATCTCCAGCCATGACCTGGCGGCAGGGATCAAAGCCTCCGGGAAATCGGTGGAAGTGGTGGAAGAGCGGTCCGCCGTTCTGGAGAGGCTTTGCGAGCGGGAAGCTTACTGCGTCCTCGGTGCGCGGGATGAAACCCTGGCGGATTTCGCCCGCGAAATAGCGGCGAAAATCGCGTCCTGTTCTTGACAAAAAGGGCCGTTTTCGGTTTTAATGATATGATACTTTTTGGAAGGCGCGTAGCTCAGTGGGAGAGCGCTACCTTGACACGGTAGAGGTCAGGGGTTCGATACCCCTCGTGCCTACCATACAAAATCGAAGAGCTGTACTGCGGAAGCAGCGTGCAAACCGTGTACGAGCATCGCGTACACGGTTTTTTATTGTTTCCACCCCTTACAGCCTCCCTCCATGCCCGGCCCATACCCCAACCCCGATCGCCAGCAGGCTTGCTCCGAGGACTACCCAGTGGAATGCCGTAAGCTTGAAAAAGACTTTTTCCGTATCCCTCTGGGTCTCTCCGCGGAACAGGATTTTAAACAGCCTGCCCTCGAAAAGCAGCACCAGCACATAAAATACCCACACGATAAGCATGATCGTGGGGCCGATCCCCGGCCCGGTAAAGAGGAGCCTCCCTTCACCGGTAAGGGAGAGCAGCCAAATGCCGGTGGCGCCCACAATCGCCACGCAGATTTTTGCGGTCTTCGCAAAGCGATGCTCCACTCCCTGAAAAAAGAGCACCTTTTCCAAAGAGCCTTCCATTCTCATGATCATAGGGAACACAATGATGGTTACAAAGGCGACCCCGCCTATCCAGATGACCACCCCCAGTACATGCAGTGCAAGCAAAAGCGGCATAAGCATACGTATCTCCTCCTCTTAAGTCTATAGGTAAATCGTATAAGGTTCTCTTCACTGGATCGTTTTCGTCCCTTCCTCACTATAATCAATGAGCAGTTGCCATAGCAACCATTTTTCCCTTGTACCTCATTCCGCCTGTATGAAATGTCCTGCACCATAAACCATACGTTTCCATAGTGCTTGCTATTCCCTACACTGCCTGCCCTCTGCCCTGTGTAGGAAATACCCTTCACTTTCGCGTTTTTTTTCATCTCCGGCATGGTGCGTCTCGGCTTTATTGTTTTATTTTTCAACCGATTACCATATGCTGGCACACCCCTTGCTCAAAGGCACCGGTTATAAAAACCGGAATCACGCACAACAGCAAGGAGGAAATGATGAAGAAGTCTTTATTGGGCTGGGTGTTCTTTCTCAGTCTTCTGCTTTCTTTTCCCGCGGAGAGAGTCCATGCAGCATACGATATGGGGACAAAGGAGATGGCGACCGGAGCAGGAGTGGCCGCGGTAGAAAAACCCGCTCGCGCCAAAACGGTAAACCTTACGGCCCCGGCCACCCTGAACCAGTCGGATACGGAGTATGTGCTCCAGAACGATATCATAGCCAACGGGACCGCCTTTACCATCCAGGGCTCCAATATCACCCTGAACCTGAACGGCCATACCATCGTCTATCTGAACCGGAATGCCTCCCAGGCATACGGCGTCTACATCGATGGCGCGTCACGGAGCAATATCGCCATTGTGAACGGCAAGATAACACAGGGCAACGGTAGCTGCAGCGGGCAGTCCGGAGTGGGAAAAAACTGCAACCCCATTTATGCATTCGAGACCTTCGGTATCGAAATCGGCGGACTCGAAATCTCCTATCGCGCCGACAACACCCACGGGGTCTTCCTCCACTGGGGGAAAGCGGCCCATATCCACCATACCTCCGTCCAGGACAGCGGCACTGTGGTGACAGACAGGCATCAGGGCATCGATGCGATCCGGGCGGGAAATCTTTCCGGCTCCCGCGTGCACCATACCACCGTCAAGACGAGACAGGTAGGCATCCGGGTTGGGACCGGCAGCGAGATCAACAACAACGAGGTCACCATCAACAGCCAGGTCACCAACTCCGTCGGTCTCTCGATACAGTCAGGCTCCGTACATCACAACAAGGTCTATGGAAGCGGCGTGCACCCCATCGGCATCTGGCCCGATCATGATGCAAAGGTCTATTCCAACTACGTGGAATCGCAGAGCACCAGGAGCGGCGCCGAGTACGGCGACACGGGCTCCGCCTGCCTGCGGATGACCTGGGGTACGGGCAACAACTCCGAGATCATGTACAACACCTTCATTGTCAATGCTTCGGCCAACTACAACGGCACCGGGTTCAACAGTTGGGGTAGGGCTCTCTTCGTGGGACTCCCCGAAGCCTCTCTGAAGGCGGACATCCACGATAACGTGATCATCGCCACCAACAACGACGGAAAGGGGAAGGCCGCCGGTATCGCGGTGGTCACCAATAATGTCTCTTCGGGGCTGGTCTTCCGGAACAACCGGGTGGAGAGCAACTGGGCCAACGTCCTGCTGGCCGACGACTATGGCTATGCGGACGGCTATGCGAAGTTCATCGACAACACCTTCGTGAAAAGGGACAACTACTCCTCGTACAAGACGGTGAGGAGCGAGTACTCCTCCCGCCCGAGCACCGGGGTCTTCACCGGCAACACCATGGAGAACGGAGCCTCCCTGGAGAATGTCGACCTCGAATTCTCCGGGACCGGCAAGAAGGACATCCTCGTGTACTGGCATCTCGGGGTGGCGGTAAAGAACAGTGGGGGTGCAGTCCTGAGCGGGTCAGCCGTCTCGGTGAAGGACAGCACGGGCAAGGTGGTCTACAGCGGGCAGACGGACGCCAACGGAAGCATCACCGCCGACGTGCTGCAGTTTGAGGACAGCAATCTGTCCGGAGGCAGCGTGGTGAGCAGGGAGGTGAAGACCGTCAACACTCCCCATACCATTACCGTGAGCAGGGACGGACTGACCGCAACCAGGAGCGTCACCGTCAATGCCAATATGACCGTCGAGATGACGCTGGGCGCTGTCTGAACGCCCGGCGCCGCGGCTGAAAAATGACAACCCCGGCTTACGATAGAAGCCCCTCAGGCAGAAAAAAAGGAGAGGAAGACATGAGAAAAGCGTTTTTCACCGGAATAACGCTCCTTATGCTCCTCTTCCTTCTTCGCTCTCCGGCATCCGCCCTGAGGAGGTCCTCCTCATGTGCAGAAGCTCAAGGATGAGGGTGTCAGTCACTACCGTCAGCGGGCAGTATGCCGTTGACGACGTCGTTACGCGTGATCAGATGGCTGCTCTCCTTTCGAGGGCCTTTCTGGGAATGAGCTGATTGCTTTTATCCTTTCTTTTCATGATAGGATAGGTGCGTCAGGAGGGCGCCATGATCATTGATTCAATCGAAAACTTCCCGCGTTGCTGCGCTGCAGGGTCGCGGCTGCAGGCAGGGTTCGCCTTTCTTCTCGAAGGAAAGGGAGAGATGCCTGACGGCCGCTACGGGATCGACGGGGAGGACGTCTTCGCGCTGGTGCAGACGTATGCTACCGAAGCGCCCGACGAGAAGAGGTTCGAGGGGCACCGGAAGTATATCGATATTCACTATCTCCTCTCCGGAGGTGAGGAGATCGGATGGGCTCCGGCCCCCTCCCTCGAGCCTGCCGTATCCTACTCTGAAGAGAAAGATGTGCTCTTTTTCAGACAGGCTCCCGCTCCTTCCTCCCTGGCGCTCGTCCCCGGCGTCTTTGCACTCTTCTTCCCCGAAGACGCCCACAGGCCGGGAGGTATTCTCGGCGCCTCCTGCACCGTCAGAAAAATCGTGGTGAAGGTGCGGGTGTAACCGCCCTTTCGCCGGGAGTGTTTCCGTGCAGGAGGGTTCTACCAAAATGGGGTGCGGATAAGGTATTATGTGGTAGGCGGGACGCATCAAACGCTTCGGCAGGACACCGACAGGAAGAAATTGCCCGCACAAGACGCCTTACCCAGTCAAATCCAAGGAAAAAAGGGGCAAAGGAAGATGAAAGAGGGGAAAAAAGACAAAAGAGGTCACCGGCGCGAACCGCAACAAGATATGATTTCCTTTGCAGTGGTAGGTTCCTTTGACGGGCACAAAGAGTTTTTGCCCGAATCGGATATTAAAGGCTCCATCATCGACATGAGCGAAAACGGCGTCGGGATCCTCACCGACACCCTCCTTGAGCCGGGCATGCTGCTGAAGTTCAAAAACTTCAAGGAGTCCTCAATGGGGGTCGTGATGTGGACTCTCAATTCGGGGAGCCGGTATCGCATCGGCTTGAAATTCGTATAGCGGTCGTCGAAAGCCGCTCCTCAGGAGCGATGCCCTGCCCGCCCTACGCCGGAAATACGGCAGGAGAGGGCGCCGTTACCGCCTTCCCTCCCCCGCCTTCTTACTTACTTCCCCGGCGACTCTATCCCCAGCTTCTTGAGCCGGTACCGCAGGGTGTCCCTGGTAACATCGAGGAGCTTGGCCGCCTTCCTCTGATTGCCGTCCGAGAGCTTCAGGGCCGTCTTGATGAACTCCTCCTCCATTGCCCTGAGGGACAGGCCTGTATAGCTGCTGAAGCTGACAGGCTCCTCAGCATGGCTCTCCTCTCTCTTCTCCACCTGGCTCTCGTGCCTCTTTTGCGAGAGGACGGAGGAGGGGATGTCGTCCACATCTATTTCGTCGTCCTTGGACAGGATGACGAAGCGCTGCACGATGTTCTTCAGCTCCCGCACATTGCCCGGCCAGGGATACCCCTGCAGTATTTCGAGGGCCTGCGGGGTGATGCCCTTGGGAGTGCTGCGGTATTTCTCTCCGTAATACTTCAGGAAATGGTTGATAATAAGGGGGATATCCTCCCAGCGCTCGCGCAAAGGGGGCATCTCCACGGTCGCTACGTTGAGCCGGTAAAAGAGGTCCAGCCTGAACTTCTTGGCCTGTACGAGGTCGTGGAGATTGACGTTGGTGGCGGCGAAGATCCTCACGTCGGCATTGAGGTACTGCAGGCCGCCGATCCTTCTGAAGCGCCGCTCTTCGATCAGATCGAGGATCTTCGACTGCATCGGATAGGGCATGTCACCGATCTCGTCCAGGAACACGGTCCCGCCCTGCGCCATTTCGATAAGGCCTTTCTTGTCGCTCTTAGCATCGGTAAAGGCGCCCTTCTTGTAGCCGAAAAGCTCGCTCTCGATCAGGTGTTCGGGGATGTTGGAGCATCCTATCTCGACGAAAGGCTTGCCGCGGCGGGAGCTTAAATCGTGCATCTTCTTGCAAAGGGAGCTCTTGCCCGTTCCGCTTTCCCCTAAAACCAAGACCGTGACGTCGCTCTTCATGGCAAGCCGCTCCATGATACGGACGACCTCTTTCATCGTATCGCTGACAAAGACGAAATCATCCATATCGGACGTCTTCACATAGGTGGAATTGTTCGCCCTGATGGAATTCAGGATTTTCCGCAGGGTCTCGAGATCCAGAGGCTTGATGAGATAATCGAAGGCCCCCACCTTCATCGCCTCCACCGCTCCGCGGATGTCGGCATGCCCGGTGATAAGGATCGCGGCGATGTCGGAATTGATTTCCTTGACGGTCTTCAACAGCTCCAGCCCGTTGGAGTCGGGAAGCTGGATATCGAGGATGATGATGTCCGGGCTTTCCTCCTCGACAATTTTGAGGGCCTTGATCCCGGAGCTCACGGATACGGCGTTATATCCCTCCTCCTCGCAAAAGCTCCTCAGAGAGCATCGGATAGCGGATTCGTCGTCGACAATCAGCACTTTCGGGGAATTCTTGACGGAAAACTGTTCTGCCTGGCTGCTTACCTCTGAACTGCCGCGTATCATAAGCTTCTCCCCCTGCCGGCACGCACAATTTGATAGAAAAACTATTCTTGCTGCATAGATACGTCAGTTGGACGGGATGTAAGTACCTTGGCTTATTTTACTCGATTCCTCCTTTCATTAGCAATTCTATAGCGCTCATTTTGTAAACCGAAAACCGACGCTGCCCGGGGTTGTTGCGCGGGAGGCGCCCGTGGCCGGGGACTGCGGAGGCGGTAGAGCGCGCACAGGGCGTTCGGCCCGCGCTGAGGGGGGGGGAGCGGAAGCAGGCGCCTCTTCCATCCGCCCTGCCTGAGAGGGGACGGGGGCAGGCGCGGCGGCTCCCGCCTCTGTCCTGTCCTTCTTGTTGTCCGGTGAAACGACCTTTACCTCCACCCTGTCTTCGCCCCGCACCATCACCACACGTTCAGGAGTGATTTCCTGCACCGTATACCCGCTCAGGGAGTCCCCGATTTTCAGTGCGGTCTGCCTCTTGCCCCTCCCGGGGGTCGAACGGGGAGACTTCCTGTCCTCCATATAGGCAAGGCTCACCGCGCCCGTTACCAGAGTCCCGTAAAGGGAGAACTCCGGTTTCGGCAAAAGCTTCTCCTCTTTCTTCTCGACGGGAATCCTTCTCTCCGGGTGGAACAGATTCTGCTCAGCTATCACCGTATAGTCCATGGCGGGAGGGGCCTGCCGCTGTCCTTCCGCAGCCGGAGCTTCCCTTTGCGTGGAGGCGATCTTCTGCACCGGCAGGGGCTTGACGGCGATGGTGGCCGAAAAGAGCGGCAGCAGCAGCGAGCAGGTGAAAAACACGGCAGCGGCGGCCAGCAGAAGATTGAGGAGGGTAATGTGGCGTAAAAGCGCTGATGTCCGCACCTTATTTCCCCCCGTATAAGCCGGAAACGTCCAGTTTGACCATGAGCTCCTTGGGCGTCTTGAAGTTCTTCACCCGCGCGTCCAGCTCCGTGATCGCCAGGAAGGGAGTCCTCGTTTCGAGAGAGTAGAGGATATCGCTCAGGGCCGCCGGATCGGGCACGCTGGCGTCGATGCTGATGCCGATGACCTTGAACCTGCTCAGAGGGTCGGATTTTGCATTCTTCACCCCTGGAGCGCCCTTCCCTTTTCCCCCGGCCATTCCGGACGAAAAACCGGGGGCTCCCCCCGCACCGGCAGGCGACTTGACCGCATCCTCCGGCTTCCCGATCCTTTCGCTCGAAAGGGCGCCCCCCCTTCCGGAAACGATGCCTTTCACCGTCTCCTGAAGGTTTGCAGAGGCCAGGGAGACGGGCTCGCCCTCGATAAGCTTCGCCTTGTTCGCTTTCGCCTTCTCGGCTAGCACAGACAACTTCTTCTCCAGCTCCGGTTTTTCAGAGATAATGGCGATATACTTCCGGAGCGTTGCGGTCTTTGCCGCCTGCTGCTCCTTTATGGACGACAGCTCCGCCCGGATTCCCAGATAGACGTACTGATACAACACCAGCCCGAGCAGAACGAGGAGAGCGGGGACCGCTGCGATCAAGGTTTTATTTCTTTTCATTCTTTTCTCCCTCCAGTTCCATTTTGATCTGAAATCTGTCCATGTTCTGCCGGGCATCCCGGAAAGTGGGGGAGGAAAACTCCACCTTCCTGAAATACCGGGACGCCTCCAGCTTGGGGATGAGCACCGTTGCTGACGGCGCGTACCCTTCAATGTTTATCTGAGCCCCGGCGATCCTGACCCGTGTAAGCCATGCCGTGGGGGGCATCACGATCGTAAGCTCCTTGAGAATATTCAGAGAGAGGGGTTGCTCGTTCCTGAAGCCGTCCACAAAGGCAATCTCGCGCTGCAACGTCTCGATCTGCCTTTTCAGGTCTTCCACAGCCGCCACTTCTTTCTTGCGCAGCGCGATCTGCTTTTCGATCTCGAGGAGGCGCTGATTTTCTATCTTGATCGGCATAAGGAGGTAGACTCCGATCAGGGCGGCGATCCCGAGCAGCAACAGCGCAGTCAGGGCGAAGGGGGTCTGCTCCCGCCGGACAACCCCCTTCCGGAGCAGGTCGAACCCCTTCGAGCCGGGCAGGAGCATGTCCATCGCCGCCCCTGCCGCAGCAGCAGGGATCTCCCTGAACGCCCCGGAGCCGCCGATGCGCGTCTCTATCCCCTCGATAACCCTGACGCTGCCTCTTCCCCGCTGCTTCAGTCTTTCCTTCAGGGCGGCGGTGCCCCCCCGGAACGAGAGGAGCCTTTTCGGCTGAGGAGTATCCTTGAGGAGCCCTGCTGCGAGAGAGGTCATTTCCTCTTCAACAGCCGCGGCGCGGTGGCCGTCCTCCGGCTGGGAAAAACCTGCCGAGATGCTCTTCGCCAGAATGCCCTTTACGACGGCTCCTCCCCGGAAGCCCTCGTCGTCCACCTCCATGAAGACGAAAGTCTCCTCTCCGGAGAGGTAACGGAACAGGGAAGACGTGCCGGAAAGGTCGAAAGAGACCCGCGCAACCTGCACGCCGGCCTCCTTCAAAGCGCCGAGATAGCCGTTCAGCGCCGCCGCTTTTGTCGCCGCGATACAGAGAGAGATCCTTTCCCCGTTCTCCTCCACTACCCGATAGTCGTAAAAAGCCTCATCGGCGCTGAAGGGAATAAACCGGTCCAGCTCGTAGGAGACCGCAGCGGAAAGGTTTTCCGCCACGGAAGCCGGCAATTCCGCCGTCTTCACCACCACCCATTGCTTGGGAAGGGAGAGCACGACAGCCGCCTTCCCCGCCCGCATCTCCCGCACTGCGTGGGCAGCGGACGAGGCGACCTCCTCGGGTTTCGGATAGCTCTTCCCCGAAAAATCGTAGTTGCGGTATCCCCTCACCCGATACCGGGAGAGAAAGCGCGAAGCGTGGGTACAGACAACGCGCCCTTGCTCGATTCCGATACACAGGCAGGAGGCGGGAGCAACGGTTTCATCCGCGGGGCTGAAGGTAAGGATCTTCCAGAGCGGCCTTGCCGCCCTCTTCAGTTCCGTAATCGTCCTGGCGGACACCTCCGCCACCCTGTCCAATGCTACTGCTCGTGCCATTGTCGTATTTCCTCTGGGTTTTTGTAATAAATATATTTATAGGAATCCCCGTCCAGCATCACGACGGCCTTTGCGGCGCTTCCCTTTTTGCGCCCCTTCTTCAGGCCCTCTGCTTCTATGGTATACACATTCCCTTCGCCCGTATTCAGGTAGGGGCTCATGGTATTGTACTGCTCTCCCAGCAGGTCCCGTATCTCCTGCACCGACTTGATCTCCTGCGTCGCCCGGTAGTCCAGCACCGCGTCGGCCATTTCGGCGGTCATCCCGGGGACGGCCAGAAGCACCTCGCGGGGCGCTACATTGATATTGACGGCAGCGCTCCCGGAGTTGACGGTGATAAACTGCAGGAGCCCCTTCCTGTCGCCGCTCCCGTAAAGGAGGTCGGGAGTCACTCCCCTCACGAGCATCAGCTCCTCGAGGCTTTCAAAATTGGCATTCTTCGCCTTGTACGGATTCGGCAGGGCCGCATAGTAATCGTCCTCGGCCCCGTTAAGGCGATGAAGGTCGTCACTGTCTTTCCAATCCATAATAGAATCGACCGCGATATCCAGCTCTTCCCCCTGGACCCCCAGGGCGGAAAAGAGGCCCCTGAGCAAAAGCTCGGGAGCGGAATTAATGTCCACTTTGCCGGACTCGCTCACCACGCGCACCCGGAACGAGCCCTCCTTCGTCTCCGCGGTGTAGATGGTGCCGTCGGCCTTCCACGCAGCGGCATCCTTCTCTTCAGGGGAAATACTTCCGCTCTTCCGGTAGATGACTTCGACAATCCCCCTTTCGATCCCCGCTTCGGCCAGGAATTTTTGCTCCATGCCCTCTTTGAAGGAGAGGGTAGCATACGCCTCCGTGCGCAGCAGGTAGGAAAAAGAGAGTACGACGACCATCAGGATGGTCAGGACCCACATGACCATGATCAGGACGATTCCCTTTTCTCCCTTTGCGTCCATTCCGCGTCACTCTCCGGCCGGAGCGTCCGTCTGTCCATCCGTCCGTACGACCGCCCCCGCTGCTTTCGCCGCCGCTCCCCGCCCCCGCACCGGGATGATGAGGGACAGGTCCATGGCGTCCCTGACGAGCTTTACCCGTATCTTCTCGGGGAGGCTTTCGGGGTCCGTCCATTGCTCCACCCAGGAGCCCTTCTCCTCGGCTGCCTCCCTGAAATAATACTCGAAGGAAATTTCCCGGACCCGCTCCAGGAGCACTGTTTCCCGCGTCGTATCCGTCCCGATGACGTTCTCCGAGACAGAGAGGGTCTGGCCTCCCTTTTCATCCGGTGCGACGCGGTAGGTCACCAGCACGCGGCCGAGCGGTCCGCTCCACAACGAGTAGTGGGAGGGAAACGCGAGCAGGGCATGCTCTCCCGTAAACCGGTACCGGACGCCGCCCGCTTCCGCTGCCTCCCCTGTTTCGATCAGGGCAAAGGCGGACTGGATCTGGGCGTCGAGGAGGCTGAGGGACGTTCGCATCCTCTCCAGCGCCTCCGCCTTCCTTTCTCCCGAGTCCACGGAGCGGAACCCCAACCGCATCGCCCCGGCGATAAGGACGACCAGAATTCCGAGGATCGCGACGGCCAGCAGGAGCTCCAGAAGGGTAAAACCCCTTTGGCAGCCGGCGTACTCTTTTCTCATACCTTTCTCGCCACGGTCTTCATTGTGGTAAGGACGAAGGAGCGGTCCTTCGTTCCTTTCTTCCAGCGGAGGGTGAGGGAAACATCGAGCAACTGCACCGGCAGGCTCGCTATTCTGTCCTCTTCCCGCTTCTGCACCACTACGTCTACCCGATACCCGTCCTCCGTCCTGAAGCTCCAGGATTTTTCGGCGAGCTCCTCGTCGTCAAGGACCTCCCTCAGCAGCCCCTCCGCCCGCACCACCGCCGTACTATAGTCCTCGGAGGCGGAGAGAGAGCGCATATTGGCGGAAAACAACTGCATGACTACCAGGAGAGCAATGCCGAGCACCCCGAGGGCCACCAGCACTTCAAGCAGGGTAAACCCTCCCTGGTGCAGCTCCGTTGTTTTCATACCGAATCCCCTCTCCCTTATTTCAGCCGCACCGCGCCCGCAACCGGGTCGGCTTCGATTCGGACCGTCCGCTTTTCGTTGGACACGATAATGGTCCCTGCATCGGCAGCCCCCATCGGCCTGAAAACGACCCGGTACGTGCCGCTCCGCACCTCCCCGGCAAGGGGGGTTGCTATCCGGATGTCGATGTCGGCGGGAAAAGTGCGGAAGGCCTTGCCTTCGATTCCGTACCTCCTTGCGTCCAGGTCGAGGGAGAGCACCTGCTCCTCTCCGCTCATCAGCGCCAGAGACCGGGCGTGTTTAAGCGTGGCGACAATTTCCCTCGCGGTCGCATTCACCTTCGAGGCAGGAAGGGAGCTGCTCAGGGATACGGCCGCAATGCCGAGGAGGAGCGTTATAAGGAACAGGACGATCAGAAGCTCCAGCAGGGTAAAGCCTTTCTCCGTCCGCATCGCGCGTCCTCCCGTCAGAACGGCACCTCGGTGATGCTGAATATCGCCATCAGCATGGAGAGCACGATAAAACCGATGACGACTCCCATGCCGAGAATCATTGCCGGTTCGATGAACCCGACAAACCTCTTTATAGCCGCCTTGAGGCTTTTTTCGTAGGTGGAGGCCACTTTCAGCAGCATGACATCCAGTTGCCCGGTCTCCTCTCCCACCTTGATCATGGACAGGGCAAGAGAGGGAAAAACTCCGGCATTGGACAGGGGGACCGCAATCCCCTTGCCCTCCTTGACCCCCTTTGAAACGCCGTCGATGGCTGAGGAGATGATCCGGTTGTTGATGACGTCCCGGGAGTTGTTCAACGCCTGAAGGAGGGGGACCCCGCTCTTCAGAAGCGTGCCCAGCGTCCTGCAGAAACGGGCGGTTTCGAGTTTCACGATCACGCTCCCGAGCAGTTTCAGCTTCAGTGAATCCCACCGGAGCCGCCCCTCGTCGGTCCGGACATAGCTCCTCAGGACCAGATACCCACCGGTCAGCGCCAGCAGGACGCCCCACCAGTACGACTGCAGTGCAGTGCTGACAACGAGGAGCACCTGCGTGGGCACGGGAAGCGAAGTTCCCAGTTCCGAGAAAATAGCGGAGAACTTCGGGAGCACATAGGTCAGAAGGACGATAATGGAAAGCCCCCCGGTGGTCACCAGGATCGCCGGATAGATCATCGCCGAGAAAACGTGCTCCTTCAGCTCCTTCGTCGTCTCCAGAAATTCGTTGAGCTTGTCCAGTACGACGTCGAGCACCCCTCCCGCCTCTCCGGCGCGGATCATGTTTACATACAGCCGCGGGAATACCTCGGGTTGCTTCTGCAGGGCCTCTGAAAAGGCGCTCCCCTCCCTGACGGACTTCAGCACAGACTGGACGATGCCCTTCATTTCATTGCTTTCCGAGATTTCGGAGAGGATATTGAGGCTCCTGTCCAGGGGGAGGCCCGCCCCCAGGAGTGCGGAGAGCTCCGTGGTAAACGTAAGGAGGTCTCCGCGGGAAGAGCGGAGGGAAAGCCTTTTTCTGACGCTTCTCTTCGGCGCGTCAAGGGACAGGGGGATAATGCCGGTGGCCCGCAGCCTCTCCACGGCCGACCTTTCGTCCAAGGCCTCAATGACACCCTCCACCACAGCGCCTTCACGGGTGGTGGCCCGATACGAGAAGAGGGTCATTATACCTCCTGTGTCACCCGCAGCACTTCGCTCAGGGTGGTCAGCTGCTCCTTGATCCTTTCCGCTCCGTACTCAAGGAGCGTCCTCATTCCGTGCCGCCGCGCCGCTTCCCGTATCCTGTTCGCATCGGCGTTCTGCAGGATGAGAGACCGCACCTCGTCGTCCACCAGGAGCAACTCGTATAGGCCGGTTCTCCCGTAGTAGCCGGTATAGGAGCATTTCTCGCACCCTTTGCCCCGGTAGTGGGGGATCCCGTCTCCTAAGCCGAAAGAAGCGAGGCTCGCCTTGCTTCCGCCTGACGCATCCACCTCCTTGCAGTCGGGACAGATGACCCTGACGAGCCTCTGTGCCAGGATCCCCCGTATGGTGGAAGCGAGGAGGAACCGTTCGATGCCCATATCGAGGAGCCGCGTCAGCGCGGTGGGTGCGTCGTTCGTGTGGAGGGTGGAAAAGACGAGATGGCCGGTCAGGGCTGACTGGATGGCGATTTCTGCCGTCTCCATGTCCCTGATTTCACCGATCATGATGATGTCGGGGTCCTGCCTGACGATGTGGCGCAGGGTAGTGGCAAAATTCAGGCCGATCTGGGGCTTCACCTGGATCTGGTTCACCCCCTTGAGCTGATATTCCACCGGATCCTCAACCGTGATGATCTTTTTGTCGGGCGAGTTGATCTTGTCCAGCGCTCCGTAGAGAGTGGTGGTTTTCCCGCTGCCCGTGGGACCGGTCACCAGCACGATCCCGTTCGGCCTCCCGATAAGCGTGTTGAATCCGGAAAGGGTTCGCGAATCGAAGCCGAGCCTCTCCAGGTCGATAACGATCCCCTCCTTGCGGAGGATCCTCATCACGATGCACTCGCCATAGAGCACCGGAATGGAGGAGACCCTCAAATCCAGCTCCTTGTCGTCCACCTTCAGTTTGATCCGGCCGTCCTGGGGGAGCCTCTTTTCCGCGATGTTGAGCTTGGCCATGATCTTCAGGCGTGAGATAATGGCTGCCTGCAGTTTTTTGGGAACGGACTCCACGTCCTGCAGAACGCCGTCGATGCGGTATCTGACCTTCAGCTCATCTTCGAAAGGCTCTACGTGGATGTCGCTCGCCCTGCCCTCCACCGCCCGGCTGATAAGCATATTCACCAGCTTGATGATGGGGGCCTCGGAGGCGAGGTCCTTCAGGTGCCCGATGTCCTCCTCTTCGTCCCTGAGGAACCCGACGCCTTTCTCCCCGATGTCCTCGATGATCCGGTTGATGTTCTGGGACTCCTGCTCGTAAAAGCTCCTGATATACTCTTCAATCGTGCCGTTATCAGCCGCATAGGCGACTATCGTGGCGGACAGAGCGACGCGCAGCGCATCGAGGGCGTCTCCGTCTCCCGGGTCGGCCATGGCTACTTTCAGGACATTATTCTTGAACTCCAGGGGAACGATCCGATGCTCCTGGATGAAACGGGACGAAATTCCGTCGAGGACAAGGGGGACCTTCGGAAACTCTTCTGCATGCAAAAAAGGAGGCTTATTAATGGAAGAAACTTTCTCAGACATAGGTAACACCATTGTAAGGGGTTAGCGCTCTGCACAAAAATCATTCATTTCGACAGCAACCAAACGAAATCAGACTTTGAGCAAGACGTAACGAAGGAATACTACACAATAGTATGTATGCAACCTTTTACGCTACCACAATCTATCCATTATAACCATTGCCGCTGAAAATTGCCATATAGTACCAAGGATTGCACATTCCTCGCTGCACGTCAAGAGGGGGGCCACTGCGCGCCCGGCGCCGGAGACGAGGAGGTTTAGTGCGCTTTCCGGTAGCCGGAGTCAGGACTGCTGTAATCGCTTTCCACTCCGCCGGCGGTCACGGCGGTGACAAAATAGGAGTAGCTCTTTCCGGATGAACCGGAGGTGTCGTTAAAGCTGGTGCCTCGGGAGCTCCCCACTTTGAGCTTCTTTCCTGACGAGGTCTCCGCCCGGTAGACCGCATAGGACGCGGCGGAGGATACGGAATTCCACGAAAGCTCCGTTTTGTCTGCATAGGCGCCATCGCTCGCACTGAGGCCTGCAGGGGCGGAAGGCTTTGCCGTGAAGTTCTTGCCGGTGACCTTTGCTCCGCTCACCGTCACCGAAAGGCTCGAGGGCGTGAAGGCGTACCCGGTTTTGGTCGGCGTCACCGTATAGGTGCCCGCGGAGAGCCCCGTGAACAAGTAGCCGCCGTAGCTGTCGGTGGCTGTCGACACGGATTGTGCGCCGCTGAGGGCGACCGTGACGCCCGAGAGTCCGCTGCCGCCGCTCGTCACTTTACCCGACAGGGTATACGAGGCTCCGTTGGCGGGATACAGGTAGGAAATCCCGTCGATGTCATCCTGATCCAGCGTCCTTTTTTTCGTCTCCCCGGCGCCTGAATAGCCGTACATCGTCTTTTCGGAGTCGGCTGCGGCATAAAGGTCCGCAAGACTCAGCGAGTGCCCCAACTCATGGGTCGCGACATTCTGCATGTCGTATGCGCCGGAAGAGCCGTCCGTCTTCCATGTATAGTTCGTATTAAAGGTGATATCGCTGTCGATTATTCTCCCGGTGGAGGTCGAATACCAGAAAAGATTCCTGGCCAGTACTCCCTCCGTCGTGACCGCTCCGAAGCATATCATGTTGCTTCCGTCCCGCACGCCGCATGACGCACTGGTGTTGGTGCCGCCGTATACAAACGTAAAAGAGGAGGTATTCACCTCCGTCCATGTCTGCAAGGCAGCCCTGAGGGCATCAGAAGCTCCTGAGGGTCCTCCCAATGTATTGAGGTAGTAAGTAACCGAAGAGGTGCTCCATTTTATCTCGATGTCCGTTCCGTCTACTTTGTTGGCCTCGTACGCAAGGGCGCCTGCGGAAAGAATCCCGAGCAGAATACTGAAAAGAACAGAGGAGATACGAACCGCTCCCTTCATCGGAGATTCCTTATTCTCCCGATCAGGTCGTCGAGGGGCAGATCGTTATCGGTTTCCCGGGCATCCCCTTCAGCGGCAAAACCTCCCCTTTTCGCCCGACCCTCCTGATCGATCCTGTACTTTCCCTGTGCCTGGCCCACTATTGAATAGACGGGAACTGCCGGACCTCCTTTCCTGAGGAGGGATCTCTCCTCTTCTGTTACCGGCTTCCTGCTTTTCCCCTCCCGGAGAAAGAGGAGCACCCGCTCCCCCTTTTCCAGAGGAGAAATGTCAGAAACTTTCAGCCCTATCTCACCGATCGTCCCGCCTTCATATTCCACCCACACCCTCTCCGGAGGCGTTGTCCCCATTACCGTATCCTCCGCTACCACGGATGCTCTTGTCATGATAATCGTGCCGTCCTCGCTCCAGAAGGACTCCGTGTCTTCCACCTGGCCCACCACTATCAGATCCGAATCCTGCTTCAGCTCTTTTGTACTGAACCCTACCATTACGGCAGGGGAGTAGGCGGGTACGGCACACGTCATAAGGCAACCGATGATGCAGGAGACAAATAGTGCACGCACTCTCTTCACCGCCTTTCTCCCGGCAAAAGCCCTCTGAGCCCTTTATCAGAACCAGCAGTACCCTTTGGAGGCTTTGTGGCTGAATAGTAAAATACCTTTCTTTTAAAAATCAAGCAAATATTCACGTTTATTCGACCATTTTCCACGACAGAAAGATTTTCTTCCGGCTATGCAACTTTCCTCTTGACAAAAAAGTGATTTACCGATACTATCTTGTCATTACAGGTTAAGGAGATTTATTTACATGTCGTTGGAAAACACCGGAGCAAACGTATCTGAAATACAGAGTGCAATCAATAAGAGATCGCCTATTCCGGCTTACAATCAGCTCATAGAGATCATTTACCAGCAGATAAAAAACAGGGAGTTCCTGCCGAATGAGATGTTACCGTCCGAAACCGAGCTCTGCAAGGTATACGGGATAAGCAGAACCACCGTCCGCGAGGCCCTCCGCCGATTAACGCTGGATGGCGTGCTCTATACCATTAAAGGAAAAGGCACCTTTGTCGCAGAGCCCAAACTGGACCAGATAATGATAAAAATACCCGATTTCTATGAAGATATGGCCGAGCGGGGACTTAAACCCGACGTTAAGGTCCTGGAGGTTAAAGTTGTCAGTGCTACCCCGCTGGTTGCGAAAAAACTGATGATACCCCTGGATGAGAAGGTCTTCCGCATCAAACGTCTCTTCCTTGCCGATAAGAAGCCCTATGTCCTTGAAAGAAAATTCATTGTCTGCAAAGACTGCAAAATTCTCAACTCTTTTCCTGATGAAGATATCCTTTCGGTCAAAGATCAGTCCGTCTTTGATGTTTTGGCCGGAAGGTGCCATATGTGCAGCGAATATGCACAGGTGACTATTGAGGCCACTACTGTCCGGTCTGACGAAGAAGGGTACCTTGAAGTCCCATCAGGAGCGCTCGCTTTTTATGTTGATCTTGTCGCATACAAAAAAGATGATGTCCCCTGCGGATGGATCGCCTCCATTTATCGAGGCGATCTGTATCGTTTTAAAGCAAAAATTCACAATTATTCGCTCAGCGAATAATTTTTTTGCCCTTTATCATGTCATTACAAGTTATTACTTATTATTAGTAGTAGTGGCAAAGAAAGGAGGTATCGGGGATGAGATAAGCAAAAAGAGGGCGTTTTACGCGCTCTATGCTGCAGAGAGGTAAAATCTTGTACGAAAGGGAGGCGCTACAATGAGGCTGACGGATGAAATGAAGGACACTCTCAAAATCATTGGGAAGGGAGGCGTTGTGGTTCACCTGACAACCTGCAGTGCGGAAGGGAAATGTAACACGGTGGGAGAGCGGTTTATCACGGTAGTCAAGGACGAATATATTCTTATAGCGGATATGTTTGCGCAAAAGACAAAAGTAAACCTCCAGGAGAATCCCATAGCGGTTATTACGGTGGCGCATCCGGTAAAAGAAAGGACATGGGCGTTCCGGGGGCCTACCACCTGCCTCATCCCCGGACTTCCTCCCGATTACGATTTTCATGGCCTCAATGCAAAAGAGGTCCTCGATGAATGGAGCAATTGGGGTGAAAAAGAACCCCCCGATGAAGTTCCGCCCGATATCAGACCCCCGGTATGCATGCAGCGGGGTGTTATTGCGATGAAAGTTGAGGAATGCTACAGCTATAAGCCTGATGAGTCAGGAAAGAGAATCCTGTAGGAAGGAGGGTGCGATAATGAAACTGACAACTCGAATGGTAAATTGGCTTGAAGCTCTTGGGGCGCACATAGGAACAGCGACAAAAAGCGGTTTTCCGACGGCGATCGTCGTGGAAAAGGCAAAAGTGGAAGGAGGCGGCACCGTGCTCTTTCCCCTCACCTCAGCGCAAATGAACCACATCAAGAACAATATCGTGGAAAACCCGTACGTTTCGATCGGCCCGGGGGGCCTCGGTTGTGTCCGGGCACCCTACCAGCTCAAAGGAAAGGCCAGAATTGACGGAGAGCAGCTTATAGTCGAGGTAAACGAGATCTATTGCACGAAGCCGGGGCCTGAAGCGGGCAAAAGACTGGATGTGCTCTCTCTCAAAGAGATCGAGGATTTCGATCAGAGCCGCTGGAAAGATTTGACGCCACCCGGGGCATAAGAGACCTCTCTTGGATTCAACTGCCCGGGTAGTGAGGCGCAGCAGAGCACATCATATTCCGCGGCACGTGCTGTTTTCATGCATCAACCCCTTGAGGAGAGGGATACTCTCCCATTATCACTTTCCTCTCCTCAAGGGATGCAAAATTTATGGACTGCTTGCTACTAATCATAAAGGGGAGGCTGCATGAGCTTCAAAACAAAAGAGAAAGAGGAAGCAATCGTTGCACAAAGAGCCTTGCCGTGGGTCATTCCAGCCCAGTGCGAAGGCTGTGCCGAGTGCGTCAATGCGTGTCCTGTCCACGGGCTCGATATGTGGGAGACGGAGAACAAAGGAATTTTCATTCCATGGCTCTCAAACCCCGATGCCTGTATAGGCTGCGGCAAATGCGAGCGTGCCTGTACGTGGGGTGCCGTCAGTCTCACCTCCTACGTCGAGGACGCACGGGTTCGGTTTCTCACGAAGAGGCCGTGCGGGTTGCTCCTGTCGGATGAGAAGAGGAAAATCAACCTCAGAGACGTCGCATCCCGGAAAATCGCCGTCATCCTCTGTATGGACTGCAGATTGAGCATTGAGACCATCCTCCAGCACAACAGGGATAATGCGTATATCGTCCGGAACGCAGGGCTGCTTATCGACAATTCCGAGCTCCGCTCCCTCGTATTTTCCTCAGAGCTTTTCAAAGTAGAAGAAATACTGCTCATAGGACACAGGGACTGCGGAATCCGGGAGGCGAATGTACGGTTGCTGGCGGAGGAGCTCGAAAAAAAGCTGCATCATGCAGATGACGGCGCTGACAGGAAAAGCATCAAGGCGATACTCAAGAGCTTCAGGGACCCCGAGGCAAACGTACGGAAGCAGGCGGAGACCATCCGGAAATCGAAACTGCTTCCCGGGGACATACCGATATCCGGGATCATGTACGAGGAGTTTACCGGGAACATATTCAAGCTCTTCTGATCTCCCTTGCTTGCAGGAGGAGTGCGGGTCCTTTAATTTTACCGCCTGTCTGAACAAGAGGGGCCATATTTTGATAAGGAGGAGAACTCATGAAAACGACCATAGAAGATCTGGAAACAGTGGAAGCAGCGGTGACCATCCTTGTGGATAACACCATAATGGAGCTGATCCCGGGGAGCACGATGATCAGCCGTCTCTCCAAGCCGAGCGCGAGCTTTATCGCCGAGCACGGCTTCTCTGCCTTGATAGAAACGGAGGACAAGAAAATACTCGTCGATACGGGAGCGACAGGGATTGCCCTGGACCACAACCTCGGTCTTGTCGGCTTGACCGTTGACGATATCGATGTCGTCTTCCTTTCCCATGGGCACAATGACCATACGGGAGGACTCCATAAGGTGAAAGGGAAGATCATAGCGCATCCGGACTCGTTCTTTCAACGCTATCTCGTGCCCAAGGAGGGAGTGAGCTATGACCTGACGAGCCCGCATCTCGACCCGCAAAAACACTCAGCGGAGTTTCACAAAGAGCCGGTCAAGCTGTCGGCGGGCGTCATCACCACAGGGGAGGTGCCGCGGATTCACGAATGGGAGGAGTTGAACATTTTCAGAATAAAGAAGAACGATGCACTGCTCTCCGACAGGGTTCTCGATGACCAGGGAATAATAATCAACACCCGAAAAGGGCTTGTTGTCATTGCGGGATGCAGTCATGCCGGGATCATCAATACGATAGAGCAGGCAATAAAGGTGACCGGCGTACAGAGCGTCCACTGCGTCATCGGAGGATTTCATCTGATAGGGCCGGGAGAAAGCAAAATTGAAAGGACGATAGAGGAATTGAGGCGACTCAAGGTACAGAAGATAGTTCCTATTCACTGCACCGGCTTCGAGGCGATCAAGAGGATTTCCATCGCAATGCCGAACGAATTCGAATACGGTACCGCGGGATGCAGAATGTCTTTCTGATGAAAGGGGCCGGACTCCTGCACCCCCCGAGCCCGGCCCTTTTTTGCCGCAGACGGAATACTATCTTTCATTCCCAGCTATTTACGTCCTTGTCCTCGCCATCCCCCCCCGGCCTGCCGTCCCGGCCGAAGGTGTACAAGTCGTACTCCCCATGAGTACCGGGACTCTGATACACATAGGGCCTTGTCCAGGGATCGAGGGGGACCGCATTCTTTTTCAGGTAGGGTCCCTCCCATTTTTCCTCGCCCGGATTCGTCACGAGGGCGGCAAGCCCCTGCTCGGTGGTAGGATATGCTCCGATGTCCAGACGGTACTGGTCGAGGGCCTGCCCCAACAACTCTATCTGCGCTTTTGCTGCAGAGGCCTTCCCCTTCCCCAGCTTGGGAAACAGACGGGGGGCCACCAGGGCGGCAAGCAGTCCGATAATGACCATAACCACCAGCAGCTCCACCAAGGTAAACCCTTTTCCATTCGAGAGCATTTTCCTTGTCGAATCCATGAATCTCCTCCTCTTTGTACGAACCTACAATACTAAACCTAACAGATTCAGGTGAAGAATTCAACAAAGAGCGCCCGGAAAGAGAGCCTGTTTTCCCTCATTTCTCATATTGCTTTTTCCTTTTATTTTGTTATTATTAAAGCTAGGACGAAACGTTTGTTCCTTTTGAGGAGGCTCCTTGCGCAGATCCATCGGAATCCCGCTCCTGTTCGCCGCCGCCGCCTTTCTGTCGGGTACTCCCGTCCCTCCCTTTTCCCTGCATGCGCTCGCACAGGTCGAAGCTCCGCCGCCGCAGCCGGAAGCCCCCCCTGCACCGGCCCCCGCTCCCGCGCCGGAGGCGTCCCCTCCGTCCAAGGGAGAGCCCTCTCCTCAGAAGCCGCCGCCCTCATCGCTGGAAGCGCCTCAGGCGCCGCCTTCGGCTCAGCAGCCTTCCCAAAGGCCCCAGGCGGTACAGCCGCCAAGCACCTCTTCTCCCGGGCAGGCCAGGCACTCCCTGGTAAACGGGAAAAAGGAGGAGGTCACCTTCTTTTTCGACGATGCCGACATCTTTGAGGTTGCGCAGACCGTCTTCGGAGAGGTGCTGAAGGTCAATTATATAATCGACCCCAAGGTCAAAGGGAGAGTCAACTTCAGGACGACGTCTCCCATCCACCGCGACCGGATCCTCTCCGTGATGGAGATTATCTTCAGGCTGAACGGCATCGCGATTGTCGAGGAGGGGGGCATTTACCGCATCATTCCCATCGGAGACATCGTAAAGGAGCCGGCCCCCATTCTCTTCGGGAGCACGCCGGAATCGGTAGAATTGAAGGGGACCGCCATCGTCCAGGTCGTGCCTCTCCAATATATAAGCTCCACCGAGATGACCAAAGTGCTGACGCCCCTGCTGACGCAGGGGGGATCCCTCCTCGACGTTCCGAAGAAAAACTTCATTATTATCGCGGATACGGATGCGAATGTGAAGAGGCTCCTCCAGCTTGTCGGCATGTTCGACGAAAATACGTACAAGGACGTCAGCCAGCCGAAGATCTACGTCTACCCCTTGCAGTACAGCAAGGCCGACCACGTCTCGAAGATCTTGCAGCAGGTCTTTCTCGGAACGTCCGCAGCAGCGGCGCAGGTCCGGAGGACCGCAGCAACCACCGCTGCGACAACCACCCCAACGACAACAACAAGAACGCCGCAGCCGGCACCCGCCCCGCAGCCGGCGCCGGCTCTTCCGGCGACGCCCGAAGAGCCGATCGTAGCCCCGGGCACCAAGATATTTCCCGACGAGGTCACGAATTCAATCGTTATGTATGCATCCCCGGTTGACTATGTTCTCATCCAAGGGACGATCCGGCAGATCGACATCATACCCCGCCAGGTGATGATAGAGGCCCTCGTCGCCTCGGTCACCCTCACGGACAACCTGCGGTTCGGAATCCAGTGGTCCCTCGATACGGATATCAACATCACCAACATTAAGCCTTTCACGCACGACGTCAAGATCGGGGGCACCCTGCAGTTCCAGTCCCTCATCAGCAGTCCGACCTTCCAGTACACCGCAAGCGACCCCTCCGGCAAGGTGCGGCTCCTCCTCGAGTCCCTCGCCGAGGAAAACAAGGCCAAGGTGCTTTCCTCGCCCCACATCCTTGTGTCCGACAACCGGGAGGCGCGGATCCAGGTGGGGGATCAGGTCCCCATCGCCACATCGCAGACCACCAATACCGAAACGACACCGGCCCAGACAACGACGACGATACAGTATAAGGACACCGGAACCATCCTGAAGGTCAAGCCGCAAATCAACGACAGCGGTCTCATCACGCTCGAAGTGTCCCAGGAGGTCTCCACCGTCTCCACCCAGACGGTCCTGGGGACTGAACAGTTCGTCATCAGCAAGCGCGAGGTCGCCACCAACCTTGTGCTTCAGGACGGGCAGACGATCGTTATCGGGGGGCTCATCAGCGAAAACACTTCGAAAGGGAGGTCGGGCATTCCCCTTCTGAGCAAGATCCCTCTGCTCGGGAACCTCTTCGGCAGCTCCACCAACGACAATTCACGGACGGAGCTCATCATTCTGCTCACCCCCCGCGTGGTGAGAAACCAGTCGGATGCCGCAAACGTCACTTCTCAGTATATGCAGCTCTTCAAGGATATCAGCAAAGAGCTGCGTCTGGAAGAGCGCACGCGGAAAATGAAGGTGGAGTAGAGCCCCTTTCCGCGTTTCTCCTTACTGATGAGTCCCGGGGCGGCCGCGCTGCGAGGCGAACCGGGCGCCCTCCTTTAACAGCCGGCTTGCATCGCGGTCTGCCAGGATCAGGAGAGAGCCCCTTTCCGGTTTCACCAGCACAGCGGGCAGCGCGGGGTCTTCGTCCTCCACGACAGTGCGCAGCATTGCGGCTTTCGGCGCGCCGCTCACCAGGAAGACCACATTTCGTGCATTGTTGAGCACCGGAAGCGTCAGGGTGATGCGCTGGAGCCTTCCTCCGGCGGGAGCCACCGCACATGCCAGGAAACTCTCGTTGCGCAGCGCGGGGGAGCCGGGGAAGAGAGAGGCCGTATGCCCGTCCGACCCCATGCCCAGTATGATAAGATCGAAGCGGGGCAGCTCCCCCCTCGACAGTCTGAAGAAGGTGATGAGCTCGCCCTCGTAGCGGCGGGCGGCGCTCGGGGGGTCGGGGTCGTCCGTTGCAATCGCATGCACGTTCCGTGCGGGAAGCGCAATCCCTTTCAGGAGGGTCTCCCGTATCAGGCGGAGGTTGCTTTCAGGGGAGGCGGCCGGCACAAAACGCTCGTCCGCCAGGAAGAGGTGCGTCCTGTCCCACGGGATATCCTGCCGGTGCGCGGCAAGAGCTCGATACAAGGGCACGGGAGTAGTCCCCCCCGAAAGGGCGACGACGAAACAGCCCCTCTCCCCGACGGATGACACGGACAGGGAGCGCCATTTCTCCGCCATGAAACCCGCCATTTCCTCTTTGTCGTCAAAAGTAAGGATCTGCCGCACGTTGTCCACGGAGAGCCCCGTCCTTGTCGGCGTCTACGCGTTGTCTTTCAAGAAGCGCCGCCCGGTGCGACAGGGGCTGCATATGTTCTTCAGCCCCTCCTGCCCGGCCGGAGACTTTTTCCCCTCTGCTCCTGCTATGCAGTCAGCCAGCGCCGGGCATCCCTCTCCAGGAGGCGCTGCGCCTCGGGCGGCCCCCATTCGCCCGCCCGGTAGTTGGGAAAGTCGTCAGGGGGGGTGTTTTCCCACCACGAAATGATCGGATCGACGATGGCCCACATCTCCTCCACCGCGTCCTCCCGGACGAACAGGGTCAGGTCGCCTTTCATGCAGTCCATCAGCAATCTCTCGTAGGGAGGATGGATCTTGGTCTGGAAGACCTCTTTATAGCTGAATACCATGCTGACCGGATAGATCTGGTTTTCGGAGTACGGGTATTTCACCCCGAAGCGCAGGGCGATTTTTTCATCCGGTTGAATCGTGAGGATGAGGACATCCGGCTCCGCCACGTCGCACGTGCGACCGAAGAGACGGAGCGGCAGCTGCTTGAGCTGCAGGCATATTTCGGTGACCCGCCGGGCCATGCGCTTTCCGGTACGGATATAGAAAGGGACCCCCGCCCAGCGCAGGTTGTCGACATAGAACCTGCCCGCAAAGAACGTGGGGATGTTCGAGCGGGGGGAAACCTTCTCCTCCTCCCGGTATGCGGGGACCCTCTCTCCCCGTATCCGCCCCGGACCGTACTGCCCCCTCGCCGTATACTCCGCGATATACTCGTCGCTCATGGGCCGCACGGAGCGAAGGATCTTCAGCTTTTCCTCCCGGATGAAATCGGCTTTGAAGGCGATGGGGGCCTCCATGGCAACAAGCCCGAAAAGCTGCATGACATGGTTCTGCACAATGTCCCGCACCACCCCTGCGCTCTCGTAGAAGGCGCCCCTGTTGTCGATGCCGATCTCCTCGGCGACCGTTATCTGAACATTGTCTATATAGCGCCTGTTCCAAATCTCCTCGAAAATAGCGTTGGAAAACCGGAAAAATATGATGTTTTGCACCGGGTCCTTCCCGAGGTAGTGATCGATGCGGTAGATCTGGTCTTCATCGAAGGCGTCGTTCAGTATTCTGTTCAACTCCCGCGCGGAGCGCAGGTCGTGACCGAAGGGCTTTTCGACGATGATCTTGGCCCCGTAGGTCTCCCTGCATAGATTGAACTTCTTGAGCTTCTCGACGATGACGGGAGCCTCCTGCGGAGGGACGGCGAGGTAGTAAATGACATTCTTTGCTCCTCCGGGGGCGACAATGCCGATGCTGTCGATCTTTTCCTGGAGTCTCCGGTAGTTCTTCTCCTCCTCGAAGACTCCCGAGAGGAAGAAGAGATGCCGTCCGAACTCTTCCCACTTTTTCTCCTCGTACCCTTCCGTGTCGTGGGTCAGGAGCGCCTCTTTCATCATCTCCCGGTACTGTCCGTCGTCGGCGGGCGGCTCGCCGAAACCGAGCACAGCGAAATCGACGAGCTCCTTCTCCCTGAAGAGGTGATAGAGAGCGGGCAGGAGCTTCCTTCTGCTCAGGTCTCCCCTACCGCCGAAGATCACCATCACGAAGGGCTCCAGCTTGAACTCGTCCGCCCGGATATCGCATGTCTGCAGAAACCTGCTGTCGATGACGCCCGCCTCACTCCAGTTCATAGCAGACCCCACGGTGCTCCCCTTCGATTTTTTCGACTTTTTCGAGCCTCCTCAGATGCCGCTCCGCGCCGGAGAAACGGGCGTCGAGGAAAAAGCCGACCAGCTCCTTCGCCAGCTCGGGTCCGACGACCCTGGCCCCGAGGCTGAGGACATTCATGTTATCGTCCTCTACCCCCTGATGGGCCGAGAAGGAGTCATGGCAGACGGCGGAGCGGATGCCCGGGAACTTATTCGCCGCGACAGATGCCCCCACCCCGCTTCCGCAGATGAGCACTCCGCGCTCCGCGTCTCTGCGGAGCACCGCCTCCGCCACCGCCCTCGCAAAGTCAGGATAGTCGGAGGGCTCTGGGCCGTACGCGCCGCAATCGAGTGGTTCGTGCCCCTTTTCCCTTAGAAAATCAAGCAGAATGCCCTTGAGAGGATATCCTCCGTGGTCCGCGCCGATCGCCACCCGCACGGCGTTACCTTTGTGCGACGGCAGAACGCCCTATCAGGGCGTTCCAGTCCTGAGAGAACTTCTCCATCCCCTTTATTGTGAGGTCGTGGCGCAGGTCGTATTCCCGCCAGTTTTTCGTCAGGTCGATGTCCCGGTACGGGATGCTCCTGAGCCCCTTCGCCTCGTACCGGTAGCGTTCATCGGGAACGGGAAGGCCCCGCTCGCCCCACTCCCTGAGTATCTCATACGGTACGGTAATGATATCGGACCCCAGCTTCAGGGCATCCAACAAATGGTCCAGGCTTCTGACGCTGGCGGTCAGCACCTCCACGTGACCGTCCCCCTTCCGGTACATGGCGAGGACATGCTCGATCAGGTCCATGCCGTTTTCTCCCCTGTCGTCGAGTCTCCCGATAAAGGGGGAGACGAAGACATCTCCCTGCGCCGCCCCCCGCGTCGCGGCATAGACCGCAGCGGCCTGCTCCTGCGAGAAGCAGAGCGTCATATTCACGCGCATCCCCTCGCGCACCGCCTGCTCTGCGGCCTTCAGCCCCTCCCCGGAGGTGGGGAATTTCACATGGGCATTGGGAATCCACGAAAACATCTCCCTCCCCATCGACAGCATCTCCTCAGCCTTCGTGGACGGGTCCGCGTACACCTCCACCGACACGGACCCCCGCGGGATCATGGACGATATCCTCGCCACCACCTCACGGTAAAACTCCGTAATCTCCCCTTCAGTGAAGGCGCCGCCGTGTTCGAGATGCTCTTTCGCACGGGGATTTTTCGAGATCAGGGTCGGATTCGTGGTCTGACCGTCGAGAAAACCGAGGAGACGGATGATCTCCTTCGTCTCGTCGGGGTTCCCGCCGTCCAGAAAAATTCTCGATGCGATGGTGTCCGGCTTCATACAACCTCCCTCACTCTCTTCATGATCGATTCTTTCGCAATCTCCTCGTACGCGAGGAGCTCTTCAGGCGTTCCGCTCTTCGGTATCCTGCGCACCGCGAGGGAGTACACCGGAATACTTTCGCCCGCAAGGGCGCTCCGCACCGCCTCTCCGAGCCCCCCCTCGGGGTGGTGGTCCTCCACGGTGATGACGACGGGAGCCTTTCCCAGGGATTCCTTCAAGGAGCGCGGTTCTATGGGTTTGACGCAATACAGATCGATCACCCGGACCGCTATCCCTTCCTTCTTCAGCTCCTCGTGCGCCGCAAGGGCCTCAAAAAGGGTGATCCCCGCGGCCACCACGGCGACCTTGTCCCCTTCGCTCCGGCGCAGCACCTTGTTCCCCCCTATGGGGAACTCCTCGCCCGCGTCGTAGAGAACAGGGGTCTTCTCCCGTGTCGTCCGAATGTATACCATGCCCCGGTGGCGGGCGGCCTCTTCCACCATTCTCTCGGTCGCCACCGCATCGGACGGATAGAACACCACGCATTCGCCGAGCGACCTGAAAAGGGAGAGGTCCTCCAACCCCATCTGGGAGGGCCCGTCCTGTCCGATAGAGACCCCCGCATGAGACCCGACGTACTTTACGTTCGCCCTCGAATACCGGCTCATCCTGATCTGGTCGAAGGCCCTGGTGAAGAAGGCGGCAAAGGTGGAGACAAAGGGGACCTTTCCCCTGCACGAAAGCCCAAGGGCGGCACCCGCCATATTCTGCTCCGCAATATACATTTCAAAAAATCTTTCGGGATAGGCCTCCTTGAAAATATCGGCATGGGTCGAATTGCTCACCTCCGCATCGAGGACCACCATGTCGGGGAACTGCGGGAAGAGCCTCTTCAGCGCTTTTCCGTACGCCATCCTCGTCGCGACCTCCTTGCCGGGCTCGTAGGAGATCCCCTCCGCCTGCTGCGCCTCCCGCCTCTCCGGATACAGCTCCTCCGGCCTCGCGATCGTCCCCCTGATCCCCTTGTCCACCTCCCCCATCTCCTGCAACGCCTTTTCGAGCTGCTCCCTGTTCAGGGCCTTGCCATGCCAGCCGTTCTTGTCCTCAAGGAACGACACTCCCTTTCCTTTTATGGTCCTGGCAATGATCATCACCGGCTTTTCGGAACTGCGGGTTGCATACCCGTATGCATCCAGGATCTCCTCGATGTCGTGGCCATCGATGACGCGGGTGTCCCATCCGAAGGAGGCGATGCGCTCTTCGTAGGCCCCTACGTCGTGCCCGTACATCGTTTCCCCCCGCTGTCCGAGGCGGTTGACGTCGATAATGCCGATAAGGTTGTTCAGCCCGTAGTATGCGGCCAGCTGCATCGCCTCCCACTGCGACCCCTCCGCCATCTCGCTGTCCCCGAGGAGGACGTAGGTGCGGTAAGGGAGCTTGTCGAGGTACCTGGCGTTCAGCGCCATCCCCACCCCGACGGAAAGCCCCTGGCCCAGGGAGCCGGTGGCGGCTTCAACGTAGCGGAAGTCGGGTGTGGGGTGTCCTTCCAGCGGACTGCCCAGGGTGCGCAGCTTCAGCAGGTCGCCTTCCGGCACTTTCCCGGCGGCCGCCCAGAGTGCGTAGAGGAGCGGCGAGGCATGTCCTTTTGAAAAAATAAGGCGATCGTTATTGGGGAAATCGGGTCTTTCGGCATCATAGCGAAAAATGCCGCTGAACAGGAGGGCCGCAGTCAGGTCCGCAGCGGAGAGCGACGAGGTGGGATGACCGGAGCCCGCTGCGGTGGTGGACACGAGGATGAAATAGCGGATCAACCGGGCCAGCCGCTCTATCTCTTCTCTGCCTACGACCGCTGCACCGTACCCTTTTCCCCCCCCTTTTGCTCTCCTTTCCGTTATTTCCATAGCGCTTCTCCCTGCCTTTCTTTTGCGGTTTCTACTGAATCGGCAAGAGGGACTCCGACGTAGGCCCTGAACAGGTAAGTGATCCTGATTTACTTAAATTTTAGCAGTCCCCCTCCTATTGTCAATCTGCGAACGCTTTTACCGGGATTCCTCCCCTGCTTCCTCCCCCCTGCCGGCGCCGTGCCCTTTCCCCGCTTTTTCCCTGTTTTTGCATTGCCTTTTCTTTTGCGCTATTCTATAGTGAAATCAAGAAACCTTGTCATGAAAAACGTTCTTGGAGCAAAAATGGTATAGGGTGTGCAGAAAGACGGTTTCCCACTGATACAGGAGGAGGAATGTTTCATACGGCTGACACGAGAGACATTATCGAGGGCAGGATCACCGACGTCTATTTCGACCGCACCCTGAAGGTGCTCCGGGCAGAGGGTATCAATAAGACGGTGCGGGCGGAGCTCATCGTGAAGAGTTTTCCCGAAAAATGGCCCTGGGGCGTCCTGGCAGGTCTCGAAGAAGCGCTGACCCTGCTGCAGCGCCTTCCGCTCCGGGTACGGGCGATGCCGGAAGGCTCCGTCTTCTATCCCTACGAGCCCGTCATGGAGCTGGAGGGGAAATACCAGGATATGTGTGTCTACGAGACCGCTCTCCTCGGCCTCCTCTGCCAGGCTTCAGGCATCGCGACGAGAGCGGCGCGCTTCAAAAGCCTGGCCGGAGACCGCCTGGTGATCAGCTTCGGCGCGCGGAGGATGCACCCCGTCCTCGCGCCCATGATCGAACGGAACGCTTTTATCGGAGGATGCGACGGCGTATCCGTCGTGAAATCCGGCGAAATGATCCATGAGGACCCGATGGGGACGATGCCCCATGCCCTCATCATCTGCTTCGGCTCTACTGTCGAAGCGGTCAAAGCCTATGACAGAGCCCTCGATCCGAAGATAAAGAGGGTCGCTCTGATCGACACCTTCCTCGATGAAAAATTCGAAAGTCTGAACGTCGCCGAACTCCTCGGGGAGAAGCTCCATGCGCTCCGTTTCGACACTCCCTCCTCGCGCCGGGGCAACTTCTACCGCATCCTCGAAGAGGTCCGCTGGGAGCTCGATATGCGGGGCTACGGCCATGTAAAATTCTACGCGAGCGGCGGGATCTCCGAGGAGGACATACCCGTGCTGAACCCTCTTGTGGACGGGTACGGAATCGGAACGTCCATCAGCAACGCCCCGGTCGTCGACTTCGGCATGGACATCGTGGAAGTGGAGGGCAAGCCCCTCGCCAAGAGGGGGAAATGGTCCGGCGCCAAGAGGGTCCTCGCCTGCCCGCAGTGCGGCACGAGAAAGGTCATTCCGCTCTCCGCGCCTCCGCCGCCCTGCCCCTGCGGCGGAATTTTCGAGGAGGCGCTCGTTCCCGTCATGGACAACGGCAAGCTGCTTACCGAAAGGCGCACTCCGGCGGAACTCAGGGAGAGCGTGCTCGCTGCGATAAAGTGCCTGCCTCTGGCGTAGGGACACCTCATCTCGTCCGTAATGAAATAATGATGGATATTCGGATAAAACGGGTGTACGAGCCTCCTGATCTGCACGACGGCTTTCGCGTGCTTGTGGACCGGGTGTGGCCGCGCGGCATGACGAAAGAGCGAGCACAAGCCGACCTGTGGTTGAAGGATGCGGCACCGAGCACGGCCTAGCGAAAGCGGTTCGGCCACGATCGAACGAAGTGGAGAGATTTCAAAAACCGTTATTTTTCGGAGCTTGACGCTCAACCAGGGACGGTGGCAAAGCTCCTCGATCAGGCCGCGCAGGGGCGACTGACGCTCCTGTTCTCAGCGCACGATACCGAATACAACCAGGCAGTCGCACTGAGGGAGTATCTCCTCTCGCGGACAAGGAAGTCAGGCAAAGCAAAATAATCGGTGCACATCCTCTTTCTTCCTGTACTTCGCAGTCTCCACTACAAATAGAGTTGTTCTGCGACCGCTTCAGGGGTTTCTTTTCTTTTTGTCCTGTTATCCCCCTTACCGGCACACAGACGGGCAAGCGGATACACTGTTTGCCACTATATCCCGTGTGTGAAATGGTTCCTTGCCTGAAGTGTCGGTTTTTCAGAATAAGGCTCCCCCCGCCATCCAGATCCCCCCGATTCTGAAAGTCGAGAGGTTCAATGAGAAAAATTTCCCCGGAGCGTTCAAATACCGGTGAAGAGGGAGATGTCGTCCTCGCATCGGCTTATACGCTCTGCTCCCATGCCGTCTTCCTGCTGGTGGACATGGAGGAGTATGGTTGCTTCTCCCGGCTTAGCGGTTCAGTCCTATCATGGAGGATGCATTTCTGGACCTGTCCGATAGCGACAGGCCTTCAGAATAGATAGCGCAGGTTGTTTGAGGAAGGGCAAAGAGGGAGAGGGAAATTCTCTCCCCTCTTTTGACGATAACGGAGGATAGCTGTTACCTCTTTATTGCGCTCAGCAGATTAACACTCTCCCCCGTCCTTCCTCCTGGAACTACTTCTCCTTCCCGCTCAGCGATTTGATATACGCTACCAGATCCTTCATGTCCTGCGACCGGGGATCGATGGTCTTGCCCTTATTGGCCATCATAATACATACATTATTCGCGTCCTCAAGGGTCAGCCATGTTCCCCCCGGATTTTTCCATTCAGTTCTCCCCTTCTCTCCCGCTCTCTCCAATCCTTTGCCGTTCGGATGGCACGTGCTGCAGGAGCTCCCGGATGTCCCCCCGGCAAACTTCGGATCATTGAAGAGCTTTTTCCCCCTCTCAGCATTGCCGGCTGCAAAGGAGAGGGAGAAAGCGCCTACCGTCAGCAGCAGCGTGAGTAGTATTTTTCCAAAAATCCTCATGGTGATCACCTCCTTTATTTCTACGACGTAAAGGCTCTGTCAAAAATTTCTGTTCCCAGGAACTCCCGTCTCCGCACCCTTTTGCGTGTCCTCTGCCCCCTCTTTGGGCAAGATACAACTCACGGTCAAGCAGAGTTTACCCCTGTCGGCTATGGTACGACTGAAAGAATCCGATCTGACAGCCCTTCACTCTCCTCGCATCTATGTGCATACCTATGACCGCCATGGGGCCCTCTTTTACCTTATAACTGAAGTATACTCCTTTGCCGTGTAGCACTGTAGTACTAGATCGAAAGTCTTCGATCAGACCCTTACTCCCTCCCATTCTGTTATGAAGTCATCGATGTATGCCGCCACCGCGTCGGGACGGTCCTCCTGCACCCAGTGTCCCGCCCGTTCAATGAACTCGAGGCGTACCGGCCCTTTGATCGCTTTTTTTAAGCGCACTGCGGCTTCCTTTGGCATCCACGCGTCATTGAGAGCCCAGCAGACCATAGTGGGGCAGGTGATACGGGAATAATCTATGCCCAGTGTTTCCTCGTTGGAGGGCTCCGAACAGGCCTTGATCAGGGATTTGAAGCCGGTGAGGCCCGGCCCACGCCCCCAGAACTGGAGATAGTTCTGTTTTATGTTCTGATCGGTGAAGGCGGTTTTTTCGTAGCTCCCCGTCCGCAGTAATCCCGGGAAAGACGCTGCTGCCTGACCGAAAGCCATTTTCAGTGCTTCTTCCGAAGCACCTGCCAATGCGCTGAGCGCCTCCACTTCCAGGACGGGCCAGTAGTCGAAGCTCACCGGATTAATGAGGATGAGCCGGCTCAGGTAGTCGCAGTATTTTGAAGCGAAGATCTGCGATGCACCCCCTCCGTGGTCGTGGCCGACGAGGACGACGTTCCCCTTTAGGCCCAACCCCTCGATGACCCCTTTTATCGCCTCGGCCTGGTTGTGGAGCGTATACTTCACTTCATCAATCGGCATGTCGGATTGACCGTAGCCGATCATATCCATGGCATGAGTCCGGTAACTGTCCTTTAAATGATTTTGAACGTGTCTCCACAGACGCGCATTTGTCGGAATGCCGTGTACCATCAACAAAGCAGTACCTTTGTCACCAACGCTTTCCACATGAATAGCTATTTCTTTTCCTGAGACCTTTACTCCTACCTTTTGCTCCATGGGTTCCCTCCTTATATGGAAGTAGTTGTTACGTTGCGCCCGGGGATCAAACCGTTTCGTAGAGAAGGATATCGGGGGCGTCCTGCAGCAGCGGCTCCAGGGCTTTTACTACCTCTTTTGTGAACAGGTCGGAATTGAGATAGCCTTTTGCATGCTCCTCGGAATCAAAAACGTGCGCTACCTGGACGTCCTCCTCGCGCACGAGCAGGTCCTTCGATGCGGTGCCCGGGACTTCCTGCAGAAAGCGTTGCTTGTACTTGTTGTAAACGGCCGCGGCTGCGGCACGGTCCCCGGCGGCGATTCTCATGGTAATCTGAAGGTTCACCATTTTTTCTTTCTCCTTTACGATTCAGGGTTACCGGCACAACGACCGGCTAATTGAGAATAACAAAGTATAATAAAGTATAATAAAGACCCTCTTTCAAGGAGAAATTCTTTTTTCACATGTCATTCATTGTTATATGCTATAAATAAAGAATGGATCTGAGTCAGCTCCGCTTTGTTGCCGCAGTCGCCGAAACCGGCTCTTTCAGCAGGAGTGCCGATTACTGCTATGTCACCCAGCCTACGCTACCCCATCTGGCGGACTTTGCCCTCCCTCTGCAGCAGGTGTCCTCCACCCTGCGGTGAGAGCGGATAAGGAGTGCTCCCCCGTCCTCTCATGATTCGCTGCAATTTTCGTGACGTACAGGCAAAGGTATTGCTATTCTTGTGTTAAAGGCATGTTCCTCTGTACACTGGTAACGGTGTCTCTCCAATGGTGTCCGCCCGCTGAGGTGATCATCATGATGCAGCCTGCATAGCAGGTGTCCTGTGCGACAAGGTAGTCTGGATGAAAGGTTGTAACCTCCCCGTGTACGATCTTCTCCTGTTTGGCATCTTCCAAATCTTTGTTTGCATAATCATGAGCAAATCAGGATAATAGATGCCAGCTGCCAGCCAATAACCGATTGAAGCTACCGGGGAACGCATCATGAGAATCGAATTGGACAGAAACCTCCTGA
>JAXLZK010000017.1:0-21748 GCA_046350935.1 Thermodesulfovibrionales bacterium
CTCTCCGGTATCTCTCCCACACCCGCGGCGCCGCGCCCCCTCTCACCGCGCTCCACCACGACAGGACGCACGAATGCGCCACCATCACCGTCGGGGCGCGCCAGGGCAGCCCCCCGTGGGCATATCCGCTCAGATGGATGATGTCCGGCTGCAGCGCCTCTTCCAGGCCGAGCAGCCATTCCCCTGCCTCCTGCACGTCGTCCCAGGGATCCTCCATCCACTCAAGGCGGTAGTCGCTCTCGAAGACCCTCATTCCGGGCACCCGTGAGGCCTCCTCACGCTGGGAGAGGGTGAGGGGGGCGCCCATGGTGGCCAGGGCCACGCCGGTTCCCCGCGACCCGAGCGCGCGCGCCAGTTCGAGTGAATAGGTCCAGACTCCTCCCACCGTATCGGCGGTCATCAGCACCCTTTCCGGCATCCTCCCTGCTCCGCTCATTCCGCTGCCTCCCTTTCGAGGCATTCGAGGGGGAGCAGCCGGCTCTCCTGGATATCGCTGAAGGAGCGGTACTTTTCCAGGTAGTAGGCATGCGCCCTCTCCCATGCCCGTGCGTCGGGGGGACCCCACCTCTTTTCGTACTCGCGGGATCCCGGATAGGGGAACACCGGAACCGGCTTATTCGCCCATATCCCGAAGTCGAGGAGAAAGCGCCTCCAGCGCTCCGTGTCTTCGGGCGTATCCACCTGGGCGTCGAGCAGGGTGGCCTGCACGAAAGGAACACTCTTTCGCGCACGGATGAGGAGATCGAGCAGCGCCTCCGTGGAGAGGGAGCAGCTCTTTTCCAGAAGGGCTCGGCCCCTTTCGCTGATGCTCTCTATCCCCGCCTCGATGGAAACGCACCCCGCGCTGCCGAGGAGGTCGAGCATCTCGTGGCTCCAGAGGTCGATGCGGGTCTGGATGCCGAACTTCACCTCCCGCTCCCCGAGGGCTCTCAGCAGGCCGCGGTCGGGCAGGAAGATTTCGTCGATGAAATAGAGGTAACCGACTCCCTGGGCAAGGAGGCCGTCCACCTCCTCCAGCACCACGGAAAGGGGGCGCTTCCGGTACCGGTCACGGAACGCCCCTTTCGCGCAGAAAGAGCACCGGTAGGGACACCCCCGCGACGCTTCCAGCTCGGCCCCCGGAGAGGAGGGCGGCACCTCGAAGCGGTGGTGGTGGTGACAATGCCCCCTGATTGTCGCATCAGGCCAGTGCAGGGCGGGGAGCCGGGACAGATCACTCGCATGCGGTCCTCCCTGCACCCGTATCGTCCCGTTTTCCCGGTAGCACACGGAAGGCACGTCTCCCCATTCCCTCCTCTCCCGCGCGGCAAGGAGCGGGATGATCTCCTCCCCTTCCCCCATGATGACCACCTCCACGCCGAGCTTCTCCAGGACGGAAACGGGAGTAACGGAGCCGTGGGGGCCGATCGCAGCGAGGGTCCCGCATACCGTGCGGAGCACCGCGGCTGTCTCCTTCGGCACCCGCAGCTCAGGAGGGGCGCAGCGCCAGAAAAGGTAGCTGGGCGCCGTGGTGACCACCGCGAGATCAGGGGCGAAGCCCGCGACGCGCTCCCGGATTTCACCCGGCGACAGGGCCTCGCTCCGGCCGTCCACGAGGAGGACCTCATGCCCCCCATTTTCCAGGAGTGCCTTCGCGTACCCGTACTCGAGGGGAAGATGGGGCTCGCGGCATCCGAAGTAGACGCTGCCCCGGAACGTCCAGTTGGGATTAATCAGCGCACACTTCATGCGGTTCTTTATCCGGCTCCCGGAGCGGCAGGGGTATTCCACGCGCCATGCGCAGCCACTCGTAGAGTTTTCTCACTCCCTGCTCGACGCCCACGCGGGGCTCCCAGCCGGTGACGTTCCTGAATTTCTCCGAATCGGACACGTAGTACTTCTGGTCTCCGGCGCGCCACGCGTCGAAAAGGGTCTGCGGCTTCCCGCGGTGCAGCTCTCCGATGAAGGAGAGGAGCTCAAGGAGACTCAGGGTGTTCGCCGGCCCCCCGCCGATGTTGAAGGCCTGTCCCGCAATGCGCTGCATGCCCTCCTGGGCGAGGAGAAACGCATCGACGAGGTCGTCGACGAAGAGCACATCGCGCACCTGCATGCCGTCCCCGAAGATGGTGAGGGGCCTCCCCTCCAGCGCACTGATGAGGAAATAGGCGACCCATCCCTGGTCCTCCGTTCCGTACTGGTGCGGGCCGTAGATGCAGCTCATGCGGAAGACCGCGGCGGGAAGGCCGAAGGTGCGCGCATAATCGACGACATACTGGTCGGCGGCCCCCTTTGAGCAGCCGTAAGGGCTGTGAAAGTCGAGCGGACACCCCTCGCCGATCCCGGTGAGCCTGATGGAGGGATCGGCGGGCGCGTAGCGCTTCCCCTGGACGACGAGCTCCATTCCCCCAAGCCCCCCGTAGACTTTGTTGGTCGAGGTGAAGAGGAGGGGAGGGGGAGCGTCCAGCGCGCGCAGCTCCTCAAGCAGGGTGACGGTGCCGCACGCATTGACGGTGAAGTCGTGCAGCGGCTGCACCAGGCTCGTGGTCACCGCCACCTGCGCGGCGAGATGGTAGACCTGGTCCGCGCAGCGCACGGCGGGGCGGAGCGCGCGCCTGTCGCACACGTCCGCGATCTCCACCTGCACGCGGTTTCCATGGGTCGCGCGCAGCCAGCGGAGGTTCCTCTCCACTCCCGGCCTGGAGAGAGTGTCGTAGACCAGCACCGGTTTGCCCGACTGGAGCAGGCGGTGGGCGAGGTTCGTCCCGATGAACCCGGCACCGCCGAGGATGAGTGAAGGTTTTTGGCGGAAGTTCTGTTTGCGCAGGGGATGGGAGTTCATGTTCAGGAGCTCGCGCGCCGCTTCGACTCCCCCGTTTTCCCAGAGCCGATAGAGGAGCTTGGGAGTGCCGTCCGCCTTCCTGATGCCAAGATGCCTTTTCAGCTCGTCCCCCGGCGCCTCCTCCGCTGCAGAGGCGGTATCGGGCTGGTCGCATACCGTACTCCAGTAAACGCGCTCCACCGGGGTCTCCGCCGCCCTGACGAATTCCCGGACCTGGCCCAGCTCGTCGAGCCTCCAGGTAGAATGCCCCACGCCGGTAATCCAGATTTCCCGCTTGAGGGAATGCCTTTTCAGCTCGCCCCGGAGCTCCGGAATCACCGCGGCCCATTCGCTCCCCTCGACCTCCCCCATGCCGGAAAAGCCGCGCACCCCCACCACGTCGATGGAGGCCATGAGGCCCTGCCCGCAGATCAGGCGGAACCACTGCGGATCGAAAGGCCGCATTCCCGCCAGCACCGTCCTCTTGCCCCTTTTGCGCGCCAGGGACGCGGCGCTCTGCAACATCGCGCAGAAGATCCGCCACTCCGGATCGAGCCTCCTGTCCCAGCAGGCCGGGTTGTTCGGTTCGCTCCAGAGCTCCACGGAGCGGAAGTGCTCTCCCCACCGGTCGAGGGCCTTCCCGAGGAAGTCGGCATACGCCCCGGGTTCACGGGGAGGGGAAGAGGTCCTCGGAGCCGCTCCGAGAGAGGGGGGCGTGGCAAGAAAACAGGGCAGGAGGGAGGCCTCCTGCGCCAGCCGGGGAATCAGCCAGTCGAACCACTCCAGCCCCCCGGGAGTGGAGCATTCCGCCCAGGAAACCTCGGTGCGGAGTTCGCAGACGCGCAGGGCGCGCAGAGAGGAAAGGACCCGCTCCACACGGTCGTACTCGCCGGGCCGGAAGCACTCCGCCAGCCCGATCACGGGGGAGCCCCCCGCCGCCGTAGGCGTCGCATACGCGCTGCCCCTGTGGAGGGGCTTGCTGCGGGCCTTCCCCTTCGCTCCTGCCCTTTGCAGTCCGCTCATACGGTAAGCCCCCGCCCGGCAAGCTCCGCGCTCGCCTCTTCGATGCGGTCGTGCGCTACTTTGCCCTCCAGCCATTCGCTCAACTCGACCAGCCCTTCTTCGAGGCCGATGCGCGGGTCGAACTTCAGGATCTGCCGCGCAAGCGTGATATCGGCAAAGCAGTGCCGGATGTCTCCCATGCGGTATTTTCCGGTCACTTCCGGACGGATGTACCTCTTACCGAAAACCTCGGCCATGCGCTCGGCCACTTCCAGGATCGTATATTGAGAGCCGCTCCCGATGTTGAACACCGTGTCCGCTGCCTCGGGCGTTTCGAGGGCGAGACGACAGGCCAGCGCCACGTCGTATACGCTGACGAAGTCCCTCTGCTGGTAGCCGTCCTCGTAGATGAGGGGCGACTTGCCGTTGAGGAGGCGCGACGCAAAGATGGCGAGCACCCCGGTATACGGGTTTGAAAAGGCCTGGCGTATCCCGAACACGTTGAAAAAGCGGAGGGCGACGGTGGGGATGCCGTAGGCGCGCCCGATCAGCAGGCACGCCCGCTCCTGATCGTATTTCGAGAGGGCGTAGACGGAGGTAAGGACGGGGGGCTTTCTTTCGGGCGTCGGAATGGGGACCAGCACGTCTCCCTCTTCGTTGCGCACCTCCCAATCTCCGCGCTTCAACTGCTCGAGGTCGCGCTTCGCCTCCCGGTACACCCTGCTGTCGGGCGAGTAGTAGAGCCCCTCCCCGTAGATGCTCATGCTCGATGCCGCCACCAGCCTCTCCACCGGCTTTTTGATCAGGGCTTCGAGGAGCACCGCGGTCCCCCTCGTGTTCACATCCAGGTACTTTTCGACTTCGTACATACTCTGCCCCACGCCGACCGCCGCGGCAAAGTGGTAGACTGCGTCGATGCCTTCGAGGGCGCGCTCCACGGCCGCGGGGTCCCTCACGTCGCCGATCTGCAGCTCCACTGCGGGGTTCAGATAGTCGGGCCTCTGCCGTTCAGGGCCGTGCACCTGCTCGGAGAGATTGTCGAGGGCGCGGACGCGGTATCCACGCCTGAGCAGCTCGTCTGCCAGATGCGAACCGATGAAGCCTGCTCCTCCGGTAATCAAGATGTGCTTGCCCAATGGTTGCCTCCTGTAAAGATGGTCTGCGTTTTCCCCCGCCTGCTCCCCTCCTGAACGCAGGGGGAAGCGGCTTCCGCCGCAGCGCCCTCCGGCGTGTACCGGGAAAGGACTCCTGCGGGAAAAGGGTGTCCGCTTGGCGTAGTGCGTGCCGGTGTGTGCCGGGAAATCCGGTGCTGCAGGTTAATACAGTTCCCTTGTTGTTTGTTCCGGAATCGGTCTGCCGTTCAGGTGTGCGGGCGCACTCTCTTCTGCCCGGGGCGCGAAAGGTTCGGATCACGCGCCTGCTGCGTTCTGTGCAAAGGTTTCCTCCCTTGCCGTGTCCTGAAAGAGAACGAGGAGAGATGCGTCGGCGGAGGAAGCTATCTAAGTACCCTTCTCAATAAACTTATAGCAGACAAAAAAGGGCTTGTCAACAAAGAGGGGCGCGCCCTGAAGAAATACCTCTCCGGAGTACGGTATACTATTTCCCGACGGCACTTCGCCGCACATCCTGTCTCACAGAGGAGTGACGTATGCATACGATACAGCGTATCTTTTTTTGGATCGTGCTGGTTTTCCTGCCCTGCACTGCCGCCGCAGCGGCGGCAGACCCGCAGGCCCTCTTCGACAGCGCCGGCGCCGCCTTCAACGAGGGCCGGTACGACCGGGCCATAAAGGAGTTCAGCAGCCTGCTTTCGCTGGTCCCGGACGTGGCGGACGCGTATTATTACCGGGGCCTCTCCTACTACCGGACCGGCAGATACGACGAGGCGATTGAGGACTTCACGAAGGCGGCGTCCCTGTATCCCCAGCCCCACGACGCCGAACTGTACCATAACCGGGGACTTGCCTATTTCAAGAAGGGCGACTACCCGCGGGCCATCGAAGACGACACCCGCGCCCTCTCCCTCAAGCCCGACTACGTCGAGGCGTACCATAACCGCGGGGTGGCCCGGTCCCGGAGAGGCAATTACGACGAGGCCATCGAGGACTTCAATAAGGCCATCTCCCTGAAGCCGTCCCATGCGGAAGCCTACTTTTCGCGCGGATTCGCCTACGTGCAGAAGGCCGCCGCCGATTTCCAAAGGGTATGCGATATGGGAAACCAGAAGGCGTGCGACAATCTGAAACAGCTCGCACAATAAAGGCAGAGCAAAGATAAAGATAGAGTGAAGCGGAATAAACCAGACACTCTGATTTCTATTTTTTCCCGTTTTGATCTGTAGGTACCTGCTTCACCCTGTTTTACTCTGTCTCTCTCTGTTTTCTCTCTGCCTTTTTTTCCAGAGGATCGGGCCGAGGAGAAGAAGCGTCATCAGGGCCAGGGCCAGGATGAAGCCCGGCGAGAAAATATCCTGCAGGGAAGAGAGGGTCCGGAGCTGCTGGCCCGCAAAGCTGAACGCGGCCGCGCCGGGGCACATCCCCACCAAGGTCGTCCACAGGAAGGTCCGGTACGGCGTACCGGAGAGTCCTGCCAGAAAGTTTACGAGGAAGAAAGGGGCAAACGGAAGAACGCGGAGGGTGAGCAGGTAGAGGGGGCCGTTCTTCCGTATCTCCTCATTGAGCCACGACAGATGAAAGCGGTATTTCTCGTGCACCCAGTTTCCCGCCAGATACCGTGCGGAGAAGAAGGCGAGGGAGGAGCCCAGGAGCGCTCCCGCAGTCGCATAGAGGGCGCCCGGAAGCGCTCCGAACAGAAAGCCCCCGGCAATGGTGAGCACCAGCGTTCCGGGGAGGAAGAAAGCGGTGGAGAGATACAGGGCGATAAAGACCGCCACCGCCCTGTAATAATGGGCATCCACGTACCGCCACAGGACTCCGCTGTTTTCCTTCAGCCTCGAAAAAGAAATGTATTCGCCGAATACCGTGAAACGCAGCACGAGCACCGCGGCGATCAGAAGGACGAACGCAATGACCTTTGCCCGGTCTCTTTTCATGATGTTTCCCCGGCAGGGGGGCCCCGATGGGGAGACCTCCCGGTAAGAGGAGAAAGCAGAGGACGGTCGCCCCGTATACCCGCATCTTTCCGTGGGTGCGCTTCTCATGCGAATTCCTCTTCCAAATAGTAGCACTTTCCCCCAGGAACGCAAAGGAAGCCGGCAGCGCCGTACGCTGGAGAGCCCGGCGATTGACATTTTTCAGGGTGTCGGGTAAGCTACGTAGCATAGTAAAGGGAGTAGCTGAAGCAGCGGAGAGCGTCGTCACGTCCGATACGGAAACCCGTATCCGGCCGGCACCGCTGACAAGAAGTACTTGAAAGCAGGACCTTTACCACAAATGCCCCCTGTTTGCGGTAAAGGTCTTTTTATTGGGAGCGCGCTCGTGGAAAAGCTCTACAAGGGCATCCATACCTTTCAAAATTCTTTTTTCAAGAAGGAAGAGGACTTCTTCAGGAGACTCTCGGAGCGGCAGACTCCCGAGGTGCTCTTCATCACCTGCGCGGACGCGCGGGTGGACCCCAACCTCGTAACGCAGAGCAGGCCGGGCGAGCTCTTCATCGTGCGGAACGTCGGCAACATAGTCCCCCCGCATGACGCCATCAACGACAAGAACAGCGTTGCGGCCGCCATGGAGTTCGCCGTCATGGGGCTGAGGGTGACCGATATTATCGTATGCGGGCACTCAAACTGCGGTGCGATGCAGGCGCTTTTCATGGAAGAGGAGGCGTTCGAGGGAATGCACCACTTCCGGGAATGGATGAAACTGGCCTCCCCCGTACGCCACATCGTCAACCGTTTCTATCCCTCCGCGCACGCCTCCGAGGAGGTGCGGAGGAGGATCGTCGAGGAGGAAAACGTTCTCCTGCAACTGAGCAACATCCAGACATATCCTTTTGTCCTGAAAGCGCTGGAGGAAGGGGCGCTGCATCTCCACGGATGGTACTACGACATAAGGACAGGAGACATCTTCTCTTTCAATCCCGCGACCGACAAATTCGAAAAAATACAGAAGTGAGGCCTTCGAGGCGGTGCGGAAGGACCGCTCCCGGATGCGGAGGGGGCGGAAGCTGTGGTATACTAGAGCTGGAGTGCTTCGCAGCGTGACTGTCTTCGTAATCCCCCGGAATTCACCTCTTCACCCGGATACTGCCGCTCCGGTGCTCCCCGGCGCGGAGCACGCATCATAGCAGACGCATTGTTTCAATGAGCAGCAGATCGTTGCGCATCATGACATATAACGTGCATAGCTGCATCGGACGGGACAGCAGGGTCGCTCCGTTGCGGATCGCCGCCATCATCGCCCAGTACGAGCCCGATGTGGTGGCCCTCCAGGAGCTGGACGTAGGCAGGAAGCGCACCGACAAGGTACATCAGGCAGCCAGGATAGCGGAGCACCTGAATATGGACTTCCATTTCCATCCTTCGTTTCAGATCGGAGAGGAGCAGTTCGGCAACGCGATCCTGAGCCGGCTCCCCATGAGGATGGTGAAGGCAGGCACCCTTCCCGGCTTCCCGCACCGCCGCCACGAAAAACGGGGCGCCCTGTGGGCCTCCGTCAGTGTGGGCGGCAAGGAGCTTCAGGTCTTTACCACGCACCTGGGACTCCACCGGAAGGAGCGCCATGTACAGGCCGATACGCTCCTCGGCCCGGAGTGGGCGTCGCATTCGTGCTGCACTGCGCCCCTCGTGGTCTGCGGAGACCTCAATGCCCTGCCCTTTTCGTCCGTATACAAGCGGTTCCGCGGCAGTCTCCGGGACGTGCAGCTCTCCCATTCCCTCGCACGGCCGCGCAACACCTATCCGAGCATCTATCCGTTGGCGCGCATCGATCACATCTTTTCCAGCAATGAAGTCATGGTCAGGGACCTCCAGGTGCCCCGGACCCGGATGACGAGCACCGCGTCCGACCACCTCCCGCTTATCGTCGAAGTAAGCATCTGAAGCCGCCGCCCCCCTGCAGGGGGCTCCGGAAGAGGAAGAGAGGGGCGAGCAGCCATGAAGCGGATACTCAGAAAAGGCCGTAACTGCTGGCACACCGGCAAGGTGGACGGGTCGGGGGTCCTGGTGGACGGGCGCGATTATTACCGCCTCTTTTACCATGCGGCGCTGAACGCCCGGGACTACCTCCTCATCTCCGGCTGGCAATTCGACAGCGAGACGGCCCTTCTCCGCGGAGAGGACATGAAGGAGGCCCGGGGCGACGTCCGCTTCCTCGCCTTTCTCAACAGCCTCTGCGAACTGAATCCCTCCCTCCGGATCTACATCCTCGCATGGGACTTCAGCATCATTTTCCTCATGGAGCGCGAGTGGCTCCAGGAATGGATATTCAACTGGATGACCAGCGAGCGCCTCTCGTTCCGCTTCGACGGCAGCCACGCGCTCGGCGCGAGCCAGCACCAGAAGTTCACGGTGATCGACGGCGCAGTGGCCTTTGCAGGGGGCATGGACATCTGCGCCGGCAGGTGGGACGACCGCAGGCACGCGGCGCTGAACCCCTCGCGGATGAATCCGGACGGCAAATTCTACGGCCCCTACCACGAAGTGCAGGCCTACTTTTCCGGACCGCTTGCGGAGCGTCTGAGCGAGCTGTTCGTCTCGCGCTGGAAGAGCGCCTCGGGGGAGGACCTTGTGCTGCCCCCCGCCCGGAAAGGGGCGTATCTGCCCGAGCAGGAGCCGGGGGTGCCTCTCGCCGCACGCTGGGCGTCCCTGAGCCGCACCCAGGCCGCGACCCTCACCGGGTCCCCCTTTTCGATACGGGAGATCCGCTCCCTCTACCTCGATGCACTCCAAGCGGCCCAGAGGCTCATCTACCTCGAAAACCAGTATTTCAGCTCGTGCGCCCTCTATCAGGCGCTCCTGGACAGGATGCGGGAAGCCGGGCGGCCGAAGCTCCAGATCGTCATCATCCTTCCGAAGATGCCGCAGGACCTCGTCGAGGAAATCGCCGTCGGCGTCTCGCAGGAGGAAATCCTCCGCTCCCTCCGGGATACGGCCGCTGCGACGGGGCACTCCCTCGGCATCTATTACACGACGGCGACAGCGGAAGACGGAAGGGAGGTCCCCGTTTATATCCACTCGAAGCTCCTGCTGGTGGACGACCGCTTCCTGACCGTCGGATCGGCAAACACCACCAACAGGAGCATGGGACTGGACACGGAGCTGAACCTCTCGTGGGAAGCGGCGCACCGCTGGCAGCGGCGCCTCCTGAGCTCCCTGCGCAGGCTCCGCGCCGACCTCCTCGCGGAGCATACCGGCGTGGAATCAGGCGGAAAGGACGGCGCCTTCACCCGGATCGAGGGCCTCGTGGAGCATCTCGACCTCCTTGCCGAACGGCCGGACGGACGCCTCCGCCGGCATACCCTGAAGAGCTCCCCCGGCTACAAGGAGTGGTTGAGCCCCCTGAAGCTCGACAACTATATCTTCGACCCGGAGAAGACGCTGATCGAGGAGGACCTGTACGAGCTGATCGCCTCCGACACGAGCTCGATGTTCGCCGGGGGGATCACCCTGCTCAGGAAATGGCTTCAGAACAGAAACGGAGTGGTGCGCCCCTGAAGGGCGCTTCCGCCACGGCCGGAGAGAGGGACGCTCCCTACTCCTGCTTGAGAAGGTCCTGCAGGCGGGTGAACTCGCTCAGGGAGCGTGCAACGCAGTCCTCTATCGCCAACCCCAGGAAGTAGTTCCCGGTCAGGAGGAGGCGTTTTCCCGCGAGCCCGCCGTCCACCGACTCCACCACCTGCCGCTGGCCCACCGCGAGGGAAGGCAATGCGCTCCGGCGGAAGACGCATTCCTCCATCTGCCCCGCCTGCACCACCGCCGCGCTGCGCCGGCGCTTCGCCTCGTCGTCCAGCACTCCCGGTTTGAAGTGGAAGCTCACCCCGCGGTAGCGGGGATGGGGGACGGTATCGCGGGAGACCGCAGAGAAGAAGGAGTCATTCACCGCGATCAGCCCGGCGAGGGGGGGAAACAACAGAGCCTTTTCCGTCTCGAACACCGCTCCCGCCGTCTCGATGGTCTTTAAGGGTATCCCGGAAAGGAAGCCCGCGATGTCGGGAAAGGAGGCGCGCAGGAGGCCGGCGGCAACGGATGCCGGGGTGGCGAGGGCCAGGGAAGCGGCGCTGAAGGAGGTCCCGTCTTCCGTCCCAACGGAAAACCTGTCCTGCCCATAGCCCACACTCCGCACCGCCTTGCCGGTCAGGACGGAGACGCCCTTTCGCGCGCTGAGGGAATCGGTAATCGTCTGGAGCCCCCCTTCGAGGGTAAAACTCTTCAGGACATCCTTGCGGCGGGCGCGCCTCTTGAACAGCATGTCGGCGGGAAAACCGCTCGCATCCTGGGATACCACCGCGTTGAACGCGGGAGAGAACACCCTGGTGAAGTTATTCCTGCCCACAAGGGGGGCATAGTACTCCTCCACGCTCTTGCCGCTCTTCTTCGCGGTAAGGACACGGGGCGCTGAAAGGAGGAGTTCCAGAAAATCGAGCTGCGACGGGATTGAGCAGATCCTGCCGCCCGCCAGCATCCGGAAGGGGACCTTCTCGCGCTTCCGTATCAGGCCGAGAAGCCCGCACCCCTCCATGATCCTGATAAGGGTTGTGTACGAGTTATAGCAGGTATGGGCGCCCAGTTCGAGCCAGAAGTCCTCACCATCCATTCCGGACCGGCCCTCACTCCGCCCCCCGAAACGGTAGGAATGAAAGCAGCCTCCCGTCCTTTCGCTCTCTTCCAGGACCAGCACCTCCATTCCCGCTTCCGCACAGAAGTACGCAAGTCCGAGTCCGCTGATCCCCGCTCCGACGATAATGATGTCATGCTTCTCCATGCAGGGGATGCCTCCTTTTCGGCACTGCATTATTCTATACGACCGGACGCTCTTTCGGGAACCATTACCGCCCGCCGGGCGCTCCCTTTCCGGTGCTACCCGGCCTCCGAAGCCATCCAGAAGGAGGAAAGGGGGAGCGTCCATCTCCTGACAAAGGCGCCCTCCGCATCGTACTCCTTCAGGATGAGGAAGTCGTCGAGCACTTCGGAGATCTCGGTCGTCCCGCGCCCCTCCCGGCTCCTCCCCACCCAGAACACCCCCGACTCGGTGGTCCCCCGAGCGCCGATGAACCCTTCCAGATATTCCTTATACGTCATCACGCCCTCCTCCAGTGAGCATTCATCCGCTTTTTTCTACTCGGCACTACCCGTCCGGTCAGCACATCGGGCGTTGGCTCCCCTCAAGACACGAAAGCGGGTGGATCTTTGCGGGGAGCCCCCCTACTTTCCCGCCGCAAGCTGTTTCCGTATTTCCGGCGACCTGTTGAGCGCGCTCAGGAGCGCCTTGAAGGAGGCTATATCGATGTTGGTATCGATGCCCGCCCCGAAATACGTATCGCGGGCGTCATCCTCTATCCCGATATACGCTACCGCCTTCGAATCCGAGCCCTGTTCCAGGGCATGCTCGTGGTAGGACAACAGCCGGAACGAAAGCCCCACCTCCTCACCAAGGGCGCGGCTGAAAGCGTCGATAGGCCCGTTCCCCTCCCCCTCGATCTCCCTCTCCCAGCCGTCCACGCGGACCGATGCCCTGATCTTCGCCCGCGACGAGACCTCCTCCCACCCTTTTTCCGGCTTCTCCTTGATGCGGCAGCGCTCGAACCCGAGCGGAGCAGCGCTCTCCAGGTACTCCTTCCCGAAGGCCTCCCGTATCATGCCGGGGAGCACTTCTTTCCCGGTGGCGTCGGAGATCCCCTGGATAATGCGCCCGAACTCGGGGTGCATCTCCTTGGGAAGCACGAAGCCGTACTCCCTTTCCATTACATAGGCCACCCCGCCCTTTCCCGACTGGCTGTTGATGCGGATGACCGACTCGAAGGTCCTCCCCACATCGGCGGGATCGACAGGCAGATACGGGACCTCCCAGAAATCGGGCCTCTCCTCCCGGTACGCACGGATACCCTTGTTGATGGCGTCCTGATGGGAGCCCGAGAAGGCGGTATACACCAGCTCTCCCGCGTAGGGATGACGGACATGCACCGGCACCTTTGTGCAGCGCTCGTAGACCCCGATCACCCTGTCGATCTCGTGGAAGTCGAGCTGCGGGTCCACCCCCTGCGAAAAAAGGTTCAGCGCCAGCGTGACGATATCGACGTTGCCGGTGCGCTCCCCGTTCCCGAAAAGGGTCCCCTCCACCCGGTCTGCCCCCGCCATGAGGGCCAGCTCGGTCGCCGCCACTGCCGTGCCTCTGTCATTATGGGCATGGGCGCTGATGATCACCGCTTCGCGGTTCCCGATATGGCGGCAGAACCACTCGATCCGGTCGGCGTAAACATTGGGCGTCGCTATTTCGACCGTTGCGGGAAGATTCAGGATCATCCTCTTCTCCGCGGTGGGCTCCCACACGTCCATGACCGCCCTGCAGATTTCCACGGCGAAATCGGGCTCCGTTCCGGTGAAGCTCTCGGGTGAATATTCGTAGGTTATTTCCGTCCCCTGCAGGCCCGCCGCCTCCCGCCGGATGAGCCCCGCTCCTTTCGCCGCCAGGTCCCTGACCTCCTTCTTCCCCATGCGGAACACCACCCGCCGCTGCAATGCGGACGTGGAATTATAAAGATGCACGATGGCCCGCTTCGCCCCGTGCAGCGCCTCGAAGGTCTTCTTTATCAGCGGCTCACGCGCCTGGGTGAGCACCTGGACGGCGACATCGCCGGGAATCAGGTCCTCTTCTATCAGCATGCGCATGAAATCGTACTCAGTCTTCGAGGCGGCGGGGAACCCCGCCTCGATCTCCTTGAACCCGATCTCCGTCAGCAGGGAAAACATCTCCCGCTTCTCCCCGACGCTCATGGGGATGATCAGGGCCTGGTTGCCGTCCCGCAAGTCCACGCTGCACCAGCGGGGCGCGGCGGTGATAGTCCGCGCAGGCCATGAGCGGTCCGGCAGGTCCGTGACCGGATAGGGTCTGTATTTGTGCACCGGCATTTTTTTCATGAACCCTCCTTGATAAGCAACCAAAACAGGCAAACAAAAAGGCCACGGAGCGTGTACCGTGGCCTTCGGTCTCTTCTTCTCTGCGGTCAGTTCATAGAAACCCGCCAGCCACGACGCCCGGGGCGTCGAGCGGAAGGAGTCCGGGAACTATCAGATAAGCTGTCGGCAGATCCATCGCAACCATGCATGCAGTATAGGAAATTTCCCTGTTTCTGTCAAGAATAATCTGCATTCCGGGTACAGACCGGCGCGCTTGCTGCCGAAAATCTTTACAGACGAAATCGGAATACCTTACACTGGCGGGCTTTTCATCTCTTATCTTATTGTTTTTTTTGCAAGAGCTTTATGGCATATAATTTGCTTGACATAAGGCGGGAGTTCTGCATACTCCTCATACGGCAGCACACGGAAGCAGTGTTTTCTCCACAGAAGTGCCGCCCTTTATGGAGAGGCAGCGGAAAGGAAGGAGGGAGGAGAGCATGAAAAAAATTTTCTTGTATGCCGCAGCCTGCCTGTTTCTCTTCCCGGCCCTATCCGCCTTTGCAATCCCCTTTTCCGCCGCCACGCGGCAGCACTCCGCGGCGGTGCTGCGGTCCGCCCCCGAACCCGCCCTTGCCCCCCTGCCTGAATCGGCGTCGCTCCTGCTCCTCGGTTCCGGCCTCCTCTGCCTCGGCATAAGAAGACGGAGAAAAGCAGGGAAAGAAAAAGGGAAAAGTAGAAGTAGAAGTAGAAAATAAGAGAGGCGGTTTTCTTTTTCCTCTCTTTACCGCTGCCGTGCCCTGTCTTCCTCTGTCTTCCCGTTTTACAGTACAATAGGCTTTCGGCCGGCGCCACAAAAAACAAGAAACGGGGGCGGAGTGTCTTCCAGAACACTGCAGGCGTACCTTGAGCTCACCCTTGCCATGATCATCGCCGGCAGCTCCGTAGTCGCCGGAAAGATCGTCACCGGCAGCTTTCCCGTTTTCCTCGCATCCGGTTTGCGGTTCGCCCTCGCCTCCGCCCTGCTCGTACCTCTTCTGTACTGGAGGGAGGGAGGCCTGCCCCGGTTGGACCGGCAGGACCTCTGCATCCTTTTTCTGCAGTCCTTCGCAGGGGCCTTTCTCTTCAATGTCTTCCTGCTCTACGGGCTCCGGTTTACCACTGCCGCGGAAAGCGGGATCATAACGGCCACCACTCCCGCAGTAATCGGCATCCTTTCCTCTCTCTTCCTGAAAGAGAGGGTGGCCTGGAACAGATGCGCGGGGATCGTCCTTTCCGGGCTGGGGATCCTGGCGGTGGGCGTGGGGAGCACCCTTTCCTCTCCGGGGAACGGCCCCAATCCCCTCCTCGGCGACATCCTGGTTTTCGGCGCGGTGATCGGCGAAGCGCTCTTCACCGTGCTGGGGAAGGCAGAGTCGCAGAAGGTCTCCCCCTTGGCACTCTCCGCCCTCATGAGCCTGATCGCCTTCGTCCTCTCCCTCCCCCTTTCGCTCTACGAGGCCGCCACGTTCGATTTTTCCCGTGTGCCCCTCCGGGGCTGGCTGCTCATCGTCTATTACGGCGTTGTGGTAACGGCCGTTTCCTTCCCCCTCTGGTATGGGGGAGTTGCGAAGGTGCCTGCCAGCACCTCCGGCGTCTTCACCGGCGTACTGCCTGTCAGCGCCGTCATCCTTTCCTATGCGGTGCTGCACGAACCCTTCCTTTGGTCCCACTTCGCCGGGGTCCTCTGCGTGCTGGTCGGGATCGCGTTTATCGCACGGGAGGGGGAGGGATGACCGGCTGCGGAGGTAGGGGAGAAAAGATCAGACTGGGAATCAGCGCCTGCCTGCTCGGAGAAAGGGTCCGCTACGATGCCGGGCACAAGCTGGACCGCTTTCTGCGGGATACCCTCGGCAGATACGTGGAGTGGGCGCCCGTCTGTCCGGAGGTGGAATACGGGCTTTCCGTGCCCCGGGAGCCCCTGCAGCTCGTCGGGGACCCTGCAGCCCCCCGTCTGGTAGGGGTCTCCAGCGGGAGAGACCATACGGAAGGCATGCAGGCGTGGGCGCGGCGGAAACTGGCGCTCCTTGAAAAGGGGGAACTCTGCGGGTTCGTGTTCAAGAGCAAGTCCCCCAGCTCGGGCATGCGCGGAGTAAAGATTTCATCTCCCACGGGAATACGCAGGGGAGCCGGCCTCTTTGCCGGGGCTTGCATGAAGCGATTTCCCCTGCTCCCCGTCGAAGACGATGAGCGGCTGCATGACCCCGCTCTCCGGGAGAACTTCATCGAAAGGGTCTTCGTATTCAAGCGGTGGGGGGAGCTGGTGCGCAGAGGGGCCTCCGTCAGGCAGCTGGCGGATTTCCATGCCGACCACGCGCTCCTCCTTCTCTCCCACAGTGCGAAAGCATACGCCGCGCTCGGGAAGCTCGTGGCCGCTGCACAGGGACGCCGCACCGGACAGCTCACAAAACAACTCTACGAGGAATACGGAGGCGGGCTCATGGAGGGGCTGAAGCCGCTCGCGACGCCGGCAAAAAACACCGCGGTGCTCCGGCGGCTGGCAGGCTTTTTAAAGAAGCGGCTGACGGCCGATGAGAAGAGGGAGCTGCAGGAGAGCATCGCCCGGTACCGTGCAGGGCTGCTCCCGCTCATCGTTCCGCTCGTCATGCTCCGGCATTACGCAAGAAAATTCGACGAGCCCTGCCTGCAGCGGCAGCTCTATCTCCATCCTCATCCATTGGAACTGATGCTGCGGAATCATGCATAGGCCGCACAGGGCCGGCGGGAGGCCCCGCCTTATTTGGTCTCCAGCGGGTATTCCGCCTTTCTCCAGGCGGCATATCCCCCTTTCAGCGCAGAAACCCGGGTGAAGCCGTGCTCCTTCAGTATCCCCGCCACACGGGCGCTGGTATGCTCCTCCTTTCACGTTCAGTACGCAACGATCTCCGCATCTCTCTCCAGGCCTTTCGCATAGTCCAGAAGTGCTTTTTCGTCATTCGGATCGACGTAGACCGCCCCCTTGATCTTGCGCGGGCTGGAGGCATACCCTGCAGGCTGGCGCACATCGATGAGGAAGACCGGCTCCCCCGCATCCATCTTCGCCTTCAACACAGCAACCTCCATACGCGGAATCTCCATACTCTCCTCCTCCTTTCGTAGTGCATGCAGGCAGTTACTCTTGATAGTAAGGAGTTGCAGTGCGCTTGTCAACTGAAGCATAAAGTTGGAATATACTACTTTTTTTAGATGCCTCTCCGAATACGCCTCCTCAGGCAGGAGACGAGGGAGTACCTTTCCCTGCTTTTACGCTCCCCTTCTCCTCCTCCATCCCAGGGCGAGCAGCAGCACCACACCGAGGAAACCCGCAATAAACAAATAGGGGATCGGCGCGGACGACGCCCCTGCCGTACCGACTTCCTGCATCTCATACCCCTCGACTTTTCCGTCCTTGCCCTTCTCTTTCCCCTGTCCACCCGGTGCGCTTTGGGGAGCACGGAGCATCCTTCCCGCAACAGACTTCTGCACGGAAGCGCCCCCGGCCGCCCTGCCGGAGCTCATTGCCGTGTTTCTTGCCGGGTTCTTCACCCTGTCGAGCGCCTTCAAGAGGTCCTGCGCATGGTTCCGAAGACCCGGGACCGAGAGGAGCACCGATGCGGTGAACCGGGTGAGAAGCGGGTTGTTGCAGGTATGGTCGCAGCAGGCAAGGCCCACGGCCTTCGCGGTCTCCGCGTACTCCTTCGAAAGGGTCTCAACGACCTCCCGGTCGGGTTTCCAGTATCCTTTTCTCACCGACTCGAGCATCCGCGCAACCATCGACTGGTAGGCCCACCTGTTTTTCGCTTCTCCGAAAAGACGTTTGATATCCAAGCCGTTTTTGTCCAGGACGTAGGTTTCGTACATCTCATTCCATTTTGCCGCATCCACCGCTTCGGGCACCGTCACCTGCCAGCCCCAGAGGTGCTCGATGACCTGATGCATGAACTTCGCTCCCGCATACCCTTCCTTCATCATGCCCTTTATCCATTCAGGATTGAGATACCGCGTCCGCATCTCCCGGCCCATGGCTTTATCCAGGGCTTCCTGCTTCGGCAGTGCCGGATTGGAGATATCGGTGATGTAGACCTCGGGGGTCTTGCCGTCGAGGGCACGGATGGCCATGGCAGATCCCCCCAGGTACTGGAAGTAGTCGTCGTTGTCGAGGGTGGCGAAAAGGTTCCCCGAGCTGCTGTGGACCGCCATCCTGGACCCCGAGAGCGCCCGTTTGAAGAGCATGTCGTTGACTTCCTCACGGTCTCCCGCCGGACTATTTGCGGTGACACGCTCCCCCCAGAATCCCTGCCCGAAGGGATGCCCCATCCTTCTGAAATAGACATCGGACACCTGGCGCTCCTTGCTCCAGGTGTTGGACATCGTGATAACCGTATCGATGCCGGTGCCGTAGGAGCCGGGCTCCTCGGTGAAGATTCTGACAGAGGCAAGCCGTTCCGCCCTCTCTTCCTCAATACCCTTTTTGAGGAGCAGCTCTTTCGTCCTGCTTACATTTGCCCGGATAGCGTTGTCGTCCTCTTTCTGTTCCCGGGCGAGGCTGACGGCATTGTCGAGGAGCACCATGAGGTTGGGGAAAAGATCCCGGTAGAGCCCTGTCGGAAGAATGGTCACGTCGATCCGCTGCCTGCCCAGGTCACTGCGCGGAAGCGCCTCGACGCCGATCACCCGCCCGCGCTCGTCCCACCGGGGCCTTATCCCCATGAGATGCATGATCTGGGACTCCATGACCCCTTCATGCCGGATGGTCTCGATAGCAAAAAGGTTCATGGTAAGCTTATCGGGATAGACTCCGTGCCGTTTCCGGTACCCCTCCGTCAGTTCCTTCGCCAGCTTCGCCCCCATTGCATAGATGCCGGGGGTCGGAATCTTGGTGGGATCAAAGGCATACGGGTTCTTCCCGGTGGGCAGGGAGTCGGGATTCCGCAGGGGGTCGTTCCCCTGTCCGGCAGGGACGTATCTGCCCGCCAGGGCATTGATGAACGCATCGAGCTCCTTCTCCCCGCTCTCCGCAATGCGCTTCCCGAGATCCGTCCGCCGCCTCTCCCTCTCCTCTCCGGTCAGCCCCTTTTCCAGGGCAAGCATCGCTTCCACTGTGGACTTCCGGGCGTGCTCATCGGGGGACTTGCCGAAGGTATGCAGCCCGAAGGGGGTCTGTTTTTCGGCGATCTCCTTCAGATAGTGCTCGACCTCCTCCATTGCCTCATCGTCCGAGATTGCGGTGAGCCCCAGGTCCTTGAGCAGCCCCATTTTTTTCGCTGCATGGTTTATTTCCGCACGCTTCGCTTCCGCCACAGAGGGGCTCTTCTCCTTTGCCACCGTGTAATCGACGATAAGGTTGGCAAGCTCCCGGAGCTCCCGGTTCAACCCGGCCCTGTCGAAGGGCGGCGTCATATGGCTTATGTTCACCGACATCCCCCGCCGCTTTGCCTGGAGCCCCTCCCCCACATTATCGACGATGTAGGGATAGATATTCGGCATGTCCTGTATCAGCGCCTCCGCAGGGTCGTCGTCACCGAACCCCACCTCCTTGCCCGAAAGCCACTCGTGGGTGCCATGGGTGCCGATATGGGCCACGGCATCGGCCCCGAATTCGTTTTTCAGCCAGAGGTAAAAAGCGACATACTGGTGATGGGGGGGTGTTTTGGTGTCGTGGTACGCTTTCTTCACGTCCTGCTCCACTCCCCTCGAGGGCTGGGGAGTAAAGAGGACATTCCCGTACCGGAGGGCGGGGAGGACAAAGAATTTCCTTCCCCGCTCGTCCTGCCATACCATGACGGAGCTTTTTTCAGGAGGCCCCCAGCTCTTCAGGATCTCCTTTCTGAGTCCCTCCGGCAGTCTCCCGAACCACTGTGTATAGGTATCCACCGGGAGGAGCACCGCCCTGCCGCTCCGTGCCAGCCTGTCGAGCTCCCCCTGCGCCCAATTGCCGAGATTCCGCGCGTAGATGAAAATATCGTTGAAAAGGGTCTGCTTGTCGAGATCCTCCCGCCCCGCGTCATATCCCTCGGCGAGGAGCCGCTTCCGTATTTCCCAGAGACTCTCGGGCAGGACATTGAGGTAGGAGGCCCCGATATTCTGCTTCCCCGGAGGATAATTGTAGTAGATAAGCGCAATCCTCTTCTCCCGGTTGGGTTTCTCCTGCAGCGCGACCCATGCCCTGATCCGAAGGACGAGGCGCTCAATCCGTCCGGGGAGGGGCATCTCTTCCACATACTCGACCCCTGTCCCGGGGTCTCGCATGGTCTCCTTCGTGGCAATCACCGTTGGCTGGATGATCCCCGCCATTTCGGGCTGCGCGATCTGCCAGGTACGCTCGATGATGTCGAGCCCCACCGGGGAACGCTCCCATTCCTCCCGCGACATGCGGTACAGCACGATGGCGTTGATCACCGGGACATTGAGCCTGCTCAACAGGGGGATGAGGGCGGCCGGCTTCACCCCTACCTTCATGCCCACCGCAACAACCGCACTCACGCGGGATTCGCCTTTCCCGTTGAAGAAAAAACGCTCCACCGGGGCCTCGGGGGGGAACCCGAACACCGGCAGGACATTGAGCCCCTCGTCCTCGAGGCGTTTGATGAGAGCGTCGAGATAGGGCGACCGTCCCGGCTCGATGGTATTCCGGTAAAAGACGATCCCGACCCATGGTCTGTCGGGGCGGCAGGAAGGGCATGCCTTTGCATAGTCGTCGAAGTTTTCGAAGACCGCTCCCGTGGTATGCTCATAGATCCCGGACTCAGGGGGTTTCACCGGCGGAGCAGCGGGAACGCTGAAAGCGAAATCCTTCTTCAGGGCATAAAGGATCATATTCTTTATATTCCCCGCCCCTCCTGCGCCGTAATATTCGGAGATGCGCTCGTCGAGCCGGATGCCCATCTCCCGGTGGTCGGAGTCATAGGCCCCGCCCACGGCATACACTTTGCCCCCCTTTTTAATCACCTCCGCAAGCTCGGGAGCGAGGGCATCGGAAAGCTCCCTTCCCATGATCAGGATAATCACCAGCTTCGACGCCTTCAGGGCGGACAGGTCGCGGCTGCGGATATCCCGGGAGGGGTAGGTATGGAACACAACATGCTCCAGCTCCGGATGCTCTTTCTTTAATGTTTTGACCGCATCGAGGGTGGTCCGGGTGTAGGTATCGCCGAGCAGGAGACTCACCTCCAAAGACTCCGCATGGGCGGAAAGGGCAAAGAGGCAGGTGAGCACCAGGCCAAAGAGCAGCCTATTCAGGAACATAGACCATCCTCCCGTCCTTGAGCTGGTATGCGGTCCCGAGCCGCACCCCTTCGCCGCCCATTTTTTTATCCGTCACCTTCCGCACCTTGATCTCCTTTCCCTTCTTGGTGATGATCTCCACCGTACCGTCGGCGTTCTTCTTCGTGATGGTCATCTCGGACCGGGGGTTCAGCATATCGAGCATGTTATGTGCCATGAAGAGGGCTATCATCATGCTTACGATAAAGACAACGCTCGCATCAAAAAGGTTCGCAACCCCCGCAATGGGGTCCTCCAGAGGCTGCTCGTATCGCTCAAACCGTCTCCGTCTCTTCAGAAACCTCATCGTACACCTCCTTGTCGTTTCCTTCCACCGCGGCTGTCGCGACGCTCCCCCGGGTTGCTCCGAGGGCAAGCTCGGTAAGGTATTCCATCTCCCGCATATCCGCGCGCACCCACTTCTCCCGCGCCAGCGACATGAGATAGGCGATGATCCCGCAGGCCAGACCCACAACGGTCGCGGTAAACGCCGTGACCATGCTCCCCGCCATTTTGGGCATGTCCCCCTGGGCGAGGGCGGAGAGGGAGATCCCCATGGGGATCAGGGTCCCCATGAGGCCGAGGGCGGGTCCGACCCGGATGGCGAAGCGCACCCGGTCGAGGGACTTCACCAGCTCAAGCTCCGCCATTTGAAGGAG
>JAXLZK010000017.1:21767-28046 GCA_046350935.1 Thermodesulfovibrionales bacterium
TTCCAGCTTCACTCCGAGGAGAGACACGGTCCCTGCGCCGGAGGAGCGGGTCTCCTTTTCCAGCGCCTCCCGGTACGCATCCACAGAAAAGGAGACACTCCGCCTGCGCTCGATCCATTCGCGGAGGAACCCTCCGAGAGCGATAATCATCCAGAAGGTAAGCAGGACGAGCCCCGCCACGACCGGAAAGAAGAGAGCAGAGGAAATGATATAGAGAAAGGTTTCAAGACCTGCAAGGATATTCATCGTCCCCCTCCCTGCCGTGCAAAAAGGAGATATCCCGCCATGAACGCGGCGGAAAGCACGACCGCCACCCCGAGCATATCGCCGGCCGGGAAACCGCTGCCTTCATTGACAAAGGAGGAGTAGATGCCCCGCGCCTCCTCGATCTTTGCAGGCAGGTACAGGGAGGTGATGAAATAGATGCCGATCCCGGTCATCCCCACCCCGAGCCCCGTCCCTGACCGTCCGCCCTGCCGGAGACGCACCCCCTTCGAGAGGGCAAGAGAGAGGATGGCGAAGGTGCTCCCCAGCAGGAGGCCCACCAGAGCAGGGGGAAGGGAGAGAACGCTCAGCGCCGACCAGGTGGAGAAGGTCATGGCGGTGAGGCATACCGGGCAGGGGATGAGCAGGAGCAGGACCGGTCGGAGCATACGGTTTGCAGCGCCCGCAGGGGGAGCGACCTCCTTGCCCAGCCTTTCCGATGTCTCATGTTTACGAGTGCGCACCAAGCTTATTCCCCAGGCGATCATCCCCGCCGCCATCAGGGCGTGGAGGTACGGCCCCCGTTTGAGGGCCGGCTCCAGCAGTTCCATGATCCATCCCGAAAAGACGGCAAGGAGCACAAAGAGAGCAAGATACGACAACAACACGGCATACATGCCTTTCCCTGTGATCCTGCCGAAGCCGAGGCCGAAGCCAACCTTTACCGAGAAAATCCCGAGACTGAAGAGCATGCCGCCGATCCAGAGAATGATGTTCAGATCCATGTTTCCCCTCACTTCCCTGCTTTTGCCTGTTTGCACGCCTGCCGGCTGTCGGCGCCCTTCGCGGGGAGCGTGAAGCCGTTCTGCTTTTCGAGGGCGACCAGCACCGCCTCGTACACCGCCTTCCCGATGAGCTCCCCGATCTTGCTGTGCCCGCCGGTCTGCGTCACCACCGGTCCCGTCTTCCCCGATACCACAATGATGCTGTCGGTACCCGTTCCGGTCGCCTGCACCCCTTTTGTATAGCTGCTGGGCACCCTGAGGTCCTGGAAAGCCGCGGTCTTGGCCTCGGTGGCGGTGATGATCGCCCGGGCCATGGCGCCGTCAGTAAGCCGCGCATCGGTCAGGACAAGGATGTTGACCGTACCCTTCGGATCCTCTCCTCCCTCGACATATGCGCCCTCGTCAACCCCCGTCCTCAGGGCATTGGTCTCCGCCCCTGCCGTCACCAGCACCGTGACGGTAAAGGGCTTGAAGACTTTGGTAACTACTGCAAGATTGTCCATATCCGCGGCGGTGCCGGTCTGGGCGATGGCATCGGGGGATATCCCGAGCTGCCGGGCGATCCTCTCCCGGATATTTCTCAGGTAGACCTTGCCGCCCACCTCATGCTCCGTCTTCAGCACCTGGCACATCGAGAACCACAATTGCGGCTGCGCCGCGTGGTTTACGACTGCCAGGGCGTCGACCCATCCATCCGTCGTCGAAAGGACCCGCCTTTTCTCCGGGAAATGGACGACCAGGCTCTTTTCCCACATGCCGTCCCTCTCGGATTTCATCACCTCCGCTTTCGAAAAAAGGCCCTGAGGCAGGGGAATCTCCCCTGCCTCCAGGGTAAAGGAGGAAGTGGCAATGAAAGAGAAACAAAGGACGAGAGAGAGCAGCCAATACGCGGAAACAGCAGGTATCCTGAATATTTTTTTCATGACGTTATTTCTCCTTGCTTTATTGAGTGCAACGCATTAAAACCGGACCGACAGGCCGCCGAATATCTCCACAGGGGGCATGGGGTAGAAAGACCCGTCCTGGCTGAAGAGGTTGTATTTCTTGTTAAACAGGTTCTTCCCGATGAGGAAGACCTCGCTCTTCGCCTTCCCCCCGAACAGCTTCAGCTCCTGGCTCACCTTCCCGTTCGTCACCCCGTAGCTCCAGGAGGCGGGCTGGGATCCATACCCCATGTAGTACGATACATACTGCTCTTCGAGCGACGCCGTAAAACCTCCCGGGGTCTTGTAGACGATGTCTCCCTTGACCGTGTGCCGCGGCATGAAGGTTATTTTCTGTCCGGTGCGAGTATTCGTGGGGTCCTGGTAATAGTAGCTCGCGAACAGGGTGATACGGCCCAGGGCAAAATCGGCATTCACTTCCACTCCCCGTATGCGCGCTTCGGCGATGTTCGTGGGCATCCACTTGCCCGAAGCATCGGGCGCCCACTGGATAAGGTCCTCCACCTCCTTGTGGAACACCAGCGCCTTTGCCGTAAGTCCTTTCAATACCTTCTGCTCGACGGACAGCTCATACTCGGTGGACTTCTCCGGCTTGAGGGAGGGGTTGCCCGCTGCAAAGCCCGAATCGGGCCAGTACAGGTCATTGAAGGTCGGGATCCGGTATCCCATCCCGGCCGCTCCCCGCAGGATCGTATTCTCAAGAGGCCGGTAGAGCACCGATACCCGGGGAGTAAAACGGGACCCCTCGTCGAAATCGTCATACCGCACCCCGGCGGTGAGGGTCGCGTTCTTCAGAAACGTAAATTCGTCCTGCACGAAGACGCCCTTGCGCGTCCGCTCGCGCTCCCCGATCTGCGTTCCTTCGGCCTTCTCGGGGATCAGCTCGACCCCGGAGGTCACCGCATGGGCATTCCCAATGAAGAGAGTGTGCTGGAGGGCGCCCCCGGTGAGGGTCGTCTCGATGGTACTGGCCGACCAGGGGGATAAGGAGAAGAGCTCCGCATAGTGGCGGTAGAGGTCGAGGCGGAACGTCTTGAAGTTCACCGTAGCCCCCAGGAAGGAGTTGATGTCCCGCTGCCTGCTGGTGGGGGTGGGAAACGTAGCCGACCCCGGCACACCCGCGCTCCGGTAGCCGTAGTCGGCATTCAGCGTTATCGTCGCCTCGTTGGAAAAGGCATAGGAGAGCTTCCCGTTCACCCCCCAGAGATCATAGTCGGTATTCTCCCGGAAACCGTTGGATTCTTCCTTTGTCGCACCGAGGACGAACCCGAGCTTCCCCGTCCTCCCGGAGGTGCTGAGGGTGGAATTCCAGGTATCGTGGCTTCCGTAATACGCGGAGAGGGTCGTTTCGGGCGTATCGGGAATCTTCGTGATGATGTTGATGACGCCCCCCATCGCCTCGGCTCCGTACAGGGCCGACGAGGCGCCCCTTAGCACTTCGATGCGCTCGATTGTTTCGAGGGGGACAAGCAGGTTGTTCAGGTCGAAGTACCCCGATGTGGGGGAGTTAAGCCGCTTTCCGTCAATAAGGACGAGCACCTGCCCGGCGGTAGACCCCCGCAGGGAGGGGGAGGCAAGGGATCCCCGGTTTCCGTAGGTGGTGATGCTAAGACCGGGCACTTCGTTCAACACTTCCTTCACGGTACGGTAACTGCGGTTTTTGATCTCCTGGCCGGTGATGACGGTGACGTCCTCGGCGATCTCTTCCGGAGACCTCTCGGTGCGTGTCGCCGTGACGACCACTTCTTTCACTTTGTGCGCTTCTTCGGAAAAGGCGGGAGCAAGGGGGAACAAGAGTGCGAAGAGCGCGAAAAGAGCAACTTTATTCATGCATATCCTCCCGGTACTTATTCATTTGCCTCTGCAGCGGGGCAAGGGTACCGCCCATTGCGGGGCGGCAATGCAACAGTTCCGGGATTCGAAATCCTCTCTCTTTGCAGCGCTCGGAGCGCTTTACAGCGGCATCTATTTCACTACGATATCTGCATTGCCTGCACTGCCTCTTCCGTCACCTCCCCTTTTCTGTCTATGCGCTGCACATAGCCGCATTTCGGGCATTTGATCTCCACCACTTCCACTTCGCCCTTCATGAGGAGCCGGTTGCATTTCCTGCAGCGGATCTCTTTCATATGCCGGTCCCTGTTTCGGCTCGTACACGGGCTCATGTCTTCTCTTCTGGTCTCGTCTTTCATCAAATCCCCCCCTTACGACGCGAGACGGTACGTAATCGGAATATCCAGCTCTATTTCCACGCCGGCGCTGTGCTTGTACGGGAACACCCTTTTGATCAGTGAGAGGGCGCTCTCGTCGAGTATCGGCGACCCTGAGGACCTCTGTATCCGGTTTTCGATGAGGTCGCCCGCTCCGTTCACTTTGACGGACACGATCACGGTGCCTTCGACTCCCCTCCTCCGCGCGGTAAAGGGATAGCTTTTCAGGGTCTCGATCCTGCCCCTGATCCCCTCGGCGATTCCGGAGGTGTCGGCTTTCACAGCGGACCTCCCCTCTGCACGCGGAGCCCCATTCAGGGAAGCCGTATGTACCGGGTGATCAGCGGCGCCTCCTGCTGAGGACACGGCAGCCGGCTGCGGAGGAGCCGCTCTCTGAACTCCCTCCGAAACGGCCCCCTCTCCGCCATGCCGGGGCAGGTGTCCCTCTTTGGTGGACACCTCTTGACCGATCGATGCCGCCACCGGCTGCGCCGCACGGGGGGAATCCTCCCTCGGAGAGGGCGCCGGCACTGTCCGCTCCGCCTCCCGGACCGCACCCGCCGCCGGGGCAGCGGCCTTCAGCGTGTGGGTACGAGCTGCCGGCTGAGAGGCGGCAACAGCAGGCGCACTGGCAGCGGTTTCCACGGTTTCAAGGTCGAATTCCATCGGCATCAGCCGGTTCTTTGCGGTAAGGGCGGACAGGGTGCCTCCGAGTCCCGCGAAGGCGGCAAAAATGAAGGTGTGGAAGACAAGGGAGAACTGCAGCGCTTTGCCGTGGCGGTTCACCGGATCACCTCCGTCTGAAGCCGTACCTTTGTGAACCCGTTGCTTTTGAGGATATCCATGACATCGACGAAGCGTTGAAGGCTGATGGTCCGGTCGGCCCTGATGACGACCGGGGTGTCCCTGTCCAGAGGCTTCAGTGCGGCGATTGCCTCATTCAGACCAAGCGGCCTGGAATTCAGGAAGAGGTTCCCTTGTTTATCGATATCGATCACCTGGAGTCTCTCTTCCGTCTCGTGCCGTTTTGAGGCCTTCGGCAGCTCCACGGGCATACTGCCGGTGGCGATGAAGGTCGAGGTGGTGAGAACAATGGTCAGGAGCACGAGCATGATGTCCACGAGGGGAATGACGTTCATGGAATCGAATCCCCTATCGTCCATGGCGTATCTCCCACTGCAGGAGAAGGGTCTTTTCCTTCCTCAGCAGAAGATTGTAGAGCGCCACCGACGGAATCGCGACGAGGAGGCCTGCCGCGGTCGCCTTCAGCGCAAGGGCGAGACCGACCATGATCTTCCCCGTTTCCATGATCCCCTGACTGCCGATGGTATGGAAGGTGAGCATGATCCCGAGCACCGTGCCGAGCAGCCCTATGTAGGGGGCATTGCTGCCGATGAGCGCAATGAGGTGAAGCTTTCCGGTGAGTGCGAGTTCGAGGGATTTTTTATCGGGGTAGGTCGCCACGTCGACCTGCTTGTAAAACAGGTACCGTTCGGCGGCGAGCGCGACGGAGATGATGCTTAAAAGGGCGAGAACGCCCATGACGCCATAGTCGATAGAGGCGGATAGCCACACCATTTTCTCCTCCCACGAGAAAATCAGGTTCACAAACAGCATGGATAGGTCTTCCGGCTCAGGGCTACCTACTCACCCGCCTTCCCATCCTGGTCCGCCAGGACAGTGGCTTATGATTGGGCTTTCGTTCCCTTCACGGCTGCGGGGCAGCGGGAGAATTTCACTCCTCTTCCCTGACTTCCAGCCATCAGGTTCACTACACGTATTCATGAGAAGACAAGCCCGCTTTCAAGACAGGATTCGTCCTCTCAGTTGAAATTACGCTAAATCATGTCACTCCTTTTTGTCAACAGAAAAATTCAGGTGAGGCGACAAGCGCTGAAAGTCCGTACTTTTCCGCACCCCCACGGGGCCGGGCCGTTTGACACCGCCTGCCCAACTTTGTTTTACTAGTGAATAGCTACCGTCAACGGATACACATCCATTCCATGGTGGGCGTAGCTCAACGGTCAGAGTACTGGACTGTGGCTCCAGGTGTTGGGGGTTCGAGTCCCCTCGCCCACCCCACTTCCCTTGCAGCAAAACGATCGCGCTTCCGCCTTCCCGCCTTCCTGAAGGAAC
>JAXLZK010000017.1:28056-68428 GCA_046350935.1 Thermodesulfovibrionales bacterium
GGGGCCTTGCGGCCCCGCAAAGCCGTTCCTTGTATTTTTCAGACTTTAAACTGACCAACCACGCTCCGGAGGTTCCCGGCAAGCCTCGCAAGGTCCGACGAGGACTGGGCGATCTGCGCCGAGCCCGAAGACATGTCCCTCGTGCCTGACGCCACGTTTTCGATGTCTCCGTTTATCTGATCCGAAACGGTAGACATCTGCTCGGTCGCGGAAGCGATCTGCTGCACCATGGAATGCAGCTCGTCCACACTCCGCACGATTTTCCCGAGGGCGCCCCCCGCCTGCGTCGAGTACTCGACCCCGACCTCCACCTGCCGGGTGGCGGCCTCCATGGCATCGACGGCTCCCTCCACCTCATCCTGGATCCCTTTTATCATTCCGCCGATCTCCGAGGTGGCCCGTGCGGTCCTCTCCGCCAGCTTCCGCACCTCGTCGGCGACAACGGCAAAGCCCCTGCCCTGCTCCCCGGCCCGCGCCGCCTCGATAGCGGCATTCAGGGCGAGGAGGTTCGTCTGGTCCGCGATGTCCTTGATCACTCCGATAATCTCTCCGATCTGCCTCGACTTGTCGCCCAGCATCCCCACCGTCCTCGCGGAATCGCTCACTGTCTGCGCGATGGCCTTCACCTCTCCCACCGCCTTATCGACGATTCTGCCGCCTTCCTTCGCGGTATCCGCCGCAGCGGTCGCGGAGGCCGCGATATTAGAGGCATTCCGGGCAATATCGACGACCGTCTGGGACATCTCCGACGAGGAGGTGGCGATTTGCTGCGACATCCCCGCCTGACCCGCTATGGTCCTCGTGATCTGTTCAGAGCTGGAGCTGAGCTCCTCGCTCCCCGCCGCCACCCTCTCGGAGGCTTCCTTGATGTCCGCCACAATGCCTTTCAGCCGCTCCGTCATGGTCTTCATCGCGGCAAACACCCCCGTATCCTTCTTCCCCGAAGCGGCAAGTGTCACGGTCAGGTCGCCCTCCGAAATCCTCCGGGCGATCTCCGCGATGAAAGCAGGCTCCCCTCCCATCTGCCGCAGCACCTTCCGCTGGATGATCAGATACGAGGCGAAGAGCATGCAGAGCGCCAGGACGAGCATCCCGAGGCTCAGTGCGAGATAGAGATACCCTTTCCGGGCAGAGGACGCCACCGTCCCCTTCGTTCTTTCGTCGAGCAGGGAGAAGAACTCGTCGATGGGCTTCATGATGATCGCCTTGTCGCCATGGTACTTCGCGTCGAACATGATGCGCCGGGCCATCTCCATGTCCGGGCTTCCCCTCTTCGTGTATTTCCCCGTCCCGTCGTTGAACAGCCCCTTTACCGCATTCATCGCAATCGTCTCCGTGGTGACGAGAGCGTTCGAGTTGTCCTCCGCCTCCTTCAGCTTGGCGAACTCCGCGCTCGTGAAGCCCAGCTCCTGCATCAATGTCTTCAGCGCCGCGGTCCTGCCATCGGGGCGGGGCTTCTTGCCGTTCCGCACGTCGAGGATATTCCAGTACTCCTTCTCGTACGCGCCGTCCCCGGTTACGACGTAGGTGCGCGCCAGTCGCGTCAGCTCGTCGGAGCTGAATTTGAGCTCGTTCGCCCTGAGAAAGGACTCATACCGGACCTGCTGACTGCGGACGAGCTCCTGCCGGTTCAGCAGCATGAAGACTGTTACCACGGCGAGACCGGCAAAGAGAATGACAAACCCTGCGGCAATGATCGTAAACATCTTCTTCAGTGACATATTTACCTCCACTATGCACCAGTTTTACGCCTGTATCTCTCCTGCCCTTCTCCCACGGAGAGGGCAGATTTCCCGCGCCTTCTCTTCAGCTGCCCTTTTCGCCCGGCAGCGAGAGGAGATCCACAAGAAGCCGCACGATAGCGCCAGGAGGGGAGATCCGGGTCACCGCCCCGAGCGCAGCCGCTTTTCCGGACATGCCGAATATACCGGAGGACTCCCCGCCCTGTGCGATGCCCTGAGCGATGGTAAACGCCCCCCGTTTTCGCATCTCTTTCAGCCCCCTCGCTCCGTCCTCTCCCCTCCCGGTCAGGATGATGCCCACCGCATTCCTGCCCGCATGCCGGGCGACGGACCTGAACAGGACATCCACGGAAGGCTTCACATAATTGACAGGGGGGCCGTCCGTCAGCTCCGTATAGTACAGCGCCCCGCTCCTCCTGACGGACAGATGTCTGCCTCCCGGCGCGATCAGCACCGTCCCCCGCATGACCCTCTCCCCGTCGCCCGCCTCCCGCACGTCGAGATCCGAGAGCGCGTTCAGCCTCGCTGCAAAAGACCTTGTCAAGACGGACGGCATGTGCAGCACGATTACAATGCCCGGCACCGATTCGGGCAGGGCGGTTACGATTTCCGTCACCGCGTGCGTGCCGCCCGTCGAGCCGCCGATCGCAATGAGCGTACTGGAGACGGTCTCCTCTGTCACTGCCCTTTTTTCTTCCATTTCCGGATTCGACCTCCTGCACCCGCGCCGCATCCGCGCAGCGGATGCCCCCCCTCACGGAGAGCCGCTGCGCTCCCGCCGGCATTCATTTTATTCCCGCTCCAAAAGCGCATGGGCGGCTTCCGCGGCCCCGCGCACCGCCGACGCCTCTCCCCCGGTAAGGACCCTGTCGATGTCGAGGACGAGCACCAGTCTGTCGTCTACCCGCCCGATCCCCCTGATAAAGTCGGTGTTGAGGCGGCTGCCGAAATGCGGGGGGGAGGCGATGGACTCCTCAGGCATGTGCAGGACATCCGATACGGAATCGACGATTAGCCCCATGATGCCCCCCGAGAACTCCGTAACGATGACGCAGGTGTGCTCCGCGCTCCCTTCCCGCTCCATGCCGAACTTCGTCTTCAGATCGACGACGGGGATGACGGTCCCCCTCAGGCTGATCACCCCTTTCAGGTAGTCGGGAAGGTGCGGGACCTTCGTCACGTTCGTCAGTACGATGATCTCCTGCACCTCGACCGCATCGACGGCGAACTCCTCGCCGTTGATCGTAAAAGTCACATACTGCCGCCCCTTTGTTGCCTGTTCCCTGCTCTCCGCTCCTAAGCTCGCCATAACGACCTCCTCGTTGTGCATTTATTTTTCACGCTTCCCTCAGCATTCTCAGCGGGAAGCCCGTCATTCCCGCACCTTTCCATGGCGATGCAGCCAAACCTCGCAGGGGGAGAAATCGAAGGATTCCCCCGACGCGGCAGCGTCGAGCAGGCTCCACAGGAGATCGGTCGCATCAAGCAGCGCGTCGATGCCCTCCTGCCTGACAGGACCTGAAAGGCGCTGCAAGGACGACAGGAGGTCCTCCATACCGTGCGCAAAGCGCTGCACCTCCTCAAGACCGAAGACGCTGCCGCTCCCCTTGATGCTATGAACGATCCTGAGGAGAGCGCTCAGTTCGTCGCCGTCGTCTGGGGCTTTCTCCAGCCGCAGCACCCCGTTCTCGATATCGATGATCCATTCCTTCGCGGTCGCGAGGAACGAGGAGCGCAGGAGATCGTATCGGTCATCCCTATTCATCATGTTCCACCTCACCGTGCGTTTCACCGCTCCCGCGGGCCGGTCCGCCGCACTCGTAGTAGCTTCTCAGGTATAGTCTAGATTTTCCGGCACGCCGAAGAATATCGGACGGACGATGAAATATCTGTCGTTATCCGCCAGGCGGCTATCGTGGTTTCCACTACACGACAGGGAAAGAGGGCGACCTCTCTTTTCCCCCTCTGAGGGCAAGAGGGGGTGAGGGGCTCATCGTGAGGGGTACGGGTCAGACGAGGTTATTCTCGACGGCGTAGCGCACTATCTCTGCGTTGGTCTTCATATTCATCTTTTCGAGGACCCGGGAGCGGTAGGTGCCGACCGTACTGGTGCTGATGCAGAGCTCTTCGGCGATCTCCCCCGTCGCCTTTCCCGCCGCGATCAGGCACAGGATCTGGAACTCGCGGTTGGACAGCTCCTCGTGGGACGGCTTCCCGCCGTCCAGCGCAATGAACGAAGCCAGCTTTTCGGCGAGGGAAAGACTGACGTATTTCCCCCCTGCCGCGATCTTCCGTATCGCCTTCACCAGCTCGTCCGGGGCGCTCTTCTTGGTGACATAGCCGGACGCCCCCGACTTGAAAGCCCGCACCGCAAACTGCTCCTCGGGAAAGCTGCTCAGAATGAGCACGGAGAGCGAGGGGTGCCTGCTCTTCAATTCCTCCAGGACGTCGAGCCCGCTCTTGTCGGGAAGGGAGATGTCGAGAACGACGAGATCGAAACGCCCCTTCCCGGCGCTTTCGAGCGCCTCGTACGCGGTCTGCGCCTCTCCCGCCACCTCCAGGTCCGGCTCTGAAGAGAGGGTATGTTTCAACCCGCGCAGGACGAGGGGATGGTCATCCACGACGAGTATCTTTATCATGGTCTTCTCCTTTTTTCGGAATGGAAGCAACCAGGGTGTTGCCCTCTCCCGGAATGCCGGTCAGAGTGACGCGTCCGCCGAGCATCTCCGCGCGCTCCCTCATCCCGAGCAGGCCGAAGGACCGGGAAGTCCTCATCTCCTGCTCCGTGATGCCCCTGCCGTTGTCCCTGACCTCCAGGACAAGGGTGTCCTCCTGCTCCCTCAGCACTACCGCGACCCGGGTCGCGCCGGCGTGGCGGGCGACATTGGTCAGCGATTCCTGCAGGATGCGGAAGAGGGCGGTGGCGAGGTCGCGGGAGAGGGTGAGGTGCTCGTCCCCTGATAAGGACGCCCGGATCCCGGTCCTCTTCTGGAAGTCCGCCACCTGCCACTCCACCGCAGCGACGAGCCCCAGGTGGTCGAGGATGCCCGGCCTCAGCTCCATGGCGATCCGGTGGACGATTTCGACGATATCGTCGATGCAGCCCGACAGGCTGCCCGCCCCGGCAAGCAGGGCGCTCTTCTCCTCTATGTCCAGCATGCCGATGTTCCTGGAAAGGGCCGTAAGGTCCAGCTTCAAACCCGTCAGGGCCTGCCCCAGCTCGTCGTGGATCTCCCGTGCGATCGTCGTCCTTTCCGCCTCGCGGGCGGACTCGAGATGCGCGGCGAGGTTCCTCATCTGCTCCCGCGAAAAACGGAGCGCCTCCTCGGCCTTCCTGAACTCAGTGACGTCCTGGACGGTCCCCAGGACCCTCTCCGGCGCACCGGCCTCATCGTACACGATCCTGCCCTGTGCGTGGATGGTCCGTTCTTCCGCATCCGCCTTCACGATGCGGTAATCGACGGCGTAGTCCTTTCTCTCCTGCAGGGCGGCGCTCAGGGCTCCCCTGGTCGCATCCCGGTCACCGGGATGGATGCAGCCGAGGAAAAACTCGTAATCGGCGGGCACCCCCTGCGGATCGAGGCCGAAAATACGGTAGAACTCGTCGGACCACCACCGCCTCCCGCTCCGTACGTCCCACTCCCAGTTGCCGATGCGGGCGAGCCTCTGGGCCTCGGCAAGCCTGTCCCTCGTCTTTCTCAGCTCCTCCTGAGCCCATCTCCTTTCGGTGATGTCTTCGGCAATGCCGATGACGTAGTAGGGCTCCCCCTGTTCGGTGCGCATCAGCAGCAGCCTCTGCGACGCCAGCCTGCTCTCCCCGTCTTTTCTCAGATACCGCTTTTCGAGCAGGCAGGTGTCGAGCTCCCCCCTGAGCACCTGTCCTTCCGGGGAGTCGGCAGTGCGGGGATCCGCGGAGGGATCTCCGGGCTGTGTGTAGTCGTCGGGGGAGAGGGACAGGAGCTCCTCCTCGGACCGGTCCACGATGGTGCAGAAGGCCTTGTTGACCCTGACGATCGCACCTCCGTGCCCCGCGATAAAGGCTCCGATGGGCATGTTCTCGAAAATCTTCTTGTACTGCTTCTCGTTGATCTTCAGCAAGGCCTCGTCCCGCTTGCGTTCGGTGATGTCCGTGTGGGTGCCCACCATCCGCAGCGGCTTCAGGTCGTCGGTCCACGACACGACCTTCCCCTGGTCCAGGATCCATACGTAGGACCCGTCCTTGCACTTCATCCGGTGTTCGGTGGAGTAAAAGGGGGTTTCACCCGCAAGGTATTTCCGGACTGCGTCGAGCGTCGGGGCCAGGTCCTCAGGATGGATCCTCCGCTCCCATTCGCCGAGGGAGTGCGCGATTTCGTAATTCTCGTATCCTAGCATTTTCTTCCACCGCCGGGAGAAAAAGACCTCGTTCGTGCGGAGGTTCCAGTCCCACACGCCCTGGTCGCCCCCTTCGAGGGCCAATTCCCAGCGCTCCTCGCTCTCCTTCAGCGACTCCTCGGCGCTCCTGCGCATCGCGACCTCGGCCCTGAGCTCTTCGTTGACGCGCGAGAGGTCCTCGGTCCGCTCGCGGATGCGGGAGTCGAGGGTCGCATTGAGGGCCTGCAGCTCGTGAAATTTCTCGCGCAACAGCTCCGCCGTCGTCCTGAAGTTGGCGATCAGGTCCGCTATTTCGACGAGGCGGCTCCGCGGCCATTCGAGAGCGCTCCTGTCCGAGAGCAAGGCAGGAAGAGAGGTGGTAATGTGCACAAGACGCGCCAGGGGGCGCGCCAGCGCCTCGCTCGCATAATGGGCGCTGCCCACCGCCAGCAGGGTAAGAATCAGGGCGATGGAAAGAATGCGGGTGACGATGGCGTTCATCTCGCTCACCTGGTGAGCCAGCGGCATCGCGACGACAAGGGTCCAGGGGACGGAGGGGCTCACCACGCCCTCCTGCACATAGAAGGAATTGCTCCACCGCTCCAGAAAGGACGTATTCCTTCCCGCCGCAGGCATCAGGCGGTATGTCCCGGGCCCCAGCGGAAACATTTCAGCACCTCTCTCCGTCCTGTACGCACCGGAGCCCGCCGCTCCTCTCCCGGTGCCGATAATAGCGTTCTTCTGCCTGTCCAGGAGGGTGAGGGTGAGGGAGGAGTCCGGAGCGGTCCTTTTCAATAACTCCCCAAGGGTGAGAGGGTCCACTACGCCCGCCGCATACCCTCTGAGCCCGCGCTCCCCCACGATGGGCGCCGCCACGACCACCACGGGAGACGGATTGCCCAACCTGGCGACCATCACATCGGAGATGACCGGGGAGAGCGTCCTTTGCAGCTCTTTGAAGTAGGCCCTGTCTGAAAAGTCCACTCCGACGGTCGACCTGCCCCTCTCGTCGAAAAGAGGATAGTAGGCGACGGACACGGCGCTCCTGTTGCACACGCTCATGCGGAGGAAATCGGGCTCCGCCGCCTTCACCAGTTCGAGCTTCCTCTGTATCTCCGCGACCGACTCCTTTTCGGGGTCTCCCGCAAGGGCAGCCAGCGCGGTAACGGTGTGCATATGCTTCTCCACCCACAGCCCGACCGCCTGCCGGGACATGGCGGAGGTCCTGTGAAGCATCTGCAGGCCGTACGACTCCAGATACTCCCTGTCGTTCCGGACCTCGCTCACCATCACGACGAGCGTGGGGAAGAGGACGACCGAGGCCAGGATAGAGAAAATCGTATGCTTCAGGGAGACGGCGCCCTCGACCGCGCACTCCGTTTCCCCGAAGCGGCGGATCAGGTGGTTGAAAAGGAGGGCGGCGACAAGGGAGTTGAAAATACCGTTGAAGCCCTGCTTCAGCATCACCATCACCGTCCCCTGGCCCCCGACCCCCAGGATCCCGTAATAGAACACCCCTGCGAGGGGCATGCCGATGCAGAGCCAGTAGGCCGTATCGATCAGGATGATATTCCCTTCTTTCCGGCGCAGGAATACGCCGACGAAAAGGGCCTCGCACGCCAGGATCACCGCGGCATAGGGGTGGTTCCATGAAAAATAGGTATACCCCCCGGCGACGACGGCGGCGAGCGTGCCCCAGGCTGTTCCGTACAGGCGCACCACGAGCAGGACCGCAATGCTGCCGAACAGGAGATCGACATGGTGGAAAAGGGGAAGGTTGAAATAGTTCCCGGCAAGGCCCGCCGGAATGAGGGTGAAAAGCACCGCCGCCTTTCGTGTCGGTTTCGTCATGGTGTTCCGCCTGCCTTTCCGGGTGGACCCTTTCCGCTGCCCATCTCCGGCAGGGGGCGCCCCGACCGGCCGGATCGATGGCCGTCGGGCCATTATAGCATATCCTCTGCGGCTCACTTCACCTTTTGGACGGAAAAAAGGTATACTAAAGAAACCGGAAGGGATGCAGACCCCAAAGACGCCGGATTCCGTTGTATGCGCACTTTGGGTCTGTCTTTCCGTGGTGCGCCCGTAGCTCAGTGGATTAGAGCATCAGCCTCCGGAGCTGAGGGTCGGAGGTTCGAATCCTCTCGGGCGCGTTCCACGAAAAAAAGTCCGGAACCTGCGGTGCGGGTTCCGGACTTTTTGCTTGTATGCTTCGGAGGTATCCCGCCTAGACGTTCTCCAGCATGTGCCCCAACTTCTTCTTTTTGGTCTGGAGATACACGATATTCTTGTCGTGCGGGGCGACCTCGGCGGGCACCCGCTCCACCACTTTGAGCCCGTAGCCCTCGAGCCCCACGATCTTCTTGGGGTTGTTGGTGATGATCCGCATCTTCCGCACGCCGAGGTCAACGAGCATCTGGGCCCCGATACCGTAATCCCTCAGGTCCGCCTTGAACCCCAGCTTGAGATTCGCCTCCACGGTGTCGAGGCCTTTGTCCTGGAGCTCGTACGCCTTGAGTTTATTGGCAAGTCCGATCCCCCGCCCCTCCTGGCGCATATAGAGGATGACCCCCTTCCCCTCCTGTCTGATGATCTCCATGGCCTTGTGCAGCTGATCGCCGCAATCGCACCTCTTGGAACCGAAGACGTCTCCGGTCAGACACTCGGAATGCACCCGCACCAGGACCTTGTCTTCGGGAGATATCTCTCCTTTCACCAGGGCGATATGGACATTGGAATCGACATCGTTCGTGTACGCGATGGCGGTGAAGTCTCCCCCGTATTTGGTGGGCATCTGCACCGTGGCGATCCGCTTGACGAACCGCTCGGTCCGCATCCGGTACCTGATAAGGTCTTTCACGGTGATGATCTTGAGGGAGTGCTTTTTCGAGAACTCCACGAGGTGCGGCACCCGCGCCATGGAGCCGTCGTCATTCATGATCTCGCAGATCACGCCCGCTGGAGTGAGACCTGCCAGCCGCGAGAGGTCGACAGAGCCCTCGGTCTGGCCCGCCCGCTGCAGGACGCCTCCCGGTTTCGCCCGCAGGGGGAAGACATGCCCCGGACGGGCGATATCGTCCGGCTTCGTGTTCGGATCGATGGCGGTCCTGATGGTCACCGCCCTGTCGTGGGCCGAAATCCCGGTGGTCACCCCTTTTTTCGCTTCGATCGAGACCGTAAAGGCGGTGCCGAAGGATGAAGTATTCTCGTCCGTCATCATGGGGAGGCCCAGCTCCTCCACCCGCTGCGGCGAAAGAGAGAGGCAGATGAGCCCCCGCCCGTACTTCGCCATGAAGTTGATCGCCTCCGGGGTCACCTTCTCCGCGGCCATGCAGAGGTCGCCCTCGTTCTCCCTGTCCTCGTCGTCCACGAGGATCACCATTTTGCCCCGTGCAATATCCTGCAGCGCCTCTTCTATGGTATTGAATTTATATTTCTCCATCAAAGACCTCCGTAGCGCGTACGCTGTTGCTCCCGCCGCTCTTTCCCCAGTATAGCAAAACCGCGGAATATCTTTCCATGACAGGGGCATACCCGAACAGGTGCGGGCGCTCTCCTTACTCTTCCCATTCCCCGGTCCAGCCCTCGCCGGGAGGGTTCTCCCTCAACGCGCGTATCTTCCTCACGAACTGTAGAGAAGGGCCGTCTTCGGGATCGAGCGCCAGCGCCTCACGGAACCGCTCTTCAGCCTCCTCCCACTCCCGCCTGAAATAGTGCTCCTGCCCCTTCCTGAAAAGCTCCACTACCCGCCGCTTCTCTTCGGAGACCGTGCAGAAGTCCGCCATCAGCGCATGGTACTCCCCGGCGCGCTCCCGCAGCGCAGCGGCAAAACGGGCGAGCCGCCCGTTGATTTCGTTCTCCAGGACGCTGCTCCGCTCCTCGAGGGCAGAGAGGCTCTCCTCAGAAGCGGGAGCATTCCCCCCGGCGATCAACTCCTTCAGGTGCAGGGCCATTTCCGTTCCGACCCGGTCGTCAGGCAGGGCAAAGGCGATGCGCTTGTACAGGCACTCCAGGCTCTTCTCCAGGATATCGACGCTATTCAGACAGCCGTCGAGCTCCTCACGGGGCATTCCTCTCCGCGCCTGAAGCAGATGCAGGGAGCACTCCTTCAGTTCTTCCCTCCATCCAAGGAGCGCACGGCCCCACTCCTCCCCCTCCGCTTCCCGCTTCCGCTTCAGCTCCTCCCTCTCGAGCACCAGGGCTTCCGGGGTCTCGGCATCCTGCGGTTCATACCGTCGTATCCGCTGTTTGAGGAGCTCCTTTTCCTCCCTGACGAAGAGGACCGCTTTCCGGTTATTGACCCGCATGCATTCGAGGGCCTTCCCGCTCAACTCCCCGAAGAGCGCCCTGAAGTCGTTCAGCAGCGCGGAGTCCGGCAGGCCCTTGCCGAGGTAGAACTCGTGAGAGGCGATCACCTTTTCCGGAAGCATCCTCTTCAGGGACTCGAGGGCCAGTTCCGGGACAGGCCTTCCCCTCCAGTATTCGAGAAATTTTTCCTTCCTCCACCCCAGCAGCTCATAGACGGGGAGGGCCTCGCCTTCCGCCCCCCTCGCCAGCCGGTTCAGATAGCGCACCTCGATGCACTCCCCAGCCCTCTCGAAGGTCCCCGGCCCGAGGGCGATCCAGGTCCCGAAGTGCTTGTTGGCCGGCTCGAGCTCTTCAGCCAGGGTCGCCGCCTCTCCCATGACCGTATACTGCATGCGCCGCTCCGACCCCATGTTTCCCGCCGACACGACGCCGGTGTCGATCCCCATCCGGGCGGTGATCTTCACCCCATACTTGAGGAGGAGCATGCGCTGAATCACCTTCAGCTCCTCCTGCTGCAGGAGCGCGGAAAAGCAGGCCTTCCAGGGGTGGTCCCCGTCGGGGAGCGGCACTCCGAAATCGGCCTTGATCGCGTCTCCCTCGTATTTGTCTACATACCCGTCGTAGGACATGATGATATTGCTCATGGGGGTCAGGTAGATGTTCAGGATCGTCGCGAGCTCCCGCGCAGTGACCCCCTCGGAGATGGTGGTGAAACCGGAGACGTCTGAAGAAAACAGGGTCGCCTCTACCTTCTCTCCTGCGAGGCGGAATCTTTCGGGGCTCTCCTCCATCATCCGCAGCACCTCTGGGGAGACCATGGTCGAAAACATGGCGCGCACCTTCCTCCTTTCCTTCTGCTCCCGGACATAGCGGTAGGCCACCGCAGACAGGTACGCGGAAAGAACGGCGAAGACAGGGGACGCTACCGGGAGAAGGGCTCCCCAGCGCGAAAAAGCGAGCCACCCGAGGCCGATATGGGAACCGGCCGCCAGGCCGGACAGGAGAAACCCCCGGAGCGGCGGGAGCAGGAGGGCGCCGAAGAGGACGGCGAACAGGTACGCATAGCTGAGGGGATAGTGCCGCTCCTCGATAAAGTTCCCTGTCGCAATGGTATTCAGGACAGTGGGGACGAGGTCCAGCATGGTCTGGAGGTTCGAGAAAGGCGTGGCATTCTGGGCGGAGAGGCCCGTCGCCGTCAACCCGTAGAAGACGACCTTGTCCCTGAAGAAAAGGGGAGTGACGGGGACCTCGCGTTTCCCCTGGGAGAGGGTAAGGGAGGGGCCGTAGTAGAGCGGACGGACGGAGTCGATCTTCCCGTTTTCGAGATAGAAGACCGTCCTCTCGTATGCGTCCCGGTAGGGCACCTCCCGCTCTTTCTTCAGGACGAAGTTCATCCCCCGCAGCGCTTCCCCGAAGGAGGGCTTTGCCCCCTCGCGCCACCTCTTCACTATGTAATTGCTGAAAGCGATCTGCCTTCCGACGGCGAGCCAGGACTCCTCCTTCGGGTCGAGGCCGAGGGCGGACAGGGTCTCTTCCAGCGGGTAGTTCCCCTGCACCATATAGTATTCCAGCAGCGCGGAGATGAAAACCATGGCGCCGATGGACGTGCTCTCTTCCTCGGTAAAGAGCCGCGACTTCCGGAGGGCGTCCGCCAGGACCCCGTTCAGGGCGGACGGGTCCCGGAGCGAGGCGAGGGGATGCTTTTGCAGCTCCTCCTTCGCCTTCTGGTAGCCGATGAAGGTCGCGACGAGCGGGAAGGGAAGGTGGACAAAGGATTCCTTGTACTCCCCCGTCCAGTTGACATACATTTCCCCCCGGTGGTTGATAGGGATCCGCACCCGCTCCTTCGGGCTCTTCAGTTCGACATACCGGCCCCTTTCCACCTTTACTTCGGTTGCTCCCATCAGGCGGCGCGCCATCTCCAACCCCAGGGAGGGGTACAGGGTCCCCCGGTAGGAGGCGAGCAGCGGATACCTGCGCACCACCCCGTCCCGGTCGAGCACGATCGTGTTGAACCCGGAGCACCGCGCGCTCCTCATGAGCGCAGGGGTGAGGGGGAGAATGTCCGTGGCGAGGAGGGGCTCCCCGGGGTCCCCGGAGAGGGAAACGGCTCCCTGTAACAGCAGGAGGAGGGAGTTCCTCTTCTGCCGCGTATGCAGGGCGGCGGCGGCTTCGGCCCTCTGCACGGTCTTCTGCCGGTCCTCCTGCTCCTCAGGGATCTTGAACCCCACCGTAAAACAGCTGCTCCCGTTCTGCCGCACGCTCCTGAGGAGGCTCCCGGAGGAATCGGGGGCGAGGGAGAAGGCTGCGGGAGCGGCCTTTCCGGACAGGACGTCTTCCATGGTGCGCTTCAGCCCTTCCACGGAATCGGCAGGGAAGCTGACGGGCGGCTCCTTCGAGAAGTCCATATCCACAAAGGCGACGGAGCGAGCCCGGTGCAGCGTGAGAAAATCGAGCAGCGCGGCGTGGACCTCCCAGGACCAGGGCCACCTCCCCACCCTGCCCACCGCCGCATCGTCGATGTCGATGGTGACGATATTCTGCTTCCTGGCAATAGGCTCCCTCTTCTGGAAACCGAGGTTCAGGAGCTTGAGCTCGATCCCCTCGAAGGCATGGAGGAGCACCAGCACGAAGAGAACGAGGGAGAGGGGAACGCCGAGGACCAGGGTGGCCCTGAACGCTTCCCGCACCTGCCGGCCGCTTTTTCGGCCGCCCTTCGCCTCTCTTGTCACGAGCACACCCTCCTCCTCACTTCTTCGTCTGCACGAACTCTCCCTGCCACCCCGGACCGGGAGGAGATACCTGGTAGCTAACGATCCGCTCCCGCAGGGAGACGAGGGGACCCTCTCCGGGTGCATGGCGCTCCGCCTGGTCCAGCTTTTCGAGGGCGGGCTCCCATTTCCTTTGACAGTAGAGGGCCAGCGCTTCTTCATAATAGTCCCCGGCAAGCAGCTCGTCCCGTGAGGGAGCCCCGGCAAGAGACATCATTTCGTGGTACTCCTCGCTCCTCTCCCTGAGGGAGGAGAAAAATGCGGCCGCGGACTCCCGGTAGGCGCGGGAGAGGCCCCTTGCCCCCTGCTCATCCCGCTCTCCCTCCCTCTTCCCTCCCTGGGCCGGCAGCTCCTGCGCCCCCTCACGGGAGCGGCTGAAGAAATCGCGTATCTCTCCGGCAAGGGGATGCCCCGTCTTTTGGGAGAGCGCCGACCAGAGGTGATGGTAGCCCAGGATCTTCCCGGGGGGGCACTTCTCCCATAAAACGAGCAGGAACGGGGGAACCGGCCTCCCGCCCATCGCCCTCAGGTAGGCGTCGGGCTTCCAGCCCAGGACGGTGTATACCTCCGTCGGCTTCGTCTTCCCTTTCAGGAGGAGCCTGTCCAGGAGGCGCACCTCCAGATGTTCCCTGATGGCCGGAACGGTGTCCTCCCCGGTGAGGGGATACCGGGAACGGTAGATGGAGTTGGCGGCCATGAACCGGGCCGCGACATTGACCGGATCGCCCATCACCGTATATTGGAACTTCCGCTCCGACCCCATGTTCCCCGCCGACACATATCCGTAGTTGAAGCCCATCGAGACATCCACCTCGAACCCGTACGTCGCACGCACGAAGTACCGGAAGGACTCGATCTCCAGCTTCTGCTCGACCGCGGCAAAGGCGCATTTCCAGGGGTTGTCCTCGTCGTCGAGCGGGACCCCGAAGTCGGCCATGATGACATGCCCCTCGTATTTGTCGATATATCCGTCGTACTGGGTGATGATCTCGCTGGTGGGGGTCAGATAGACGCTCAGCAGGCTCGTCAGCTCGTCGGGGGCCACGGAGCGGGTGACGTTCACGATCCCGTTGATCATGGAAAAAAAAGTAGTGGCGGCCTTGCGCTCGCCGGTAAGGGAGAACTTGTCCGGGTTCTCCTCCATCACCTTCAGGACCGCAGGGGAGACCATGGTGGAAAAGATGTTCCGCACCCTTTTCTTTTCGCGGAAGGCCCTGATGAACTGCAGCACGACGACCGCCGTACCGGCGAACGCCACCCCGGCGGCGGGGGAGACCCACTCCAGCCAGTACCCCTTGAGCACCCAGGCCTGGTAGGTGGCAAAGAGGTATCCTCCCGCGAGGGAAAAGGACACGAGCAGGAAGACGGACATGCTGAAGACCATCCCGGCCGTCCCGGTGAGCAGGGCAAGCAGCAGGACAGGAGCGTACCGGGAGAAGGCAGGCGGATACCGGAGGAAATTGCCCGATAGGACGGTATTGAGCGCGTTGGCGTGGTACGCCACCAGCGGACAGTTCTCCTCGAAGGGGCTCGGTTTCAGGTCGATGGTGTTCGTCCCGGTCAGCCCGATCATGAATATCCTGCCCTTCAGGTCCACCGGGGAAAACTCAGTCCATTTCCCGTTGTTCAGGACCTTCTGCGGAGGGGGAAAGTAGCAGGGGCGCGCCTCCTGCAGCCTGTTCTCCGCCGCGAAGAAGCTCATGTTGTTGAAAATTTCGCGCAGATGGGACTCGTCCGGCGGGAGGGTGCCCGCCGCCGCCTCGTGTCCGGTGCGGGGGGCGATCTCCGCGAGGTACTGCTCGAAGCGCAGTCCGGGATGCAGGCGGAGGGCCTTCTCCATATTCCGCGCCACCGAGACCGCCGCAAGCACCCTCCGCAAAAGGGCATGGTCCTGATGCCCCTGTATCCTGCGGGACACCTCCTCTTCAGTCGCTCCCCGGTCGAGCAGGCTGCTCACGACCCGGGCCGCGGCAATCTCATGGGAGAGGGAAGCAGCGTCCTCTCCCGAAACCATCGCCTCTTCCCCGAGCCGCCGGGAGATGCGGTCCCGGATACGGGTCAGGTCCTCCATCGAGGGATTTTCATAGGAGCGGGCGATCTCCTTCGCCTCGGCATGGGCATGGTAGAAGGAGAGCAGCCGGAAGGGAACGTGCAGGAAGGTGGTCTGGAACGGCCCCGCCCAATTCAGCAGGAACTGGCAATGCTCGTCAACGGGTATTCTGATGTCCCTCCGCCGCCCTGTCCGGTACTCCCGGGCATTCCTGAGCAGCACATACTCGCCGGGTCTGACCTCCATGTCCGCAAGGGAGAAGTCCATCAGGTCGGAGAGCATCTTCAGGGTGACCGGGTAGAGCATCCGGCCGCGGTAGGAGCGGAAAAGGATATAGTTTCTCTTGACCGAGTCGTCGTCAATTCCCGGCTGGGCAAACCCCACCCCCCGCGCCGCACGCGTCAGCTCGGAGAGCGGAGGATCGAGGGCGACCGTCTTGTACAGCGCTCCCTCCGCCCCGGCCGGCAGCGGGAGGAACGTCTTTTCGAGCTCCTGCAGCGCCTTGCTCTTTTCGGGGGAGAGGCTCTGCCGGATCTTTTCGGTCTCTTCACGTATCCCCTCCGGCCCCCGTGCCGCGCTCTTCTCATCGGGGTCTGCGGTAAAGAACGCGAGATAGAAGGAGCCCGCCTTCCCGAGGGCGTCGGCGAACTCCCCGTCATAGGCCCGGAACGCCTCGTCCAGGAGGCGGCGGGGCTGCAGGAGGCGGGATGCGCTCGCCTGCGAAACAGAGGGGGGCCTTGCTCCTCCCGCACCGGGGAGAAGACCGTCCAGGCGGTCCGGATGGAACAGGGTATTTTCCCGCTCCACGAAAAAGACATCGTATCCGGCGGCGCGGGCCCCGTACCGGTGGAGAGTGCGCACCAGGGCCACCTGCCGGTAGCGGGGCCAAGGCCACTCTCCGAAGAGCTCCAGAGAACCGTCGTCGTAATCGACGAAGCCGACCTCCGGAAGGGTGGCGATGGGGGGGCGCAGGCGGTACCGGGCGTCCAGGGTCATCAGTTCGAGGTTCCTGCCGACGCTGAAGCGGCCGGCGAGAAGTGCCAAAGCCCCGGCAAGCAGGCCGACAACCGCCCCCTGAAAGAGCCTCCGGGAAAGGGACATCAGCTCCGGCCGCGGCCGGAAAGCCCGGAAACGTCGTCCCGGCGGTCCCGGACGACCTCTCCCCTGCTGCCGTCGGGAGAGTACACCACCTTTTCCACCTGTCCGTCCTCCCTTTCGACGTATACAGCATTCCGCTCTTCCAGGCGCGGAAAGTACCTGCCCCCGATATCCTCATACAGATCGACCCGGAAGAGGGGAGCCCCGTCGCCCTCTTTCCCGCTCAGGGGAATGCCGAGCACCCCGTCCTTCCTGTAGACCGTATACCTTCCCCCTTCATGCCGGTATCCTGCGTAATACCGCCCCGCCTCCTTGTGGTAGATGTCCGCATCGAGCGGACAGAGCCGGTCTCCCACCTTCTCGTAGAAAGCATCTCCCTTGATCATGAAGTATTTTCCGGCCCTGCTCAGGACCCACTCCGATGTCATCCGGTCCGGGCTGTGGGTCAGGATCGTTTTTTCGCGGGAGAGGACCGCGCTGCCCAGCTTCCGGTAGTCGGTATGCACCACGCTGTTCCGTATCGCGATGTCGTGGATCACCACTGCGCCGTCGAAGGCGCAGACCGCGTCCCGGTACCGCTCCTCGCTCCAGGTGCGCTCGATATAGTCGTTGATGTCGCCGTACAGGACGGCGGCGGCCTCGAAGTCCCGCACCGCCATGCCGTGGCGGGGAATTCTTTTTTCCGAGCAGAGCCGTTTCCAGAGCTCCCTGTCGTTGACCGTATCCGAGCTGAAAATCACGGACTCCTTTTCCGTCTGCACTTTGATGCCGATGCCGGGCACTCCATGCCAGACAGGCGCCTTGACCGCCTCGATGGTGAACCCCTCCTCCTCGTCGCAAAAGCGGTTCTTCTCCGGCTCGTAAAAAACCTCCGCGGCATAGGAATAGAAGCTCTCCGGCTCGACCCATTCCCCGTAGTCCGGGTCCCTGAAGAGCAGCCTCGGCCTCTTTGTCGCGGTGCTGATGACGATCTTCGCCCTGTCGGGTCCGAGCGCCCTCCCCTCCCTGTCCAGGACGTAGAGGCCCGTCTTCCCCGCTCCCTCGTCCCGGGAGGCAATCCGGTAGCGCGCGCGGGGGCCGACAGGCCGGTAGTCGATGTATTCCTCGTAGGCGATATCCACCACTCTCTCCGAGTCGGCGGACAGGCTCTTCTCGAGGGCGGGGCCTGAGGACCTCACCAGTTCGTCGTTGATATCCTCACTGGTAAGGAGGACGACCCGGTGGTCGATGTCGGGGGCATACCTGTTGAAAAGGGCGAAATCGGTAAACCACCTCTTGTGGTCGTCGTGGCAATGGGTGATCACCATTCCCTTTATCCCGCCGAGTCCGAACCCCCCGATCTGCTGGAAGAGGGGAGAGCCGCAATCGATGAGATAGCTGGAGCGTCCGACGACGACCTGGTACCCGATGCTTTTCCCCATGCGGGAGAAGGGGCCGTAATCGCCGAGGATGCGTACGAGAATCCCCTCAGCCATCGGACCGCCTGCCGGACACACCACAAAGCGGCCCGCCGGACCGCGCGCGAGCCCTATTTTCCTTTCTTCGCATCATACGCACCGATCACTCTCGACGTGATGTCCACCGTGTCGGTGAAATGGACGATCCCGGCGGCATTCCTCTCGAACACGAGAGTGTATTGCTCTCTCTTCGCCAGCTCCCTGATGATCGTGTTGATCTCGTTCAGCACCTTTTGCGTCAGCTCCTTGTCCTTCTTCTGCAGCTCCAGGTCCAGGTCCTCCTTGAGCCTCTTGAGGTCCCGCATCGTGGTGGCAAGCCTGTCTTCCAGCTCTTTTCTCTCTGCAGGGGGAAGCTTCTGGCTCTCCACCTGCTGCAGCCTCTCTTCCATCCTCCGCACCGCTCCCTGCTGCTCCTGGAAGAGCTTTCCCTTCGCGTCGAGCTCGCTGCCGAGCTTCTGCCGGTATGCGGCGATGGTCTTCGACTCATGCATGATCTTCTGTATATCGAAGACCCCGATTTTCAGGGTCTCCGCTCCGGGCTGCGCCGCTGCAAGCAGCACGAAAGCCCCGAGGGCGCACACCATGATAAAAAATCTTTTCATTCACTTCCTCCTCTCATGAATCATAAAAACCACGTATCCGAAGCCCCCCGGGGCAATCGCATCATACTACCCGGTCAGTGGGTATCTCCTTGCGATTGCTTCGCTCCGCTCGCAATGACAGAAGGGAAAGAGCTCGCAAGGACAGAAGGGAGAGGGCCGCATTGGCAGAAAAAAGGGGTCACAATGACAGGGGAGTGATCCCTCTCTTTTCTGTTTCTCTTCTGTTTCTCTCTGCCTCACTCTGCCTTATGCTGCCTCACTCTGCCTCTCTCCTGACTTTGTCTCCCTCATTTCACCACTCCCGCGGCGGTGCCGCCGGTGAGAGCCCCTGCCCCGTACGAGCCGGCGGCAGCGCCCTTGATCTGGGTGATGCTCGATCCGTTCATGGGGCAGCCGGCGCACGAAAAGGTGTAGGGGCCTGGATTGCCGGCGCTGTTGCCCACCGACGCCATCCATTTTCCGCCCGACCATGCGCTGACGGAAAAGTCCAGCTCCACTCCGTTGCCCAGCAGGGTGACCGTCCTCCCCGCAAATGAAGAGGCCCCTGTGTAGGAAGAGCCGTTAAGGTCGTTCGTCGCCCATATACTGGGAGTGCCGCCGCTCGCTGAGGAGAAGAAGATGACGTTGTTCATGGCGATGCTCAGCGTCTCGGAGCCCGCAGCCCAGGAGCCTGACCCGCTCAGGGTGGCCCGGCCCACTTCGAAAGCGGGGATCTGCAGCTTCTTGAGGGCGTCGGCCTCCGAGCCCGTGGCCATGGTGACAAACTTGTCCGTGTCGATGGACACGCCCATGCCGAGGGCCTGCCAGGTGTAGGCAGAAGGGTTGAATGTCCCGATGGTCTCGCCGATGGAGATAAACGTCCGGGGGGTCGCCGAGATATCCGCGCCATACCCGGTTATGGACCCCTTCAGCGAGTTGTTGTCGTTGTTCGAGGTGATGTCGATCTCCATCCTGGTGATCGACACCCCCGGGCTCTCCATCCCCAGCGACAGCGACCAGGAGGAGCTTGTCGGCGCCGCATAGGTGCCGTAGAGGTCGGCCTGCCAGATACCCCAGTCCTGCCCGTTAAGCGAGGCCGATTTGTAGCGGGAGTAATCCTTGTCCACATAGATATTCCCGGCGGTGTACGTACTGGTCATCGCGCTGCTCGGGGCCCATCCGAGGTAGTCAGTGGGGGAGAAGCCTAGTATCTGTTCGGCGGTGGTGGCCGCATTCCCCCAGAGGTAATCGACGGAGGTGTTCGCCGTGATCTCGAACCGGTTCGTGCTCCCGTTGAACGCAACGGTGTAGGTGTGTGCGGGGTTCGGGTCAGCGGCATCCAGCGCAGCGGCTACCGTCGTTGCAAGGGCAGCGTAGGTATAGGTCCCCGGGGGGATGGTGGCGGTATAGGGAGTGCTGTCCGCGTTGAACCGGATCGTATCGTTCACCCCGGTGACGACGGCAATAGAACTCACCGTACTGAACGTGCCCGAGCCGAGCTGCCCGATGGGGGTCGGACCGGTCGTAACGATATTTCCGGGATTGTACAGCTGCGTTGCGGTGATTCCGGGAGATGAGGAGAACACGCTGAGGTCGACCGGAAACTCGATGCTCCATTCTCCGTTTTCGCCGGCTTCTCCCGTTTTCGTGGTGGTGAGAGAGCTTCCTTTCATGATCCCCGCATTGCCCGAAGGATCGATGAAGAGGGCATAGAGCATGCCGCTCATCGTGCTTTTCCCGTTCAGACCGACAGTCCCCTGGGAGCCCCCCAGATACCCGAAATACGAGCCGTGCAGGGTATTGGTGTCGTCTTCAGAGGTCGTTTTGCGGTTCGAGGAGTCGAGGTAGTTGTAGGGTTCCACCTCCTGGTACCAGGTATGGGAGACACCGAGGTTGGAGAGGGTATGGTACCCCAGGATCTTCGCCTCGCTTCCCGCCCAGGGATCGAGCATGCCGAGGGCGCCGTAGAGGAAGCCGCCGTCCCCGGAGGTGAGGGTGCCGTTCCAGTATTTCACGACGTTCGTGTTGATCGCGCTGATCGCGTCCATTTTATTAGCCGTGCCCGCCGCGGTCCCGTCGAAACTCCCGCCGTCGTAGCTCCCGGCGGCAACCCCTTCCAGGAAGCCCTGGAAAATGCCGTCGATGCCCCCCAGCAGCTCCAGTTCTCCCATCCAGGAGTCCCCTTCCCACCGGGCAATGTCAAGGTACCCGAAGAGGGTGGCTGAGGAGGGGACGGAACTGTTGGATATCCAGGTGCTCCAGGTGGAGCCGACCGTACCGGTCGAGGTCCCGGTTATGCTCCCGCTCGCCCAGAGGCGGATGCCCGAGGCGTCGGAGAAAAGGGTGATCGGGCTGCTGGAGTTGGTCCCGTCCATATAGGCATACAGGCTGTCTCCTCCATCGACCCAGCCTCCCCTAAAGCCCGCGATCGTTCCGGCGTTCGTCGTGGCAAACCCGAGCGATGCGTAGGCGGAGGGGTTTGCGAGGAAGGTGGAGGTTTCGATCCAGGCCCCCGTCGTCAGGATTCCGTAATCGGCGTCGGCGGTCGCGCACTTTTCACCCGCCTCGCATATTCCGTCATTGTCCCCGCCGGGCTGCCGGTTCACCTCGATGCTGACCGGACCGCCTGAATAGGTATTATAGGAGCCCAGCGCCTCCCCGGCGAGAAGCATCGTCGTCCCGGCAGACCAGTCCGCAACCGCACCGTAGGCCCTTCCCCGGATATCGTCGCCATGCCACTTTTCGGTAACGCCGTCCCCGTAAATCCGCGTCACGCTCAGGTAATCGGGCTTGGTGTCCGCCACCAGCGGCGCCACGTCCCAGGCGCTCTCCGAACCCAGCATCCATCTGCTGTTCGACCCGATAAGAGAGGTATCGAAGGAGCCGAAGGACTCCATCTGCCAGATGCCGAAGCTGCTGTATTTCGTCGCGCTGGTGTCCTGCAGATAGCTGAACCTCATGAGAGTGCCGGTGTTGTAAAATTCCTCCTTCTTGCCCAGGCCGGGATCGTACGCGCCCCCGGAACTGTCGCCGGAGAATTCCCAGTCCTTCACCACCGGTCCGGTCGCCGTGAAGATGTTCGCCGAGGGCAGGTCGTTCGCCGGATTGGTGACCGACCAATCGATGGTCGAGGGGGCGGTGAAGGAAGTGTTCCCCAGGACCTGGACGCGCTCCAACGAGCCTTCGGCATACCACATGCCGGAATCCTCGTAGAGGTCCCCCGTGTTCCCGCCCTGCCCGAAGGAGCCCTTCAGGATGCCCGCCTTCCCCGAGGGATCGACGTAGAGGGCGTAGAGTACTCCCTGCGTTTCGTCGCCGGAGGTGATGCCGCTCGCATAGCCGTAGTAGGCCCCGGAGTCGTACGTCGTATCGTGATTTGTTGTATAGTTGTGCGATGTAACGGGATTCTCCCACCCCCAGTGATAATTCATCGTCGAAAAATTCGTATCCAACGACGGCGCATAGGTGCCGATCATCACGAAAGGCGTGGAGCTCCCGCTCCAGAGGGATGCGGTGCCCCCCAGGTAGGCTTCGAGGGTGCCCTCGGGAGTGGGGGCGGTGTAGTTCGTCAAGGACGGGTTCGTGCTGTACCGGTCGCGGAACATCAGCCCGCCCGTTATTCCGCTAAAAAAGGCAAGGGATGCCTCCTCAAGGCCCGACCCGGTGTCGGTAAACGTATACGGGCCGCTTCCGGTGACACCGGCGCTGCCTGTCCCGCTTCCGAGGACATAATGGGTAAGATAATGGAAATCCGACGACCCGGAGGAGAGGAGGGAATCGACCCAGTAGATGCCCCCCGGAACGCTCCCGCCGGCAGTGACCTGCCATACGGGAGACAGGGAACCGGCGCCCGAAAGGGTCAGGGACCAGCCGCCCCAGTTTGCGTCAAGGATTCCCGAAACATTTCCGCTCGACACGGACCCGCTCACCCCGGATCCGGCGGCGCTCCCCGTGAGGGAGTACTGGTGAAGGGTAAAGGAATCGCTGCCGGAATCGGAGTTGCCCGCCTCATCAGTCAACCCATAGGTAAGCGTATAGCTGCCCGCGGTCAGCCCCGTAAAGGTGAAGCTCCCGCTCGTGCCCGCCCCTGAAGAGCTCACCGGCCCCGACAGGCTATAGGTGTACGCTGCCGCCTCGTTGCTGCTCAGGGCGATGTTCACGGTAGTCGTCGCCCCCCCTGTCGGAGAAGCGCCGGCCGTCTTCGCCGCCACCACCGGGGCCGTGTAGTCCGTCGTCCAGGCATAGCTTTCCGGTGCGGAGGTGTTGCCCGCTTCATCAGTTGCTGTTACGATAAAAGTATGCGGCCCCTCGCTGAGCCCGCTCAGACTCCCCGAAGAGACCGGACTGCCGTCCAGTGTATAGCCGTACGTCACGCCCGTTTCGGTGCTCGCGGCGCTGAAGCTCGCCGTGTTCGCATTCGTCAGCGAAGACGGCTTTCCCGTGAGCGAGACGGTAGGGGCCGTGTAGTCCGTGGTCCAGGTGTAGCGAAGCGGAGAGGAGGTGTTGCCCGCCCCATCCTTCGCCGTGATCTCTATCGTATGCTGCCCCTCGGAGAGGTTGCCGAGCCCTGAGGAGTCTACCTTCACCCCGTCCAGTGTATAGCTGTACGTTACCCCTGTCTCGGTGCTGTTTACCGGGAAGTCCGCACTCCGGGAATTCGTGACGCCCTTGGCGGGTCCCGACAGGGAGATCACCGGGGCCGTGTAGTCCGTGGTCCAGGTGTACGTCTGGCTGCCGGCGTTTCCCGCAGGGTCCGTCACCGTTGCCGTAAAGGTATGCGGCCCCTCGGAGAGGTTGCTCAGGACAGGTGAGGAGACAGACTTGTCGTCAAGGGTATACGCAGCGCTCGTCCCCTGCTCCTGCACCGTGACCGTGAAGCTCGCACTCTTCGAGTTGGTCACGGACCCCGGCCCCCCCGTCACACTCACCACAGGGGCAACGGTATCCACTGTCCAGGAGTACTGTTGTGTCGTTATATTGCCCGCTAGATCCGTCGCGGTCACTTCAAAAGTATGCTGCCCCTCGGAGAGGTTGCTCAGGCTTGACGACGGGACGGCAGCCCCGTCGAGCGTATAGGAATAGCTCACTCCCTCCTCTTTATTCGTCACCGTGAAGGCGAGGGTCGCATCCTTCTTATTCGTCAGGCTGCCGGGAACTCCCGATGCGGACAGGGAGGGAGCAGTGGTATCCACTGTCCAGAAATATGTCTGTGTTGTTGTATTCCCTGCAAGGTCTGTCGCAATCACTTCAAAGGTGTGCTTCCCGTCGGAGAGGTTGCTCAGGCTTGACGACGGGACAACAGCCCCATCGAGCGTATACGTGATGCCTGTCCCCTGCTCCTGGCTCGTGACACTGAAATGTGCAGTGCTTGCATTCGTCACCGATGTCGGTCCGCCGGCGAGCGTTACGGAAGGCGCCGTGTAGTCTGTTGTCCACGTATAGCTTGCCGTGCCGGAGGTTTTCCCATCCGAAACCGCAGCAGTGAAAATATGCGGCCCCTCGGTGAGATTGCTGAAGACCGTCGAGGAGACCGTTACGCCGTCCAGCGTATAGGTATACTGCGCGTCACTCTTGTTGCTCGTAACGGTGAAGCTCGCGCTGCTCTGGCTGGTCACCACATTGAGTCCCGGCCCGCCTGATAGGGATACCGTAACAGGTTCTGATGCCGGTACGCCCGGATTATCAGTTATCGGTATCTGTAGAGAATAATTCGTAGGGTTCCCGGGGTTGCTCGTGGGCGCAGGGAGGGAATCGTTCCCTGTCAGCCCTGTGAGAGTGGAGGAAGGGGACAGCAGGGTCGACTCCGGAGAGGCTATGCCGGAAGGGGGTGCCAGGAAGCCCGGAGCAGGGGGAGCGCTCTGCGGCGCTCCGATATCTGCCGCCGGGGGCTTTCCGTCGGCCCTCCCCTGCTCGCCTGCGCTCCTGCCCTTCTCGCCTGTCATGTCCCTGGACTTGTCCCCAGGCTTGTCGTCGCTCCTTCCCTGTTCAGGAGATCTTTCCCCGGGCCGGTCCTCTTCGGCCTTTTCCTTGTCCCTGTCCTTCGGCGCCACGTCCCTTTCGAATCTCTTGATGTCAGCCTCGGCCACCGCCCGCGGCGGCTGCGGAGCATTCTTCGGCAGGATGGTGGTCACCGTCCCCGCGGGCACGTTCACCACCATCTTCGGCAGCGCAGGGTTATAGGCATAGACCGTCCCCTCCCTCACCAATACCCCCGTCACGTTCCGGTTATGGTAGACGAAGAAGTCGGTGCCCCGCACCCCTGCCACTGCATTGGGCGTGTGCACCTCAAACCGGTTCCCCTCTTTAAGCCCCACCTTCTTCGCCATGTCCTTGTTCACCACCGCCTGCAGCTTCCCACGGGGCAGCATGATCGTCCCCTTGCCCCTCCTCCGTACTCGCTGATATCTATCCTGCTTTGGGGTGCCACCCTGAGCACGGTGCCGTCCTCAAAGACGATCTCCACCCGCGCGTCGCTCTTCGTCCTCACCACATCCCCCACCGAGACGCTGTCCCCCGCCTTCAACGCCACCGCCGGAAGCGCTCCCCCACGGAGAACGTCCACACTCCCCTCCACCGCGGTGATCTTCCCCACTCCCTCCCCTGCCGCTGCGCTCACTGCATTATGGAGCAGCAGGAAAAAGAGCAGCCAGGAAAGATAAAAAAAGAGCTGAGGGACGCTCTTCGCTCCCGGTCCCCCTTTATGCAAACAGAGTGCTTCCATCGTTCCTCCCCTCGAAAACGTCGCCCGGCTTTTGCCGCCGAATTGGGTGAATTCTATCTCCATTCACTTTTATTGGTCAAGGGATTTTTCACGGTGGGAAGGGGCTTTTTTTCAAGAGAGGCGGGCACGGCTCTCCGCCCCCTGTTCGGACCGGATCCTCCGAGAGGGCGTCCGGCCCGAACAGGAAGACCTCAACGGGGTAGTGCTCTTCCGGCAGCCGTTCCCGCGATGCTGCCGCCCCCCGAGCCATCGGGGGTGAGGGAGCCGGCCGCGGCGCCGGCGAACCGCACCGTGCCCTGATACGAGCAGGTCCCGCACAGGGCGAAGTCCGCGGCGCCGTTCCCGAGGACCCCGGTCCAGGCGTTGCGCGTCGTATCCCACTGCTGGAGGGCGAAATTGGCCGAGGCGTAGGTGCCGCCCATGGTGATGCGCGCCCCGGTAGGATTCCCTGCATAGGTCCCGGTCACTTCACCCGTGGCCCAGATGCTCGGGATCTGCCCGCTCTTGAGGGAGAAGAAGACCGCATTGCTTATGTACATACTGAGGCTGTTGCTGTCTTGTTTCCACTCCCCATGGAGGGAGTCGCGGGCCACCTCGACAAAGGGAATGTTCAGCTGCTGCAGGCTCTTCTGCCCGTCGGTGAGGCCGGACGCGTCCTCCGACTTGTTGCAGACCCCGCCGGGGCATGCCAAGCCGAGGAACTTTCCGGTCTCCATCCATGCCCCCACGCTCACCGACTGCCAGGTGAAGTCGTTGGGATTGAAGGTGCCCAGCGTCTCCCCGGTGATGATTCCGGTCATCCCCCCGCTGTCGGAGAGAGAGGACCAGAACCCGGCGACCTGTCCTTTTATCACCTCTCCCGACCACTGGGAGCCCTGCACCTGGATATCGGCCGTACGGGAGGCGGCGTCTCCGTTCACAAAGGTAGCAGACCAGGTATCGTTCGGGGTCCCGCCGTAGGTGCCGGAAGCGGCGGTCTGCCAGACACCCCAGTTCTCCCCGCTGAGGCTCGCCCGCTGCGCCTCGATAGATCCGGCGGTGAGGCTCCCCCCGCCGGAGAAGGACCCCGCCGCAAAGGTCAGCGTGTCGGAGGCGGTCACCAGGGGCAGCGCGGCAGGGTTCATTCCGGAGCTATCCTTGAGCACTATTCCGAAGGTGTTCAGACTCATGCTCCATCCCCCGCTCGCGTCAAAAGACCCTCCGTCGTAATCGGTAATAGGCTCGGTCCCCTTCATGATGCCCGCGTTTCCCGCAGGGTCCACATACAGCGCATAGAGGATCCCGTCCAGGGAGCCGCCGCCGTCCTGGCCCGCCGCATATTGTACGCCCGCCAGGTAGCCGTAATACGATCCTCCATCCGTGGTGGTTTTGGCACCGCTCCCGTACCGGTACGGTTCGACGGTCTGGTACCATATATGCCCGTTGGCGCTGCTCAGACCAGTGGAAATCGCCGCTATATCCAGGGGGGAAGGGGTGTCCTTCGTACTGTTCCACTGATACACGCCGCCCATGACCCCGTAAAGGTGCCCGTCGTCCGCAGTGCCGAGATACGCCGTCATGTCCAGCCTGCTCAGCGCCGTCACCGACGAGACGAGGCCCGCCGCGGTCCCGGAGAAGCTCCCGTTTTCGTACTCACCGGCGGCAACGCCGATGAAGGTCCCCTGGGTGCCGCCGGTGAGGCCTCCCAGAATTTCGATGTCGGCCAACCAGGTGCCCTCCTCCCAATGGAGAAGGGAGAACTCGCCGAACAGGGTGGCGAGTCCCGGACTGGCGTTGTTGGCAAGGCTGACGCTCCCGTCCACAGTGGGAGTTCCTGAATAGGACCCGGTCACTTTCCCGCTCGCCCAGATGCTCGGCGTTTCTTTCTCCCCATAGGCAAACATCCGGGGCGATTCGATGCTTACGGAAAGGCTGCCCGACGAAAGGGCGCCCGATCCCGTGAGCGTGCCGAGGCTGCCCGCCTGCACGGTCGGGAACCCGAGGGCGGCGAGGGAGTCATTGAGGTCCGGATCGGACAGCATGGAGAGGAACTTCCCTGTCTCCACCCATCCCCCGACCGTCACGGCGCTGAAGGCAGATTTTTCGGTGGTATCATTGTACGAGCCGCTGAGCACCCCCGCGAGGATGCGCGTCAATCCGTACTCCGCATCCCCCCACACCCCATAGCTGTACCCCTCGATCTCGCCATCCTTCCACCCGCTCGCCGAGTCGTCACGCCAGGTGATGCTGCGGCTGTTCACCAGGGCTGCGTTCGTAATCTCTCCCGACGCGCAATCCGTCTGCGCGCAGGGCCAGTACGCTCCCGTCCCCATGAGCCACTTATCCGTCACGCGGGCGGGGTTGTAGTTGCCGTAGGTCTCCATCCGCCATATCCCGAAGGAGGGGTCGGCAGTGAGGAAACTGAACTGCAGGGCATCGTCCGCCTTGTTGAACATATGCCCGCTCAGTGTAGGCACATCAGGATTGGAGTTATTGATGAAGAGGCCAAAGCTGTCGTTGCGCATGTTCCCCGAGCTGTCTTCCTTGGACCTGGTTTTGATGACCCCCGGACCATAAACCGTGGCCAGATAGGCAGGATCAGAGAACCATTCGGAAGGCATCTTCGACGGATCCAGACCGGTAGCGTCGTTGAGCACCTCATCGGTCGTCGTTCCCGACAGGGTAAAGGGCCCCTGCGCGCCCCCTCCGAAAGAGCCCGACATGATGCCCGCTTGCCCCGTAGGCTCGATAAAGAGGGCGTACAGATTCCCCTTGAGCTCGGATGAGCCGCGCTGGATGCCCGCGGCATACCCATAGAAGGTTTCTCCCTGCCACGTAATATTGTTCCCTAAAGAGTTCGCCTGGGGGTAAAAATCCTGCATCCAGTAATAATTGTATGCGCCCGAAGAGGAAGATGACCCGTTCAGGGAGAAGCCCTCCTGTTCGTTCCCGTATGCCGTGGCGCTCAGGGACCCGTCGTCATTGACCCCCAGCAGGTTTCCCCGGTAGCGCAGGGAGGTGTCGATGTTCACAACGAACTCATACACATCCCACGTGTAGCTCTCTGTTTCGAGGGACACATTGCCGGCGGCATCGCGGGAGCGGACCTGCAGGGTATGCTCTCCTACCGCGAGATCCGACAGGTCGAGGGAGTCGCCCTGCGCTTCCTTCCACTCACCGCTGTCGTCGAGCTTATACTCATAGACAGCTTTCTCATCGGAGGAGAAAGTGAATTTCGCCGTCGGCTCTTTCATTTCCGACTGTGGTTTCTCTTTGATCGCAATCTTTGGGGGTATAATATCTTTGTCAGTAGGAGGCGGCGGAGTCGGATCATTAACTTTGTCAATCGGCAACTCTGCCGGGGAAGGCCCCGTGGGCAACGGAGTTTCCGTCGGAGGTATATAGGCCGTTGTCGGCGGAAGAGAGCCGGACGGATCGGGAGAGGTGCCTGAAGGCTGGCCGCCTGTTTGTCCAGTGGGTTGGCCGGCGAGGTGATCAGACGTCGTCGTACCGGGTCGAGCGTACTTGGACGCCCCCCTCCGGGGGCAGCCCTCGGGACGTCCTGTTCTTTCGGCCTCTCTTCTGTTTTCGCCTGCTCCTTCGGTTTCTCCTCTTTCGGCTTGTCTTCCGCCTTTTCCTTCGGCTTTCCCTTTGTGGTAACCTCCTTCTCCGCCTCCCTTCAGCTCCGCTTCCGTGGCGGGCCGCGGAGGCTGCGGCGCATTCTTCGGCAGGACGGTGGTCACCGTCCCCGCGGGCACGTTCACCACCGCTTTGGGCAGCACGGGGTTATAGGCATAGACCGTCCCCTCTCTGACCAATACCCCGGTCACGTTCCGGTGATGGTAGACAAAGAAGTCGGTGCCCCGCACCCCTGCCACTGCATTGGGCGTGTGCACCTCAAACCGGTTCCCCTCCTTCAGCCCCACCTTCTTCGCCAGGTCCTTGTTCACGATCGCCTGCAGCTTCCCCCGGGGCAGCTTGATCGTCCCCTTGCTGCCCACAACATACTCGCTGATATCGATCCTGCTTTGAGGAGCCACCCGCAGCACGGTCCCGTCCTCAAAGACGATCTCCACCCGCGCGTCGCTCTTCGTCCTCACCACATCCCCTACCGAAACACTGTCCCCCGCCTTCAGCGCCACTGCAGGAAGCTCTCCCCCACGCAGTACGTCGGCCTGCCCCTCGACAGAGACGATGTGCCCTACGGCATCCGCTGCGCAGGCACCGCCGGGGAGCAGTGTACAGCAAACGGCGAACAATAGGAGAAAAGCGAAAACATACGCATGTCCCGGAACTCCATATCCCCTTTTCATGGCCCTTTCTCCTTAAAAGGTGTACTCTACGCCGAGGGAATAGATATCCCGCCGATAGTCGTAGATGGGAAAGTTAGAATCCGCTCTCGTGTAGGAGTACTGGGGGGTGAGGCGCAGCCCCTTGTAGAGCTCCCAAGAAAGCCCGGCCGATCCGCTGTAGATATCGTCCCTCCTCTTCGCCGGAGAGTCGGGGAACCCCGGCGTGCCGGAAATGGTGTGGACATTCTTATACCTTTGCCAAAAGGCATCTCCCGAGAGGATCAGGCTCACCTTTTCGACCAGCGGCACCAGAAGGCTGGCGCTCACCCTGTTGCCCGAATTGTCCCAGTTCCTTCCCTGGGTATCTTCCTTTGCATATTCGTAGCGGAGGTTGAACACCCCGTTCCCCCCGGCGAACGGGTAGAGATACCCCGCGGAAAGACTGTAGATGTCCCCGTCCCTGTCCTCGTCCGGGTCACCGGGCCGCAGCATCTCCCGCTTTCCGTACCCGGCGGAGAACTGCCCTATGTGCCCGGGCAGGAGGATCAGATTGAGGCTGGGCTTCACCAGCGCGGTGCTCATGTATTCGCGTTCGTTCAGCCAGACATGCGAATAGGCTATCGGAAGGGAAACCACGGCCCTCGAAAAGGTATAGGCGGGCGTCACCGACAGCGACTGGACGAGGGTATCGTTTTTATAAGCGGGTCCGTGGAGGTAATTATTGGCATAGAAGGCATACTGCGCATTCAGGGAGAGGGGGCCGCTCATCAGGGGGATATAATCGATGCGAAAGCTGCCGAAGAGACTGCTGTCCCTCTTGCCCGTCGCGGCATCGACGGCGGTAATGCCTATGTTGGTGGCCGGTTTGGAGATCACGTTGGTGTCGTACTGGTACCCCGTGCCGACCGTGAAGCGCCAGGCCCGGTATGCCTGGAGGGTCTTCGTGAGGACGTTCTCGTATTCCCGGGCAAAGGCGGCGAGCTCGGAATTCGGATCGATGGCGAGGACGTTCTTCAGGCTCTCCCGGGCCTCCTGCAGCTTCCTTTCCTTCGTGTACAACACGGCAACCTGAAAGTCCGCTGCCTGGGAGATGGAGGGGTCCAGCTCCTTCGCCCTGCCGAAAGCGGCGACGGCATCCTTGCTCTTGCCCTCCTTTGCAAGGACAAGCCCCTTCAGAAAAGCCACATAGGCCGGCTTGATCTTTTCCGCTTCCGCCCGGGCGATCCATTCCTTCGCTTCCTTCAGCTCGTCCAGGTTGTACAGCATCTCGATCAGCTCGACATAGGCATCCGTGGTGGGAGGGGTAAGGGTGACGGCATCCCTGAAATTCTGCGCGGCATCGCGGTACTGCCCCATCTGCTTGTAGACGAGACCCAGGTAGAAGGCGGCGATGGAGGAGCGGGGGCTCTGCTCCCGCGCCTTTTTGAGAGAATCGACCGCCTCCTCGTAATTTTCCGCTTTGAACTCCTCTATCCCCTTTCCGAGAAAGTTGTCCGCCGCGCGCAGGGGCGTCCCTAACAATAGAAACGCGAGGAGCAAGACCCCGATCTTTCTCATACCGCTTCCTCCCTTTATCCGTGCCCCGCCAAACCCTTTTTATGAGCGATAGATTAGCACAGTCCTCTTTTTTCTGCAATGCAAACGGCACGCCTTTTGCATGCACCATGCGATTGCACTTTACCGGGCGCAGGATTATAATGATGCATTCCTCCCGTGAAGGGTGATCCTGTATTTGTATCTGCTCGGGGCAGCCCTTCGCCTCTTCCCGGCATCCGGGGGGACACCACGACGCCACAGAAAAGGGGCCAGTATGAAAATCAGAGTGCTCGGCTGCTCGGGAGCCGAATTCCCGGGGCATAACCCCTCAGGCTTCCTTCTGGACGGCACGATTCTTTTCGACGCGGGAAGTCTCACGAACGTCCTGGCCAGGAAGGCGCAGTCGAAGATCAGGGACATCTTCATCACTCATGCCCATCTCGACCATGTGCGCGGCATCTCTTTCCTCGCGGACAATATCATCGTCGAGAAGCGGAGGCAGCGGGTCAATATCGTCAGCATCCCCTCAGTGCTCCGGACCATCAAGCAGAACCTTCTCAACGACTCCCTGTGGCCCGACTTTACCATGATCCCCGATTATGAAAACGCAGTCCTCAAATACAGCCCCGTGAAACCGTTCGCTCCCGTGGAGGTGAACGGCTACCGCATCATCCCCTATACGGTGAGCCACTCCGTCCCGGCAGTGGGATACCTGGTCGAAAACAGCAGGGGAAGACGCTTCTTCTACACGGGGGACACCGGACCCACCGACGCCACCTGGAAGCGGATCGGGGACCTGGCCCTGCACAGCCTGGTGATCGAGGCCTCCTTCCCCAACAGGATGAAGGATTTGGCGATCCTGACCGGACACCTGACCCCCCGGTTAATGAAAGAGGAGCTGCTGCAAATGAAGCATCTTCCTGAACGGATCTATGTGACCCACCCCAAGCCCCAGCATCTCAAGGCGATCCGGGGAGAAGTGGGCAGGCTCGGGATCGGAAACATCCGCATGCTGGAGGACGGGGAGACGATAGAGGTGTGAGGGTTCCGCTTTGGCCCACGAGCTTAAGGGATCCCAGCGATGCTCTCCTTTGCTTTATGCGGCACGAAAGCCCATTTCCGTCCGAGGCGGAACACAATCCCGGTAAAGAGAACCGTCCCGTTTTGTCTTAACGCGTCTTTTTGATTTTTTGAGGCCTTGTTACATCCAGGATAGCTTCCGGATGTTCCGCAGCAACCCTCAGCAGTATACGAGACGGCCCCTCAGGCTTCCGTCGTCCCTGCTCCCAATTTCGGAGTGGGCGACACTTATTCCCATAAGAGCAGCAAATTTATCCTGAGATAAGCCGTATTGTTCACGTATTTTCCTCACTTCAGACTCAGGGAACTCAATGCTGCGCGAAGGTTTCATTTTGCCTTTCATAATAGCAGCCCCCTGTTGAACGCTTTCAAGCAACTCTTCAAACAGTTCTTTTTTCATAAGTACTCCTTTTCTATAATCTTCTTCAATTGTTGCAGTTGTTCAGGCGTTAAATCGTCCCGTTCACTCTTCGGGTAAGCATAAAGGAGAAGGATAACGTCTTTGGATACAAACCACTAATAAATGCTCCTGATTCCGCCACTCTTTCCATGCCCGCCGGCAGACCACCGGATTTTCCTTAGCCCACCGCTCCCCGATATTATTTTCCCTGTATCCGGTCTATTGGCCAAATGAGCCTGGAAAAGTCGATATTCTTCAGCAGATAGCAGTTCCTGAATTCGTTTCGTAAATATCGGGGTCTCGATAATGACCATAGCGTATTGTACGTCAGTGGCGTAGGTAAGGCAAGGAGCTGGGGAAGATAATTTTTGTGCATAAAGCGACGGTAAGCCACGGGGCAAAGCCCCGTTGGTTTCGAGCCGCTGGTTGGAATTCCTCAATCAGCCGCGTGATGCTTCGGCATGTAGCTTTATACCGAGAGCGCCGACGACCTTGAGAATAGTATCGAAGCCGAGACTGCGATCACCTGAAAGTGCCTTGTAGAGACTTTCACGCGACAGACCGGCGTCACGTGCAACCTGCACCATCCCTTTAGCCCGGGCAATGTCACCCAGAGCTTTTGCAACGAACGCTGCGTCGCCATCGGCTTCCTCAAGACATGCTTCAAGATATGCCGCCATTTCTTCCGGAGTGCGGAGATGTTCGGCAACATCGTATCGAGTAGTCTTGGTTTTTTTCATAGTTCCCTCCTTACAGATTCCGTGCCAAGATCAATGCTTTTTTAATATCGGTAGCTTGCGTGCTTTTATCGCCGCCAGCCAACAAAATAATCAGCTCGTTTCGACGTACTGTGTAATAGACACGATAGCCGGGGCCGTAATCAATCCGCATTTACAAATTGCGGGCTGCTAACGCGCACCTCGAAAAACAGGGACTCACTTCCTTATGAACACTGTGGCAAGACGTAACAGGTCTCTGCCGGTGATTTCCTTGAACCGCCCATTGCGGACCCGTACGCTGGGTGGTGTGACAAGGGACGGTTAGCTACCATCCCTTACCCGATTGGGCCGTGGTTCGTGTCAGTCTTCCTTGCAGAGATCAGGGATCCCGAGTCCTTTGCATATCTTTTTTGCAAGTTTATCGGAGATTTCGGTGTGGCGCGGTACCGCCTCCACAGAACCATTCGCAGGGTTCATCCAAAGCGAATGCGATCCGCCTTCCCTTTTGAGGTAGCAACCATGCCTACGCAGATACCTCAGTAGGGCTTGTCTCTTCATCAGATTGCGACGACCTCACGGATGGCATCTTCCGGTAATCCGCGCATCGCGTCCTCACGCCGATCTTCCAGGATAAGCGAGATCGCTTCCGCTAAACTTGCTTTGCATTCTTCGATTGTTTTGCCTTGCCCATTTGCCCCCGGAACCTCGGGGCAGTAAGCAATGTACCAATCTCCATCCTTTTCAATAATTGCTGTAAACTCATTATGCATAATGCACCTCCTAGTTTTTCCCGCTGTTTAAAGAAGCGAAAAAAGAATCTATCAGCTCACGATGGTTTACAAATTTCCTTTCGAGTACTGCCCTGAACTCCCCTAAGTTCTGATCCTTCAAAAGCCGATCAATTTCATAAGCCTTTTTGCCAAGTTGCCTGCAGTACTTGTCAATAATCGTCTGAGGAGTTGTATTCCATCTTTGAGCGGTAAGGTTAGTGGCTTCGCTTCTATTTCGGCCCGACTTCTTCACCTCATAAATGACTTCAAGTATCTGTGCCAATGCCTTGGGGATATCATCAGAAAAACTTGTTGAAATTCTATTTCCATTTGCTTGATTCGGACGGGACACTTCTTCCTTAAGGAGAATTCTGTTCAATACCGAGTTTGGCGTGTCCTCAAACGGCTCGGCCTTACTCTTAAGATAATTCCATACCTTCTCGTCAATTTCAATCCTATAGGTTTGCATGACTGTCTCCTCCCTCGACGGCGTTTAATACAATTATACGAAAGTACTTGTAGTACGTCAAGTGAAAAAAGTTACGACGTCCGCATGGGTATAGACATACTGACCAGGGGAGAGGGGAGGGAGCAGGAGGAGAGGTAAAGGCGGCAAAATGCTGGACGTTGGTGATTTTGGGCAGATCTTGAAGCGGTTGCAGCGGGGTCGAGGGAATTCCTCTGAGGAAACGATTCCGGACGAGCCGGAATGACATGCGTTTGTTTTCTAAACGCCTTTAGATAAACCCTGAATTCTTCAGGGCGGAGAGGAGGGAGGCGTCGCTGTCGCCGCCTTTGCGGAGGAACTTCGCCACATACTTTCCCAGGATGTCGGGTTCGAGGTTCACCGCGTCCCCGGCTCCCTTGAAACCGATGGTCGTCAGCTTTGCGGTATGGGGGATGATCACCACGCTGAAGGCGTCCTTCAGGACCTCCACCACGGTGAGACTGATGCCGTCCACCGCCACCGACCCCTTCTCCACAAGGTAGCCCAGGACGCTTTGCGGGGCCTCGATTTCGATGCGCACCGCATTGCCGGCGGTCTTCCGGGAGCGTATCTTCCCCGTGTCCTCCACATGCCCGGTCACGAAGTGCCCGCCCAGTTTCGAGGTGGATTTCAGGGAGGGTTCGAGATTGACCCGGTCGCCCCGCCGCAGGCTTCCGAGGGTGGTGCTCCGGAGCGTCTCGTAGGAGGCGTCGAAGGCGAGGACCTCCTTTTCGATACCCACCACCGTCAGGCAGACGCCGTCGACCGCAATGCTGTCGCCCAGGGCGGCGTCCCGTACCACCTCGCTTCCCTTTACCGAGAGGCGCGCGCTTGCGTCGCCCTTTTGCAGGGAGGCGACTTCGCCCAACTCTATGATCAATCCGGTGAACATGGCGAGCGGATCAGTGGACCAGCTTTCCGAGCCTCCCGAAGCGCGGGAAGCTCCGGATGCTGTCCCAGGACCAGTAAATGATGAAGGCCTTTCCCCGCAGCTCCTTCATATCAACATACCCCCAGTAGCGGCTGTCGTAGCTCTGGTCCCTGTTGTCCCCCATGACGAAAAGCTTGTCTTTCGGTACGAGGACCGGCCCGAAATTGTCCCGAGGTTCGAGGCTGCCCTTGCGCACGACAGTGTCGGTATGCTGGACATACGACTCGGACTGGGGCGCCCCGTTGACATACACTACCTTGTTTCTCTCCTCGACGACATCGCCCTCCACCCCGACGACCCTCTTGATGAAGTCCTTGCTCGGGTCTTCAGGATATTTGAAGACGACGATGTCGCCCTTCTTCGGCTTGGTGAGGGGGAGGATTCTCTTGTCGCTGAAGGGGAGCTTCGTCCCGTAGATGAACTTGCTCACCAGGATGTGGTCGCCGATGAGCAGAGTGGGGATCATTGACCCGGAAGGGATCTTGAAAGCCTGCACAACATACGCCCTGATAATGAGGGCGAGGAGCAGCGCGGTGCCGATCGCCTTGACATATTCCCATACTTTATTCAAATCGTTCGTTCTCCTTTATTCCTGCACGGACCGCACCGGAGCACACCGGAAAGGCGGGGAAGCGCCGCATACGGCTTCCGGGTCCGGCGCAGTATCATCAGATCGCTACTCTTTCACTTTCAGAACGGACAGGAACGCCTCCTGCGGGATCTCCACCTGCCCGATCTGCTTCATCCGCTTCTTCCCCTCTTTCTGCTTTTCGAGGAGCTTTCTCTTCCGGGTGATATCGCCGCCGTAGCACTTGGCAAGGACGTTCTTCCTCATCGCCTTGATACTTTCGCGGGCGATGATCTTTCCCCCGATGGCGGCCTGGATGGCAATCTCGTACAACTGCCGCGGAATGACCTGCCGGAGCTTTTCGGCGATCTGCCTCCCCTTATAATATGCCTTGTCCGTATGCACAATCAAGGAAAGGGCATCCACCATCTCCCCGTTCAGGAGCAGGTCGAGCTTCACGAGCTTCGACTCCCGGTAGCCGAGGAACTCGTAGTCCATGGACGCATAGCCCTTGGACACGGACTTGAGGGTGTCGTAGAAATCCCAGAGGATCTCGTTGAGCGGCAGCTCGTAGGCGACCATGATCCTGTCCGTGCTCAGGTAGGAGAATTCCTTCTGGATACCGCGCTTCTCCTGACAGAGCTCCAGTATCTGGCCGATATAGGTCTGGGGCACGAAGATGGTCACCTTCACGAAGGGCTCCTCTATCGTGAGGAACCGCTCGGGAAGCTTGCTCGGGTTGTCCACGTACGACTTGGTCCCGTCCATGGCGGTGACGAGGTAGATCACCGTAGGGGCAGTACTGATGAGGGTGAGCCCGAACTCCCTTTCGAGCCTCTCCTTGATGATCTCCATGTGGAGGAGCCCCAGGAACCCGCACCGGAAGCCGAAGCCGAGGGCTGAGGAGGTCTCCGGCTCGTAACTGAATGAGGAATCGTTCAGCCGCAGCTTCTCCAGGGCGACCTTCAGCTCCTCGTACTGGTGGGTCTCCACCGGGTAGAGCCCGCAGAAGACGAGGGGCTTTATCTCTTTATATCCCGGCAGCGGCCCGTCGGCCGGACGCGCCACATCGGTGATGGTATCGCCGATCTTCGTGTCCCCCACCGTCTTGATGGAAGCGATGATGAACCCGACCTCTCCGGCGGAGAGCTCTGCCGCGTCCTCCATCTTCGGGGTGAAGATGCCGACTTTCGTCACCTCGTATTCCTTGCCCATTGCCATCAACCGTATTTTCATCCCCGGTTTTACGACCCCGTCGAAGACCCTGACCAGGACGATGACACCCTGGTAGTTGTCGAACCACGAATCGAAGATCAGGGCCTTCAGCTTCGCTTCGGCCGAGCCGGACGGAGGAGGGATCTTCTTCACGATGGCCTCCAGGATCTCCTTTGTCCCGATCCCTTCCTTGGCGCTCGCAAGGACCACTTCTGAGCAGTCGATCCCCACCGCCTCCTCGATCTGCTCTTTCACCCGTTCGGGCTCTGCGCCGGGGAGGTCGATCTTGTTGATGACCGGGATAATCTCGTGGTCGTGCTCGATGGCGAGGTAGGTATTGGCGAGGGTCTGGGCCTCCACTCCCTGGGTGGCGTCCACCACGAGGAGGCTCCCCTCACACGAAGCGAGACTCCGTGACACCTCGTAGGAGAAATCCACGTGTCCTGGGGTATCGATGAGGTTCAGGATATAGGTTTCCCCGTTGTCCGCCCGGTAGGTGAGCCGCACGGCATGGGCCTTGATGGTGATGCCCCGCTCCCGCTCCAGGTCCATGGAGTCGAGCACCTGGGCCGTCATTTCCCGCGAGCTCAGGGCCCCGGTGTATTCGAGGAGCCTGTCCGCCAGGGTGGACTTCCCGTGGTCGATATGGGCGATTATCGAAAAATTACGTATAGCTTTTGACATAGCACTACTCCGCAGCAGCATCCCCCCGCGGCACCGCCGGGAGGCGTCTCCCGTACCGCGCAGGGAAATGAGCCCCCTTCATTTCGCACAGGGATGAAGAACGAGGCGGGCGGCGCCGACCATGCCGGCGTCATCTCCGAGAGACGAGGGAATGATTTTCACTCTGTTGTACAGCTCCTTCATCGCCCTCTTTGCCGCCTCCTTGATGGCAGCGTCAACGTAGATGTTCCATGCGCCGATCAGCCCCCCGGTCAGGATAACGGCTTCGGGACTGAATACGTTGATCACGCTCGCGATCCCGGTCCCGAGGCTCTTTCCCGCTTCCCGCAGAATGGTGCGGGAAAGGGAGTCCCCCTCGAGGGCGCCCCGATAGATGTCTTCAGCGGAAATCTTATAGAAATTGCCGTTGTAAAGGTCCTTCAGGATGCTGACGGTGCCCTTTTCCAGCTCTGCAACGGCGTTCCCGATAAGGGCGGTCGCCGAGGCGTACAGCTCCAGACAGCCCACATTCCCGCAGGGGCAGGGGGGGCCGTCGACATTTATGCTCATATGTCCGACCTCCGCGGCCACCGGCAGCAGCTCGCCCCGTATCACGACTCCCCCGCCGATTCCCGTTCCGAGAGTGATCATGACGAAGCTCCCGATGTCCCTCCCCGCACCTGCGACCTTTTCGCCGTAGGCGGCGGCATTGGCATCGTTCTCCACGACGATGCAGGTATCGTACTTCTCTTCCAGCTCCGCGGCCAGGTTGACCCCGTTCAGCGCCGGGACGTTGGGAGAAAGAAGCACCGTCCCGCTCTCCCGTTCCACCAAACCCGCCGCGGCGATGCCGATCCCGCCGATTTCCTTCTCCCAGGAGGCATAGAGGGAGTCCAGCAGCTTATGGAGCACCGCAAGGGGGTCTTTCCCCGTGGGCTCCTTCACCTTCTCCACCACCTCGTTTCCCGAGGTGATCAGGGAAGCCCTGATATTGGTCCCCCCGAGGTCGACTCCAATAACAAACTTCTTCGTCATCGTTATTCTCTTGTCCGTGCTCTTCGTGTATGGTTATTGTTAGATCAGTTTGTGTATGCAAACTGTTTTCGTAGCGAGGCCGAGCGAATCGTGCACCGGCAAGGGGCAGGAAAAAGGGCACCCCTTCTGAATTTGTTTAAAGTGTATATTACCATATTTAAAGGGTTTGCGCAATTTGCGCCTCCCCTTTTTCCTCACCGCAGAGAGCGCTGAGGAGCGCGCTGCGAAAAGCCCTCTCCGGGAGGCGGCTCTGGTATAATCAAGGAATGAATGTATACCTCATCGACGGCAACTCCTACTACTACCGGGCGTACCACGCCGTCAGGGGGCTCTCGAACGCAAAGGGGTTCCCCACCAATGCCCTGTACGGCTTCACCTCCATGCTCCTCAGGATCATCAGGGAAAGGAAACCCGACGCCCTCGCTATCGCCTTCGATACTCCCGCCCCCACCGGAAGACACAGGATGTACGAGGAGTATAAGGCGCAGCGGCCCGAAATGCCCCATGACCTCTCGGTCCAGATCCCCTATATTAAAGAGATCGTGCGGGCGTTCCGCATCCCCTCTTTTGAGCTCCCCGGCTACGAGGCCGACGACATCATCTGCACCCTTGCGCGGAAAGCCGCTGCTGAGGGCGCCGAGGTCTTCATCGTCACCGGGGACAAGGACATGCTGCAGGCGGTGAGCGACGGAGTACGTATATACGATCCCATGAAAGACCTTGTCATCGATGCGCAACAGGTGGAGGAGAGATTCGGCCTCTCCCCTGAAAGGATTCCCGAGATCATGGCCCTCACCGGGGACGCGGTCGACAACATACCAGGCGTGAAGGGGATCGGCGAGAAGACGGCAAAGGAGCTCCTCCGGGAAGCGGGCAGCCTCGACGAGCTCCTCGCCCACCCCGAGAAAATCCGGAACGAGCGTTTGAGAAGACTGATACAGGACGGGAGAGAGAGCATCGAGCTGAGCAGGGCCCTCGCCACCATAGACACCTCCGTCCCGGTGGAGGCTAACCTGCGCGATCTTCACTCCGCCGAGCCCGACTGGCCTGCACTCCTCGCCCTGTTTTCGGAGTTCGAGTTCAAGAGCTTCATACGGATCATCCCCTCGCACGGCTATGAGCCGAGAGGTGAATACGAAGCGATCACCGACAGGGGGCGTCTGCTCGCATTCCTGAGGGGAGAGGACCGGGGAAAAGATACGCGGTAGAAGCGGAGAAGGGGGATTCAATTCCCCTTTGCCTTCCGTGTAGACTATCCCTATGGCGTTCAGAACCAGCAGGGAGCATTTCGAGAGGCTTGTGGAGCAGGCGATGGATGCGCTGCCCGACGAGTTCACAAGGTACTTCACCAATATCGCTGTCGTTGTCGAGGAGTATCCGACAGAAGAAGACGCGCGTCTTACCGGTACGGCGAGGAGAGACCTTCTCGGTCTCTTCCGTGGCGCTGCACATCAGGAGAGGGGCGGTTTCTTCGATTTTCCCCTGCCCCTGCCCGACGAGATCATCCTTTTCCGAAAAAATATCCAGAGGATCTGCTCATCGAAGAGAGAGCTCGTCGAGGAGATCAGGATGACCCTCGTCCACGAGGTAGGCCATTACTTCGGCCTTTCGGAAGAGGA
>JAXLZK010000018.1:0-9879 GCA_046350935.1 Thermodesulfovibrionales bacterium
AACCGGTCATTTCTATTTTGCCGAAAAGCGGACATTTCTATTTTGCCTTGACACCCGGCTCACTCCTGTTTGTTTTTTCGGGAAGAGTATGCTATATATTGGTGAGCCGTGCAACCGGACGGCTTTCTTCTCAGCGGACGGTCTCCTCCCGTTGAAAGGCTCTGCCGGAGAGGGCGCCGAAAGGGGGTTTCTCATGAAGCGAAGGGATTTTCTGAAGAATGCCACCGTAGCAGGGATCGGTCTCTCCCTCCCTCCGGGTATTGATGCTTTCTTCGCGCCCGCCGGAGCTGCGGAGAAGGCTGATCTCGTGATGGCGCACGGGTCATCACCGGGGAAGATTACTCTGGCTGCCATCGAGGCCCTGGGAGGCATCCGGAAATTCATCTCCCGGGGAGACGTGGTGGTGGTGAAGCCGAATATCGCATGGGACAGGACTCCTGAGCAGGCGGCCAACACGAACCCCGAGGTGGTCGCTGCCGTGGTGCGGCTCTGCTATGAGGCAGGGGCGAAGAAAGTGAAGGTATTCGACAGGCCGGTGAACGACCCGAGGCGGTGCTATGTACAGAGCGGTATTGCCGACGCACTGAAACCTCTCGGAGCCGACCTCAGCTACATGGACGATAGGAAATTCAGGGACATCTCCATAAAGGGGCAGGCTCTCACGTCGTGGCCCCTCTATATCGAATTGTTCGAGGCGGATAAAGTAATCAATGTCCCTGTCGCCAAGCACCACAGCCTTGCGAAGATTACCATGTCCATGAAGAACTGGATGGGAGTCATGGGCGGTGCGCGGAGGCAGATTCACCAGAAATTGGACGAGAGCCTCGCCGATCTTGCCCTGGTGATCAAGCCGACCCTTACCATCCTCGATGCGGTGCGCATCCTTACTGCAAACGGTCCGCAGGGAGGGAGCCCCGACGATGTGAAGAAACTCGACACGGTGATCGCCGGTATCGACCAGGTTGCGGTGGACTCTCTCGGGGCGACCCTGTTCGGGATGAAGGGGAGCGATCTCGGCTATGTGAAGATCGCCGCCCGCAACGGCCTCGGCACCATGGATCTCTCGAAAATGAAGATCAGCAAAATAAGCGTGTAGATGATGAGGAGCTCCCGGCGGGTGGTGCAGGGGATCTTCCTGCTGCTGTTTCTTTTCCTGTTCCTGCAGACTGAATCAAAGGGAAGGGACGAGCTGGGGTACCCGGTGAAGCTTTTTCTCGACTTCGATCCCCTCATCCTCATTACCACCCTTCTCTCCGCCCATTCCGTCGTCCGAGCTTTCTATCTCTCCCTTTCTATCGTCCTCATTACGGTTCTCCTGGGGCGGGTATTTTGCGGCTGGCTTTGCCCCCTGGGAACCCTTAACACTATAGTGGGCTCGCTCCGGAAGAGCAGGGGAGGGGAAAGGAGAAGGGGATGGCACCGGGTGAAATACCTGCTTCTTCTCTTTCTTCTCGCTTCATCCCTCTTCACCGTCCAACTGACCGGCATTCTCGACCCCCTCTCTCTCCTGATCAGGTCCTTCTCCCTGAGCATAGCGCCTTCCGTCGAGTATGGGGTGCGGGCTCTGTTCGACTCCCTGTACCGCACGGACATAAAGGGTATCGTACAGGTGTCGGAAGCCGCTTTCGGCATCGTAAGGGAGGGGCTCCTTTCCTTCCGGCAGCCTCTCTTCAATCAGGGGGCCTTCATCGGGCTCCTTTTTCTGTTCATCCTGGGCCTGAATCTTGTGGAAAAGAGGTTCTGGTGCCGCTATCTCTGCCCTCTGGGCGCCCTGCTCGGGGTGCTCTCGCGGTTTTCGCTCCTGAAAAGATCGGTGAGCGAAGGGTGCACCGAATGCGGCGCCTGTGCGTCCGTCTGCCAGGGAAGCGCCTCTCCCGAAAGGAAAGGCGAATGGCGGGACGCGGAATGCTCCTATTGCGCGAACTGTGACGACATCTGCCCCCGGAATGCCGTCAGTTTCGGTTTTGCAGGGAGGAAACACACTGCAGCCCTGGATCTGGGGAGGCGGAGGGTTTTTGTCGCTTTGCTCGCAGGGGCTGCTGCGGTGCCCCTCCTCCGCTCGACGCCCCTTGCCCGGACCGAATCCCGCACCCCCGAACTGATACGGCCGCCCGGCTCCCTCGAAGAGAGGGAATTCCTGAAACGGTGCGTGAAGTGCGGGGAGTGCATGAAGGTCTGCACCACCAACGGCCTCCAGCCCGCCCTCCTTGAAGCGGGCTGGGAAGGGATATGGTCTCCGGTGCTCGTCCCGCGCATCGGCTACTGCGAATATCGCTGCACTTTGTGCGGCCAGGTCTGCCCCACCGGGGCCATCAGGAGGCTGGACCGGAAGGAGAAAGCGAAGACCAGCATCGGCACCGCCATGTTCGACAAAGGCAGGTGCCTCCCGTATGCCCATGCGACGCCCTGCATCGTCTGTGAGGAGGTCTGCCCGACCCCGCGGAAAGCGATATGGTTCGAGGAGGTGACGGTGAAAGACAGGAGCGGCAGGGCGGTGAGGGTGAAGCAGCCGCGGGTGGACCTCGAGCTCTGTATCGGGTGCGGCATCTGCGAGGCCAAATGCCCGGTGGTGGGGAAGCCTGCGGTCTCCGTCACCAGCATCGGCGAAGCGCGGTCTGAAGAGAACCGGTTGCTGCTTTCGTAGAAGAGGGGATTACTCCTCCTCTCTCCACACCTCGATGGCGATCTCAGGGCACATCCGGGCGCAGAGGGCGCACCCGGTGCATTTCTCCGGGTGGAGTGAATAGACGGGGAAATATCCGTTGCTGTTGAACGTCTCCTCAAAGCCCAGGGAGCCTTTCGGGCACGCCTGTATGCAGTAGGTGCACCCCTTGCAGAGTTCCCTGTCGATGACGATCCTGCCTTTTGCTTTCTGTTTGACGGGTTTTTTCATATGATGTGCAAGAGAGAAGTGTCTGTGTGAATTGTAATTTCAATGAGAGGGGATTGTCAATAATAAGAAAAGAGAAAATGCCCGGAGAAAGAAAGGACAGGGAGACGCCTATCCGGACCTGCCGCGCTCCGGGGCCTTCCTGTGCTTCGTCTTGACATGCATCTTCAGGATGCTGCTGAACACTTCGATGATCTGGTCCTTTTCTTCCGGCGTAAGGTGCTCGCTCATGGTGCGGAACACGTCCTGCATTCCCTTATGCAGAATCAGCGACTTGAACTCCTTTGGAATGTATTCGGCGAGGAGCAGGTACTCCTCAGGCGGCTGGCGGAGGGCCTCCGCCAGCTCAACCACCGCTTTGCGCGGAAGGACATGGACGCCGTTGAGCGCCTCGTCTATTTCCTCTTTTGTGGTGGTGTGCAGGAGTGGTGAAAAATTTTCAGGGGAGGTTGCTCCGATATCGTTTCGCAGGCGCTTCAGGAAAGGAGGCGGCATGCCGATCTCGGACCTGAAGCGCGATATTTTCTTGGGGTCCGACATGAATTCATCGACGATTACTTTCGGAGCACTTTCCCGGGTGCGGGCAAAGAGCAATTCCCGTTCCAACTCCTCATGCTCCTGAGGAGATGCCGAGAACTGTTCGGCGATCTTCCTGATGATTTTTTCCGACGCCCTGCGATGCGTTTCCTCCGGAGCCCGTTCGATTGACGAGATATACTCAGGAGTGCAGCCGATGCGCTGCGAGAAGTGCCTTTGATTCAGCCCGCTTCGCACTCTTACCTCTTTTATGATTTCATGGAGTCGTTTTTTCATTTTAGTAAGGCGAATAGCGATTTTTTACGTATTATCTCTGTATAGGGAACGGTAAATCAAGGGAGCTTTCCCTGTAAGGCCGGACCGTCTCTCTCGTTCAGGGACCTTTGCTCCACGCTTTCAACGACGCGTCATTGGAGAGTTTTTTCGGGGCTCCCGAGACAGGCACGCAGAAAGCGGATGAATCTGCATCCGATGTGCTCAACGGGAAAAAAATTTTATTTCTTGACAAACAAAATAGTAAATATTATTTTATTTTTGATAACAAAAAAGTTATCAAAAAAAGAAAGGGGAAAAAAGGCCGCGCCCGCCGCTCTGCCGCCTGCGGCAGAAACGGTGAGGGATGGTGAAAATAGTGCGTTATAAGGAGAAACAGTATGAACCGAAGACACGTTCCTATTCATTCCGTTGTCGCCATTGACGGCAGCCACCCGAGGGTAGAGATCGACAGTAAGAGGATCGAATACTTTAAAGAACTGTACCGGGAGGGTGCCGTCTCGATGCCCCCTGTCGAGGTCCTTCTCATCCAGTCCGGAGTGCCCGGAACTGAGGAGTACGCCATAGAGGACGGTCTGCACCGTTTCCTTGCCCAGAAGATGCTTAAACAGAAGAAAGTCGACGTTCAGGTAAATACGGGCATTGCCCCTGCGGTAACGGAAAAGGACTCTGTGGCGCTCAAGAAATACCTCCTCGTAAGGGCCGCCGAACACAATGTAAAGCACCTCGGGATGCCTCTCAGCCAGGAAGACAGGAAGGCGACGGCGAAGATGCTGTATCAGTACGGCAGCACGCCCGATGAGATAGCCGCTCTCCGCCTTGCGAGCAGGCCTACGATATACCGCTGGCTCGAGAGCGAGATCGAAGCAAGGAGGCAGGCGCGCATCGAGACGGTGGCGAGGCTTGTGCACAGGGAGGCGCCTCAAAGTCAAAACGCCCTCGCACAGGTAGCCGACATGCCGCGCACCACCCTGCAGAGATTGATGAAGAAAGGTGTCTGCCAGGGGGCACTGCCCAAAAGTCTCATTGAGACAAACGGGCTTATCGTCAGCGAGGCCGGGGAAGGCTTCGAGTACGGAGCGGATGAGGAGCTGGAGTGTCTCGAAAAGGGGAGCGGTACGATGCGAAAGAAGGATACTTTTCCGGGCACCGGAAGGGTGAAGAGCCCGGCGCGGGGGGACGATCCGGACGCCCTTTCCCAGGAAAACAATGAGGGTCTCCTCGCTGAAATATACCATAAAATGACGATGCTCCGTGTCACTCCGGAGGTAGAGCACGAGATCAAGTTCTCCCTCCTCCCGCTCCTGACGAGCCGCTATGAGGGGATAAACAAAATGCTCAATGACGGAGGCTATGCGGACGAGCTCCGCGAGACAGCCCAGGAGAACGAAAGGCTGCGGCTCGTGCTGCGACAGAGCAACCAGGAGGTCCTGAAGCGGGGCGAAATGATAGAAAAGCTCGGGAGAGAAATAACGAGCAGGACCGAACACTGTAAATACGATTGCCCCTATACGGGAGAGCGTCTAAAAGAGGAATTCGGCAAGATCGTAAAGTATATGCTCGATACAATCAACAAGCTGGTAAAGCTGGTGCCCCGTATCGGCGCGACAGGAGTGGAGCCTCTCCGGGCTCTCACCTTCGATCAGCTTTTCAGAACGGTGTCCGTCGTGGAATGGATGGATGACAACGGGCTGACGGACTGTAAGACCAGGGAGTATTTTGATCTGCTGCAGGGGACGATCGCCGGCATCGATTCCTGCGACGACACTCTCACAAAGAGGGTCTGCCAGCTCGAAAAAAGATTCCGCCATCTCCGCGGAGTCCCCGGGGCGCTTGCGTAGAGGTGGTCTATTATGAAAGCCGCTCAGAGCATCGAGGTATTCCTGGAAGCCAACAGGCAGACGATTCTCAAAGAGATCTCCGCATCGTTGGGAGTGCCGCCGGACCAGGTCGACAGTGATGAAATCATGTCTGTCGCCCGCAGTGCGTGCCTCAATGCGGACGTCAGAAACCTCACGGGAAACCAAAAAGGACTGAGGCAGTTCTTCCGTCTTATTTTCAGGGAATTGGACGAACTCGGCGCTTCCCCGGAAAACAGCGATAGCGCAGAGCTTTTTCTGAAAAGAAACGAAGATTTGATCTACGCGCTCGCTTCCCGAGTGCTCGGCCCCTCCTATAGCAAGGATATCTCCCTCTCGGTTGCGTTTCTTGCATATCGGAAAGCAGCAAAGCTCAAACGGGACCAGTTCCAGAAAACCAAACTGACCACGGTATTTTTTTGGTGGTTTCTGAAGGAGCTGCATGCTATCAGAGGGATAGACGGACGAGAAATGCCCGACGTCAGGGGAAAGGGAGAGAAGCGTGAAAGCCTGAAAGGACTCGATTTCCAGCGGCTTTCATTCGGCGCAGAATGCTTCGAGGAAGGGAGCGCAGGGCAGCTGCAGGCCGGATCTCAGACCGTAGGGGACCTCTTGCCTTCACCGCCTGATGAGTTTCATGTGTGCCTGCTCTCGTTTCGCTCCCGCCTTTCTTCCAAGGACCTCATGGACACTCTGCAGCTCCTGTACGAAGGGGCGCAGAAGGGGCCGGCTTTCCGCTCCTCCGGGCGTACGGACCTGATTGATGAGATCAGGGCGAAGTTCGGCGGCAAAAGACTGGACAGCATGTCGCGCCGGCTCATTGCGGCGCTCTATCAGCAGGTAAGGACCGCGGGCGCGCATATTTACAAGGCTGAGTGCCTGAACGGGACGCATGCGACCGTTATCGTCTGCGCCGCCGATCAGGCAGAGGCGTACAGGTATCTCTCCCGGTACGGCAAGGTCCTCAGCTGCCGGATACTTGAGGCTCCCCGCTGACCGTTTCCCGTCGGCACGGGTATTATGAGTCAGTGCATGCATGAAACGCCAATCTCACTGCCACAAAGGAGTGATTATGCAACCTCTCAAAGCGCTCTCAAAGGACCGGAACAGTACGGAAATATTGGGCAGGGTATCCTCCCTGCCCGTGCAGGAGGGCAGCTTTATGCGCTTTACCACCCGCACTGCGGTCTGCCTGGGCTCCGAGGAGGTGCATGCGATCGAGACAACTATAGAGACAAAGGACCCGAGGCTCATGGCGACACTCGTCAAACTCTGCCTGGGAGACATGGTCATGGTCAAGGGCCTGATATCGGTCTTCAAAAACATCCTTGCCCTGAAAATTACCAACCTGGGCAATCCCGACAAGAGCACTACCGTTCTTTTGGGCAGCGTCAAAAAGACGCCGGCAGACGAGGGAGAGAGGATGCAGTTCGAGCTCGAGACAAGGGAGTTCGGCCGCACCCGGCTCTATGTCACGTCCCATACTGTTGAGTCCTCTGCCGAAAGCGTCAAGGAGCGGATGCGCTCTCTGAGAGAACATCAGAAGGTCCTTGTCTACGGCCTCTTCTGCGACAAGAAAATCATCGCATCCGATGTGGTCCCGATAGCGAGCCTATGAGGAAGAAGACGCTGCGGGGAGGAATCGTCATCGTGGCGCTCACGGCCTCATTTTTGATCGCCGCATCGCTGCACAAGGCGAACGCGGCTCCCCAGGAAGGCATCGCCCAGGTCAGGAGCCTCGAAGAGGCGAGGGCCCTCGCCTTCCTGCAGAGGGTGTACTTCTCGCTTGAACAGGCCCTTTTCTACGCAGAAAAGTCCAGGAACGCGAAGGTGCTTCCGAGCTTCGATTTCGAGCGGTTTGCGGCGGATATCGACCTGATCCGCAAGGACCTGGGGGTCTATCTGTATCCTCGCAGCGAGAAGCTCACGGGAGAGGCAGTCCCCTTCCGCATCGACGGCGACTACTTTTTAAACGACATCATCAACGCAAAATAAGGAGGGTACACCATGGGAAGAGTGAAGACTGCTGCCGGGGAAGAGTTGGTCAGGGCGGTTCCGGCGCTTATCGGCGCGTATGTGCTGGTGATGGGCTGGCCGGACCTGGCGACGGCCGCAGCGATGTCGGTCGATGACATTTATAAAAACGGCAAGGAGGCGATTACCGGGATCTATGGGGCTCTTTTCTCCCTCGGGGTCGTGGTGGTGGGCACTGCGGAGTATTTCATGAACGGAAGGAATCTGGGGCACCTCATGGGGTTTATCATCATTGCGCTCTTCCCCCATATTGCCGTGACGATCATCGACAAGATCTTCGGACTGGGGTAGGGAGCGATGCGCTGCCGGGTGCCGAAAGCATTGAATATGACGCTCCAGTTCATGGGCATGCGTCCGGACGATCTCGTGGTGGTGCTGAGTCTCACTTCCGTGCTCATCGTATTTATGAAGTATGCGGGAGTCCGTGCTTTTCTCCCGAGTATGGCCGCCCCGATAGCGGCGGGGGGAGGTGTCGCGTATGTCCTGCGGAAGATCAGCGCGGTGCGGCCCGAGGGGTACACGCGCCACCTTCTGCATAAATACGGGGTGTTTTTCGAATCGACAAAAAGGAATTTCCTGATCGCTCCGGGCAGGAAACGGTACTCACCGTAAGGGAAGCGGATGAAAGAAAGGACAAGAGGAATTTTTTCTGATGCGGGCGGACAGGATGCTCCCTGGGCGCTTCTTGCACACTATGCACGTGAGGGAGCGGTCTGGAAGGTCGCCTTTCTCCTCTCGGTCTTCACGATTGTGCTGCTGGGCTTCGCTCTGAGCCGCTCTTCACAGACCCCGAAGAAGGCCTATATCGTGCCCGGAGTCTTCCGCCCCGGCATCTATACTGCGGGGGAGGAGACTGAGGACGTCATAGGGGATGTAGCGGAGAGGTTTGTGCTCCTGATAGGCTCGGTGACGCCCGACACCGCCGATCTGGTGGAGAAGCGCTCCTCACGGTACCTGGCCCCTCCTTTCCAATCCCGGTTCAGGGAAGAGCTGAAGCTGATGCTCGATCCGATCAGGGGCGGGATCGCTTTTGTCTTCTCTCCAACGGACAGGAAAATCATGAGGATAGACGAAAAGACCCACAGCGTCACCGTTTCGGGCACACGTGAGATGCTCTCGGGCGGGGTGGTAAAAAAGACAGAAAGGTATTCATTCGAGATAACGGTGGAGAAGACGGTGCCGACAGAGCTCAACGTGTACGGCTACTGCATAGCTGATATGCGGAAGGGGGTGGTGCATTGAAGGGGGTGCGTGGTGTCGTCGTAGCGTGCGCCCTGCTGCTGGCTGCCCCCACGGGAACCGCTGCCGCCGAGGGCAAGAGGTTTGTCGAGTGGGCCGGCGGGGTGATCACTGTCTTCGGAGGGCCGGGGAAAGTGATTCAGTTGAACTTTCCCTCGAAGGTCGAGACCTTTATCTCAGCGACGGAGAATATCGATATCAAATATTACGAGAACTCCGCCTATCTGAAAGTCCTGTCCACTGAGCTCCCGGAGCCGCAGGTCTTTATCATCACGCAAGAGGAAAGGGTCCCCGTCCTTCTGAAGCTTACCCCTGAGAACGTCGATTTCATCGTGGATGTGATCGATGTGCGCCAGAAGATAGCGCGCAAGCGGCGGGAGGAGCAGCGGATCAGCAGGGAGGTCGATCCGGTCTCTCTGATTGTGGCGATGTCGGGAGGGCAGCCTCTGCCCGGCTTTTCAGTAACCGAGAGGGAGCACCCGCTCCGGAGGTTCAGCCGGAACGGCACTCTGAATGCCCTGGTGACGAAGATCTACCAGTCCCCCTTGTTTACCGGCTATGTGGTGGAGCTGAAAAACGTATCGGTGCTGCCTCTGAAAATTACGGTGCAGGATCTGGTGGGTCCCAACGTGATGGCGGCGGCCCTGGAGCGTCCTGACGGGTTCATCGCGCCCACGCCGCAGACGGCGGAGAGTGCGCAGGCGGGCAGGCACCGGATGTTCGTGTATATAGTGGTGTCGGCAGGAGCAGGGCAGTGAACGAAGAGGCGCCGCGCGACGAACAGGAGCTCGAGCTGCGGGAAATGCAGAAGGAGAAGAGGCCCGGACTCCTGAGGAGGCTCCTCTTCGGGAGCCCGCTGCGGTCGGTTTTTTCGATGCTTTTCTTCTTCACCGCGACGATTTTCCTCCTCGCACTGCTCTCCGGCCCTCCGAAGAAGAGGGCGCCGGGCGGGCTGGGAAGCGCAAAACAGTCCGAAAAAGACCTCGCCGAGACAAATCGCATCCTCTCTGAGGAGAATACGGAGTTGAAGGAGCGCATTGCGAAGAA
>JAXLZK010000018.1:9979-73149 GCA_046350935.1 Thermodesulfovibrionales bacterium
CAGGGCGCACCTTCGAACATGAGCAGGGAGCTGCCCTTTGCCCCACCCGCTCTCCTGGCGGGCCAGGGAAGCCAGGCTCCTGCAGTATCCTGTCCACCTGTCCCCACGCACGGCGTACAGGGTGGGCGCGGATTCAACAGCCCGGGGGAGGCGCTCACACAATCAGGCGCAGTACAGCAAGGCATGGGGGTTCTCAACAGGTTCAAGCCGCTTACAGTGGGAGCAGCCGCTGCGCCCGGACTTCAGCAGTCCCCGCATACGGGGCACCCCTATTCTTCACCGCAGGGGCTTCCCACCGAGCAGAGGCTCGAGCAAAAGCCCGAGCAAAAGAAGGAGAATAACCTGCTTGCGGGCTCGCGCGCCCTTGGATCGATTCCCCACGGGATTGCCGCAGTGCCGGGACTGCCCTACCCGGTGACGATCGATCTCACCTCGATGACGGTGGGACCTAATAACACCAGCACCTCCCTCAAGGACTGCAGCATCATCGCGGTAGCCGGCGCGGACCTTTCGACAAGTAGGGTGCTCCTGCAGCCGAAAACATTGAACTGTTATCGGGGAGGGGAGTATCTTTCCCTGGCTGTGGACGGATATGTCGTTGATCTGACCGACAATAACAGCGGATTGCACGGCACAGTGGAGGGCAGGTCGGGCAAGTACCTCTGGGGGATGATTGCGGGCTCCTTTGCAGGCGGCATCGGCAAGGCCTTTGCCGCGGGAGAGACTACTTCCACGGTGAGCGCAGAAGGCGTCTCCACTACAACAGTGACCGGAGACAAGCTCAAGTACGGGCTTACCTCGGGAGGAGCCGCCTCGGCGGACGAGCTTGCGCGATGGTTCAAAGAGAGGGCGAACAAGCTGGTGGACTATGTACAGGTGCCTCCTCTCGACGCGGTAACGGTGATCTTTACCTCTTCCGTGCATGTCCCCGACGGCGGCCCCATGGTCAACCGAAAGGAGATGTCATGGGTAAAGTAGCGGCGTTTGTGCTTTCCGGTGCGCTGGCGCTTTCCCTGACGGCCGGCTGCTCCCGGTTAATGAGCAGCGCGAAGCCCCGGCAGCCCGAACCGGCACTCGCTCCGGCTGTGAATGCTGAGCCCCAAAGCCCCCAACGTCAGAAACCGCAGCTCATCCCGGAGCGGAGCTTTTTGGAAAGTGTGGCTGCCATCGAAAAGGAGGACCCTGCTTTACGAGGAGTGGTGGGGTACAGTACGCCGGGTTCCCCGGTCCGCCTTCCGGCTAAAGTTATTCAAATCTATGTAGCCCCTTACACGACTCCCCTGGGGAGGCTTGTGGGGGAGCATTTTGTCTATGCTGTGGTGCAGCCGGAATCGTGGTGGACGCCGGGAACGATCGGCTTCGATGCGATTGTTCCTCCTGACGTTGTGAATTCATCTGCCCGCGAAGAAGGGGTAAGGCAGGGGTCGTCGGCAGGTGAGGGTGCACTGCGATGAACAGCCTCACCCCGTACTGGTGCGAAGAAGGGGGAATAGCGATCCTGGCGGACGGGTATCTTGGGTTCGTTTTTCGTTATGACGACATGCTCAAGGAGCCTTCCGGCCGGGATATCCAGAGCTTTCAGGTCATCCATTCGGCTGCACTCGAAGAGCCGATAGCGGCGGTCCGCACGAACATCAGGGTGGCGTATCGGGGAAGCCTGATAAAGACGTTCCTGTCGTCTTCCTATGCATCGGAGACCATGCAGGCGACAGGCAGGAAAGCGATGGAAAAAGCGATGGGCATCAAGGAGGAGCTCTGTGGAGGCTCCCGACTCCTTTCCGCAAAAGAAGTTGCCTCAAAAGTAGCAGCAAAGAAGTACTTCCTTTATGTCTCTGCCTCCAGCGGAGATATCGGGGCCCTGATCCATAAAGTGGACTTTTCCTTTTCGTGGTCCGGCAAAGGGGCTGCCTGCATCGTAAACACCGACCACCTCGCACCGGCAATGAGTCTCTGTCATGACCTCCGGTTCTGGACAGTGGCCCTCCCTCTCAGGATCTTTGACTGTCAGATAAGGTTTCTGAGCCTCCCCCTGGGGGCGATCCCCTCCCTCCTGAGTGAGATGAGGCTTTTTTTAAGGAGCTTTCGGCATGCATAGACTCTGTTTTTTCCTAGTGCTGCTGGCAGCGCTCCCTTCGGCGAGCGCTGCACAGGAGGTCATCAGATCGTCACGGTATGAGAGGGCGAATATGAACACAAAAGTTGCGGAAAAGACGGTGGCGCTCAGGGAAAAGTACCGGCTGCCGTCAGGCTGTCAGGTCAAGACGCCCTCGGAGGGCGAAGAGGTCGTTATCCTGGTGTATCAGCACGGCATGGAAGTGGAGGAGAGCAGAATTATTGAGGAAAAGCAGGCGCCCTATCTTTTTGCTGAAAAGGCGGTGGAGGCCTGTTATTTTCTCTATAACCGGGAGCCGGTGATCATCGGCAATCATGCCTATCTGTTCGAGGTATCGGGGGACACCACCTCTCTGTATACGGTGAAGGACGGAAAGTCTTCGGCAGTCGGGATGGCTGACGGGCAGGCATACCTGACAAGGGACGGGTATCTTCTTAAAAGATGGACGAGGGCAGGTCAGTGAAAAGATCAATAAGAATAGAGGGATGCATACTCGCTGCATTGCTCCTGGGCGGATGCGCCACCGCGCAAAGGGACCAGGAGATGATGATCCGGGAGGAGGTCAGCAAAGCTTTGGCGAGCCACTACACTGCCCCTTCCGGGATCGGGAAGATATACCCCGAGCCCCACAAGTATGTCTGGGATGAACAGATCCTGGAGGAGATCGTGGTGCCGGGCGCCATCCGGGGGGGTGTATTCTATCCAGCCCATCGGGAGACGATTGTGGTGAGGCCCTACGAACCGCTCCTGCTCCCCGCACGGGAGAGAAGGGGAGAGCCGCCCGGGGAGAGGGAATGAAACGGATGATCGCGTTTCTGTCGCTCCTTGGGGTGCTCATGCCCGCTGTGCTTTTTGCCCTGGAAGCTGAAGAGGAGCTGAAGATCCTCCAGCGGTTCAGCGTAAGCCGGACGGAGAAAGGAAAGGAGAAGGCTGTTCCTGCGGAGTCTGAGAATGCTGCTCCTCTGCCCGCGGCACCGAAAGATGCGCCGCAAGGTACTGAGAAGACGGCAGCGGAGCCTACGCTTTCCTACACTGCCTACGGGAAAAAGATTGGAGACGTGCTCCTTGAGCTGGGCAACACCATGAACTACACGGTGCTCTTTGGACCACAAGCCGACCCGAACATCCCCATCATCGTCGATGTCCGGCAGGCAACCCTTCCACGACTGCTCTCCCTTCTTGCAGCCCAGGCAAATTACGGCTACGAGCTGAACGAAAAGGAGAGGATCATCTCCCTACTGAAGTACGAGACCAGGACCTTCTCTCTTCCTGACATCGGTATCATTGCCCCTATAATGTCGGCGGAGATCGGGGGGGACATGCTGGGGACGAGCGGGGGAGGCAGCACGGGAGGGAGTGCGTACGGCTTCGGAGGGGGAGGGGCGGACAGCGCCTCTCAGAACTTAAAGGCGAGCGTGCTGCTGAAGAAGGCGGCCGATCACCTGGACGGAAGGAAAGCCTTTGAGGAGAACATAAAGAAGCTCCTCTCCCCTGAGGGCCACTATGTTCTTGACTGGAGCGCCGCCTCCCTCATGGTCCATGACTCCCCCCGGAACGTCTCTCTGATCGAGAGGTATATCGGGGAGCTGCGGGCCTCCGCAGACAAAGTCCTGATTGTGGAGGCCACCGTGACCCAGGTCTCCACGAGCTCCGACCGGAGGTTCGGCATTGACTGGAGCCTCCTTGCCGAGAGGATCGGGGGGGAAGTGCTGAGCGGAGGGAACAAGTCTTTGACCGTAAGTACCACGGTAACGGACATCTCCAGTCCCTCTTTGACGGTGACCCGTACGGCAGGGGACGTGAGTGCGGTTCTGAAGGCCCTGGAGGAGCAGGGGAAGGTGCATGTTCTTTCAAAGCCCTACCTCTATGCGAGGAACCTGCAGCCGGTGGCGATCTTCTCAGGGAAGTCGATCCCCTACATAGGGAGTGTACAGAAGACCACGACGGGGAGCATTGGGGAGTCCACGACGAGCTACTCTATTTCACGGGCACAGGACGGGGTGATGCTTGCAGTGCGGTGTCACATACGGGAGGACGGGAAGGTGGACGTACAGATCGCCCCGATTCTTGCCAGTGTGGATGAGTATGTTACGTTCAGCCTGGGAGGGGACACCTTCACCCAGCCAGTGAGCTCGGTGCAGCAGACGCTGCAGAGCGTGACGGTACAGGAGGGGGAGATCGTGGTGATCGGGGGGATACAGAGGGACAAAAAGGAGGTGTCGGGCCGGGAGGTGCCGCTGCTGTCAAGGATCCCTCTTTTGGGGGGTCTCTTTAGGGCGGACAACGATACCCGGAGTGCTTCGGAGCTCGTCATCGCCCTGAGGGCCAGAAGGGTGAAGTCATGAAGACACAGTGGAGTGCCGGAGTGCTGGCCGCAGCGATCGCGTTCGGCGCTGCAGCGCTGTCGTATGGATCGGGGGAAAATCCATTTATGGAGGCGGAAAAACCCGTGGTAACGGTGGTGCTTCCAGGGAGAGGCGCACCGAAAGCCCCCCCGGGAGTTCGGTCCGGGAGTCTCAACGAGGAGCTGCCTTTTGTGCAGGCCTCTTCACCGCAGCCTCCGGCACGCACGGAGAGGAAATGGCAGATCAAGGGGAAGGTCAACGACATGGTAGTGATTATTGATGAGAAGGGCGAGCGGATCCATGCGCAAAACGGGGAGCTCTTCGAGGGATGCCTGATCCGGTTCCCTTCGGCTGTCTGTGACCGGGATGCGGTGATCAAGACCCTTCAGGAGAAGCTGGAGAGAGAAAGAATGGAGAAGAATGCCCTTGCAAAAGAGGCGGTCGACTTGCGAGCCGCTTTTGCGCAGAAGGAGAAAGCGAGAGCGGACATTGAGAAGAGCGCGGAAGACCTTGCTTTTCAGAGGGACGATTCGGAAAGTGCTCTGGAACGACTCAGGAAGGAGCATGGGGAAGTGCTCGCACGGCTGCAAGAGATACAGGCAGCATGGGAACAGTCCTTAAGGGACGGAAATGCGGTAAAGTCTGTCCTTCATGAAAAGGAGGCCGCCTTTGCACAGGCGGTTGCAGAAGCAGTCAGGCACAAGACGGACTCGATGTCCCTTTTGGAGGCAACAGCGCAGAGAGAGCAGTGCATCACTGAAAGGGAAACGATTCGGAGCGCTCTTAAGGAACGGGAGGCTGAGGCCCTTGGCGCGGGAGTGCTGGCCGAGTATGTACAAAAGAGCGGTGAGAGAGTGTCCACTGAGGAGTACGGGGAGATTATCGTAAAGGAGATGGACGACAGCCTCATCGTCGGCGTCTCCCGGACACACTCCGATCAGGCGGAGCGGGCTCTTGTGCAGGCGGCCAGGGCGAAGATCCTCCATACGCAGTTCATCTTTTACCTCCTTGCGAAGAGCAGCGTGGACTTTGCTCCTCTCCCCTCAGGGCAGACGGTTAAGGCAGTGAAAAAAGAGGAGAGATGAGCATGACGTCCGGTGCGGCACAGAGGCTCCTTACCGGCGAAATCCTCGTCAAAAAAGGGGTCATCACCCCTGACCAGCTCGCCTTCTGCCTTGAGCACCAGCGGCAGCTCCGGCGCATCGGCAGAGAGCTCCGCATCGGAGAGCTTATCGTGAAGCATGGGTTTGGAACCAAGCAGGAGGTCGATGCGGCTGTCGGCGAGACGATGGATCTCGATCATGTCCAGATTCCCGAGGAGATACGCAGAAGGCACGAAATCCATGTCCACGGGATACGGGGAAGGACAATCAGTGTGTCGGCTGTCGAGCCCCTCACTGCAGGCAGGAGCCGTGCCCTGCTGGAGGATCTGAACAAAGCGGGTTTCTTCGTACGGCACATCCGGGATATCCCCCTGGACAGTAAGGAGATCCTCAGGAGCATCCACCTGGGCAAGGACAGTGAACGGGAAAACCTGCTTAAGAACATGGCGCGCGTGAATGAGGACCCCTCTAATGGACAGATCCTTCTGCAGCTCCTGCACGGTCTCTTCAAGGATGCCCTGGAGAGCCGCGCATCGGATATCTATTTTCAGAAGGTAAGGGAGGAAACCTCAAACTGGGTCATCTATAAGGTAGACGGCCGGCAGCAGCATAAATTTCTCCTGAGCCCTCAAGCCATGGCAGCCCTCACCGTACGGCTGCGGACGGAAGCACAGGTCGACTTCGAGCCCCGCCTCCCCCTGGACGGCCGCATCACCTTCCCCTACCGGGATGCCGAGGTGGATATCCGGCTTGCCACGATGCCCACCTCGGGAGGGGAGCTCATCACCCTGAGGCTCCTCAACCCGGACTCTCTGAGGCCCCTGCAGGTGATCTTTGAAGACTACCCTGACCTGTATAGAAACCTGAAGGGCGTTCTGAGCTTCCGGCAGAAAACCGGAGGGTTCCTGCTCTTTACCGGGGCCACGGAGTCGGGGAAGACGACCAGCCTGAACGGTGCAATCAAGGAGATCGACCGAAGACTGCTGAACGTCATGACCGTGGAGGACCCGGTAGAGTACGCTCTGCCTGATGCGCGGCAGACCTCCGTGCACGAGGAGATAGGGCTCACCTTTGACCGCGTCCTCAGGGCGCAGCTCCGGCACTCTCCCGACGTGCTGGTCATCGGGGAGATGCGGGACAGTATTACGGTGGAGATCGCCCTGCGGTCCGCAGAGTCGGGACACTTTGTCCTGTCCACCTTGCATACGAGCCGGTGCAAGGATGCCTTGAACCGGGTGGTGGGCATGATCCCGCCTGAGTACAAGGTAAGCGGCTCTTTTGTCCTTGCCAATTACCTCAACGCCGTCATCAATCAGAGTCTTGTTCCCCGCCTCTGCGGGTGCTCCCTGTCCCTCACCGCAAAGGAGATCAGGGAGGGGGATTCTCTCACGGCGAATGTCTGCTCGATCCCGGCGCCCGGGGAGGAGCCGAAGGGGTGTACTCAGCGGGAGTTCGGCGAGATCCGGGACCAGTGCCTCACGGTTATTGGGCGCTGCGGTATCCGGGAGGACGAAATGCTCCATATCGCCGCGCCGGGAGGCTGTGCGCAGTGCCAGGGGAGCGGCTATCGGGGGAGGGCGCTGGTGGTGGAAGCGGTTTTTTTTCCTGCTGAGGAGGCCCTGCGCCGCCGGATGGAGATCCAGCTCCTCACTGCGGTGGGCTACGATGTATCGGGCATCATGAGCCTGGAGAAGGTGGAGTACTACTCACTGGAGACGAACATCAGCATACTGCTCAGGAGGGGCGTGATCGACCCCCGCACGGCATACTATGCCCTGGGACTCAACCGGCAGACCCTGCAGTAGGGGAGAGCATTATGGCAACCATCTTTACCGCAACATACATTCTTCATGGGAAAGGGGTCAGGAGGGATTTCTTTTTGCCGGATGAGGGCTCGGTCCGGAGCGCCATATGGCAGCAGGGCGGCACTCCCCTCACGATCAGGGAAAGGACGGTCGCCCGGCACCAAAAGCCGTGGGTCAGGATCGACAGGGAGGAAAAGATCCGCTTTCTGCACGCGGTGAGCCTCCATGCCGAGACCTTTGCCCCTGCCAAAGCCCTCATGATGACAATCGAAAGCGAGCAGGACACCCGAAAGCGGCTCGAATATGAACGCGCGCTCGAGGTGATCAGCGCTGGAGGATACTTCTCCGAGGCGATCACGCAGTTGGGGATGTTCGATAAGGCAGTCAGCGCGATCCTGAAGGAGGGGGAGGCGACCGGAACGCTCAAAGAGGCGATCCTTGCGGCCATCGACTACCTCGAGTCGCGGAAGAAGGTCTGGAAAGAGTTTGCCGCTGCTGCGGCATGGCTCGGCATTGCCGGGTGCCCGGCCCTGCGCGCGGTCGTCGGCATGCAGTTCGGCTTCCGCCCCTGGCGCCACCGGCGCGGGGGCGGGGGTGGGGGGGGAGCAAAGATGAAAGAAGCGGTCAGCTTCGCATATGTATGCAATGAGATTCTCCTTGCCGTCGCTTTTGTGGTCCTTGCCGTCGCTCTCCTCTTTGTCGTGGGCACGTTCGTAAAGAAGGGGACGGCAAGGGACTCTGTGGACAGAGCCTTTACAAAGTTTCCCTTTCTGCGCTCTGTTGCCCTGGACGGAACCTTCGCAGACTCCTTCTTCATCCTCGGTCGGATGCTCAAAGGAGGCGTTGACCTCGTGAGTGCCCTCCAGACCGCTTCGGAGGCGACGGCTATCCCGGCGGCCGTACGCTACTGGCACACGGTGCGGGGCCGCATCTTTGACGGGACGATGACCCACCGGGCCTTCGATTCCCCGCTCATTACCGATGCGGAGCGTAAGGTGCTCGGCGCCCATCAGAACAATACACAGCTCGGCGCCATTTTTCTATCCCTGGCGGAGACCCGCGGGTACTCCTGCCAGAGGGGTCTGAGAAGACTGGTCAGGATGGCCACCCTGGCAACTGTTCTCTACATTGCGGCATCGGCGGGCACAGCGCTTTACGTCTCCTATATTCAGAACCAGGGGCTTACCGAGAGTCTGCGGAATATCGGCACAGGAGGTAGGGAGTGAAGCAGTTCATTCCAGGGCGATTCGTGGCCTCCTCGGTTCCTTATGTGACCAGGGAGCTGGGAAAGCAGGACCCTCTGGAGGCGGCCTACCACGAGGCGGTGCGCCTGCTTGATGATGAGGACATCAGGCTTATCACCTCGACCGAGGGCGAACACGCCTACTTCATTGCAGCACGGGCGCGGGACTTCGGTCAAGCCTCGGAGAGCGGCACCCCTTTGGCCAATGCCCTGCCCCGTACACCGGGCCACCGGGGGGACGGGTGGTACGTGCTCGATAACGGCGAGCACTACTTCGTGGTCGAAAAAGAGGGCATGAGGCTTGGCGCCTACCGCCTGGGAAAGGGGCAGGAGGCAACGACATCTCTTCCGGTCTATCCGGTGGATACCATGACGGCTCTGCCGTGGGAGGGATACCGCATACGACAGATGCGGGAGGCGCGGAAGATTGCCCGTCTATCCCTGAACATCGCGGCAGTGGCGGCGGCGGTGAGCATTTTTCTGCTCATTGTTCTCTCTGTCATTGAGGGCTATGCGCAGGGCAGGACCGCCCGCCTCCGGGACACGGTGGAGGAAAATGTGCGGCGTATGGGGGCCGTGGTGCAGGAAAACACGTTTCATCCTCTGAGGGCTTGTCTGAACGATATTCAGACTATCAATGCCCGCTCCAGGAAGATCGATCTGTACCGGATCGAAAACGGCAAGGTCTCGTGGACCGCCCGCTTTCCCAAATGGATGTCCTCAGAGGACTATGACCTCCTGGGGCGGGACCTGAAGAAGGAAGAACGGGAGGACAGTATTATTGTTACCAGGGGGGCGCAATGAGAAAGGCGGGAGAGATCATCGGGGCGCTGAAACGGGTGGACGCGGTTCCGGTGACAGTATTCCTCTGGAGCATCGTGCTGGTGTTCGCCCTTGTTCTTTCGCTCCAGGCGAGAAGGACGTTTTATGCACTCCGCGAGTACGCCCTGGTGCAGAAGGAGGAGGGCGCCTCTCTGATCGAGGTGCGGAAGGTGCCCCTGAGCGGCAAGGACTACCGGGAGCTCAGGGACAGACTTGCGCCGGCGCACCCCGATGTACTCTTTGAGGCGCTTCCTGACGGAATCAAGGTGTCGGCGGGCGCGCTTAAGGACTACGAGAGGTTCCGGAGCGCTCTCTATGGTGTCATGGAGAGTGTGCGGGATACCCGGTGGGAGGCGGCTGCCCTGTGCGCGGGCGAAGCGTGCGGCTTGCCCGTCTACCGCGCTGAGCTGAGAGGGTACTCAGTCAGGATCGTTCGCAAAACGGGCAGGTAGAGCGCTCCTCTCGTAGTGGAGGGGAGAAGCGATGACAAAGCATTGCTGATGGTGGAGAGGCAAAACAGTGCGTCGGTGTGCGGGAAAGCAAAGGAGGAAAGGCTCATGAAGAAAAGACGGGACAGGCATTTGGGCAATGAGGAAGGCTTTATTCATACGGTGATTCTGGGGGCGATCGTGCTTGCGATCGCGATTGCGGCGCTCTGGGCGAACGCCGGGAAGACGAACAACTCGATGGCCTCCGGCAAGGCAGCCTATGGGCGGGCCGCCTCGGTGATCGAGCAGGGAGCCACGTTTCGCCTGGGGTTTGAGACGATTACGGCGGGCGGAGTCCCGGCCTCTTCGGTCACTTTCGATACGAACTCCGGCACCGGTCTTTTGAACCCCTCCCTGAGCGGAATCTCCCAGCAATATCCGGACAAAACGCTTCTCGCCGCGTCTACCAACACCTGGGTGTACAAGGCGGATGGAAGCAATAATGCGGTCGTGAGGATTCAAGGGATCGGGGTCGATGCGAGCGCGGACTACGTCGTCGTTCTCCCCGATCTTACCCAAGCAGCCTGTCAGAACATCAATCAGGCCCTCACCGGGAGCACCTCGATCCCTGCGCCTGCTGCAGGGACTCTCGCTGCCTGGAGTACGTCGGCTGCGGCCATCGACCTCTCCGCGGACGCTGCTGCCAACAGGCTCTCTGAGGCATGCGTTCAGACGACCGATACCAAGTACGTCTACTACAAAGTCCTCTCCGAGGTATAGAGGGAGTGCGGCACGTGGGTGACATGCGGGGCTTTGTGCATACGCATCTGATTGCTGCGGTTCTTCTCTCGGTCGCCCTTGCTGCGGTGCTGGCCCGCTCGGGGAGGGTGGACGCCACCTTCTTTGCCAGAAGCGGAGTCGCCTCCCAGATTGTCGCCCAGGCGAACATGATCCGCCAGAAGGTGCTGGTCTGTTCCCTCCTCTACCCCGGCGGGAACAACGGGACCGGCAGCCATATCAGCTACCCCGGGGGGAGCGATGCAGCCGTCTCCACCCTGAGCTGTCCCGGCAGCGGGCAGAACCTATGGACAGGGGTGGACGGACAGGCGCTGCCGAAAGCTCCTGACGGGTTTAACGACTGGAAGTACAGCAACGACGCAGCCAGCGTGAGGATCTCTCTGAGGGCCGCGTCGCTGGCAGCCTCCCAGGGCGCCATGCAGAAGGCCCTCGGGTACTTCAACCAGACCCTTCCTGAGGCGTCCCTTTCAGGGAACGACTTCATTTTGACTATTTCGTTGTAAGAAAAGAGGGGGATCTTTCGGTGGATGCGATCAGGGGAGACGAGAAAGACTCCCTACTTCATTGTCAGGGAGGGTTTCTCACCTCGCATGTCATGCTGGCCCTTTTCTTTTTGGCCTCGGCCAGTGTGGCGGGCTATGCCCTCTTTCAGAGCCTTGCTGCCCACAACGATCTGACCAACTACCACAGCACCCGGAGTATCCTGACCGGCACCAGGGCGGAGCTGATCTCCCTTCAGGCCGATCCTGACGGCGAGGGCCTGCCGGAGCTGCTCAAGGAGAGCTCCTCAGCACTTCCCGCTGCCTTCCCCGGGCAGAAGACCGACGGGTGGGGCAGGACCCTTCGGTACTGTACCTGGGACCCGGGGATAGCCAACGCGAACGCTGCATACTCACAAAACAACACCGCCCCTCCGCTTAATAATCTCATCGGGCGGGTGATCTCCGCAGGCAGGGACGGCACCTTTCAGACCGTCTGCCTGACAGCGACCGAGGCATCCGGCGATGATTTCCTTATCGACGTCTACACGGGAGACGCTCTTCACTATAAGCTCTACCAGGGACAGGACCCTTCGCAGCAGACCCGGGGATATAACGGAGTGGTCTACTCGGCCACCGCGCCTTCAAGCCCCTACAGCGGGCTGCTCTGGTACGACACGGTCAATACCGCCACCAAGATGTGGAGCGGCTCCGGATGGGTCTCGCCGGGGTCGTCAACCCCCACCAACAATAGTGATATCGCCAATAAGGCCTACGTCGATGCCGCGGTAGCCGGCGCGGGAAGCAGCGGCATCGATGAAGTAAGGCTTACCTCGAATATGGCATCCTGGACTACTGCAGGAGCTGCCAACTGGACTGTTCCTGTTGGAGTATCGAGGATTTATGTAACACTGGTGGGCGGAGGAGGAGCCGGAGGAGGCCCCAGCTCTAATCCGGGAGGGGGAGGCGGAGCAGCGGGGGGCTATATTTACAAGGCTCAGGTATCTGTCACTGCCGGCGACGTGCTTACGATCACGGTGGGAGCAGGCGGCGCCGGCACCGGTACCAGTGGCGCTAATGGAGCGGCCGGAGGCAACACGACGCTTACAAAAGGCTCGTCTGTCTACCTGGTTGCTATGGGAGGAAGGCCGGGGCTTGCAGGAGCGCTGATCGGTAATGTGGGATATTCAGCAGACGGGGGCGAGGGCATTCCTGGGTGGAGCCTGGTGGCCTTTGCAGGAGGGGGGACCTCGGGGAAAAACGGCAGAGACGCTGTGAGCACGGGGGCATCAGCAGCGGCAGGAATCAGAGGAGGGGGTGGCGGTCACGCAGGGACGAACAGGGGAAGTGCCGGGGGCGGCGGAGGCGCGGCAGGAACCTATTCTACAGGAGGAACCTGGGGGGCAGGAAGAGGGGGCAACGGAGGAGACTTCTGCCGCCCCTCGAGCACCGGCATTGTGTGCTCTAGCGGGGGGCTGGGAGGCAGTAGCGGTATCGGTGTGCCCGGAGGCGGAGGAGGCGGAGGCGCAGGCTGGGGAGGGAATGGAGGCGCAGGAGGATATTACAACGGTGGCGGCAACCCTTCCATCAACGGCGGTAATGGGGCTGGCTGCGGGGCGGGAGGCGGAGGAGCTACTTTCGATCAGACAAATGTTGTCCTCGGCACGAGCGGAAATGGATATCAGGGATGCGCCTCCATAGAATATTAACGGCGCTGCTCATCATGGTGATCATTTCGCCCCTTGCACCACGAAACGTATCCGCCGATTGCTCGGTCCCCCGGAGCGTTACTGTCTCAGGCATCTCGATGCACCCGCTCATCAGCGATGGGCAGACGGTCACTGTCCTTTTCGGCTTCTATCAGTGCAACCCCATTCTCCGGGGGGATACCGTCCTTCTTGATGTGGGTGGCAGGGTCTATGTCAAAACGGTGAAGGCACTGCCAAAGGACCGTTTTCACCTTGAGAGGACGGATGCAGGATATCTCCTTTTGATCAACAAAAAAGCAGGCCTTACCTCCCTGGGTACGCCCTATGTGCTTCACGAAGCAAAGGCCCGGATGCTCCTCCTCTATGAGCGTGACTATAAGGGGGTGATCCCGGATGATGCTTTCTTGGTGCTGGGGAATCAGCCCGATGGCACGATCGATTCTACTCGCTACGGGCTGATCGGCAAGACAAATATAAAGGGACGGGTTGCTCTGCAGGACTTTTCATATACACGATAGGTTCCAATAAGGATCTGTGTCGAAGGAGGAGGCTCCATGGTCATTAAATCGTCGGCGCTAAAGATTCTGTATGCCCTTATGGCAGTTCTTTTCATCTGGCTGTTTATGGTTTTTTCTCCCTACGATGACATTCGGGTACGGGAGCTGCTGGGAAGAGGGGGGGCCATAGCGGAAGTGCGGTGAGTAATCCCTCCTCTCCACCACAGCACTCCCTATGCGACAGACCTGAGCAGGCCTCGGGGTGATCAAGTACTCCTGGGCGCGAGTGGCGGGCAATGAGAGCGCCGTCTACCTGAACATCCCCAGCAACCAGCTGAGCACGGGGATAATTGCCCCGCGACCCTCCCCCTTATTCTGGGGAAAGTACGACTCCAGCAACTCGGCAGGACAGATCGCCCTCATGCGGATCAGACGGGTAGGGGCGAACATTCAGACGGAGATCAGACAGCCTCTCCCCAAAGACTTCGGCCATTTCTTTTCACCCCACCTGTATCACTTTGCCTTTTGGACTGGAACATCAACAATGACCCAGGCATATTTACTCGAGAAGTACTTAAAGAGCGATGATCCTTCGGTGGACACAGGGAGATCAGAGGAAAGTGCGGGGAAGTGACACAGGAAGGACTCGATAGATTTCTTTCCTGGAATGGAGGGAAGGTGAACCGGTCTAATTCGTATTGGCATCAGAGGATCAATGCCGACCCCTGCTGGACAAAGTGGAGGTCCCAGAAGACTTTTATCCTCGGAGAGGACAATGCCTTTCATAATCTCTCCTACTATGGGTTCATGAGACTGGTAGCCCTTGCGCAGCGCCTGCACAAGGCATCGGTGTCGGTGACGGCTGTTGCTGAGTATAGGAAGAGGTGCAGAGCAATTACGAGCAAGAGTTTCTTTAAGAAGAATTAGGGAGCGACAGTGTCGTACTACTTAAAGCCGCAGTGGACGGTGGGGACGCCCGTCCCGGTCAGGCATCACTCCAGAGCTTTCATTCAATCCGACCTGGGACACTAACGGTGGTTCTCCTTTGTGCAGGTGACGGGGAACCACACCTTTCAGTCGATGAGACGCTCATCTATCAGTGGTCAAAAACCCAGAGCGGCTGGACAGGGCTGTTTGTGTTCGTCGCGATCGTGGTGGTAGGGGCGATAACGGGAGGCTTGGGCGCTGTTGGCCTGACTGCTACCAACTTGGCCACCGTATCATGGACCGCAGGAGCCCTCGCCGGTGCTGCTGCGGGTGCCGTCGGTGGGCTGGTCGCCACAGGGGGAAGCCCTACAACCAATACAACGGCTGATTTCACCCCCTTCAATGATTCCTCCTATGAGCTGAGTGCGGCAGGGGGCTATGCGGATGATCAGAAGGAGATAGCGGCGCGGACCTTCTCCAACTGGCTGTCTCCTGACATCATGAATACCCCGGGAGGGGTGCAGGTGTTTGCCGGGAAGATCGACTTCAGGAAGGCCCTTGCGTGCGGGGGAGCGACAAAGGCGACCGATGCTTGTTCCACTCCTGCCATCACTCAGGTGGGGATGGATGACCCTCGCTTCAACCAGGTCTATAAGGAGATGTTCACTTTCCCCAACAAGGACCTGCAGAAACACACCTACCCGTATACCGCAGATTAGGACCGCCACTATGTCAAAGAGAAGGCTGAAGATGGCCCCTCAGCCTTCTCTCCTTTAATAGAGAGCCAATGACTCCCTCAGCTTGATAGCAAAATCTTTGCACGCTTCCAATGTAGCCGTGTCAGCGTGCCCTCCTGCGGTGCCCCACATTGTACCGGAATTCCCGTCCGCTTCAATGATTATATCCCTATCGTGGTATCGTGCTTTTCCGGTGAATTTGGTAACAGCAGAATAATACATTCCAGCTTTAATGACAAAGTCCCTTATGTCGTATATGTAGATGCTGTCCAGGACAGGCTCTGATGCGACTATTATTTTGCTGCTTTGTATTGTCTCGGCAATTGACTTTGCTATGCACAGATCGAGATAAAAGTTATATTTAGCATAACCATAACCCTTAAATCCTTCAATTCCGGCCCACGATTTAGTACCACCATCAACCGACGTCTCCTGAATAGTGAAAATATGTCTTGGCGAAATGGGGTCCGCAGCTATTATATTTCTGAGGCACTCATCTCTGGTGTAACAATTTTTACCAGCGACCGCCCTATTGAGATCTACAGTTCCCCCACATCCTGCGATCACGGCCGATAAAATGATCGCCCAGGCTACCGTTGCTATTTTTCTCATCGTTGTCCTCCTGAATTGATCGATATAGAGTTATACGGGGGAAACGGGAGAAAGTCAATAAGAAATCCTCGCGCTGTCAAGGCAAAATAGAAATGTCCGCTTTTCGGCAAAATAGAAATGACCGGTTGGTTCATACTGTGGCCCTGCTGGTTTTTAGCGTTGGCGTTCGCATTTCATTGCCGCCAAAAGGTAGTTGTTAACTTTTCTCCATGGATGATCGGGCGGTACCACAACGGCTTCCCTGCCGGCGGTGCCGGATTGTTGTGCTGCTTCTCCGGCCGCTCGGTTATTTCCTGAAAGGCAACCTGACGTTGATATGAGCATATGCATGCTGCCGTTGACCCTCTCCTCGACAGTCACCACCTTTGCATTCACGGCTTTCCCCTACCTGGTACAGCTTCTTATTATGTGCCACCGTGAAATCGTTCTGGGCGTTCTGCTATTCTGATGCACATTATCCGGTCAGGTCCACTCCCTTTGGGACCCAGTGCGGGTTGCTCCCTCTCCTTTGCCTGCACCTGAACTTCCTGTTATGCAAGGGCGGAATGCCGTCCAGAAATCCATTGGCCTCATCGATGCTACTGATTCCCATACAGTCATTTCCTTCACCAGCCAGTCTGGGGTCTTGAACAGCCGCTCTATCTGCCCTTGACGCAGGGCGAGTTGGCATGAATGATCTTCTGCAGTTCCGTCAATGCCCTGCCGAACGCAGCTCAAGAGTTCTGTCCCGTTTATCTCATCCTCGATTGATGGTTCTGGAAGGTGCCCGTCGTGTTTGTCCAGATAGACGCTCAGGGGTATGCCGTATTTCCTGATATACCGGCAAGCTGTCCATCGCAGGAATGCCCTCGTATAATGAATCAGGCATAAATGGTATTCGTTGCATCATCGATGTACGCCATCAACACGCATGCGCCTTTAGTCCTCAAACACCGGTGATGGCTTCCGTCCATCTGCAGCATCTCCCCAAAACATGCCCTGCGCTGCCGCCGCTTTCGGTGAACCTTCCGCTTGCGGCTTCTGCCAAAGACCGGCATCCATAAGCCAGGTGCGGACGCTCTCTTTGCTCACCTCTGTGCCTTCCCCTTCGCGGAGCTTCTCCGCCATGAGTGGACCAAATCCATTTCTCGCGATACAGCTGCACAACCCTCGACACCAACGACTCCAGCGCTTTCCGATTGGAATCCTTCCCCCGAGCCCGTGCACTATCCCCTTGTCTCCTTGGGCCTCTATGCGCCGCACAATCCGACGGATCTGCCGTTCGCTCACAGACAGCATCTCTGCTGCCTCTTTCTGCATCAATACCCCTTCCATCACCTTCCGAATCACATTTGATCTCTTTAACTCCTTCATAGTGCTTGTGTTGGTCTGTCACTCCCTTTTGCCATGCCTCCTCCTCAAAGAGACAGTTTAGCACCGGACATTTCTACTTTGCCCATATAGGACATTATCATTTTGCTGTTACATAAGAAATCCTCGCGCTGTCAAGGCAAAATAGAAACGTACGCTTTTGGGCTGTGCCTGCCTCCACACGTGCGGATACTCCCCTGAGGTGAGCCCCGCAGCGTATTGACTTAGTTTAATACTTAGTCTATTCTAAGGGTGGAGGTAAACTATCATGGCGAATGTCAATGTACATGAGGCAAAGACCCATCTGTCACGTCTCCTGAGCCGTGTGGAGAGCGGGGAGGAGATAGTGATCTCGCGGGCAGGAAAGCCGGTGGCGCGCCTGGTGCCCGTTAAGGAAAAGAAGGGAAAGAGGATTCCTGGCACTGCGAAGGGTCTCATTACCCTTTCAGAAGATTTCAACGAACCTCTTCCTGAAGATGTCCTGCAGGACTTTGAAAGCTGAATTGAGGAGCTCTCAATGAAGGCCCTTCTGGATACCCATGTCTTTCTCTGGTGGATCCTCGATGATCCCCGATTGCCCCGCTTTGTGCGTCGTATTATCTCGGAGGGCAGTAATGCATTATACTTCAGTGCGGCAAGCTGTTGGGAGATCGCTATCAAGGCACGTCTGGGCAAGTTGACACTCCCGGGGAGAGCGGACCAGATCATTGCCGAGCAGATGGCGGCCAATGAGATTGAGGGGTTGCCTGTGCAGGCGAGTCATGCTCTTTATGTCTTCACCTTGCCGGAAATTCACCGTGATCCCTTTGACCGGATGCTGATAGCGCAGTCCCACCTTGAGATGCTCCCCCTCATCACCTCGGACCCTCTCATCGCCCGCTACAAGGTGAAGACGATCTGGGAACAAGAGCGATAGCGAGGCTTCTAAAGAACTGACGGGGTTTGCCTGAGAGGATCGGGGGGAATAAGCTCAAATACTGTGCCCCCCGAACCACTGCGCTGTGTGCTCAAAAGATATCCCGCCCTGCAACGAATCTCGGTAAGTTTATCAAAATAGTCGGAAAACCCCACGCCTTTCAAGCCTGCTGAGGGATGGCGCCCGGAGGGCAGCGAAGGCTTTTATCCTTTGTCCGGCAAAGCAAGACCACGAAGCGCACCAGGGAAACTGCGTACTTTAGCCCGTGGTGGTTAATTTTGGCGCGCGAGGCCGCCCGCTTCTTCACCCCGGAGATGCGTCGTACGGTGGCTATCCCTGCGCAGAAATCCACCCTCCTTCGTTTCTGAAAGCCGCCGGTACTATTACATTGAAATAAAAAGCGACCAACGAGGTAATCCTTTATGAAAAGAGTATCCATCATGCTCCTGCTTCTGGTAGTTACTTTCCTGTCCGGGTGCGGCAAGCCCTCCTTCTATAAGCCTGAGGAGCTGATAAAGGAAGCTGACATGCGGATGGAACGGCGGGAGCTGCTCAATGAGGGAAACGTGCCGGTGCGGGAGCTCCGTATACGGAGCCCCTTCGTGGAGGACCGGTTCAACCTGGACGGCCTTACCGACACAGTGGCCATCGACTACAAGGAGCCGGTGTCGCTCAGTGAGTTCTGCCAGGACGTTTTCAAACAGACGGGGATCTCGACGGTCTTTAACCTTGAACCGGCGGAGATGAGCACGGCAGGAGGGGGGCAGCAGCAGCCGCAGGGCAGCACGGTGCCGAGGACAAAGGACATGACCCTGAACGTGCCCCACTATAAGGGAACGGTCCAGGACCTTCTGCGCTCCCTGATGGAGACCCATGGAATATTCTTCAGGTATGCAAACAACACCCTTACGGCGGTGCTCAGGGATACCTTTGCCCTTCCTATTGACAACTACATGGACATCGGCAAGGTGCTCGAAAGCACGCTGAAGAGCCTCGGAGCGGAGAGGATCTACTACGACCCGATCTCCTCGAAGGTCTACTTCAGTGCCGACTCCAGGACCTACCGGAAGGTGAGGGAGATGGCCCAGGAGATGAAGAACAACATGAGCATCATCACCCTGCACATGATCGTGGGGGAGCTGGAGCTCACGGACTCCTACAGCCGGGATTGACTGGAGCAGTCTCTCCCTGGCATACCTGAGCCCCTCTTCCGTGCTTCGGAGCTCCTCTACAGGCAGCACCGCCGATTCGACCTGCGCCGAGAGCACCCCGACAAGCTCCTCGCGGGGTCTCCTGGGAGGGCCGACGTGGGGAATAAGTCAGGTACGTCAGTTCAGTAACGGGTGGCGGGGATCACCATCAGTATGGCGAACTTCGGACTGAGCTCCTCCTTTTGAACCTACTGACCAGTACGGAAAGTTTAAGACCGTACAAAACACCTACGTAGCGATGAACAACGGTTATCGGGGGAAGATCGACGCCTCTCAGAAGACGCCCTACGGCCCAGGCTCGGTGGGGCATCGGGGTGATCGGGTCGGGGACGAGCACGTCAAACACCCAGACGGCAGTTTGATAATCCGGCAGAAACAGTGATCGACATCGTCCTCATTATCGCGCGAAGAACGGATATGCTCAGCTTTTCGATCGAGGGGAAGTGGCAGTCCATTGCGAGCGCCGAGCGCTCACCACAGGGCAGGTGACGGTCTCCCGGCCTGTGGTTTCCGCGCGGAACATTACCACCAGGTCGCCATGCGCCCGAGAGCGGGCGGTGCTGGGGGCCTCATGAACCAGGGCGAGTCCTACAGTATGTGGAAGGTTGCCGGAGCTGTCGGCTCCGGTGCTGGGCAAACACAAAAAGAGCAACAAGAAGTCGGAGCTCATCACTATCATCCGGCCGACATCCGAAAGCAGGGTAGAGGTAGGGGGATGATAAAAACAAAGGGGAAAATGAGCCGGGTGCGGCGGCGTGCGGCGATTCTGACGATAGCACTTTCGCTGTCTGCTTTCGGGGTAATGGCTGAGGAGCAGCCTTCCTCTTCAGCACGCAGCCGGGGCATCCCCCGTTCAGAAGGTTACCATCCATGTCAAAACCCCTCAAGTACAGAGGGAGTCCGCGCAAAGAGCCGGTTGTCTCCTCCCTCCGGGAGGAAGTCGGACGTGCTCTCTTGAGCTGGGGGGATCGTGGGGTATACCGTGGTCTTTGGGGCTGGAGGTAGACCCGAATCTGCCGGTAGTGGTGGACGTAGGGGCTGCCTCCCGCAGGCCCTCTCGCCGTCACCGAATACCAGAGCTACGGTTTTACTCTTGAGGGTAATAAGATCACTATTCTTAAAGGCGTATCCCACAAGTTCTCCATCCTGATATAGGCGTAAGCGCTTTATATCTGGCGGAGATCGGGGGGGACATGCTGGGGACGAGCGGGGGAGGCAGCACGGGAGGGAATTGCACTATGCTTCGGAGGGGAGGGGCGGACAGCGCCTCTCAGAACTAAAGGCGAGCGTGCTGCTGAAGAAGGCGGCCGATCTCACCTGGACAGGAAGGAAAGCCTTTGAGAGAACATACAAGAAGCTCCTCTCCCCTGAGGCCCACCATGTTCTTGACTGGAGCCGCCGCCTCCCTCATGGTCCATGACCCCCGGAACGTCTCTCTGATCGAGAGGTATCGGGGGAGCTGCGGGCCTCCGCGGACAAGGTCCTGATTGTGGAGGCCACCGACCCAGGTCTCCACGAGCTCGGAGGAGGTTCGGCATTGACTGAGCCTCCTTGCCGAGAGGATCGGGGAAGTGCTGAGCGGAGGGAACAAGTTCTTGACCGTAAGTACCACGGTAACGGACATCTCCAGTCCCTCTTTGACGGTGACCCGTACGGCAGGGACGTGAGTGCGGTTCTGAAGGCCCTGGAGGAGCGGGGGACGGTGCATGTTCTTTCAAAGCCCTACCTCTGTGCGAGGAACCTGCAGCCGGTGCGCGATCTTCTCGGAAGTCGATCCCCTACATAGGGGTGTACAGCGACCACGACCGGGGAGCATTGGGGAGTCACGAGCTACTTCATTTCACGGGCACAGGACGGGGTGATGCCTGGTGCGGTGTCACATACGGGAGGACAGGAAGGTGGACGTGCAGATCGCCCGATTCTTGCCAGTGTGGATGAGTATGTTACGCCCAGCCTGGGAGAGGACACCTTCACCCAGCCAGTGAGCTCGGTGCAGCGAAGAGCGCTGCAGAGCGTGACAGTACAGGAGGGGGAGATCGTGGTGATCGGGGGATACAGAGGGACAAAAGGAGGTGTCGGGCCGGGAGGTGCCGCTGCTGTCGGCGATCCCTCTTTTGGGTCTCTTTAGGGCGGACAACGATACCCGGAGTGCTTCGGAGCTCGTCATCGCCCTGAGGGCCAGAAGGGTGAAGGGGTAGGGTGATGGAGAAGCAGGGGAGTGACAACCAAATCATCGTCTACCTCAATTATCAGAAGGAGCGTTTCTTTATCAGGCGGGACGGCTCGATTGAGGACCCTTCTGCCGGGCTTCCGGCTGCCGGGCAGGCAGAGGGCGTGGCAGTGCTCACCGACTCCTCCCTGTTTGGCGGAAAAAGGGTGGAAGGGTACCAATACTACGCAAAGGGGCCGCGGTACCACTTCCATGAGAAGCCCCTGGATATCCCCTCCCTTCAGAAGCCCAGGAGTCTCTTGCAGGCACTGAAGCTCAGGGACAACACCATAGTGGGTCTGCTCTTTTCAAACCGCCTGCTTTTTTTTGCCTGCCACAGGGGTGAAGTGGTCTGGCGCTTCACCGATGTTGACACCACGGAACGGGACGAGATCGAAGGGAGGATCAATGAGCTGAATCTGCCCGAACACTTTAAGCGGGAGATCTACGGCTACGACCTCCCTTTTGCGCAGCTTTATGAGGCGATACAGTCGGCCCCTGCCTACCGGGATCTGGAGCAGGAGGCGCGGAGGAGCCGGCGTCTCCAAATCTCCCTGAGCATTTGCGTAGTGGCCCTCAGCCTGCTTGTATGGGGATTCCTCTTCATTAAGGAGAACCGGGTAAAAACAGAGGCGGAAAAGCTTGCCGATGAAAGAAGAAGCCTTGTGAGGGAGATCCGGAACGAGCTGCAGCTGCGGCTGCCCGTCTATCTGGACGACATCAACGTGCCTTTTGACGGGGTCCTCAGGGAGCTCTCTTTTCTGGAGGGCAGGAAGTTTTCCCTGATCAGCGTAACGGCGGACGATGACGACATCACGGGGCGGGTGACGCTCAGCGACCCGGAGGAGGCTTTCCACATAAAGGAGGCGTCGCGCGCCACCGTCTCGCTGAAAGGAGGGAACATTGAGGTCAATTTCGCCCGAGCAGCTGAAAAAGCTGCCGCTCTACCCGGCGGCCGCTCTGTGCGCGGTCTTTTTAGTGTCAAGTAGCCTGATCGTGCCGCAGTACAAAAAGATGGCGGAGGCGGCAAAAAAGCTCGTTGCCGCAGAGGGAGAAAGGGAGAGGATCGTGGAGAAGCTCAGCGACATACGAAGGCTGCCGGTCTCCCCGGTTGCGCTCGACACCAGGGAGGATGTCGCCCTTGCCTTAAAGAGCCTCTTTGACCGGAAGGGCTACCGGATCACCGATGTGAAGGAATCCTCGGACGATATCGGGAAATTCATCACCTTTGATATCGACATCAGTAGCTACAAGTCGATAGGGGACGTCGTTCTGTTCCTTGGCGACCTGCACGCCGCGCTGCCGGTGGCCTATACCAAATACATCCTTTCGAACAGGTCCGTCAAGGTGCAGACGCGCTGCTACTACCGGAACCAGGGGGAATCGAAGCAATGAGTGAGCAGCAGAAGCGCATCGGGGAGATCCTGACCGAGCACGGGGTGCCCCGGGAGTATATCGAGCTGGCCCTGAAAGAGCAGAGAGTGCGCGGCAGCAAGCTCCTGGGGGAGATCCTGCTCGAAATGTCGCTGGTCAACTCCGAGACCCTCGCCTACTGCCTTGCCCGGCAGTGGAGGCTCGAGCACTTCTCCCTCTTTAAATCGGACATCCAGGAGGGGATCATCGGGGATATCGGCTTCATCGAAGAGCACAGCATCGTGCCCATCGAGCAGAACGGCACCGTCGTACGGATCGGCATGGTGAACCCGAAGGACTACCAGAGGCGGGACGCGGTGCACCGGTATGTGAAGCAGAAGCTCGGCAAGCATGCGGAATGTGCCGTGGTCTCGAACGAAACCTTTCAGAAGTACCTGGAGTCCCTGATCAGGATCACGGATGAGGAGATCGTAAAGCCTCTTCTGCAGGGAACGGACCAGTCGGTGGCCGGGCTCCGGCTGCTCCTCAAAAAGGGCATCATCGAGCGCTGCAGCGACATCCACATCGAGCCTGCGGTGGAGGGCGGCAGGATCAAGATGCGGCGGAACGGCATCCTGAGCATGCTGACGGCCCTCGATGCGAACCAGTACCAGACCCTCATGAACATGATCCGGGTGCGGAGCAATATGGATCTGGTCGAGAAGCAGAAGCCCCAGGACGGCAGGATCGAGGGGGAGTTCATCGGGGAGGAGAAGTACAAGCCGGTGGACTTCCGTGTATCCCTTATCCCCAACTGGAGCAGGGGCGGCAATGCGGACTCGGTAGTCATCCGGATACTGGACAGAAGGACGAGCATTCTCCCTCTTGAGGAGCTCGGGATGAACCGCTCGGTCCTCGAATTTCTGAACCGGGCGAAGAACAGATCCCACGGGATCATCATCTTTACCGGACCGACGGGCTCGGGCAAGAGCACGAGCATCTATTCGGCAATGGCCACGGTCAATACGATCAGGAGGGCGGTGGTAACGGTGGAGGACCCGGTGGAGTATAGAAACTATCTCTGGAAGCAGATACAGATCAGCAGTCAGCTGACGATGGCGGACGCCCTCCGGAGCATCCTCCGGCACGACCCCGACATTATCTTCTGCGGGGAGATCCGGGATGAGGAGAGCGCGAAGATAGCTTTTGACACGGCAAACACGGGTCACCTGGTCTTCACGACCCTGCACGCCAACGATTCGATCAAGGCGATCCCGCGGCTCCAGGCCCTCGGAATCCCCAACTCGATGATCGAGGCGGCGGTCCTGGGCATCGTCTCCCAGCGGCTTGCCCGGGTGCTCTGCTCCTGCAAAACAGAAGACCTGCTGATCTCAAACGGGGACGTGAAGCGCTACCAGGCAGCAGGCTGCCCCAAGTGTAACCATACGGGCTACAAGGGCAGGACCATGATCGCCGAGCACTTCCCCCTGGTGCAGGGCACCCGGGAGGCCCTGCAGCACGCCCTGGACGGCGCTCTCTTCAAGGCGAGAGAGAGTGCGGCGGCAAACGGCATCCACGACCTGCTGAAGGATGCCGACACCAAGCTCGACAGCGGCGTCATCTCCCTGGAGGAGAAGGAGAGGGTGCTGTGAGCGCACCACTCAACTATGAGGAGACCGTCATTATCCTGGAGGTCTTTGAGGAGTCGATCCGGGACGGCCTCAACATGCACTATACCCTTAAGCGCCTGGAAAGCATCTTTGCCAAGAAGAAGAAAGCGCACCTGATCGGGGTCATGCGGCGGCGGCTCTTTGAGGAAAAGGGCTCCATTTCGGGGATGTTCGAGGGCGTACTGCCCTCCAACCTGATCGAGGCGATCAGCGCGGGGGAGAAGTCGGGCCATATGGACATCATCTTCGGGGAGCTGAAGCGGGTGTATGAGCTTAAGCAGAACGTCCATGGCAGGACAAAAAAGGCGGTGGCCTACCCTATCGGCGTATTGAGTGTTCTGGTGGTGATCTTTGCAGGCATCCTCGTCTTCCTCGTCCCCCGGTTTGAGGCCTCCTTCAAGATCATCGACCCCCAGAAGATCCCCCCCGCCACAAAGACGCTCTTTGCCCTTTCGGCCTTTATGCGGCACCACTCCGCGGCTTTTGTAGTGTTGTCGGCGCTCGTACTCGGCCTGCTCGTCATGCTCTTTAAGCGGTACTACCACCTGCTCTTTAAAGTGCCCATCGTGAGGAGCCTCATGACGCTCCAGGAGAACGCCACCGCCTATCTGCTCCTGTCGGTGTTCGAGGAGTCGGGGATCAACACGACCCGCTCCCTGCAGTCAGTGGGACAGACCCTGGTGGGACCCCTCCGGGAGATACTCGACAGGGCGTACCGGTTCATGAACGAGGGGAAGTCGGTGCCCGTTTCCTTTCAGCTTGCCGGGGCGAGCGAAGACGTGGTGATCTACCTGGAGGTGGGGGATACCACGGGAAGCATCTCCAAATATTTCAAGAAGCTCTCTGACATCGAGATCAAGAGCCTCGATACGCTCATGAACCGCCTGATCAGCATCCTGAACTACCTTCTCATGGGGGTTGCCGCTCTGTCTATCGTGGGGCTCTTTTCGATCACGCTGCTGCCCATCTATAAGATGATCGGCGGCCTTTAGTGTCATATACCAAGGAGGAAAAGCGCATGGAAACCGGCTTTCATCTGAAGCACGGAAGAGGGGAAGAGGGCTTCACCCTCGTGGAGATCCTGATGGCGGTGGCCATCCTGATCGTGCTCATCGCCCTGCTCATCCCGAACCTCACCGGAGGGTCCGACAAGAGGAACGCGGCCATCGTGATGCGCACCGCGGAGGGCATTATGTCGGGCCTTGCCAAGTACAAGGCGGACATCGGCGCCTACCCAGCGGCCCTCCAGTCTCTCTGGGACAAAAACGCCGTTGATTCCTCCATTGCCGATTACTGGAAAGGGCCTTACCTGGATACCCCCTCAAAGACCAACGGGAGTTCTCCCACTCAGAACGTCGCCGACCAGAATATCGCGGGAGTCACCTACGAGTACAAGAAGGTGACGAGCAGCGGGGGCGGGAGCGGCACCTGCGCCGACTCCACAGCCATCGGCAGCAACAACTCCTCAGGGAACGACCATACGGTGAAGATCACGGCCGTGCCCCACGAGACAGCCACCGTGGTGCGGGACAAGCTCGGCAACAAGATCTGCCTGTCCGACGCGAGCGGGGACACCACGGACATCTACTTCATCATCGAGGAGGCCTGGTAGGCGGTGCAGGCGGCCCTCGCAGTCATCCTTATCCTGGTGGCCTCCGCCTTTCTGTCCTCCTTTGTGCTCGGGGTGCTGGACAGCATTGCCGACTACTCTGTGGTGGAGAGGGAGGCCTTTTTAGACCACCAGGGAGAGAGTATCGGGAACTGGTACGAGGCAAACCTGGTGAGTATCGACGGCACGGAGGGTCAGGTCCTGCCCGAGGTGAGCAGTCGCTACGGAGCGGTGGTCCTTGGCTCAAAGCGGGTGGCCTGCGATTCCGAGGTGCAGGCCCATACGTATGCGGTAGTCATACCGGGTCTGGAGGGGATCAAGACGACCCTCGACGTGAATACCGGGGTGCTGATAAAGGGGAAGGATGATCAGGTCAGGGAGGTGGACGGCTGTACTATCGGAAAGAAAAGATTTGCCGGATCCCGGAGCAGGGCTTACCACCTTGTGCTTGCCCTTGAGAGCTACTTCAGGGGGGAGATGCTCAAGGAAGGGTACGGCACCGACAGAAACTACTTCACCGATGCCGTATGCGGCGGAGGGGGCACGCTTGCCTGCACCGAGGATTCCCCCGCAGACGTGCTCACTGCTCCTCTGGGAGTGAGCCGGAGCGACTGCGAGGACGCCTACGGGTCCGTCATGCGCTTCGACAACTCCTCATCCATGGTGAACACGAGCACGCCTCCCTATTCAGCCCGGATCGGGTTTGCCACACCCTGGGGAACGACCGTATGGACACAGGCGACAGCGGCCTTCTGACTCTCATTGCCGATAACCTCGATACCGGGGGGCTGAGCGACTTCTACTTTGCTTCGGACTCGCTGCCTTTTGTCCGGGTGAATAAGGAGATTCTCCCGGCAGGACGGGAGATCATCTCCGATGAGGCCGTACGGAGGCTCCTTGAGGGGCTGGGGTATGCGTGCGACTACGGCTCACTGCCCCTGGACTTCGGGATCACGTACAAAAAGAGGAGACTCCGGTGCAATCTGGACAGACGCTGGCAGGGGCTGGACCTCACCATCAGGCTCCTCCCCTCTGCGATCAGGCCTCTTCGGGAGCTGGGGCTGCCCGAGTCCCTGCACCAGTCCATGGAGCTCAGGCAGGGGCTCATCCTGATCTGCGGACCGACGGGCTCTGGGAAATCCACTACCCTGGCCTCCTTGATCGACTATGTGAACGGCCGGCACAGCAGAAAAGTCATCATGGTGGAGGACCCTATCGAGTACATCATCAGGGAGAAGAGGTCCATCGTGAGCCAGCGGGAGATCAGAAGCGGGGAGAGCTTCCATCCGCATCTGCGGGCCGCCATGCGGCAGCATCCCGACATCATCGTGGTGGGGGAGATCAGGGACAAGGAGACCGCCTCCACCGCCCTGCAGGCTGCGGAGACAGGGCACCTGGTGCTGGCCACCATGCACACGGACTCCACCCAGCAGACCGTTACCCGGTTCATCGACATGCACACAGATGAGGACAAGAGCGCCATCCGGTCCTCGCTCTCTTCGGTGCTGAGGACTGCGGTGGTGCAGCGGCTCATCAAGGGGGCGGGCGGTGCGGTGCGGCTTGCCTATGAGCTCTGCTCCGTGAACAAGGCGATTGAGAACCTGATCAGAACGGATAAGGTCCACATGATCCCCAACCAGCTCCTCTGCTGCGAGGGGTGCGTTCCCCTGAACAGGACGCTGGATGAGCTGGTACGGCAGCGCTTTATCTCTCTGGAGGAGGCAAGGCAGTATTCCAATGACAAGGATGCCCTGTAGGACGAGCGCAAAAGACGGGTAGGGGATGAGAGTTTCTGACAAACGGGGCTTCACTCTGGTGGAGATCATGCTCGTGGTGACCATTCTGATCGTGCTCTTCGCCCTTATGGCAAACCCCACTACGAACCTGCTCAGGTTCCTTCGGGATCTGGAGACCAAGAGGAGGCTCGATGCCCTTCAGCGGGGGATCGAGGCGGTCTACAAGGCCCATGCCTGGGAGGTGGACGGCAGTGCTGAGGCGCAGTTCGCCTTTACGATCGGCGGGACAGGGTATGCGCTCGGCAGCGGTGCTGCGAGCGACACCGGCAACCGTGCCGCCCTGAGCGCCATAGCCTCTCTCTCCAATCTTGCCTCAAACGACATCGACCGGGACTCGATGCGCCAGGCGCTCCGGGTGTGGGTATCACAGCGGCTTCAGGACGCACGCACGGGAGCCTCCTATCATGTCATTGCCTTTGTGTCGCCGGGGTGGAACGGGGAGCTTGACAGCTCCTTTGACTCTCCTACCGGGGTGCTTTCCGTGCGGGGGGACGATGCGGGGTTCCTGGTGTCGGGCCTTCAGCAGGAGACCGCCTTCATCGAGGAGACCCGAAAGCTGCTCGCTTCAGTGCGGGATGCTTACCAGAACTACTTCACCGCGCTCTATCTTGCCGACAGTAACCGGAGCGTCTATGTCGACCGGTTTGCGAGCACAGGGGCGGACTGTGCGGCAAGCGGCTCATGGGACAGCAACTCGGGAGTGGGCAATACGAGCTGTACGGCTTCCGGCACGGCGACCGATACGGGGTTGAAGAACGCCCTCGGCCTGAGCGCAGAGAACGTGGCCACTCCCTGGGGCAGGGAGCTTCTTGTGGATAACAGCTCGGCCTCTACCCGGAACCCCGATACCGTGGGGAACGAGACTCCCTATACCGCACTCCTTTCTGCCGAGCTGCCGTGGGGAGGGTCTTTGGTGGTGACGGCGGCGGGGATCTACTAAAACCGAGCAAGGGCGGTACTATCAATGTAGAACGGCAGTGCGGGTAAAAGATACGATGCGCCTGAGGGAGAAAAAACATGAGGATCGGACAAAAGGCATACGCAGCGTCTCTTGCTCTTTTTTTCGGTGTTTTTATTGAGCCTTTTTCCGTCCATGCAGCCGTTTCCGCAGGCAGGCAAATGAAAACGCTTTTTATTGCAGAAAGCTACGGGGTGAGCGCCGGATCGACCTCATGGAAGAGTGCGGAGACCTACCTGACCAAGAAGGTGAACGCCGCCTACAGCCTGGGAGTCGGAGACGTCAGCCAGACCACCTTCTCCTCGGCCTCCTCGGCGATCAGCACTCTTGAAAACGCCCTTTCCTCTTTGGTGGATGCCTATAGCGACAAAGTCGCCGCCCACCTGGGGAGCGAAAGCTATGCCTTTGCCCGGGTGGACTGGTTCTACAGCTTCTATGATGCGGGGGACAGCAACACCCTGAAGAAGGCCTACCTGCCCCTGATCATCTACCCTGACGGAAGGGTCAGAAAAATGGGCATGCGGGTTGTCGCCTCTACTCCAAGCATCCTGTACTACATTTATATGTCCAAGGGGACCGGGGAGGACCTCCCTGAAGACTGGACGTATGAAGACGGAGGCGTCCTCTATAAGTACGTGCTCGACCAGGACTTCGCCCTTATCTCGAGCTCCCAGGTGGATACGGGGGGAAGATACGACCCCCCGGAGACACCCGAGGGGGACAGCGTCATCGACCCCGATTCAGGCCTGAAGCTCCTCATCAGCGAGGTGGTGAAGGGGGAGATGGTCGACAAGAGCGCCCTGTATTCGATCATCGACTACTCCCGGAGGATAACGCCCCTGTGGGACTGTGATGGCCGGGGCAACTGCATCGCCCGGATCACGGTCGAGTCAGAGACCCGGGAGTATGCAAAGAAGTGCGGCAAGTCCCCCACCTATGAAAACAAGGGGAGGATCGGGTACACCCTTCAGTACCAGTCTGAGCGGTATTACGTGAGCACGGACGGCGGCTACACCATGACCGCCTCCTCCACGGGAGAGACTGTCGCTCCCAAGGAGGACCCCTTCGACTGGCTCATGGAGAGGGAGGAGGAGCCCTCCTACGAGCAGGTGATCGACCCCTTCAAGGGTCTCACCCTCTACGACTTCACCAACGACACCTACAATAACCTCCCCTGTGCCTACTACCTCTATGCCGGGGCAGAGTGCGCGCAGGCACCTCTCCTGAAGACGATAGAGACCTTCAGCATGGGAGGTTCGACAGGGTGGGATTCGGCCGCCTATACAGGCTACACCCGGTGTACTCTTCCGACCTGGACCCTCTCGGCAACGGGGACTTCTCTTGCCCTCACCCTCTGGGCTGACTCCGTTCCCGACGGTACGGAACTGGGGTGTACCTCCCGCTGCCCTCCTGACGGAAGCGGCGGCTGCACCCTCTGGAGCTCCGGTTCGGGGTTCATCACCCTGCCGGCCGGTATGGCGTATTCGGGATCGGCGGCCAGTTTCGAGCCCCCTGCACTTTCGGGCCTGACCGTCACGGCATATACGTTTACCGGGAGCGGCAGCCGGCTTCAGGTAGGAGAGACGCTCAGTAACGGAGCAACGATCAGTCTGGGAGCAATCAGCTTCGGTGAGGCAACGCTCTCGGGGGAGGTGACATTTCCGGTCGATACCCGCGCGCTGCCCAACTTCAGGATGGAAGCAGCGGGCAATGCCCTCAAGATCTATGACGGCACTGGTGCGTACCGGGGAAGCATCGAGTTCAGATGCTGAGGGTTCATGAAATCCAGGGGAATAGACCGCTCTGTTTTTCCCGCGCTACGCGCTGAGGAGATGCGATGAGACTGAAAGAGATGCTGACAGCACAGCTCAGAAGGAAACGGAGGGAGGACGAAGAGCCCGCCGACCTGGCACGGGATGCGGCCCGTGAGGTTTCCGCAAAGGAAAAGAAGGAGGCACAGAGTGAGGGGCAGGAGGATGCGCCGCCCAGGAGGCAGCGGAGCTCGTTTGCCCTGGCGATGTTCGTGGCCCTTGTCCTCCTGACGGGAGTAGTGGTCTATAAGAGGCTTCCTTCTGCCTCCCCTCTCTACAAAAAGGATTTTTCCGGCAAAAAACAGGATGCTGTCTCCCCTGCCTCCCCCCTGGCGGCGGCGCCTCAGGCAACAGGCTCCGCCGTCCCTTCTTCCCCGGTCCGGCCTAAACGGAGCATCTATCTGCCCGCCCGGGACATCCTCTCCGGAAGTGGCACTGCTGAACTCCAGAAGCAGGAGGAGCTCAACCGGCTCCTTGAGGCCAGGGTGAAGGAGTTGAAGCTCAAAAACGACATCAAGAAGATCGAGGGTGATATCGAGATTCTGCCCTTCCAGGTAACGGAAAAAAAGAAAGACCTTTCCGAGAAGATCGAAAAAAAGGCAAACCTCCAGCCCGTGCTGCTGACCGAAAAAGAGTCCCGCCCTCCCACGCTTTACTCAGTGCAGATGATCGAAGGGATCATGACCGGCTCCTTCACCCTCTTTACGGGCGAACAGGTGAAAGCCAGGGCAGGGGACTGGGCGGGAGAGTTCGTTGTCAGAGAGCTTACGCATACCTCCGCCTCCCTTGAGGGCAGAGGCGGCAGGAAATACCTGGTCTCGCTGAGCTTCCCTGAGCGCTATCCGGTCTCCTCCCCTCTGTTCGGGACCAAGTCTTCGGGCACCGGACCTTCCGCTCAGGCAGTCCCTGCAGTGGCGGCGCCTGCAAGCCGGCAGCCCGTTCCCGTATCCATCTCCCCGGTGGGAAGGCAGTAGGGACCATGTTTACGAGTCTCAGAAACGTTTGTATTCAGGTGGAGCCCTTGAGCCTTCCCGTCATGGTCTCCCGCGCCCTGGAACAGTTTGTCGCTTCAGGAGAAATCGATCTTCTGCCTGTGGTGGAAGGTGGAGCGCTGAAGGCCCTCTACTTCAGGGACTGTATCCCTTTTATCCTGGGCTGCGAAAACGGCAGGGCCTGTCAGAGCTACCTGCCTGCAGAGGTGTCCAGGGAAATGCCCTCCCTGGACATCAGGGCTGGGGAGAAATCGTCCATCGAAGCCCTGAAAGAGGCGGTCAAAGCGGAGTCCTCCCTCGCGCTTTTTGCCGAGGGGCTCTTTCTGGGCATTGTGCCTTTAAAGCAGCTCATGCTCTTTATCCACAAAAGTGAGATCAATGAGGCAATTACCCTCAACCCTCTTACCGGCCTGCCGGGCAACTACTCAATCGAAAAGGAATTTGAGCGGAGAGCGGGCAGGGAGCCCTTTGCGGTCTGCTATGTGGACATTAACGATTTTAAAGTCTATAACGACCAGTACGGCATTGCCCAGGGAGACGAGGTGATCAAGTACACCGCCTATCTGCTGGTGGAGGCCTGCAAGGGGTGCTTTGTGGGGCATGTGGGAGGCGACGACTTCATCCTTATGCTTCCCGAGAGCGGAGCGGCGGAGCTTTTCCAGAGCATCGGGGTATCTTTCGATGCCCATGTGCCCGGCTTCTATAGTGAAAGGCACCGTGGACAGGGATGTGTAACGGCCAAGGACCGGCAGGGAGTGGTAAGGCAGTTCGGCTTCATGCACCTGTCCCTCGCTGCGATGGTGATCAGGGAGAAGTGCGGTTTTCAGGAGGTGACGGCCTCTCTTGCCTCCCTCAAGGAGTATGTAAAGACCGAATCCAAGAGCAAAGGAGCCTCTGTCCATGCATTCGACAAGAGAAAAATCAATCGACCTGCCTGAAGTGATCACCGCAGCCATGGAGCAGGGGGCCTCGGACATCCACTTCTCTCCGGGCAAGAGGATCAAGCTCCGGGTGGACGGCAGTCTGGTGGACTACAAGGGAAGCCCCGTGGTGGAGAGGTCCGACACCCAGTGCTTCTTCGAGGACTACCTCTCCTGGGGAGAGCAGGGCAAGTACGATCAGCGAAAGTCTTACGACACCTCGATCCAGATCGAGAGCACCCGGGCGCGCCTGCACTTCTACGAGACCATGGAGGGTATCTGCATGAGCTGCCGCATTGTGCCCCTGATTCCGCGGCTGATGGAGGAGCTCCTGATCCCCCCGGTGGCGAAGGGCTGGATCGAGCAAAAGGGGATCGTGATCGTCTCGGGCCTTGCGAACATGGGCAAAACTACCACTCTCTCCTCGATCGTGCATTACCTGAACACCACCCGGTCGGAGAAGATCGTGATACTCGAGGACCCCATCGAGTATGTGCATCGTGACATCAAGAGCAGCATCTTTCAGCGGGAGATCGGGCAGCACTCCCCCTCCTATGCCGACGCTCTCAAGGACATCTCCCGCGAGGACACCAACACCGTAATCGTGGGGGAGGTGCGGACCGCTGCGGCCATGGACGCGGTGTTCGGGATGGCGGAAAACGGCCTCAAGGTCTTCACTTCGGTCCATGCTACGGGAGCGCTCGAAACCCTGGAGAAGATCATCAGCCTGTTTCAGCCCGCCGACTACGACCGGGTGCATAAGAGATTGTCGTGGAACCTGGTGGGGATACTGAACCAGCACCTTCTGCCCCGGAAGAAGCCGGGGCGGGTGCTTGCGTGCGAAATCCTGACGGCCTCCTCCGACAAGGTGAAGACCCTGCTTCGGGAGGGGAAAATCCATCAGCTCAATAGCTACCTGGACCCCGGAGACGGGGAGACCATGTGCTCCCTGTCCCGATACCAGCAGCTCCTGAGGCAAAAATGTTTATTGTAGCAATTCGCGGGGTCATGCCGGTGCGCCCTGTTACGAACGCTCTCAAGCTTTTTGTCGTGCTCATTCTCTTGCTCCTCCTCATCTTTCTCCCCTATGCCCCCGTGTACGCCCTTACGGGTGACGGGGGCACCCTTTCTGCCTGCTACCCGGGAGGCTTCAGTCAGGTCCTTGCCGGGATCAAGCCCTTCATGACGGAGTGCGTTCAGTTCACCACCCTGGGGAATTGCTACTGTGCGGGAGTGCCCTGCGGCGCAATGGTGAGCTTTTGGCTTCCCCAGTACGCAATCGAGGTCACCGGACATGCCAACACTACGGTCTTCCCCTTTGGTCTTCAGGACATCGTGAGCCCCGGCTTTCTGCTTGGCGCAACCCGGGAGGGCGGCATGGTGCAGGGGGAGACGGCAGGGAGGGTGAACACCAAGTACCGGGAAGCGCACCTCTATGAGCTGTCCCGGGCTGAAATCCTCCAGGTCCTGGCGGGGCACCCCCACCAGGCCTGCATGGCCCTGATGAACCTCGCTGCCGCAGGGAGGACCGCCTTTACGTCGGAGGCCCGGGAGGACTGGAGGAAAGGCAAAGACACGACGACTTCCCTTACACCCGCGGACATGCTCACCAAGGTGGGCTCCTGGGGATACCTTTTCCCGAGGACAGGGTGGGTGCAGCACCCCTCCAACGTGACCGGAAGCCTGCTTCTGGCCTTTAAGGCCCAGCACCTGGCTGCTGAGCTTTCGACCCTCTCGAAGCCCACGGTGTATGTGGACAAATACGAGATCGGCGGGCCTGTGTCCGGGGCCTGCTACCCGATAGGAACGACCACAACGGTGCAGGAGCTGAATGCAAACAAGACAGGGTGTGCTGACCGGTTCGTGGTGCTCTACTGGAAGTACATCACCCTCTGCTGTCCGTACGGAACGTGAGGGGTTAGGTACGCGCGGGAAGGGGGAGGCCCGGACGAAAGGTGATAAGAGTGATGCTCGCTTCGGCGCTCCTTTTCGCAGTAGCGTCCACCGGTGATGCTTTCGACTTGGGGTGCGGAGTGAACTACTTTAACGGCTGGTGTGACGAGCAGAAGATGAAAGCGGAAAAGGAGACTCTCCCTGAGAGAGGAGGTGATCCAAGAAGGGAGAAAAATAAGGAGATCGATCCCTTTGAATGGATGCCCGGGGACACCCCTCCGGTGATGGCGGACCTCTTTAAAAACCCCACTGAGGAGAACGCAAGCAAGGTGCTCAGGTGGAAAGAGGAGCGGATGCAGAGGGTAAACGAGGTGACGAAGCTCCTTCAAAAGAGGGCAGGGGGCGGCTCTTCCGGCGGCGGGCAGGGGAAAGCTGGTTTCCTTGCCGGAGCGCCCGGGCAAGAGGTGCAGAAGGTCCCTTTCGTGAAGGCGGTCTACTTCTTTCAGGAGGGCTGCCCCGCCTGCCAGAAGATGACCCCTCTTTTGGCGGAGGTGCAGGGTACGGGCAAGATTGTGGCTATCGGGATCGGCCTTTCAGATAGCAGTGCCGTCCGGTACCTGGTGCAGCACGGAGTGTCGGTGCCTGCGGGAGGGGACCCCTTCAAGCAGTTGGCCCATACCTACAAAGTGCCCGATACTCCCGCCTTGATTCTCCTTTCCCCCTCAGGGGACATCGTGGGGCGGTACGAGGGACTCCTGGACAGAACCACTATCGTGAGCATCTTTGCGGAAAGCAACCAATGAGAAAGAAAGCAGGATTTCTTCAAAAGGTACTGGGACTGTTACTGCTTGTTCTTTTCATCTGGCTGTTTATGGTTTTTTCTCCCTACGATGACATTCGGGTACTTGGGGAGCTGCTGGGAAGAGGGGGGGCCATAGCGGGGGAGATTGCGGTGAGTAATCCCTCCTCTCTACAGCCTCCCTATGCGACAGACCTGAGCGAGCCCTCAGGGGTGATCAAGTACTCCTGGGCGCGAGTGGCGGGCAATGAGAGCGCCGTCTACCTGAACATCCCCAGCAACCAGCTGAGCAAGGGGATAGAGCTGCCCCGCGACCCCTCCCCCCTTATTCTGGGAAAGTACGACTCCAGCAACTCGGCAGGACAGATCGCCCTCATGCGGATCAGACAGGTAGGGGCGAACATTCAGGCGGAGATCAGACAGCTCTCCCCCAAAGACTTCGGCCATTTCTTTTCACCCCACCTGTATCACTTTGCCCTTTTGGACTGGAACATCAACAATGACCCGAACTGTATTTACTCGGAGAAGTACTTAAAGAGCGATGATCCCCCTTCGGTGGACACAGGGGAGATCAGAAGGAAGTGCTGGGAGTACGACACAGGAAGGACCTCGATGGAGCCTGTCTTTCTCCCTGGAATGGAGGAGGGGAAGGTGAACCGGTCTAATTCGTATTGGCATCAGAGGATCAATACCGACCCCTGCTGGACAAAGTGGGGGCTGAAGGACTTTGAGTCCTCAGAGGACAATACCTTTCATAATCTCTCCTACTATGGGTTCATGAGACTGGTAGCCCTTGCGCAGCATCTGCACAAGGCATCGGTGTCGGTGACGGCTGTTGCTGAGTATAGGGAAGAGGTGCAGAGCAGTACGAGCAAGTCTTTCTTTAAGAAGAAGGTGACGACGACAGTGTCGTACTACTTAAAGCCGCAGTGGACGGTGGGGACGCCGTCCCGGTCAGGGGCATACTCCGACTTTCTGTTCAATCCGACCTGGGACACTAACGGGTGGTTCTCCTTTGTGCAGGTGACGGGGAACCACACCTTTCCGGTCGATGAGACGCTCATCTATCAGTGGTCAAAAACCCAGAGCGGCTGGACAGGGCTGTTTGTGTTCGTCGCGATCGTGGTGGTAGGGGCGATAACGGGAGGAGCAGGCGCATTGCTCTGTAGGCGGCCTGGTCTCGGAGGGAGCGTACGACGAACACGACGGCAGAACTCCTTTCTCTCCTCCTATGAGCTGAGCGCGGCGCGAGTATGCGGATGTGGGAGATCGGCGGACTCATAGCCACCGGGACCCCGGGGGAGTGCAGGTGTTTGCGGGGGAAGACGACAGGAGAGCCCTTGCATGGAGGGGGCTACGGCTACTGATGTGTGCCCACCGCCATCAGGTGGGGATGGACGATCCCCGCTTCAATCAGGTGACTCCTCCTATGAGCGGAGTGCGGCAAGCCGCTTCCTCTCTTGGAGCTATGCGGATGATCAGAACGGCAGGATAGGCAGCGCGGACCTTCTCCAAAGTAGAAATGACCGGTGGCTGTCTCCTGATGACATAATCACCATGACCCAGAAGGATACTGCCGTGATTTCGGAAGGTGATGGAAGGGGTATTGATGCAGAAAGAGGCAGCAGAGATGCTGTTTGCGAACGGAAGATCCGTCGGATTTCGGGAGGCCCAAAGGGATTGCTTACAATCGGAAGGCCACCGATGCGTGCTCCGCTCCTGCCATCACCCAGGTAGGGATGAGCAAAGGATGATCCCCGGTTTAATCAGGTGTACAAGTTTGGGGAGATGTTCGTTTTCCCGTAACAAGGAACTGCAGAAACATACGTACTCCCCTACCGCGGATAGAAGGAGCAGCTTCAGACGGTATATAGAACGGCATACCCCTGAGCGTCTATCTGGAGCAGCGAAAGCTGCTTCCTCTCTTGGGATTACTACAATTCAGCAAGCACTTTCGTAATCAGTTCGTTACAGACGGCAGGATAGGCGTACGATGAAAAAGAAGAGACGCTCCAGGGAGGAGAACTTTAACATAGGCTGCATCTGTCTCTGACTTCTTTCCCCTTTATTAAAGCAATATACAGGGAAAGGTCAACGGCAGCATAATCAATATACCAACGAGGGGTGCCTGGTGCGTAATGCCGGTGGTCGATCATCCTGCCGCTTGGATGGAAATATGGATGTCTCCGAAAAGCGGTTGTCTCTTGACACGCTGAATGGCAAAAATACTGTCGAAGTAGGCATCTTATCTTTAATAGCTTTGAATAGACACACGTCGATATCACCTTGCAATTTCCTTGCAAATAGTTCTTGGTCCCCTTGTCAAGTGGGCGATATCCCAGATAGTTCTTGGCCCAGCTATCAATATAATAAGGCTCGATAACGATCACGATGTCGCCTTTGTCCTGACGGGTGTATTTCAGATCCTTCAGGCACTCCTCCCTGGTGGCGCATTCAGTCCCTGTAATCGTTTTGTTCAGTGACACTGTTCCTCCGCATCCCCCGATCGCCGTAGCCAGACCAAGAGCCACAATCACTGCTGTTATTCTTCTCATCGCCTTCCTCCTGAATTATTCGCTATAGATATATACGGAAAAAGAGAGAAAAGTCAATGAAAAAAAATATTAAAAACCAATACCACTCTCCTTTTCCCCGGCTTTGATTTCAGCCGGGGGCGCCGCGCCTTTCAGTCGAGGAGTCTGTTCGGAATGACGATCTGTCCTCTCTCGCTGAGCTGCGTTTGCATACGCTTTCACCTCATACAGCAGGAATGCCTGTATATAAATGCTCGAAGAAGGCAAACAGACGGTGAACTCGTTACAGGGTCAAGTAACGGGTCCGTTTCCTGTTGTGCCCGGTATTATCGAGAAAAAGCGTGTGGAGAGGTGCCGCGCCATGAAAAGGACGATAGTGATTATTGTAGCAGTGATGGTCCTGTATAGCGCCTTTGTCCCTGCCTATGCCGCGGACCCCGAGCTTGCCTCCCGCCTGGGCATCCCGATTACTCCCAACGACATGGGAGAAACCTACGGGAGCGACAAGGGTCTTTTAAACGGCGGCCTCAACCTCTCCCTGGGGAGTTGCGGGGACCTGGGAATTGACAACTCCCTCAGCAACCTGGTCGGGCTGGTCTACTCCTCGGTCTCCAATGCCCAGAGCCTTGCCGGCTCGCTTGCCATGTCGGCCCTCGCCTACTACATGCCCACCGAGTACTCCGCGGTGACCAATGTCTTTGCCATGGCACAGAAGTATCTCTCGATCTTCTCCGAAAAGTGCAGGACCTACCAGGAGGCGCGGAAGTACCTGGAGAAGAAGGACATCTCGGGGATCCGGTCGGCAGCCTACGCCAAGTGCCTGGAGAAGTACGGCTCGACAATGGGAGACAGCGCGGACAGTATCTGTTCAAATCCCCAGACCGCGTGGCAGGCCCTGACCGGCGCGTCCGACTGCCTGTCGGTGGTGGAGAACGCCCTTGCCAATGTGGACACGCTCCCCCCGGGCATGACGCGGGATACCTTCAAGTACGTGTTCGGGGACACAACGATCTGCGCCACTACGAATAGCGCAGTGTCTCCCGCCCTCACCATGAGCTCTATGTACTCCTCAAGCAAGAGCTACTATAGCTCAGTGGTGGAGTCTGCGCTCTCTTCTGCCGCGTCCAAGTACCCCACCCAGGATGACATTGCCGATGCAGGGCTCTGCGTGGGGGCTGCTGCCGGCGGCTCGAACAAGGGGATCATCTGCCCTTCGGCGGAGACCCTCTCTATGCTCTCCCGCCTGCCTGCCGACGAGCAGTCGCTCTATAAGCAGCGGCTGATCGAAGACCTTTCGGTTTACAGCATGGTGTATCAGGTCTATGGCATGTCTGCCGTTCTGCACAAGGGCTTCAACGCAAACTCCAAGGTGGCCGGCCTCGAGAGCGAGTCGGTTGCAAAGCTCACCGACGCCAGGGAGAAGGAGGTGAATGCCTTTGTGAACACCCTGAAGCTCGCCAAAGGGACGGACGGGGACCTCCGCACCTGGGAAAACGAGGTGGTGCGCAGATTTAGCTACTGGAACGAGCAGCAGCAGCGGGTCAATGCGGCAAAGCAGTACGGCGATTTCGCGAAGAGGCCCCCGGCTGCATCGGACACCGATATGGTGAACAGCATTAAGAACAACTACTACAAATAGGGCAGGGCATTGCAATGGAAACGGCGATTCAGGAGATGGCGCAGGGAGCGGTAAACGGTTTGAGCATGTATACCTCCTGGGGAGTGGAGCCATTCTTCAAATATCTCTATGGGGTGATCGCTCTGGCGAGCCTGTTTATCATCTTGAGGGAGTTCAGGGGGACGAAGGACGTGCAGGCAGCGGCGGCGCACTCCCTGGGCCTGATTTTCATCTGGCTTCTTTTCGGCTATCCACTCGATCCGGAGAATTCCATGGTGGAAGTAAAGTACGTGCGAGCGGACAGGGAGACGGAGCCTACGAGCGTGGCGGGGATCCCTGCAGGGCTCCGGTACTCCATGGCGCTGATCGACCGGACGGCGGGGTGGGCGATGGACGCGACGAAGGGGCTCAGCAGGGACATCGACTTCACGAAGATGCCCTTTGCCGTCGAAAAACATACGGTAAAGATGCACGGCGCCCTTGAGGACCTCGCTGTCAAAAGGGAGGAGCTCGCCCCCGACATCGACTACTACCGGAAATACTGCGCGGACCAAAGCAAAATCGATAAAGGAGAGCCGGCCTTCAATTACGACTATTTCCGGCGCGGCTACATTGCCGACAACGCCCCCTCCGACTGCGGCGCCAAAAGCGACAAGCTCGTGAAAGCGATCAGTGACGCCAACAGGGAGAGCGCAAAGGCGCAGGGGCTCGACGAAAATACCGTAGGGAAGGTGGACTCACGGGGGTTCTGGGCAAAGGCGATGGGGAATGCCTTTTTTGAATCGATGAAGGCCGTCCTCCTCTCCGTGCTCTCCCTGGTTACCCTCTTTACCGCGTACGTTTACAGCCAGGTGTTTCCCTATTTTCTGGGGATTATGACGAACCTGTACTTCGTCATCTACCCGATCATCCTGGCGCGGGCAATGTTTCCCGGCCAGTGGACCGTGATCATCACCTACCTTGAGGGGTATCTCTGGCTCATGTTCATTCCGGTCGTCATATCCGCTGTCGACGGGTTTACGGCAGCGAGCCTGATTAACTTCAAGGCGTGGAACCTCCCTGCAACGCTCACCATGCTTGCCAAGATCAGCATCGTCATGGCAGCCCCGGCCATCGCCTCTTTCCTGCTCTTCGGGCAGCGGCCCGGCACCATCGGGGTGGGGGGAGTCTCGGGCAGGATTGCGGGCGCGGCGGTGGTGGCTGCCACTGCCGTAGCCGGCAGGGCGGCCTCCGCGGCAGGCAAGGCTGCAAATGCGGCCAATGTAAGAGGGAGCGAGGTGCGCCCGGCTGGAGGAGGCGGGAGCAGCGGCGATGTTGCGAGGGTGATGTCGGGGCAGTCTGCGGGGAGCATCGTGTCGGCTCCGAACCGCTTCTGGGGGAGCAGCAAGGGTATTTCCCCCCGTGCGAACTTGGAGCGGGCCGGACAGAACGGGGCAGGGCTCGATCAGGCGCGAGCGCATGTCTCCGGCGTATCCGACAGTACAGGGGCGCCCCCGGTGTATGCCACGCGAGCAGAGGCGCGAGGAATGATCTCGCAGAGCGGTTTTTCCGACGGGCTCAAAGATGCCGAACCTCTCCTTTCCTCGAAAGAGGGAGCCACTCTCCTTGTGAAGGACCCGGGGACTGAAACAGAGCACATGATCACGGCAAAAAAACGGGAGGACGGCACGGTGCAGTATTCCCCGGCGGAGAAGTCCCCGGCGGCTGCTGTTCTGGCCGGAAAAATGAACGGCATGAAGGCAGGCGGGAGCTTCCCGGCCCGGCTTCCGCTCCAGGCGCAGAAGATCGAGTTCAGCAAAGCCGGGGCGATCACGGTGAGCGACATTGCGTATGGGCATGTTTCAAATACGCGGGCGCTGCAGGGAGAGGCTGCCCGGCAGTGGCTCGACAGCCAGAAAATCGCATAGGGCACAGAGAGGAGCGGAAGTGTCAAGAGACGGGGAGTCACCCCCCTTATCCTGTGCACTTATTGGGAGATCTCCCCAAAGGAAGGTCATAAGAAAGCTCATGGCTAAAGGAAGCAAAGCCGGAAAAACTATTCTGTTTTCACTTTCCCTGCTCCTCTTTTGTGCCTCTCTGCCCTTGCATGCCCAGCAGGGCCGGGAGATGGACACCGGGGAAGGGCAGGGAAAAAGAGAGGAGGGCCCGTGGCATGGACAGGACCGGGAACAAGAACAGGACCGGATGACGCCTAAGACAATTCGCGAGATGATCCGGGAGGCCGAGCAGCGGGCCTCTGCTCATTACCGGGTGCCTCTTGAGCTCCTCATGGGCATCCGGAAAGTGGAGAGCAAAGGCTCCCCCTGGGCGCTCTGCATCAACCTGGGCAAAGGCAGGTTTTTCTCCCTCTATCCCCGCTCCTACCAGGAGGCTTTGTACTACCTGGGCCGCCTTGCCACCGACAACATCGACATCGGTCCCTGGCAGGTCAACTACCACCACATCGGCAAGCGTGCCGGGGTGAGCAAGGAGCAGATGCTCGATCCCTATATATCGAGCATGCTTGCCGCCTACAAGCTCGCCTATGAGATTACAGTAAACGGCTATACCTGGAGCGCGGTGGGCAACTATCACAGCCGCGCCCTGGAGCGGAAGGCGCGCTACATCGACCGGCTGAAGCGGCAACTCAGGCAGGAGGGCTACCGTGTCAACTGAGATGCTGCCTGCTGTGCAGACTGAGATGCGGTGTGACACCTTGATCGAGGAGCTCCTTATCCACGCCGTGAGAATCGGGGCAAGCGACCTGCACCTCACCGAGCTCAGGCCTCCCGCCTTCCGTGTGGACGGGGACCTGTTCAGGGAGGAGCTGGGTAAGGTGAACATCTCCGCTATGAACCGCTTTCTCGACAAATACATCCCCCGGGGCTATGCGGGCCTGGATGGGGACTTCTCCTTTACCTTCTGCGAGCGGAGGTGGAGGGGCAACTACTTTCACTCGGGAGGGAAAAAACTCTCCCTGGCCCTCCGTCTCCTGCCCCTTGCCATTCCCCGCATACAGGAGCTGCGCTTGCCGGAACGTTTCCTGCAGGCTGCTTCTCTCAGGGACGGCATCGTACTGGTCACGGGACCGACGGGCTCGGGCAAGTCCACCACCATCGCCGCCCTGATCCGTCACCTTCTTGAGCAGAGGAGCGTACACCTGATCACGATCGAAAACCCGGTGGAGTACCTCTTTGAGCCCACGAACCACTCTGTGGTGAACCAGCGGGAGATCGGCACCGACACCGGGGATATCGCCCATGCGCTCACGTACGCCCTCCGGCAGGACCCCGACGTGCTCCTGGTGGGAGAGATCAGGGACACGGAGACCGCCCGCCTGGCAGTGGACGCCGCGGAGACGGGCCACCTCGTCTTTGCCACCCTGCACACGATCAGCGTGGTGGAGACCGTCAACCGGCTCTATGGCCTGTTCCCCCCGCTGGAGCGGCACCTGGTGCAGCAGCAGATCGCCTCAGCCCTCCGGCTCGTGGTCGCCCAGCGGCTCATCAAGTCCCCTGAAGGGGGCAGAAGGGCCGTGGTGGAGGCCCTCTTCCCCCACGAGCCGGTGCGGGAGCTGCTCCGTGAGGGCAGAAGCCACGAAATACCTCTCCATCTGGACGGGGCCGAGTATATCAATACCATGGGAGCAGGCGAATGAAGCGGACGGGTCTTGAAGGCATCCCTTTTTGCACCAAACGGGAGATGAAGGGGTGGTTTCGGGCTTCTGAGTCTTTCGGAGACCTGCTCCCCTACCGGGATTACGACCCCGCCACAGGGCTCTTCCTCCTGGGGGAGAAGGGCAGGAGCGAGCGCCATGTGGGAGCCATGTACGAGTTCAGGGGCTTTGTGCATGATGCTAACAGCCTCGATGGGCAGCGGCTCGAGATCTCCGGCCTGATCGAATCAGCCCTCCTCAAGATCCCCGAAGGGTACGCCTTTCAGTTCATCGTGGACTCCGACAGGAATGTGGGCGCTTTCTTGCCGCCCCCGCTTGAGGAGGTGGACCCGGAAAGCGACCTCGACCTGCTCTATAACGAGCAGCTTGTCTTTCTGCACCGGAGCGCACAGCATGGGCTCTGGGACAAAAAGAGCGTCTTTCCCCGCCTCCTGCGCTTCTATATCTTCGTCTTTCCCGTCCCCCGCAAGGCGACCCTCGGGGAGAGGGCCGTAAGTGCTCTTGAGCGGGAGGAACTCGAGTCCGCGCTGCAGGATAGCGAAAAAAAGAAGAAGTTGTTCACCTCGAAGATAGCCCTCTTCGAGTCCTCGATGAAGAGCGCGGGCTTCCACCTGAAGCGCTGCGCAGCCCAGGACCTCATCGACTACTTCTTCCAGCTCCTCCATAAAAGCATGTTCAAAGAGGGGGTGAGCGCCCCCTCCCACCTCCCGGGCATCGACCTGAGCGAGCAGGTGCTCCGCACCTTCCTCTACACCGACTACAAGTTCGTCTACGCGGACGGACATTACTACCGGAGCAGCGCGGCCACCAACGCCCCGGGCTATGTCTCCCCCTGCATCATGTACCGGATGCTCGGGGTGCCCGGAGACATTCACCTCTGCCTGACCGGGTATGTGCCGGTGCAGGACAAGGAGAGGAGCGCCTTGCGATGGAAGGGCAACTTTGCGGCCCACGGACTTTTGAACCCCTTCGGCAGGGAGGACAACAACAATGCGGCGATCCTCGCGGACATCGACCTCATCGAAAAGGAGATGCTCCGGGGCAAAAAGATGTTTCACTTCGCCTTCACCATGATAAACATCGCGGAGAGCTATGAGCTGGCAAACTCCTACGCGAACAAGGCAAAAGACCGGCTTGCGGACCTGGAGATGCCCCTTCTGACGGACAACATCATCTCCCAGAGCCTCTTCAAGGGGAGCCTGCCCTTCCACTACGCTCCCCTCACTCAGGACAACCACCTCTACCGCACCTTCAAGCTGCCCTCCCACTACTTCTCCCAGCTGGCGCCCTCCACCGGCTCGTGGCTGGGTACCCAGAGCCCCGCCATCGTAGGGCTCACCCGCACCTGCGAGCCTGCCTATCTGGACTTCTTCGACGGCACGGTTCCCCACTTCCTCATCTCCGGGGACACGGGCACGGGCAAGAGCGCCTTTTTCAACCTCCTCCTGCCCCGCTATTTGAAAAAAGGGGCGTGGGTCTTCATCATCGACCCCATGGGCTCCTTCACCAAATCCTGCACCCTATACGGGGGGGAGCGCATCTCCTTTGATCTGAACGATCCGGTCTCCTACAATCCTTTTGTGTGCGAGCTCGACAAGGAGAGGCTGGTCCTCCTCTCGAACTTCCTCGCCTCGATCATGACGAGGGCGGACGAGGAGCTCTCCCTCTCCGATACGATCGTCGTGGAGCGGGCCATCGAGCTCACCTTCGAGAAGATCGGGGCCTACAACGAGCACCCGGAGCTTGAGGACTTCAACAGCGTGCTCAAGGCGCACTTCGGGGAGCAGGGGAAGGCGCTGTCGGAGCGTCTGGGCTTCTATGTGGGCAGGGGGAAATACTCGAATTTTTTCCGGAGAGGCACGTTCGACCTCACCCGCCGCCTCACCCTCTTCGACATCAGCGGGTTAAGGGCGGCTCCTGACCTGATGCGGGCGATACTCTACAACATCATGCTCCTGATCGGAGAGCGGGTGCGGAAGCTGCCCGGCATGAAGATCCTGGGGATTGACGAGGTCCACACCATCCTTTCGGAGTCCATGAACGCGGAGTTCGTCGAGAACGCCCTCCGGACCTACCGGCACCATCACACTGCCGTGGGGCTGATGATGCAGAAGATCTCGGACCCCCTGAAGTACGGCCGGGTGGGGGAGGTGATCCTTACCCAGCCCAACTTCCAGATCTTCTTCCACCAGCCCCGGCAGAGCGTGCTGGATGTGCTGGGGTATCTGGAGCTGATGGAGTCCGATGCGCAGGCGGTGGAGGAGCTGAGGACCGTGATGGGCTACTACAGCGAGGCGTTCATCCATGCGAAGAAGTTGAGGACGGGGGGCACGGGCAAGGGGGTGTTCCGGTTCCTCTCCACCCCGCTGAACTATGCAGCGTTCACCTCCGACCCCCCGGACAAGGACGTCTACGGCCCCCTCAAGGAGGAGATCAGGGCGCAGCAGGCGGGAGCGACGGAGAGGGAGGTGGAGCGGAGGACCCTCCGGGAGTTTGCCCGCCGGTACCCCCACGGGGTGGCGACCCCCGCCCTCAACCCGGAGGACGTATGGTAGGCGCCAGGCCCTTGCGTACTTCAAGAAAGGCCGTGTCCCCTTTCCCCGCGGAATGGTGCGGCGCAGAGGTCCTGGAGCGGGACGTGAAAAAAACAAATGCGCCATCTTGAACAGATACTCAACAGAAGCCTTCTCGCGGCGATTGCGGACTCCCTTCGCACCGCAACAGGTCTGCTCCTCACTCCGAGCCAAGTCCTCGTTTTGCTTGTCGTGCTTGTCGGAGTGCCCTCAGTTCTCCTTGCCCTCTACGGGTTTCTCTATGCAAGGGCCGGAACGCACATCGGTGCTCACCCGGCGGCAACCGGGCGCTTTGCCACGGACCGTGAAGTCCTCAAAAATTTCCGGATTCCTACAAAGGGATACTTTTTCACGAGGTGGACGGCTATCGGAAGCAGTGTCCTTTTTATTCTGGGAGAGGCGGTGTTTTTCCTCCTGAAACGCGAAATCTCCCTCTCTCCTCTTCTTGTGCTGCTCCCGGTTTGCTTTTCCTGTGCGTCGGTCTATTTCGTGCTCACCGGTGAGAGAGGTCTCCTGCAGAGGCCTTCCGCGCGCAACTACTTTCAGCTCGGCGCGTATAAAGGGGTGCGGGTCGGCATCCCCCTGCGGGACCGTCGTGAGGGCATCCTCGTGCCCGGTCCGACAGGATCGGGCAAAACCTCGTCCTTTCTCCTCACGAACCTGCTCAACGATGCCTGCGGGGACAGTTCGGCGCTCGTCATCGACAGAAAGACCGACGAGGACATGGTGGACATCGTCGGGCACGCATGGCAGAAGCAGGGGAAAAAGGTGATCAACTTCGATCCCTACACCTGGAAGATGAATATAAATCCCCTCCTCCTGGTCGAGCCCGACTTCACCCGGCAGGATACGCACGATGCGATACAGGAGATCATCGAGTCCCTCTTCGGGAGTTACTTTGCCCGCGTCGGGGAGATGAAGCCCGATACCGACCACTTCATAGGAAGGGAATACCGCCTCCTGAAGACGATCATCATGGCCGTTCTGAAGCTTCCCCCTCCGTATAGAAACCTGACGTCCGTGCTGGATGCGGTGAAGCTTTCTCCTGATGACCTGGTCAGGCTCATTGCCCGCGCCGGAGACGGGCAGGTGAGAGAGGAGCTCCGGTTCTTTAGCGAGTGCGGCGTTCAGGAAAAGGGGAATGCCCTGCAGGGGATCTACCGGAAGCTGCAGTTCCTGGACGGGCCGGTGATGCGGCAGGCCCTGGTCCGGAACGATTTCGACCTGGATGCCTTCTTCCGCGAACCCTGTCTCTTCGTTATCAAGGCCCCACTGCACAGGGAAGACATGGGCGCCCTGGCGAGCATGATTACCCGCCTCCTCCAGATGCGGCACTACGAGTATGCGGCCCGGTGCGGCCGGGAGAGGAGGAGGCCCCGTCCCATATGGTACTACCTTGACGAGTTCGGCCACCTCAATCTGCCGAATGCCTCCGCGTTTGCCACTACCATACGCTCCTCCGGCGGCGGCCTGATACTCTGCGTGCAGGACAGGGAGGACCTCCGGGAGCTCGCGCGCACGCAGAAGTCGGGAAGCACGAAGGCCTTCGAGTCCTCGCTGAGGACCGTGGTTGTCCTGCCCGGCTGCCATCAGGAAATGTGCAGGGAAATTGCCGCCTGGCTGGGGGACATACCGTTTAAGAACCGCTTTACGATGAGGGGGGTCTTCGAAATCCTCACTTTCCGTTACCAGCAGAGGACCGAGAGGGCGCCGCTCCTCACTCCTGATTCGCTTCATTACCTGCACGAAGACCAATGCCTCGTTCTCACCAGAAAGAGGCCTTTTTTTGCGCTCCAGAAGCCGTACTACAAAGAAAAGAGATTCAAAGGAGTGATCGGCAAACCGGTAATGTTCTACATGCCCTCGCCGGTGCAGGAAATCAGGCGGGAGGATATCTCTGCGCTGCTGAAGGAGAGGCCGTCGGACATGCGGCTTTTGAGCGCGGCACCTGAAGCTCAGGACAAAAGGGAGACCGCAGGTCAGCCGGGAGATGAAGAAGTTCCGCCGCCGGTCGAAAGGAAGGTCCCGGGAGGGAGCTTCCAGGGCTTCGGAGAATACGAAGACCCGCTCGACAGCTTATGAGACTCGAAAAGCTGTCGGACAGGGACTATGCGATCCTGAAGTATCTTGCCTACGGGCCGGGCAACATCGCTTCGATAGGGAAGAAGTTCTTCCCTGTGCAGAAGGACGAATACGACACTGCGCGGCAGGCGAAAGGGGCGAAAGCGGCTTTCTCAAAGTATTTGTATAAACGTATGGAGAAGCTCCGGAACGCGGGGCTCCTCCAGTATGAGAAAGCGGACCTCTATGAAAGTCCCATCGTGGTGCTGCAGGAGGAGGGCGCCCGCGAGGTCGTCATGAAATTCGGTTTCGACAGGGACAGCATCAGGGCTTCCTTTCCGAAGAGGAGCGAGCTCCGGCACGAGCTCATGCTGGCCTCCACCCTTCGCAAGATGGTAGAGGAGGCCGAAGAGCACGGCCTTTACAAGATCGAGTACATACATACTGCGTATTATGCGAAAAAGAGCCGGAAAAAGGGCGGCGGAAAGGAGAGGGCCGGTGAGCGCCTCTTCCCCGATTTCAGAGTGCGGATTGTACCCCATAGGGGGGAAGCCCGCACCTTCGATGGTGAAGTCGATGCAGGCAACCTCGGGCGCTCACTGGCCTGCAGGAAAGTGTTTTCACTCACCAATCCGGTCCTCGTTGTGGCACCCACTCCCCTGCGCCTCAGGAAACTGTTCGAATACCTGCTGAACGGCATGCGGAAGGAGCCACGGGAAGCGCCGCTGCTCTATTTCGTCTTGTGGGGGCTCTTCGTAAAAAACGGCATGCGTTTCAGCGATGCGATTCTCTTCCCTTCGGGCGAGAGGGGCAAACTCCCCGTTGCGTGCTGGTAGGCAGGAGGCGGGTGCGATGGAAAGGCCGGCATTTCAGGCCGTGCGGCTCGGCATTCTCAGCTCAGAAAAGATGCTCTCCCTCTCGAGTGGGGAAGTTTCCTCTCCGGAGACCTTCGATGCGAAGACGCAAAGGCCGGTAAAGGGAGGCCTGCTATGCGAGCACATTTTCGGACCTCTGCGCAAGAACGAATGCCCCTGCGGGGGAAACAGGGGCGGGAAGCGGGGCGCGGCTGCCTGCGCGCGCTGCGGCGCGCCCCTGGTTGATCCCCGTGAGCGCAGAAGGCGTTTCGGGCATATCGCCCTTGCCGCCCCGGTTGTCCACGTATGGTACTACAAGGGGGGACAGAGTATTATTGCCCGCCTCCTCGGCCTCCCCTCGCGGAAAGTCGCGAGCCTCGTCCTGTACGAGCTGTATATAGTAATCGAGCCGGGGGAGTCAGGTCTCAGGGTCCATCAGTTTCTCGCCCCGAAAGAGTACGAGAAGCTGCATGCCGGGACGTCCGGCTTGCGTGCGGAAACCGGGGCCGAAGCGGTCAGAACGCTCCTCAGACGGCTCGACCTTCCCTCCCTTGCCCGTGACCTGCGGGAGAGGGCAGCCTTCTCCCGGAGGGCGCTGGCCCGTCTCGAAGTGGTGGAGAAGTGCATCCGGTCCGGCGTCCGGCCCGAATGGCTGGTGATGGACGTCCTGCTCGTCCTGCCTCCGGACCTCAGGCCGACGCTCTTCCTGGACGACGGAGCGGTTGCCGAATCGGACCTGAACGCCCTCTACGCCAGAGTCATCCGCAAAAATCTGAATATCGGGAAAATGAGCCGTTTCGGTGCGCCGGAGATGCTCCTTGTCCTCGAAAAGAGGCAACTGCAGACCTCGGTAGATTGTCTGTTCAGCAACGGCAGGACCGCAGCGGTCGTTTCCCGCTTTCAAAGCCGCCCTTTACGCTCCCTGTCCGACCTGCTCGGCTCGAAGCAGGGGATTTTCAGGAAACACCTCCTGGCGAAACGGGTGGATTATTCCGCGAGGGCTCCTATTGTCGTGGGCCCCGAGCTGCGGCTGCACCAGGTGGGACTGCCCCGACTGATGGCCCTCGAGCTCTATAAGCCGTTCCTCTTTGCATACCTCATACGCAGGGGGTTTGCCCCCACCCTCAGGCAGGCCCGGAGGCTCGTCGAGCAGAGGAGGCCGGAAGTGTGGGACGCCCTCGATGAAGCTGTCGCGGAGCACCCGGTCATCGTCAACAGGGCGCCTACCCTGCATATGCTGAGCATGCAGGCTTTTGACCCCGTGCTCGTCGGGGGCGGCGCCATTCGCCTCCACCCTCTGGTGTGCGCAGGCTTCAATGCTGATTTTGACGGGGACACCGTCGCGGTGCATCTGCCCCTCTCCTTCGAGGCCCAGACCGAGGCCCGCGTCCTCATGCTTTCGGTGAACAATCTCTTCCATCCGGCGACCGGGGCTCCTGCGGTGCTGCCTTCCCAGGATATTGTGCTGGGGCTCTACGTGCTTACCACGGCAAAAGAGGGGGGGAAAGGAGAGGGGATGATCTTCGCGGACCAGGAAGAAGCGGAGCTCGCCTGCGAGAACGGAGTCGTCGAAGAACAGGCACGGGTAAAAGTCCGGGTGGACGGCTCTCTGGAGGACACGACGGCGGGACGCGCCCTCCTCTTTGCCGTTCTCCCGTCAGGCATTCCTTTTTCGTGCATCAACAAAGCGCTGAGAAAAAGGGACATCGGCGCTCTTGTGGAGAAGTGTTATGCGGTGCAGGGGGCGGCGCGAACCGTACGGCTGCTTGACGATCTCAAGACCCTCGGCTACCGCACCGCCACCCGTTCGGGGATCTCCCTCTGTCTCGACGACCTGCACGTCCCCTCGGACAAGGCGGAGATCGTGGCGGAAGCGCAGCGGGAGGCTGAGGAGGTCATGTCCCATTACGCTCTAGGAAGGATATCCGGGAACGAGCGGTACAATAAAGTTGTAGACATCTGGACAAAAGCGACCGAGAGGGTCGCCGATGCAGTCATGAAAGAGCTGCGGGAGCGCGGGGTCACCGAGGATGCCGCCTTTGCGGGCTGCGGCTTTGAGAGCATGCGCGGGTTCAATTCGCTCTTTATCATGGCGGACTCCGGGGCGCGGGGGGCCAAAAACCAGATCAGGCAGGCCTCGGGCATGCGGGGCCTCATGGCGAAACCCTCCGGCGCTATTGTCGAGCTCCCGGTGACGGCGAGCCTCCGGGAGGGGCTGAGCGGCTTCCAGTACTTCTTGTCCGCCCACGGCGCCCGTACCGGAAGGGTGGCGGCTCCCCTGAAAACCCCTCTGTCGGGGTATTTCACGCGCCGGCTGGTCTATGCTGTCCGGGACGTATCGATTACGACGGAGGACTGCGGGACTGTCGAAGGCGTCTGCAAGGAGGCGCTCAGGGACGGCGCGACAGTCCTGATCTCTCTGGAGGAGAGAATAAAGGGGAGCTATCTGGCCGACCTGGTAGTGCACCCGGTCGGCGGCGGAATTCTTGCTCCCTTCAATGCCCTCGTGGATGACGCAGTCGCCCGGGCGATTGCCTGCGCCGGTGTGGAAAGGGTCAGGGTGAGATCGCCTCTGACCTGCAAGGCGGAGAGGGGCGTCTGCGCCCGCTGCTACGGAACGAACCTCGGGAGGCGTCTGCCCCCCGAAATCGGCGATGCAGTGGGCATCATCGCCGCACACTCCATCGGAGAGCCGGGCACCCAACTGACCCTCCGGTCGTTCCACGGGGGAGGCACCGCCTCGCTGAAGAGCGCCTCCGGCACGCTGGGGTGCCTCCACGGAGGCGTGGTGCGCTTCAATGACCTGAAATGCGTCAGGAGGAGCGACGCCGTCCTGGTCGTGGTCAACAGGGAGGGCAGCATCTCCCTGTTGGAGGAAGGGGGGAGGCGGGAGAGGGAAAGGCTGCCGGTTCTCTACGGATACGAGCTCTGTGTCGAGGAGGGAGAGCATGTCGGAGCAGGCCGTATTCTGGCGCGCTGGGACGCCTATGCGCTCCCGATCGTCGCCCATGCGGGCGGAACGGTTGCCTGCGAGGATATCAGGGCGGGGGTCACCGCCAGGGAGGAGGCCGACGAATACGGAATCCTCAGGTGGGTCGTTACGGGAGCGACGGATGCGCTGAAGCCGAAGGTGCTGGTCAGGACCGGTGGGACGACTGACCAGTACCTGCTGCCCCCCGGAGCTCGCGTGCTTGTCCGCGAGGGAGAGGGTATCTCACCCGGCAGCGTTGTTGCCTCGATCCCCCGGGAGGCCTCGAAATCCATGGACATCACCGGAGGGCTCCCCAGGATACTCGAGCTTTTCGAGGCACGGACGCCGCAGAACGCGGCACGTATCAGCGAAATCGACGGGAGGGTGCTTTTTGGCACCGCCGGGAAAAACAGGCTGAAAATCACGGTAGAGGGCGAGGCGGCGTCCCGGACGTATGCTGTCCCTGAAGGCCGGACCCTGACCGTCTACGAGGGAGACTTCATCAAGGCGGGCACCCCGCTGGCTGACGGTCCCCTTGACCCGCACGCCCTGCTTGCTGCGGCAGGGCTCCCCGCGCTCCGCACCTACCTTGTCGAGGAGGCCCAGAAGGTGTACCGTTCGCACGGGGTGGAGATCCATGATAAACATTTCGAGGTGATCGTACGGCAGATGACGGGCTTTGTGCGGATTGCCGACCCCGGCGGCTCCGACTTCCTGCCCGGGCAGATCGTCGGCAAAAGGCTCTTCGAGCAGTGCTGCGCAAAGAGGTGGCGGGGAGGGCAGGGGGGTCCCTCTGCTGAACAGATGCTCGTGGGCATCACGAAAGTTCCTTTCTCTTCTCAAAGCTTTCTGGCTGCCGCTTCTTTTCAGGATACGACAAAAGTGCTGGCCGGAGCGGCTCTCGAGAGGAGAACCGACATGCTGGAGAGCAATGCTGCCCGGATCATGACGGGGAAGAGGATCCACGGCGGCACCGGACTCTATGCTCCGGAGGGGAGGGAGCCCGAAAAAAGCAGGCCCCCCTAAAGGAGAAGCGCCGAGAGGACATGCAGGTTCTCCGCAAGACTGTCCGCTCCGCCGGGGCATTCCCCGGCCTCGGAAGGGATGGCCTCCTCAGGCCCCCCGTGCGCTCCTCCCCCTGTCAGCCGGAATGCAGGATACCGCCCTTCATCTTCCCTGCGCTCCAGCACGGTGCGTCCTTTTTTCAGTCCCTCCCCGGCATCTGCACCGGAGCAGGGTCGGGGCGAGGGGTGCCCGGAAAAATATTCGAAAAGGATCTTCTTGATGAGACGCGTCTTGTCCCCTTTTATGGCGGCGTACTTTTCCAGCCCTTCCAGTACGATCCTGTCCTCTTCGCTCTCCCGATAGAGCCGTAGGAGAAAGGGAGCGGGTTTTTTGCGCATCATTCCTCCTCTTTCGATCAGGCGGTTGTTTTCGCCAGCATGACCGACCTCTTGTAGTAGCCCCGGGCATTTGCCATCCGGGGGTCCTCTGCTTTGAAGGTGACAGGGGCGATGGAAGAGAGGTGGTGGTGGAGCAATTCCGCGCCTCCTCCCTCCAGGAGCAGGAAGTCGATCGCCCCTTCGGAGCTCCATTTCGATTTTACGGTTCCGGCAATCCGCAGTCCCACCTGCTCCAGAACAGCGCTCACCAGGCGGCTTACGTCCCTGACCTGACCGGCGACCTTCAGTTGTTTGCTCCTGATGCAGGTCTCCGCGTCGGCGGCGGTGAAGTGGTCCAGTCCGTATTCGTTCAGTAGGGCCGTACACAGCATGTCGTATACGGTATGCGTGCCGATCGGCACGCTCCCCGAGGCCTTTTCGAGGTAGGTCCGCGCGTTTTCGACCAGTATCCAGTCGGTGGTGCCGTGGCCGATATCGAGCACCCCGAAGCGGCGGGCAGCGGGAGCGTTTCTGTTCACGGCGCCGTCATTATCGAAAAAGAAATGGAAAAAGGCGCCGAAGGGCTGTGGGATCACGTTGACCCGGACCCTTCCCGGGTCGATCCGGAGAGTGCTGAAGACGCGGAGCACCACCTGTTCGGCTTTCTCCCTGTCCCGCATATAATTGACCGGCAGTCCCGTCACGATTATCACTTTTTCGATTTCCGACAGCTCGACGCCCTTCATGAACCTCTTCAGGGCGGAGATCATGAGCGCTGCGTAGATGTCGCTTTCGATCCAGTCCCTGGTTTTGAGCGGGAGGGAAAAGTCGCTGAGTTGTGCCCTTTCGCCGACAAAGAACCTCTTGTCGTTATACTCCACTTCCTCTTCAGGGGAAGCCTTCCCCTCCCTCAGGGAGAAGTTCAGATCCTTTGCATATCCTACAACGGACGGAAACGTGAAATGGCCTCCCTCCCACACCCCCTTCGTGGCGCTGTACCCGATATCCAGGCCGAGCCGCAGTATTTTCCCTTCTGCCATTCTTTCCGACATGCTGGAGCCTCCTCAGGGATTGCTGACTGTTGCCGAAGGCAACCTGTTGCATACGGCGTTCCCTGATAGATAGTACCCGCCGCGTTTTATGCAATCGTGTTGCAAGCGTTGTGCTATCTTTCTCTGCGTGGGAATTGCAGTGCAGAGGTCCGGTTGCCGGCTTTTCACCGGAGGAAGCGCTCTCCCCGGCAGCCTCGACTCCCCGCGGCACTGCCCAGCAGAGGCGCGCTGCAGGGACCATTTTCAGCAGTTTTTCGGCAAGAGTGACTATGCGGAATACTGTCAGGTGACCGGAGGGGTGACCGAAAGGGTAACGCAGAGGTGACAGTATTTTACGCAAATGCGCTCTGTTGTTCGCTCTGGCAGCGTGAGCGCTCCCCTTTTTTTGAATCTTTATTTTCTCTCTGGCGGAGCGACCGGGGCTGCTCCTGATTTATTCGTTTTATTTCAATAGGTTGCACTCTCTCTTCCCGTTGTGTTTCCTTGCCCGTCTTTCTCGTGTTTTTTTATTAATAGAATCAGGAGCTTCCGCTATTCCCGCCTTTTTGCTCTTGTCAGCGCCCGCCGTTCTCCTTATAATGAAAATAACTTTTTACCGATTGATTTTACACTCAATCTTCTCTCTCCCGCGACAATGCATCCCTCCCTTCAAGGCGATCAAAAAGCCGGCTTTGTGGAGCGTCATTGCGCCGCTCTTATTTTTATCCCCTCCTTTCAATGCCTTCCGTTCTGTTTTGAGGGTTTTTGTTTTTCCCGCTCTTCAGCATTTTTCCGTAAGCAGAGAGGACCGATGAGTTCTTGAAGAAGGCGATGCATTGCCTTTCCCTCGGGAGCTTTCTTTATTGAAGGGGCAGCCTGCGGTTTTACCGGGGCGCCCCTTTTTTATTGAGTCCGGAAGGAGGTGTCACATGGCGTATCGGGTAAAGCACGGCAGTCGTCTTGTTGCATCCGGCGGCAGAGAGGAAACTTTCGCCCTCGCAGCGGAGGTTTCACGGCTGCTTATCGGAATCGTTCATGTCGAAAGGAAAGGAGGTGAGACCGTAAGGAGGTACGTGAATGGAAAAGCAATGCCCTCGTCGGACGCGGCGCGGCGCGCTTTGCGGTCTCTGCGGTTTTGCTCGGAAGCGTAGTACGCTTTCCGCCTGTTTCTCCCGTGTTTTCCCCTTTTCCCCACTGAAAAAAACCTTCGTACTCCTGCAGAGGTCCGGATTCCGGATCAGATCTTTTTCCCCTTGGAGGATACATATGCCTTCATTAACCGGAGCCAGAGCAGTCGCCGCACACAGAGGAGTAAGAAACAGAAGATCGAATTGGGAGAGGCTGGAAGAAGCGGCCAGGACCTCTCCAGGAAAATTCATGACTGCTTTTGCCTCTCTCCCGGAGGCGGACAAACAGGCGCTGAAGCCTCTCCTGAAGAGAATAGGCGCCTCTGATGAGGGAGCCGGGAGGTAGACATCCTGCGCCTCGTCGGTTTTTCTCCTCCTGCCCTTCCCGCTTCCTCATGAGGCGGGCAGCTCCTTCCCCGTCCCTTCAGCAGTTTTCTCCTCCTGTTTTTTCTCAGTACCCGGTTTGTCCATCGAGTAGACGGGTGCGTTTGTAGAGCCGGTGCCGGGCCGATACCGGGCCGGTACTGGAGAGGATACTTTCCGTTTTCGGCTGAACAGCAGTACAAAACGCAAATACGAGGTGAAAGGATGAATGAGCAGATGAAAAGGATGGCACAAGAAGCAAAAAGGAACCGGACGGCCTTGTTGTTGATCATGACGAGCCTGGTGCAGTGGGGTGCTGGGGAGATGCTCGGCACCTTCTCGTTCCTGTCCGGTTTCATCGGGTTTTCGCTCCTGCTCGGGTACGTTGTGTCAAGGGAGCTTTTCAGCAAATACGGCTGGGACGTGGGAGAGAAGCTCAACGCGGCGTGGCACGACAGGGAGCTCTCCCATGCGCTCCTTGCTCTCGGCGTGCTGCTGGCGCGGGTGGGTGTGTACTGCGCGGTCATGGGGGCAATGGTCGCCTCTCTCTTTTTTTTACGAGGGGGTGCCCGATGAGACTTCCTGCTCCCCTCATGCTCCTTATGATCCTTTTCCTGACGGCGACCCGCGCAGCGGCGGCAGTCCCCTCACGGGCGCACCTCTATTTCCCTGTCCTGCGGGAAGAACACCGCAGGGTCTGGCCAGAGGGCGATATCCGCATCATTGCTGAGCAGATCAGCCACGAGTCGGGATGGAGGAGGGAAGCCGTCCGCCGCGAAAAATCGGGGGTTGTCAGCTACGGGGCGCTCCAGGTGCTCGACAAGACTCTTCTCGCACTGAAGAAACAGCACCCGGAAGCCCTGCAGAAGGTGGGACGTCCGTCCGACATGCTGCAGGCGAGATGGGGAATCAGGGCGGGCATCCTCTACGACAGGCACCTGTGGAGCCTCGTCTCCTTTGCGGCCGACAGCAGGGAGCGGTACGCAATGATGCTCAGCGCCTATAACGGCGGATACGGGTGGCTGCTCCGCGACCGAAAGCTGGCTGCGGCAATGGGGGCCGACCCCGACCGCTGGTTCGGGAACGTGGAGCGGTTCTCACGGAGGTCGGGAAGGAACTTTACCATCAACCGGCGGTATGCACGGGAAATACTCAGCGGTGCGGCGCAGTACAAAAGGCTGCTGTGAGGAGGGCCGGGGCGGGAAAGGCGTCGCACCGCCCCGGTGCATGACTTCCCGATGCCTGAAGAGGCTTCGATCGAAGGTGCGGAGGTGGAAGGATGACAAACGAAAAGAACTATGCTCTCCAGGAGAATGTGGAAAGAAAAATCAGAAATTACCTTGTGCTCTACGCATGTGCTCCCCTCTTCATCGCGTGGAGCGACGAGGTCCTCGCTCTTGTCGCCGACGGGTTCGGAGGGAAGGGGAGCAGCGACCTTGCCCATAAGTCGCTTATTTTTGCCGTTACGGCCGTGGGCACGGTGTCCGCCATCCTGCTCAACCTTGTAAGGGACCTTTGTCTGCCCCTGGTTCTGGACGACTGTCTGTTCCGCGTGAGGCATACCGTGGACCGGATGGTGGAAGAGAAGCTGATAGCGTATGCACGCTCCCTGCATGCGGCGGAGTGGCGGGAAATGGAGAGGAGCCGGGCGGGGTTGCCGTCTCTTTTCCGCTACTGCACCAGGGAGCAGGCAGAACTGAACGACCTGTCGGCGCGGTACTGGGAGCACTACTATGTGAATATCTCCGTCGTCTGTTTGGGGGCGGTGAGCTTCGTTCTCTCCGCGGTCCTTGCGGCTTTTCGCTGCAGGTCCGATCTTGTCGCCGCCTCCCCTCTCGGCGTCCTCGCCATTGTTCTCATGGTGGGATTTTCCACGCGGATGACTCTCCTCGGCAGGATATACGCTCTTCCCGTGCAGCAGATACGGGAGATGCGGCCGGAGGAGTTCACCGGGGAGATCGGCAGGCGCTGGGGCAGTCCTGCTATAGGCCTGTCGGGCAGCGTCGCACGGGACAGGATGCACGGAGCGCACCCTGTCCCGTGGTGAGGAGGGGAGGGGCCGCGTGCGCGCAAGCAGGGAACGGCGGCGCAAGGAATGCACGGGGGAGACAGGCCTGTCTCCCCCGTCCCCCTTAAAAAATTTTGTCTTTTCTACACTATTTTTTATTAGAATTTTGGATAGAAGATGCGTATTATAACCGTATGCCTCAACAGGAACGCTGCCAGAAATGCTCGGGAGGTTCAGGTGCAGGTGAGAGTTCTGATCATCGAGGGGGACCCGGTACTGCGCGAGGGCCTTACCTTCCTGTTCAGCCAGGATAAAGAGATCAGCATCGTCGGCTCGTTCATGACTGCGGAGGATGCCCTGCAGTCCCTCGCCGCTTCCCGCGCACCCGTGACAATTGACATACTCCTGGTCGATATCGGTCTTCCGGGCATGTCCGGCATCGAGTGCATACGGGCCTTGAGGGCGCGGTACCCCGACATCGAGACTGTGGTCCTCGCCGCCTGCGAAGACGACGAGAAGGTCCTTTCGGCGCTGAGGGCGGGGGCCTACTCGTACTGGTTGAAAGGGAACAGACCGTGGGAGGTGGTTGAGGCCATAAAATGCCTTTACGATCAGGGGGGCGCGTTCATCAGCCCGCGCATAGCCCGCAGGGTGCTCACGATGCTTACCGGCGACGGACGGGATGCGAAGAATCTCCTGACGGAAAGGGAGAAGGAGGCCCTGACCCTCATCGGCCGGGGCAGGTCGTACAAGGAAATTGCGGATCTTTTGAATATCAGCATCGAGACCGTAAAGGTCCATGTAAAGAACGTCTACGGAAAGCTTCAGGCGAGGAACAAGACGGATGCTCTCAGGATCGCCAGACTGAAAGGATACATATAGCAGGAAGTGTGTTTTAGAGCGTCCAACAAAATGAACGCATAAGGGCATTTTACATTCCGGCTCTCTCATGCTGTCATTCCGGCTCTTGTCCCGGCCCGGTCCGGGATCGGTCCGGAATCTTTCCCTGGAAGGATTCCCGCTATCCCCGGCACACGGGGACAGGCTCTGCTCCGTTTGCGGGAATGACAGAAGAAGGACTTACTCCAGGAGCAGCTTTTGTTCATTTTGTTAGACGCTCTTACTCTACCACAAAAATACCACATAAGTGTTATTTATTTTTGTGCGCAGGAATTGTATTATATCCCATGTTTTTTGAAGTAAATTGCCTCCCTGCCGACTACGGGATAGCGGAAGAAAGAGACCTTCCGGTGCGCATACGAGACCGGGTCTGGTTTTTTCTTGAGGAGTATTCCATTACGGACCTGAAGGACTACCGGAGGGTCCTGGGGACCTTCGGTGCATGCCTGCACTTCTCCCGGCGCCTCCCGATGAAGGTAAGCGGGATGACGGTACCGGTGGGCGGTGGCCGCCTCGTGGCGGCAGTCAACGGCAATTATACCGGCATCCGCAAGAACGTAGCGGTGTGGAGGGAGGTTGCACACCTTCTCCTCGGCCATTGCCAGGGGGCCGCTGTCGTTACCCTTCATTCTCCGGTAACCGATACTGATTACACCTCCTGTATCTTCGCCATGGAAACGGTAAATGCGTTGTCGCGGAGCCCCGCTCCTGAACAGCAGCGTGCGTCCGGCGGCTTTTCCCGCCGCGCGTAAGGGAAGCCTGCCTGCTGCACGGGAGCCGCCGCTCTTCATCTCCCCTCTTCCCCGCCCGGCGGGCGCGCCCTGTCTTTCCTGTGGTATAGTAAGAGTTTTCGATGCAGCCGGACCGGCGAGCGACAAAAAGGGAGGAATACGCCATGAGCAACGAACCGAACAAGATCATCTACTCCATGATCGGGGTGAGCAAATATTATGACAAGAAGCCGGTGTTGAAGGACATCTATCTCTCCTATTTTTACGGAGCCAAGATCGGCGTCCTCGGCCTCAACGGATCGGGAAAGAGCTCTCTGCTGCGCATCCTCGCCGGAACGGACAAGGAGTTCAACGGCGAGACGGTCCTTTCTCCCGGCCATACCGTCGGCCTCCTCGATCAGGAGCCGAAGCTCGACGAGACGAAGACGGTGCGGGAGACGGTGGAGGAGGGAGTGCAGGAGATCGTCGACGCTCTCAAAGAATATAACACGATCAATGAAAAGTTTGCCGAGCCCCTGTCGGACGACGAGATGAACAGGCTTATCGAGCGGCAGGGTGCGGTGCAGGAAAAACTGGACGCCCTGGATGCCTGGGACCTGGATTCACGCCTTGAGATGGCCATGGATGCCCTGCGCTGCCCGGCGGGGAATACCCCGGTGAAGGTCCTCTCCGGGGGGGAGAAACGGCGTGTCGCCCTCTGCCGGCTCCTGCTGCAGAAACCGGATATCCTGCTGCTGGACGAGCCCACCAATCACCTCGACGCCGAGACGGTTGCGTGGTTGGAGCACCATCTTCAGGGATATCCGGGTACGGTCATCGCGGTGACCCACGATCGCTATTTCCTCGACAATGTAGCGGGCTGGATCCTTGAGCTCGACAGGGGGCAGGGGATCCCCTGGAAGGGCAATTATTCTTCCTGGCTCGAACAGAAGAAGAACCGGCTGCAGCAGGAAGAAAAGGCCGAAAGCGAGCGGCAGAAGACGCTGCAGCGCGAGCTGGAGTGGATCAGCATGTCCCCGAAGGGACGCCATGCGAAGGCAAAAGCGCGCATCAGCTCCTATGAGTCCCTGCTCAGCCAGGACACGGAGAGGCAGGCGAAGGAAATGGAAATTTATATCCCCCCCGGGCCGCGTTTGGGCGATGTGGTGATCCAGGCGGACGCGGTGAGCAAAGCATACGGAGACCTGATCCTTATGGAGGGAATGACTTTCTCTCTTCCTCCGGGGGGGATTGTGGGCGTCATCGGGCCCAACGGGGCGGGGAAGACCACACTGTTCCGGATGATTACCGGGCAGGAGCGGCCTGATTCAGGGTCGTTCAGGACAGGAGAGACGGTCAAGCCGGCATATGTCGATCAGGGCCGTGAATCTCTCGATCCGGACAAGACCATATGGGAAATCATTTCAGGCGGCGAGGATGTGCTGCAGCTCGGCAAAAGACAAGTTAATTCAAGGGCATATGTGGCGCGTTTCAATTTCTCGGGGGCCGATCAGCAGAAAAAGGCGGGGATGCTCTCGGGAGGCGAGCGCAACCGCGTACACCTGGCGCGCATGCTGAAGGAGGGGGCGAATGTCCTGCTGCTGGACGAGCCCACCAACGATCTGGATGTCAACACGATGCGGGCGCTGGAGGAAGCGCTGGAGAACTTCGCCGGCTGCGCCGTCGTCATCAGCCATGACCGCTGGTTCCTCGATCGTATTGCCACCCATATTCTCGCCTTCGAGGGAGAGAGCAGGGTCGTCTGGTTCGAGGGGAACTATTCTGAATACGAGGCGGACAGAAGGACGAGACTCGGAGCTGCCGCCGACCAGCCCCACCGCATCAAATACCGGCAGTTGACCAGGGAGTAAGAGCCCTCTGCAGCGATGGAGAGGGGGGCATGCCCCCCCTTACCGGGCTGCCTTCAGAGCCCTTTCCCTCCAGCGGTCGACGATCTCGGCCGCTATCCTGACGAGGTCCGGAATAGACCTGCGGACTGCCGGGGAAAGCTCAAGACCGTATCCGACAACTTCGGGCTCCACCCCGAGTATTGTGATCTCCGGCTGCCCGCCGGGAGAAAGGCTTTGTACCGCTTTTGCGAGGGCAGCCTGGTGCAGCGATCCCTGCATGCCGGACCCGTTGCCGGCGCGCAGGGAGAGGGAATAGATCATCCCGGGAGTCCCTCCCGCCTGCATGGCGTCGATGGCGAGGACCCTGTCGGCCCATGCGAAGAGATGCCGCGCATCGAGAACCCCGGTGCCGATCTCGCTGACGAGCACCTCTGCGGTATTCATCTTCTGCATTTCCCGCACCGTATGCACTCCCACGCCGCCGTCCCTGAGCAGCACATTCCCGAAGCCAGCCACGAGTATCCTGCAGGAGCCGCTCCTTGTTTCTCTTTTTCCGTTTTCCAAAACTTCCATGCTGCACGCGAGCCTTCCGCGGAGAATACCGGGCGACTGCTCTCCCTTTCGTCTTTTCTATGCGCTGAGCCTCTCCGGAAGAGGGCAGGAGTCTTCCTGCCCGGCTTTTCACCGGTCGATCCTCTCAGCCGGCGGCCATAATAGCAAATAGCGTTCCAGGTAAATACGTTGCTGAAAAGTAAGGAAAGATCCTCTGACCGGCGGTGCGCTCTTCAAGCGTTTGTATGGATTTTCAAACAGGAAGGGGGAGTTTTCGTGCCGAAAACAAAGGCTGCGGCAGATTCACGATGAATCTGCCGTGCAGCAAAAAGCATACACCAACCCTTTTCAGCCCCTTTTCGGGTGCCTTCGGCACGGAGGGGCGGCCTCGGAGCGGGGGAGCGCCGCTATTTACCTACTGCAACGAGCACCACTCCGAGTTTCTGTTCCGTTTCTTTAAGCTGGCTGATTTCTGTCTCCGAAAGGTGTGCGGGAGCGACGTCCTGACACGTATAGGCCACAAGGGTCTTGCCTATCTTCTGTTCAAGCGACTGCACCTCTTTGAGCTTGCTGCCGTCAAGCTGTGGGATCGTGCACATCATGGTGGTCTCCTCCTTTTCTCTCATCGGATGGATTTTTCTCACTTAAATAGTCGCACTATTTCTCCCTGCTGTCAATGTCCGAACCAAACAGCCGGGATTTTCGCCTGTTGCGTTCTTTTCCCGAAGTGGTATACTGGTAGGACACATTCATGCGCTTGCGGGGTGCTCTGCTCCCCGTGAGTGAGGAGGTACGCCATGGGGAAATGGACCATCGATCCCGACCACTCGGTCGCCGCGTTTGCCGTCCGCCATATGACGATCGCCATGGTGCGCGGCCAGTTCAACAAGCTGAGCGGCAGCATATACTTTGATCCGGCCGCTGTCGGGCAGTCTTCCGTCGAAGTGGAGATAGAGGCGGCGAGCATTACCACGGGAATTCCGAAGCGCGACGACCATCTGCGCAGCCCCGATTTTTTCGACGCCGGGCGCTACCCGGTGATCCTCTTCAGGAGCACCGCAGTGGCCGCCGCCGGAGGCAATCGGGCCAGGGTCACCGGCGATCTGACCCTGCACGGGACAACCAGGACGGTCACCTTTGATGCTGAATACTTCGGGCCGGTGAAGGCCCCCTACGGAGGCGAAACGAGCATGGGATTTTCCGCTTCCGCCAGACTGAATCGCGAGGACTTCGGGATCCTCTGGAACGAAACCCTTGAAGCCGGAGGGGTCATGGTAGGGAACGAGGTGCAGATTTTCCTGGATGTCGAGGCGGACCTCGCCGGCGAGCAGCCGTAGCAGCCAAAACCTAGAAAATGCTGCGAAAATGCCGCGCTTCCCGATTCGCTCCCGTTGCGGAGGCCTCCTTCCCGTCTTTTATTTTATTGTTTCTGCATTTCCCCCCTCTCTGCCTCGCCTTCTCTCTTTCCCTTCCGTATGCCGCTGCGGCGCAGCCGCCCGATCTGCTACAATGAGGGAAGAGACGGACAACGCCGGGAGGGATGCCGTGGAGAGCTTTCCGGTGCAGGGAGCGCCGCTCCGGGGGGAGACGTGGTCAGGCTGACGTATTATTTCAAGGGAGGGTGCTGCATCTGCGATACGGCCGAGGAGATGCTGAACGGTCTCAGGGAAAAGTATGCTCTCGAGATCAAAAAAGTCTCCATCGAGTCCGATGACGAGCTTTATGAGCTGTACCGGTTCGATATCCCCGTTTTCGAGTTCAGGGACGGCTCGACGCTGCACGGGCGGATTAAAAAGAAGGACCTGCTCAGGAAGCTTGAAGAGAACAAGGAATGACTCCGCTCTCTCCATGCCTCTCGTGCGGCGTGGACCGACAG
>JAXLZK010000019.1:0-37799 GCA_046350935.1 Thermodesulfovibrionales bacterium
TTGCTCCCGAGGAAATGGAACAGATTGTTGAGGGGCTGAATGAGATAATAGGGGCATAACGTATACTCCTCGCGAGGACTCCGTTTCACCCCCCACCGGTTCGCTGCCTCTTCCCTTCCGGCCCTTCTCCCGAAGTGCTATAATATCTTCACCATGAGAACATTAAAAACCGACAAGGAAATCAAAGCCTTTCTGCAGGTGCTCCGGAAAAGGGCGGAAGGGGTGACCCCCGAGGTCGAGAAGACGGTGTACGCTGTTCTTTCCGACGTGAGGAAAAAGGGGGATGCGGCGGTGGAGAGGTATACCCGGAAGTTCGACCGGCATGCTCTTCCGGTGCGGATCTCCCCATCCGAGATCAGGGCCTACGCGCGGAAAGCGGACCCGAAGGTGGTGCAGGCCCTCGAACTCTCCGCCGGGAGGATCCATGATTTCCATGAGAAGCAGAAGGAGAAGTCCTGGTCTTTCAAAAAGGACGGCGCCCTTCTCGGCCAGATCATCAGGCCCCTTGCCCGCGCGGGCGTCTACGTGCCGGGAGGAAAGGCCTCCTATCCCTCCACCGTTCTGATGAACGTCATCCCGGCGCAGGTGGCGGGGGTTGAGGAGATCGCCCTCTGCGTGCCGACACCGGGCGGCGAGGTGAACCCCTCGGTCATGGCGGCCGTCGCCCTGCTCGGAATCCGGGAAGTATACCGCATCGGGGGGGCCCAGGCAGTGGGGGCGATGGCGTACGGCACCCGGTCGATCAGAAAGGTGGACAAGATAGTCGGCCCCGGCAATATCTACGTCGCCCTGGCGAAGCGGGCTGTTTTCGGCGTCGTGGATATCGACATGATTGCGGGGCCGAGCGAGATCCTGATCATTGCCGACGGCTCCGCGCATCCTGCTTTCATTGCCGCCGACATGCTGAGCCAGGCGGAGCACGACGAGATGGCTTCCAGCATCCTGGTCACCGACTCCGAGGAGCTGGTCGGCCGGGTGTCCGGAGAGGTGGAGAGGCAGCTCAAAGCCCTGACGCGAAGAGGGATTGCGAAAAAATCCCTAAAAAAGTACGGGGCGGTGATCCGGACGAAGAGTGTGAAGGATGCGGTGCGAATCGCCAATGAAATCGCCCCGGAGCATCTCCAGATCATGACGCAGGACCCCGCCGACGCGCTTGCCCTGGTGAGGAACGCGGGGGCCGTCTTCCTCGGCCCCTGGACGCCGGAGCCTCTGGGCGACTATTCAGCAGGTCCCAACCACACCCTGCCCACCGGCGGGACCGCCCGCTTCTCCTCTCCGCTGGGGGTGTATGATTTTGTGAAGAGGACCAGCCTCTTGCAATTCGACGAGAAAAGTTTTACCCTATTGTCGGACACGGTGGAGGCCCTTGCGGAGAGCGAAGGGCTCGAAGCGCATGCGAACACCGTACGCATACGGAGGGGTTTTCGGTAGGGACGGCTCCGGGTATGCGGCCGGACGTACTGCTGAAGAGGAGGGATGCCATGGCGGTGGAGCAGGTGAATAACGCCAAGCAGGTGGATACCGCTGCGCGGTATAGCGCCCCGCACAAGAGGCAGGAGCAGGTCGCGGAGAAAAAAAACGCGCCGCAGGAGAAGAGGTTTTCCGAAAAGGACACCTCTTCCGAAGGGGTGAGGGTTACCCTGAGCCGCAGGGCCGAACGCGCCGCCCGCGCCGAACGGAAGGCCGAAGAGGAGAAGAGCTCCCCTGCCGAGGAGCGTGGAAAGGCTGAGGAGTCCCGGAATGCGGAGGCGCTGCGCGCGGTGGAGGCCTACAGGAACGCGAAGCGGATCGCGGACGAGACGGCCCGCCCGGAAACGGCGCGGCCCGAGCAGATACGGCGCATCGTCGGATAGTTTCAGATAAGCGGGGAAGCGAGGGGACGGGTGCTGCCGCAGCCGGCCCCTTTTTTGCGCCCGCGGCCCGACGCGGGGAGGGTGCTACCCTCCGTACCCGATCGCCCGGAGGAGCTGGTATCCTCCGCAGGGGGGAGCGGAGCGGTCTTCTCGATAATCGCAGCCGTCAAGGGCAAAGGCGCAGCTCCCGCACACGCGGCTGCTCATCTCCTCCTCTTCGGGCGGTATCTGCCGCTTGAGGGCATCGCCGCACGGGCAGAGAGAGGAGACCTTCTCCAGCTCGGCACGCGTCAGGGCGCGTCTCAGGATCTCGTATCCTCCGCACTGCAGCTCCTCTTTCCCCTCCTTGTAGAAGGCGCAGAAGCCCTTGCAGATGAGGGCGGTATACCCGGGCTCTTTCATGCCCCGAAAGCTATCCCTCGCCTTTCGTCGCGTCGTGCAGCCAGCAGAGATAGTCCGGGGAGCCCCCGACAATGGGCAGGGCGATGAGCTCCGGCACTGAATAGGGATGCAGCTCTTTTACCCTCTGCTGAAGGGAGGCGAAGAGCTCCCTGCGGGTCTTCGCGATCATCAGCACCTCGGAGTCGTCCTCGATCTTTCCCTCCCAGCGATAAAGAGAGCGGATTCCTTTCACGAGATTGACGCATGCCGCCAGTCTCTCCTCCACCAGCGTCCGGGCGATCTTTACCGCCTCCTCTTCGCCGGGTGCGGTGATGTAGACGACCAAAGCCTCCATATCTCCTCCTAAATCACCTCTGAGCGGGCACCGTGCGCGCTATGCAGCAACGCCCCTGTAGATAAAATAAAGCCCCAGGCCGATAATTTCAAGCCCCCCGGTCCGGTATACCCATCCCCGCACTTTTGCGCTCAGGTAGTTGATGATGACCCCGAAGAGCAGCAGGGGGGGGACGGTGCCGAGGCCGAACCAGAGCGTGAGGAGCATGCCGCGCGGAAGGCTGCCGGTGCCCGCGGCGGCGATGAAGGCTGAATAGGAGAGCCCGCAGGGGAGGAACCCGAGGAGGATGCCCAGCGGATAGTAGCGCCATACCGAGTCCCCTTCGAGCACCACCCGGACCGCCCTGAGGATGAGGCTGTTATGCCTCTCCAGTGAGGTGACGCTGCGGAGAATGCCGGTCACGCCCAGGCCCATGATGACCATCAGCGCCCCGGCTGCAATGGCGATCCCGTTCTGGAGTCCGGCGATCCTCCCGGCGACGTTTACGAAGGAACCGGCAAGGCCCATAAGGGCGCCGAGAAAGGTATACGAGGAAATGCGGCCGGCGTTGTAGAGGAGGTGGGGAAGCAGAGGAGCGGCCTTGCTGCGCCCCGCAGCCCTGCCCGCCGCGTTCAGCGTGTAGGATGCCACCAGTGGTCCGCACATCCCGATGCAGTGGCCGAACCCGCCCAGGAGCCCGGTGGCGCCCATGAGGAGATAACTCGCCTCCATGCCCTACTTCACCTCAAAAATGAAGCTCGCTGTCGCAGTTCTTCCGGGGTGAGAGGGGCGCTCCACCATGACCTCCGCCTTCCATATCTTCCGCCTGCTGGGGCAGCGCGGGATGACCCCCTTTCCCTCGTACCGCCCGCTCTCGGTGAGGGAGAGGGCCGTCTTGTTCCCGCCCATATACATTCCGGGCATGGTGAGGTCCACCGTCACCTTCGCGTCGGTGATCGTCCTTTTCTTTTCCTGCAGAAAGACAGAGAAGGTGAGCGGGGACATGGAGGAAACGGGCTTCGGCCCGATGTCGAAGGATACGGAAAGGCCGTCCGGAACCGCCTCCCCCACGCACGGGCCGGCGTTGATGGCGCACTCCGCCTTCGACGCATCGCTCCCTTTCCCGCACCCGGACAGGAGCAGGCCGGACAAAACCGGAACGACAAGCAGCAGCGGTATGCAAGAACGGTTCATTTTCACCGCATCGTGAAGTCGGAAAAGACGATCCTGTATGTTACAATCGCGGTGAAGAGAAAGTATAGGGCCACTGTAGCCGCGGCGAGCCGCTTCTGGATTTGCGGAACGGCCTCCCGGAGGCTCTCCCGCTTCCGGAAGGGCATGATTACACCCACCCCCATTCCCGCAACCCCTCCCCCGAGGAGCGCGAGATAGAGGGGATAGCCGATGAACCCGTATTCCTTCTGCAGGATGTCGAAGGGGCAGTGATGGGCAGGCATCTCGTAGAAGTAGAGCGAGATAAAAGAGATGAGGGAGGCGATGGCGACGAAAAAGGCGGCCCCCGCTGCAAAGGAGAAGAGGTATCCGCCCCTCCCCTTCAGGAGGAACCGGAGGCCGAGAAGCAGGGATGCTCCCATTGCCGCATAGAAGGCGATCTCCATGGGCAGGACCGGCAGGGCCGCGAGGTCAGAGGTGACCCCGCGGCTGTCGGCGCTGAAGAGGCTCCCGCAGCAGGAGGTGATGATGTCCGCACGCAGCCCCGAGAGATAGAGCCCCTGCACCGCCATCTCCGTCACGATGAAGGGCACCAGGGCGAGGAGAAGGACGTATTTCTTCCTGATGAGCGGATAGTCGTATGCCCGGGTATCGGTGTAATTCACGATGAGCCAGAGTCCCGCCAGAAGGAAAGTGAGGAGCTTCAGTACCAGGGCCGGATACCCGTACCCGTTCACCTGCAGGGTCCCTGCGGCGCACATCGCTCCCACGAAGAGGCCGTGCAGGGTATCGGCGGTGAAAATGTACAGGAAAAAGGAGAGGAGCTGGAAGCCGAATGCATAGGCCAGCAGGGTGGAGACGAGATAGGTCTCCCTTTCGAGGCGGAGCTGGAGCTCGCTTCCGCTCCGTATGTCCCACCGCAGCACGATCCGGACGGCGTGGAGCGCGGCGTACAGGACCATGAGCCCGATAAGGAGGGAGGAGACGAAAAGCGCGAGCAGTGCGGGATGGAGGATCATGGCTCCCCGGCAGCGGCTTTTCCGTCACCCTTCCCGTCGAGTTTCCCGTCCCGCATGGCGACGATCCGGTCAATGCCCGCGGCCTCGCACACGAGAGGGTCGTGGCTCGCGATGATGACGGTCCTCCCCTCCTGCTTCAGGGCTCCCATGCTCTCCATGAATTCGTGGGACAGCTTCGTATCCAGGTGCGCGGTGGGCTCGTCCGCGATGACCACCGCAGGATTGTTGATCAGCGCCCGTGCGATGGCCGCCCTCTGGGTCTCGCCCCCTGAAAGCCACTCCACTTTCGCCCCGGCTTTCCGTGAAAGATTGAACTGGGCCAGCAGCTCCATCGCCCGCTGCTGCAGGGCGGGACGCCTCTCCCCCGTTGGATAGGCGGGCAGCATGACATTCTCGATCACGGTGATCCCGCTGACGAGGTTGAAACGCTGGAAGATGAAGCCGAAGGTCTCCCTCCTGATGTGGGTCAGGAAGCGCTCGGTCAGGCTCGTGATCTCCCTGCCGGACAGCTCCACCCGCCCCGAGGTGGGCCGCGCCATGCAGCCGATAATGCTCAGGAGGGTGGTCTTTCCCGAACCGCTGGGGCCCTTCAGCACCGTTATCTTCTTCCCCTCGATCGTGAGGCTTACCCCGTCCACCGCGATGAGCTCGCTCGGCTTTCCGGCGTTGAAGACCTTTCGGACGTTTTTCAGCTCGATCACGCCGGCCCCCTCATCGCATCACCGCGTCCGGGTCCGTTGTCGCCGCCCTCCAGGAGGGCACGATGGTCGCTGCGGTATAGGGGACCACCGCGAGAAAGAAGAGCGTTGCGATCTGGGAGCCGTCGATGAAAGGGGTGAGCCTGAATTCCGGGTAAAGGACGGACCATCCCTTGAGGGCCGGTTCGAAGAGAGGGGACGAGGCGAAAAAGACATGGACATACGCGAGCAGGGTGCCTGCAAGGAAGGAAGAGAGGGAGAGGGCCGCACCCTCCCAGAACTTCATCAGCAGCACATCCGACGTCTCCCAGCCGATGGCCTTCAGGATGCCGATCTCTCTTTTTTCCTCCGCGCTCAGCCCTGACGCCCTATCCCCGGCGAAGATGATGAAGGCGAAGAGCGCCCCCGACAGGAGCACCGCGATGATCCCCCCGCGCCAGTTGAAGACGGAGTCGTACGTTCTGAGGATCTCGTCGCGGAGGATGGGCCGCGCATCGGGCAGGAGCTCCGCCGCCTTCCGGGCGACGGTGGTGAGCTCCTGCTTGTTTCTGACGGTGAGGACCACGTCGGTGCCGAACTGCTCCGGAATGCCGAAGAGCTCCCGGAAATCACCCTCTGTCATGAGGATGAGGTCTGAGGAGACCAACTGGGATTCCGCGGAGAGAGCGCCCGTCACCTTCAGCATGAAAGGATCCCCGGTGTGGGTCCGCAGCACGAGCATGTCCCCTGTGGAGGCGAGGCGGCTTTTCGCGATGCCCGCTCCGATTTGGATGGTCCCCCGTTCTCCCGCGAACTTCTCCGGCACCATGAGGGTGTAGTTCGCCCCGGTGAGGGGATCGAAATAGTAGCCCCAGAGCCGCAGCCGTGCTCCGGTCACCCCCCGGATCTTCCTGAGGCGGGCCGCATAGTCCGCCGGGACGAGGTCGTGCCTGCCCGCCACCATCTTTTGGACCACCACGTCGGGGGAGTTTCTGAGCACGAGGGAGGCCTCTTTCCTGAGGGCGTGGGTGAAGAAGAGCACCGAGGCGAGGATGAAGACCACGAAGGTATAGACGAGCGCGAGTGCCGCGTTTTTCCCCTTCCTCCTCAGGAGGGAGGAGAGGGTGAAATCGACGATGCTTCTCTGTTTTTCGATCCAGTGGCTCATGTGCTCTTCCGGCAGGCCCCGCCCGCTCCTATTTCTTCGCCCTCTCGCTCCGCGGCGGCATCCGGGCTGCCCTCAGGCTTTCCGGGGGCGGCAGCAGCGAGCCGGAGGGAAAATGCTCCAGCGACAGCGGATGGTCCTGGAAGGGGGTGTTACGGTCCGCCTGGGTGATATGCCGCGTGTAGCGGGCCTCCGTGAAGAGGCAGAGGTCGGTGAGCTCCAGCCTCCGCACCAGGTCGCTTTCCTCCCTGATGCGGGGGATGTCGGCCATCCTCCGGTGCGCGGCATGCGCAAAGAGAAGGAAGAGGAGGCACAGCTGCACGGCCAGGGAGAGGAAGAGGAGGTCCGATTTCCTCACCGGCTACACCCGCCGACCCGGCGGCGGGAGCTTTCCCCCGCTGCTGCTCAGCTCTCTTTTTCTCTTACTCATCCAGGGACCGCACCACATCGGGGGTTATCTCTTTCAGCCGCAGGAGCCGCTTTCCCTTGTGGTCCTTCATGAACTCCTTCGCATCCGCCTCTTTCCCGAAGGGGACGAGCTCCTTGCCCATCGGGCCGTATATATCGCTGCCCGCCACGAAGAACGCCTTGCCCGCATCGAGGAGCGTAAGCGAGTAGTATTCCTTCACATAGAGGGAGTCGATATCGGTCTGGCTTCGGGAGGGGGCATACTTCTTCATGTCTGAGTAATACCGGAGCATGTCCTTGGGGCCGTCGAAAAAAACGGCGGAGCCGTCCTTGAAAAGGATCTGGGCGACCCAGTCAGGGTACTTTGCGACGAACATGCCGCAGACCGCGCACTTGTCCGCCTGGGAGGGAGAAACCGGCTTCCTCTCCCCCGCTTCCGCACCGGCTGCCAGCGCCAGCGAGAAGAACAGCACGGCAAAAAGGAGCAGGAGCGATCTTTCAGAACTGCCCTGAAGAGTGTGTTTCATAAAACCCCCTGTCGATGTTTTTGTAGAAAGTGAGCGGCACCGCCCTCAGCAGAAAGGGGCGCATATCTTTATATTCTTATACAACGGGATTTTTTTATCAATAGGGGGGAAGAAGCGGGAGCCCCCTTCCCTTTCCGCAGAGGGACGGGGAGGGGACGGGTATATCTAACGAACGGGTGCGGCGGGGCTCGACAGGCAGGCCTTCAGGGTGATTTCGGTTCCGGCCAGGGCCTGGGAGACGGGGCATCCCTTTTTGGCGGCCTCGGCCTTCTCCATAAAGGTTTTTTCGTCGATTCCGGGGACTTCGGCATGGGTCAGCAGCTCGCTCCGGGTGATTTTGAAGCCGTCGCCCGTCTTCTCGATACTTACCTGCGCTGTGGTGTGGATGCGCTCAGGGCTGTAGCCCGCCTGCTCCAGCATGAGGGAGAGCGCCATGGAAAAGCACCCTGCATGGGCCGCGCCGATCAGCTCCTCGGGATTTGTCCCCGTCCCGTGCTCGAAGCGTGAGGAGAACGAGTAGGCCCCCTCGAAGGCCCCGCTCCCCAGCTTCATCGTCCCGCTTCCCCCTTTCAGCGTGCCTTTCCATGTTGCTTCCGCTTTGCGTACCGGCATGGGATACCTCCTTGATAGGATACTTGTTGAGTGTATGGACCTGTTGCTCCTCTTACCCTCAGTATACAGCGGTTAAGAGATATGTCAATGCAAGAGGCAGAGAAAGACAGGGAGAGGGGAAGGGTGACCGAGGGAGAGAGAGTATCAATCACCTGTCTATTTTGCCATGCCACACGATAAAAACTCTTGACATTCAAGAGCCTGTCTGTTTTACTCCTAACACGGAAAGAGCGCTATTCAGTGAATGTTCCACAAGAACACTTCCCGCACTCTCCTCGACTTTATGCCTGTCCGCGAGCGCAGGGAGGAAAGGAGGAGGCCGTAAAATATCCACCCTCACTTCCTGTTGTCCTCAAATGACACCGACTTTCCCCTCGAAAAGGAGATGTGATCATGAAACGTACCGTGCCCTACTCCGACATCATTTTCAAAGCTTTTACGCTCCTCGTCTTTTCTACCCTGGTCATCATTCCCTTCGCCCCGTCCTCGCTGAAGCCTTTGTAGTGGAAGACTCTGATGTTTTAGTCACTCCCGATACGTGGAGAGTCATTGATCCCGAATTCGACAACGTATATTTCAGAGCACTCTGGCAGAGTACATCAAACAATTTATGGATCAGCAAGCTTGATGAAGACGGTAAGTTTACTGTTGGCGAAACCTATCAATTAGCCTCCGGCCTGGCTCCGATCAACGCGGACAATGCCAACGGCCCCGAGTGGGTATACTCAAGCAGCGGTGTCGTTTCAATCATCTATACCGTGCCTGATGCTACCTACGGATATCGACTCAAAGTCGCCAAGGAAGTAAATGCCGGCGGAGCAGCTAACGCTGATGGCTGGACACTATATTACGTGCCCAATGCTGAAGGGGGACGCTGTGCTCTCTCGGAACCTACCCGGCGGAACACGGGGCCCTCAAGAATCCTCTACCAAAAGCTCACCGACGGAGTTGTCAAAGTATACTGGCGCAACCTCTATTATAATGAGCAGGGAGTGGAAACTGAATTGAGTGCTGAGGCGAGCCAGGCGCATTTCAGTTTTGACGGCACTCAAATTGCGCTGGCGCAAGTCCTGAATCCCAATGATCCCCTCTGCTCGGAAAGCATAGTAAGAAACCCGATGATCTATGACATAGGCACCAAACAAGACGTGCGTAAAACAAACAGCAATAAAGGCAGGTTTCCCTGGATTCTCGATCTCGACGAAGACGGTGATAAAGAAACGATGCTGTTTACCCTTGAAACTGAACATCGGACACCGAAGTGTACCAAAAACAAACGGATGGGTCTTGGCTGCGCATAAAGAGAATACAAGCACAGGCACAGGCTCCGGAACAGTTCATCTCTTCCCCGAACCCTTTAAGGGGAATGATGGCAAATGGTATGTCGTCTATGCAACCACATCAGTAGCGGCAGGTAGTTTTTACACTGATCCGACCGCAACCGGAAGTATCTGGATTGCCTCTCTCTCCGATGACTCCGCCCCTCAGAGGATCACCCCAGACCCTTCGCTATCACCCGCCAAGCGTTCCGAGCCCGAAGCCTGATACTGCCGAATGGGAAGACCGGCATCTATTACACCTACAGCCTCTATGATGACTCGGACCTATTGACCATTACCAGTGAACTGGGCACACTTGAAATGGCACATATTGACTTTACCTCTCCCTAGCGCAGAGGAGGAGGAAAGCACCCGGAGTACGGAAAGGGAGTCGGGACCGGAGCATAGGCCGGTCCCGATTCTTTTTATAAAACAACCCTGAACTTTGCAGATCCTCTTCAGCGGCTCCCTTTATACTTCACGGTGAGGTAGTCGTAGTAGGAATTTCCAGAAATAAAGACCGAACTATAGCCCGTAACATACACACCGCCATACGGACCGATGGCCATGGCAGTGGCGGTCTCATCCCCATTTGCCGTGCTGTACCGTGTCACCCGTCGTTCATTGCCGTTTGGGTCATAGACAATGGTGGCATAGTCCCAGCGTGTCACGGTTCCCATACCTACATCCCGTCACATAGATGGTGCCGGACGGACCGACTGCCAGGGCAGTGGCATTATCATCCCCATTTGCCGGGCTGTTGTAGCGAGCTACCCACAGCTCGTTGCCGCTTGAGTCATAGGCGATAGTGGCGTAGTCAAAGTTTGTCCCGCTTCCATAACCATACCCCGTCACATAGATGGTGCCGGACGGACCGACCGCCAGGGCAAGGGCACCATCACCTTTATTCCCGGGGCCGTTGTAGCGAGCCACCCACAGCTCGTTGCCGCTTGAGTCATAGGCGATAGTGGCGTAGTCAAGTTGTCCCGCTTCCATGTTTCTTCCCGTCACATAGACATTTCGAGGAATCGGTCGCCGCAATGGCACGATCCTCCCCATTTCCGGGGGCCGTTGTAGCGTGCCGTCCACAGCTCATTGCCGTTTGCGTCATAGGCGACCGTGACGTAGTCATAGCCTGTCCCGGTTCCCTCAATCCATCCTGTCACATAGATGGTGCCGGACGGACCGATTGCCAGGGCATGGGCAGAAACGCATGACCATTCACCATGCCGTTGTAGCGAGCGACCCAGAGCTCATTACCGTTTGCGTCATAGGCGACCGTGGCGTAGTCATTGTATGTCCCGCTTGCGTAACTTCCTCCTGTCACATAGATGGTGCCGGACGGACCGATCGCCGGCATTGGCAGAATCAGAACCATTTCCGGGGCCGTTGTAGCGAGCGACCCAGAGCTCATTGCCGCTTGCGTCATAGGCGATAGTGGCGTAGTCGCAGTTCGTCCCGTTTCCATCACAACTTTCTCCCGTCACATAGACGTTCCCGGAGAGTCGGTTGCTATGGCTGAAGGATTGTCCTCCCCATTTGCCGGGCCGCTGTACCGAGCGACCCACAACTGTTTAAGATTCCGATCGTAGGCGACTGTGGCGTAGTCACAGTTTTTCTCTGTTCCCACACAGCTTTCTCCTGTCACATAGACGTTTCCGGACGGGCTGAGCGCTATGCCACGAGCCATATCACCCCAGCCGCTGTTGTACCGTGCTACTTCAGCCCAAACAGAAAGAGGAGCACACAGAGCCATCCTTTCAGCATCGACATCACCACGCCCTTTTCATCGTTTCACCTCCGCCTAACGAAGATAGTTTTCTTTTGTAAGAAGCAATAAACATGCCGAATTGTTTGTAGCTTTTATTTCAAGGAGTTCTGAAAGATGATCATGAGGGACAGAGGCGGGTGTTAAAATATCCGACACGGTGAGGCATTTTATCTTCTTTCTGATGAGTCTTTTTTTATGGATTTCACCTCTTGAGTGTCCTGAAAAGAGCCGTCTGAATTGTTGTTGCGGTCTATAGAAGAGAATACTCCTTATCGGAGTAGGAGAGAAGAAAGTACATGAAGGAAAAGTATGGCAGCAAACCTCTTTATCAAAATAGAACAGAATAGGTCGTTCTCCTCTGTAATCTTTCCGACACTCCTGCCATTCTTTTCAACGGAAGACATATCGAAGGAATGAGCAAAAAGCTGCTCATGGGTGTGTCCTTTCTTCCTGTCATTGTCTCAAACGCAGTGGCTGTGTGCCGTCATCACTGGCCGATCCCGGACTAGGCCGGGACAAGAGCGGGATCCACAGTCCTTTCCAACAAGGAACTGGACCCCGGCTTTCGCCGGGGTGACGGCCTGAGAGAGACTCTCGCTTTCGCCGGGGTGACGGAAAGGGGGAAGGACTCCGGCCCTCTCCGAAGTGGCGGATTCTGAAATGGAGTGAAGGGGGCAGGGGGTATCCCCACGCCCTATGCCAGAAGATACCTATTCAGAATCGCTTTTGACCACCCGCGCTTTTCCTTTCGGTAAAGGCTATGGTGAGCTGCCGTTTGTGCCGCGGTTTTTATTGAGCCGCGTGCAGAAAAGGGAATTGATTTTTTATCCGGTTTCTGGTAATTTGATGCAAATCTACCTGGAGGTGTCTTATGGCATGCAAAAGCAAATGCGCGTCGTCGAAGACGGCAATCACAAAGACGGCGGCAACGAAGAAAACGGCTGCAAAGAAGAAGTAATTTCTCTGTTGCGGGTCCAGGCATCTGTCTGGACCCGCTCCCTCAAGGAGACGGTATGAAGCGATTTCCTCTTTTCTTGTCCCTTTGCTTCCTTCTCCTCCCCGCCCTTGCTTTTGCAGGGGAAGAGTGCTCCGCTTTCGGGGGAAAGTGCAAGGATGCCTGTTCTGCGAACGAAACAGCGGAAAAAGGGGCCTTTCTCGACTGTACAGACACCCAGGAATGCTGCGTTCCGAAAGATGCGGAGCGGGGTGCCGCCTTTCAGCATTCAGGGGAGGGCGCACTCCGGTTGGTGAGCGGACCGGAGGGCCTGTGCGAACCGCAGTCCTGCACGGAGGCGCGCCGCTGATGCACGCTGCACGCTGAGTATGGTACAATGCCCCTGTTTTGAATCTCTGTACCGTCACCGTGCGGTGCATTGCAGGATGTGTCATGGATGCGGCAAAAATGAAACGGCTCGCAAGCATTCCGGAGGTGATCACCGATATCCCCTCCCTTCCCACCGTCGCTTCGAGAGTATTGCAGCTCGTTGCCAACGAGAACGCTTCCCTGCGCGACCTGCTGGGAGTCATCTCTCTTGACCACTCCTTCGCCTCGCGGCTCATCCGGATCGCCAACTCTCCCTACTATACGCGGGACAACAGGGTAGGCGATGTCGCGGACGCCGTTATCCGCATCGGGTTTACGACGGTGAGGGCGCTGGTCTTCGCGGCATCCCTCCGGGACATGGGGCTTCTGTCCGACTGGGTCGACAGGACGCTCTGGGAGCACAATACCGCCGTTGCGCTGGGGGCGACGGTGATCGCGCGGGAAACGGGCCTCCTCCCCGCGGGTGAGCCGCTCATTCACGGCCTCCTCCACGATATCGGCAAGGTGCTGATCAACCGCACCCTGCGGGACAAGTATGCTGAAGTAATCCGCACAGTGCGTGAACAGCGGATCCCGTTCATCGAGGCTGAACGCGCCCTGCTCGGCTTCGATCACAGCGATGTCGGGGAGTATGCGGCGGAGCGCTGGAACCTTCCCGACTCCCTGTCGTTTGTCCTTGCGAACCACCACCACGCGGACCTCCTGTCCGTAAAGGACGCCTCCATGAGGAAGACGGCCCTGACGGTCAAGGCCGCCGATGCCCTCTGCTCCACGTTGGGAATCGGTCTGTCCTGTCCCGTCGATCTTTCGGACGGGGAGTGGAAGGCCCTGAAACTGTCGAGCCCCCGGAAGCGTTCCGGCATCTGCGCACTGATCGGAGAGGAGTTTCCCTCCCACCGCGACTTTATCATGGGGCAGGGGAACTGAATGGAAACTTCGGCAGTGGCGAGCAGGGAAGAGATCGTGTACCGCTACGCGGCGGGAAAGGCGGTTCAGGACCTGCGGAGCGGCGGAAAAATCGGCGGCGCGCTCCTGGAGCACCTCGGTGCGTTTCCGCTGCTTCGCTACTGCCAGGCGGAGATCGGAGGGGAGGACAGCCGGTGGCTGCAGGAGGCCGCCTCCTCTCCGGACAGGGAGCTGCCCCTCCGCAGGTTTGCCCTGCTGCTGCTCCGCTCCCTGAAGGACCATCCGGGGGTGAAGGAGTTCCTCTGCGGCCTCTGGAAGACCTCAGGAGAGTATGAGATACGGCTGGAAGTAGTATGGAGTCTCCTGGGATACAGCGACCTTCCCGAAGAGCTGTATGACGACATAGCCCGCAGCTTCTCCTCCGCCGACCGGGACGAATGGCTGCCCGCCCTGGTCGCAAAGCTCGGCGGCGATGAAAAGGAAAGGATACAAGTACAGAACCTATTGAGCCGGTATTGCACACCTGAACAGGGGCCCGGATAGAGCGGGCGCGAAGAGGCCGTTTCCTTAACCGCCGCCCCTCTCCCGTTCGTCTCCCGTTTGCCGCCGTCCGCCCCTGCCTGTCTCTGCCTATCTCTGCCTATCTCTGATAGACAGGGAGGGTCCCTGTCCTGTTACACTACAGAAAGAAGCCTTTTCTCTCTCCCCTTTCCGGTCGAACCCCAAACAAGGAGAACCGCATGGCGCTGATAAGCCTGCATAACATAGAAATACGTTTCGGCGGCCCCCCGCTGATCGAGAACGCGGGACTGCATATCGAGAGCGGCGAGCGCGTCTGCCTGGTGGGCCGGAACGGTTCCGGAAAATCCACGCTGATGAAGCTGATCTCCGGCGAGCTCGTCCCCGACTCGGGCGAGGTCATCCGGCAGCAGGGGATGCGGGTTGCCCGCCTCACGCAGGAGGTGCCCCCTGAGCTTCCGGGGACTGTGTTCGATGTGGTGGCCGGAGGGCTGGGGGAGTTGGTGGATCTGCTTTCCGCCTACCACCGGATAAGCAGCCGGATGGGTGCCGCAGGGGACGCGTCGCTGCTCCAGGAGCTGGAGCGTATCCAGCACGACCTCGACGCACAGGGCGGATGGCGGGCGCACCAGCGTGTCGAAACAGTGCTTTCGCGCCTGCAGCTCCCCCCGGACGCGCCCGCCGCCGGGCTCTCGGGCGGCTATAAGCGGCGTGTCCTTCTCGCGCGGGCGCTCGTCTGCGAGCCCGACCTCCTCCTGCTGGACGAGCCCACCAACCACCTCGATATCGAGGCGATAGAGTGGCTGGAGGAGTTTCTTCTCGATTTCAGCGGCACCCTTCTCTTTATCACGCACGACAGAATGTTTCTGCAGAAGCTGGCCACCCGTATCGTCGAGATCGACGAGGGCCGCCTCACCGACTGGCCCGGCGAGTACGCCGTCTACCTGAAACGCAGGCAGGCGGAGAGGGAGGCGGAGGCCGGGCAGCAGGCCCTCTTCGATAAGAGGCTGGCCCGGGAGGAAGCGTGGATACGGCAGGGGATCAAGGCGCGGCGCACCCGCAATGAGGGCAGGGTGCGGGCGCTTGAGGAGCTGCGCAGGGAGCGCCGCGCCCGGCGCGAGGCCCCCGGCTCGGTGCGTATGCAGACGAACGAGGCGGAGAAAACCGGCAAACTGGTGATCGAGGCGCTCGGCGTTGGATACCGCTGGACAGATCAGCCCCTTGTCTCCGATTTCTCCGCCGCGATCATGCGCGGCGACAAAGTCGGGATTATCGGCCCCAACGGCTCGGGCAAGACCACCCTCCTGCGCCTCCTGCTGGGTGAGCTCGCTCCCCACCAGGGGACGGTGCGCCACGGGACCCGCCTCGAGGTCGCCTATTTCGACCAGCACCGGGAGCAGCTGGATGAAGAGAAATCCGCCCGGGACAGCGTGAGCGAAGGCAGCGAGAATGTCTTTATCAACGGAGCGCCGCGCCACGTTGTGGGCTATCTGCAGGACTTCCTCTTCCCCCCGGAGAGGGCGCGTCTTCCGGTGAAGGTCCTCTCGGGAGGGGAGCGCAACCGCCTGCTTCTCGCCAGGCTCTTCACCAGGCCGTCGAATGTGCTGGTCCTGGACGAGCCTACCAACGACCTCGATGCGGAGACCCTGGAGCTCCTTGAGGCGTTGCTCGTGGAATACAAGGGCACCGTCCTCCTGGTCAGCCACGACCGCGCCTTTCTCAACAACGTGGTAACCGGCACCCTCGTCTTCGAGGAAGGGGGACGGCTTACCGAATATGTGGGAGGATACGACGACTGGCTCCGCCGGCGCGCACCCGCTGCTTCGCCGCTGCCCGCAGCAGCAGCGGGAAAGAAAGGGAAACCCCGCCTGCAGAGCGAGCGGCCCCGGAAGCTCAGCTACAAGGAACAGCGGGAGCTGGAAGCGCTGCCGCAGCGCATCGAGGCCCTGGAGGCGGAGCAGCAGGCGCTCTATCAAGCCCTGGCTGATCCCGCCCTCTACCGGCAGGACGGCGCCGCCATCGCCGCCGCCCGGACCCGGATGGAGGAGTTGGAGAAGGAGATAAGCGGGGCCTACCGGCGCTGGGAAGAGCTGGAAGCGCTGCAGTAAGGCGTGCAGGCATGCCCCGGCTCCCGCGCTTCACCCTGCGTGCTTATGCTGCGCCTTTTCTCCTGTTCTTCAGTATCTGCACCACCTCTCCCGGCTGGGGGAACCGTCCTGACTGCGTCTTGGAGAAGATCAGCTCGCCGTCCACTCTGATCTCCAGGGCGCCGTTCACCTTCGACTGCACAAAGGTGGACGCGACGCCGAACTCCCTCTCCACCTGCTTGGCGGTTACCGCGGCAATTGCGCGGTAATTGCATACGACGCAGTACTCGATGACGATTTCCCTGATCGCGGTTTCACCGTTCGCGTGCTCCTGATTCATCTGGCATTCCTCCTCGTGATGTAGTAGGGTATTTTCCTGTATGTCTCCCGGCGGCGCCTCTCCTTCTGCGGCCGGGCAGCTTCTCACCGCACGGAGCCGGGCGCCCGTGGCCGGCTCCCTGACGTGCGGACGATTTCCTCCCTTTACTGTATAGCCGTTGGCGGCACCTCTGCAGTAGCGTTTACTACAGTGCGGGGGTAGGGGAGGTGTATGCACCCTAACAGGGTACTGATAAACTCCCGGAATGTTATTGCGAGGAGCTTTTTTGCGACGAAGCAATCTCTAAGCTGGTGAATTCTCCAAAGGCGAGATTGTTTCGCTCCGCCTCGCAATGACAGCGAAAAGACTTCTTCAAAGTTATTCAGGAGCAGCGCTGTAGTATTTGTTACCGAAAAAAGAAGAGGAAGCGCGTAAGGTAAAGATAGTTTGATGCTCAAGCAGGACCCTGAGATCATTTAATGGAAGGAGAGAGCGCAATGACACCGAAAGAGAGAGTTTTGAAGTTGCTGAAAGGGGAGAAGGTGGATCGTCCCCCGATCTTCAGCGGAATGGGAAATGTGGTCGCCCCTGTCCTGGAGAAGTACGGAGTCGTCTTCTCCCTGGCACACCGCGATCCCGAGCTGATGGCCAAGGCTGCCCTCGGCACCTATAAGGAATTCGGATTTGAGTGCGCAGTCGTCCCCTTCGACTTCGGGGTGGAGGCGGAAGCCCTCGGTGCGACGATGAACTTTTTTGACGACGTGGAGGGCTTGCTCTACCCCACGGTAAGGGAGAAATGCGTCAAGTATGCCGACGATGTGAAGATCCCTGCTGACCTGGCGAATGCAGGCAGGATCCCCGTGGTCACCGGTGCGATGAAGGCGATCAGGAGGGAAATGGGAGACGAGATCGCCATCGGCGCCTATGTGCTCGGTCCCTTTACCCTTGCAGGACAGGTCATGGAACTGGATGAGCTTTTCGAGGAGTCCTTCCTCGACCCCGAAAGGATCGGCGCAATCCTCGAAAGGCTTTCGGAGGTGATCATCAAGGTGTGTGAAATATACAAGGACGCCGGAGCCGACTACTTTGTGCTCCGTGAGATGGGCGGCACCTCCGATTGTATGAGTCCCCGGAGCTTCAATAGTCTTATTAAGCCCCACGTGGTGCGCACTCTTGCCGGGATGCCCAAGCCCACGGTGCTCCATATCTGCGGAGACACCAACGCCATCATCACCGATATGGTGGAGTGCGGGGCGGACGCCATCAGCGTGGACCAGAAGAACAATCTGGCGGAGACCCGCCAGAAGGTGGGGCCCGATGTTGTCGTCCTCGGCAACTTCGATCCGGTGAAGGTGCTGCACAAGGGGCAGGCAAAAGACGTCGGCCCTGCCGTGACACAGTGCCTCAAGGACGGGGCCAATGCAGTATGGCCGGGCTGCGACCTGTGGCCTGAGGTGCCCAAGGAGAACATGGAGGCGCTCGTCAGCGCATTGAAGTCGGTCGCATAAGATGTGGAGAACAAGCACTATTCCGGTCAATAATCAAGGACAGATTTGTTCTGCAAAAGGAGGGGAAGCATGAAGTTGGCGCAGATAGCGGGATACCTCGGATCGGGGAAGACGACCCTGATCGTGACAATGGGGAGGACCCTGTCGCAGACCGGCAGCAAGGTCGCCATTCTGGTCAACGAGGTAGGGGCCGTTCCGGTGGACGGCAAAGTGATCCAGGAGTTCGGCCTGACGGTGAAGGACATCGGGGAGGGTGCATCTGCTGTCAGGTGGCGGGCAATCTACTATTGACGCTGAAGGCGCTTGCGGAGGGGCCGCACCCCGACTACTGCATCATCGAGCCCACGGGCATGGCGGTGCCCAATTCGGTGCGGGATGTGGTGAAGCCTGCCGCCGGCAAGCTGCATGTGACGATAGGGCCGACCATTGTGCTTCTGGACACGTCGCGTTTTGACAAGCTTTTGGGGTATGAGTCCCTGAAGAGACTGATCTCGACCCAGCTGAAGGATGCGGACATCATCGCCTTAAGCAAGGTGGATGCGATCACGGAGGAGAAGCGGAAGGTAGCCGAGGCAGCGGCGCGGGAGATCAACCCTGCGGCGCGGGTGATCGGGCTTTCCACCTTGAGGGGTGGGCATAGAGGACGTGGCTTCAGCTATCAGGGAGGTGACTATCCCATGACAGACCCGAACAGCACTACCCGCTACACTCCTCCCCCGCCGAGGACCTTGTAGAGTGTCACCCTATTGATCAGCCGCGAGAGGCGAATGCTCACCAGCCCCTGCTGCGCACTGTAAAGGGAGCGCTGCGCGTCGAGGACGTTCAGGTAGCTCGCTACGCCGTTGCGGTAGCGCGCCTGCGACAGGCGGTAGCTTTCGGCAGTGGCGTCCACCAGGGACTGCTGCGCCTCCATCTGCTCTCCGAGGGTCCCTTTCTGCGCGAGGGCATCCGCCACCTCCCTGAAAGCGTCCTGAACGGCTTTCTCGTACCGGGCCAGGAAGATTTCCCGGTCGACCTCCGCGACGTTCAGCGCGGCCCGGTTTCGCCCTGCGTTGAAGATCGGGAGGGTGATCTGGGGTGCGAAGCTCCAGGCTGCGGAGCCGGACCCGAAAAGTCCGGACAACTGGTCGCTCGCGGTGCCGATGGCCGACGTGAGGGTGATGCGCGGGAAGAAGGCCGCGCGCGCCGCGCCGATATCCGCATAGGCGGCCTTGAGAAGGTGCTCCGCCTGCATGATGTCGGGGCGGTGCTGCAGCACGTCGGACGGGAGCCCCGCGCTGAGCTCCTTGAGTGCGGAGAATGCACCGAGCCCTGACGGCAGGAGGTCCGCCGGTACGGGCGAACCGATCAGGAGCGCCAGCGCGTTTTCATCCTGGGCCACCAGGCTGGTGAAGCGCGCGCTCTCGACCCGGGCCGCCTCGACGCTGGACTGGGCCTGGCGAAGGTCCAGCCCTGAGGAGGCTCCTGCTTCGAAGCGGCGCTTGATAAGAGCATAGGAAGCCTGCTGGCTCTCGAATGTGTCCCGGGCGATCTTCAGGCGCTCCCTGTCGGCGGCAAGGGCGAGGTAGGCGCCCGCCACTTCCGCCACGAGGCTGATCTGCGCGCTGCGGCGCGCCTCCTCCGTGGCGAAGAATTGTTCGAGCGCCTGGTCCTTGAGGCTCCGCAGACGGCCGAAGAAGTCGAGCTCGTAGGCGCTGAAGCCGAGCTCGACGCTGTATTGATGAGACGTAACCGCCTCTCCGGTGCGCGAGGTGCCTGCGGGCAGCCGCTGTGCGCTCCCGCTGCCGGTCGCCTCCACCGTGGGAAAGAGGTCGGCGCGCTGGATGCGGTACAACGCCCGCGACCTTTCGATGGAGAGCGCCGCCACGCGCAGGTCGCGGTTCTTGTCGAGCGCGAGCGCGATCAGCTTCCGGAGCTGTTCGTCGAGAAAGAACTCCCGCCAGGCGACCGTGGCAGCGGCCCGTCCGTCCGGCGCGGCCGCGCCGCCGCCCCCGTATGCCGGACCGTCCGGCCAGGCGGCCGGGACAGGCGCTTCAGGCCGTGTGTATTGCGGGGCCATGGTACAGCCGGTCATGACCAGAATCAGGAGTGAGACGCAGAGATGCAGGGATACCGAAGTTTTTTTCAGCCTCATGTCACTGTTCCTCCGCAGCAGGAGCAGCAGGCGCTGCCGCACGCACTCTGTATTTCCCCCGGCCGAACAGCCGCGACACCATCACGAAGAAAAAGGGGATAAAGAATAGGTCGATGAAGGTAGCCGAGAGCAGTCCTCCGGTGACGGCGGTGCCGATGGCGTTCTGGGCTGAAGCCCCGGCCCCGCGGGTCAGGGCGAGCGGCAAGGTGCCGAAGAAGAAGGCCAGCGAGGTCATGATGACGGGGCGCAGCCGGATCCGCACCGCCGACAGGGTGGCCTCGACCAGCTCGTGGCCCTCGTGCAGCTGCGCCTTGATGAACTGGATAATCAGGATGGCGTTTTTGGTCGAAAGCCCCACGGTGGTGAGCAGGCCGATCTGGAGATAGACATCGTTGGGCAATACCCGCAGCGTAACCGCCGCGACCGCTCCCACCAGGCCCAGCGGCAGCATCAGCAGGTTGACGAAGGGGATGGTCCAGCTCTCGTACAGCGCCGCTACCGAGAGAAACACCACCAGGAGCGAGATGGCATACAGGGCCGGGGCCTGTTTCCCCGCCTGCTTCTCCTCGTAGGAGAGGCCGGTCCATTCGTACCCGATCCCGGGCGGCAGCTGGCCCGCCATCTTTTCCATTTCGGCCATGGCCTCTCCGGTGCTCACGCCGGGGGCCGCCTGCCCCATGATCTCGACGGAGGGGATCCCGTTGTACCGCTCCAGGCGGGGCGAACCGTATTCCCAGCGCGCCGTGGAAAAGGCCGAAAACGGCACCATCTCGCCCTTTACGTTCCGGACATACCATCTGTTGATGTCCTCAGGCAGCATCCGGTACCGGGCGTCGGCCTGGAGGTAGACCTTCTTCACCCGGCCGTTCTGGATGAAGTCGCTGACGTAGGACCCTCCCCAGGCGGTGGCCAGCACGTTGTTGACCTCGGCCAGCGAGATCCCGAGGGAGCCGGCCCGTACGTCGTCGATGTCGAGCTTGAACTGCGGGGCGTCGTCCTGTCCGTTGGGGCGGACCGCGACGAGCTTCCTGTTCTGCATCGCCATCCCCAGGAGCTGGTTGCGCGCCTCCATGAGCTTCTCATGCCCCAGGCCGCCGCGGTCCTGCAGCTGGAAGTCGAAGCCGTTCGCCACCCCCATTTCGAGCACCGCAGGAGGTGAGAAAGCGAAGGCGAGGCCGTCGCGGATCCGGGAGAAGGCCTTCATTGCCCGGCCGGCAACGGCAGCAGCCTTCAGGTCAGGAGCAGCGCGCAGCTTCCAGTCCTTCAGTTTTACCCACGCGAGCCCCATGTTCTGGCCGCGGCCTGCAAAACTGAACCCGGCCACGGTAATGATACCCTCCACCGTTTTGGCCTCCTTTTCGAGGAAGTGCTTCTCCACCTCGCGCGCCACCTGGATGGTCCGCTCCTGGGTGGAGCCTGCGGGGAGCTGAATCTGGCAGATGAGGAAGCCCTGGTCCTCGTCCGGCAGGAACGAGGTCGGGAGGTGGAGGAAGAACCAGACCATCGCGGCGACGATGACGCCGTACACCGCGAGGTAGCGGACCGGCTTTCTGAAGGAGCGGCTGACGATCCTCTCGTATTTTCCCCGGAAGAACTCGAACGCCCGGTTGAAGGAGCGGAAGAACCAGGAGAGCCGTCCGCTCCCCTCCGCCGCATGTCCTTTCGCCACCGGCTTCAGGATCGTGGAGCAGAGCGCCGGGGTCAGGATCATCGCCACCAGCACCGAGAGGATCATGGCGGAGATGATGGCGATCGAGAACTGACGGTAGATGACGCCGGTCGAGCCGCTGAAAAACGCCATGGGGAGAAAGACCGCGGTCAGCACCGTGGCAATGCCCCAGAGCGCGCTGGTGATCTGCCCCATCGATTTGATGGTGGCATCGTGCGGCGACAGCCCCTCCTCGGACATGATCCGCTCCACGTTCTCGACCACGACGATGGCATCGGCCACCAGGAGGCCGATGACGATGACCAGGGCGAACATGGTCAGGGTGTTGATCGAAAAACCGGCGGCCGCCAGCACGCCCATTGTGCCCAAAAGCACTACCGGCACCGCGATGGTCGGAATCAGGGTGGCCCGGATGTTCTGCAGGAAGAGGAACATCACGATGAAGACCAGGAAGACCGCCTCGATCAGGGTCTCGACCACGTCCATGATCGAGATCTTGACGAACGGGGTGGTGTCGTAGGGGTAGACGACTTTCATGCCGGGCGGGAAGTATTTCGACAGCTCCGCCATCTTCGCCTTGATCCGTTCGCCGGTCTCGAGCGCGTTGGCGCCGGTGGCGAGGCGGACCGCCATTCCCCCCAGGGGCTTTCCGTTGTAGTACGACTGGATCTCGTAGCTCTCGGTGCCGATCCTGCTCTCGGCCACGTCCTTTAGCCGGACCGTTGACCCGTCAGGATTGGTGCGCAGGATGATGGCGTCGAACTGTTCTGGTGTCTGGAGGAGGGAGCGGGCGTTGATGGTGGCGTTCAGCTGCTGCCCCTTGTTGGCGGGGACGCCGCCGAACTGGCCGGCCGACACCTGGACGTTCTGGGCCTGCAGCGCCGCAGCGACGTCGCTGGTGGTGAGGTGGAAGTTGTTCAGTTTGGCCGGGTCCAGCCAGATCCGCATGGCGTTCTGGGTGCCGAAGAGGAGCAGCTCCCCGACCCCGTCCAACCGGCTGATGATGTCCTGGAGGTTGGAGATCATGTAGTCGGTCAGGGCGTTCCGGTCCATGGAGCCGTCCTCCGACACGAGGCCGATGATCAGCAGGAAGTTCCGGGTCGATTTGACCACCTGGATCCCCTGCCGCTGCACGATCTGCGGGAGGAGCGGCACCGCGAGCTGCAGCTTGTTCTGCACCTGCACCTGGGCGATGTTCGGGTCGGTGCCGGCCTTGAAGGTCAGGGTGATGCTCACGGCCCCTGTCGAATCGCTGGTGGAGGACATATAGATCAGGTTGTCGATCCCGTTCAGCTTCTGCTCGATCACCTGGGTGACCGTATCCTGCACAGTCCGGGCCGAGGCCCCCGGGTAGACGGCGTTGATGGCGATCTGCGGAGGAGCGATCGCCGGGTATTGGGAAACCGGGAGCGTCTTGATCGCGAGCAGGCCGGCCAGCATGATCATGAGGGCGATCACCACCGCGAAGATGGGGCGGTTTATGAAGAATTTCGACATGCGTCGTCTCCTTTATCTCTTCGGCGCTGCCGCGGGCTGAGCACTGGCGGAGGTCCCGCCGGGAGCGGCGGCGAACGGCACCGCCTTCACGGGCGTCCCCGGCCGCGCCTTCTGCAGCCCTTCCAGGATGACGCGGTCGCCCGCTTTGAGCCCCTCGCTGACCAGCCAGGCGTCGCCGACGGTCCGGCTGACCTTGACGACCCGCGGCTCCGCCTTCTCGCCGCTCCCTACCAGCATGACCATCGCGTCGCCGGCCGGGGTCCGGGTGACCCCGCGCTGCGGGACAAGAATCGCCCTCTCGTTGATCCCTTCCTCAAGGAGCGCGCGGACAAACATTCCCGGCAGCAACGTATGCTTCGGGTTGGGGAACACCGTCCGCAGGGTGAGAGAGCCGGTGCTCTGGTCCACCGTGGCTTCGGAGAACTTAAGGGTGCCGGCCAGGGGGTACGGGGTGCCGTCTTCGAGGAGCAGCCTGACCTTCGCGTCGCGGACGCCCGCCTTTTTGAGGCGGCCTTCTGCCAGGGCCTGCTGCAGGCGCAGCATCTCGGCGCTCGACCGGGTGACATCGACGTAGACCGGATCGAGCTGCTGGATCGTTGCGAGGGCGCTCCCCTGGTTCGCCGCAACCAGGGCTCCCACCGTCACCGCGGACCTGCTGATCCGCCCGGAAATGGGAGCGGTGATGCGGGTGTACGCCAGATTGATGCGGGCGGTCTCGAGCACGGCAGTACCTGCCTCGACGTCCGCTTCAGCTTGCTTCAGCGCGGCGCTCGCATCGTCATAGTCCTGCTGGCTGACCGCATTGATGGCGACAAGCTCCTTATACCGCGCGGCCTTCAGGCGGGCGGGAAAGAGATTGGCTTCCGCCTTGGCAAGGGCGGCCTTGGCACTGTTGTAGGCTGCCTGGTAGGCGGCGGGGTCGATCTGGTAGAGCACTTCACCCGCTTTGACGTCCGAACCTTCGGTGAACAGGCGCTTCTGGATGATGCCGCCCACCTGCGGCCGCACTTCGGCAATGAGATAGGCCGAGGTACGGCCGGCAAGCTCCGTGGTGAGCGCCGCGCGCTGCGGCTGCACCGCCATGACCCCCACTTCGGGGGGAGGGGGCGGAGCCCCTCCGACCGGACTGCTCTTCTTTCCGCACCCGGCCATCAAAAGGCATCCGGCGAGAATGCCCGTGAGGAGAATCTTTTTCGTTCCGCTTTTGCTCTGCATGGATTTTCCTGCGACTATCACGTTCGCTTCCTCCGCATGTTCGCTCTTTCCGAGCGTTCCGTATCCCGTTGTTCCGGACATGATCCTGAAAGCACGGGGGGATGACGGCGCCGCCCCGTGCGCGAGAGCTACTGCCGGTACCCCCGCAGCAAGCCGTCGACCAGCGTGTGGGCGAGCGCCTGCCGGTCCGCCCAGGGGAAACTCTTGTTGAAAAGGGTCATCACGATCAGGCCGTGAGCCGCCACGGCAAGGACCTGTGTCAGCACCTCCGTGTCCATCTCGCGAAGCCTCCCTGTTTCGATACAATCCTGCACGATCTTCCTGAATGCGAAGTAGGAGCTCCGCGCCATGGACTCTTTCTCCATGAATTCTTCCCGCGTTCCGTACACGGTGGGGTTCGTGAAAAAGAACACCTTGTACTGGTTGGGGTTCCCGAACCCGAACTCTATGAGATAGAGCAGGGCCTGACGGAGCGCTTCGAGAGGGTCGGTCTGGAGCGCGCCGATACGGCTCAGATCGGCGAGAAACTGCTCGGCAACCTCTTCGCAGATCGCAAAAAGCAGATCGTCCTTGTCCTTGAAATAGAGATAAATAGTGGTCGGAGAGTACTCTATTCTTTCGGCAAGCCTGCGCAGGGAGAACTTCTCGTACCCCTCCTTACTAAAGAGCTCCCTGGCCGCATCGAGAATCTCGCGGCGGAACTCCTCTTTGTATCTCGCCCTCTTTTGCTTAACGCCCATCAGTTATTCTTAACTGCGATTTTTTTTATTAACACTGTTAATTTAAATGTTTCACGCTCTTTTGTCAACGCTTCTCTGCCTGAGGCTCCCGCACCTCTCCTCCCCTGCACCGTCAACAGAGGGGGCCTCTCGAAAACCCCGCTGAATTTTTGTATGATAGAGGCATGCTCCTTGTGGTGCATTCATGAGCAAACGAGGGGAGGCGTGTTGATGAAACCAGGCGGAAGAAGTATTCTCGCGGTCCTCGCTGCATTCTTTTTCGTGCTCTCCGGGGATCCGGTTCTGGCTGTTCAGCAAAAAGCTAGGCTCAAAGTGCCGGGGATCACCTGAGCGTCGACGGGAATGGCGGCACGTTTTGCCGCCGAGTCTGTTCCGGGCGTCCTTTCTGCGGACGACGACATCATGCAGCAGTCCCTCACCGTGCTTTTCGATGACGAGAAGACCACCCTGGAAGAAATCGGGAAGGGCATGAAAAAGGAGGGGTACCCTGTGGAGGGGCTGCTTCAATAGTCTGCAAACACACCTTAGGGTGTGTCTGCACACTCTCTCCTACTGCGACCGGCTGCAGAGCCCCCGGATCTTCGTTCTCCCGGGCACATCGTCCTCGACGTAGCTTCAGCTACGCCTCCGGGCGCTTTCGCTGCCCCAAAGAATCTTTGATTCTTCGGGGACCCCTGTTCTTTTTCCGGGGTCTTGGGACGCCTTGCCCCCAAGGCATCCGGAAGTCTCTTCGCCCGGTCTCGCAACGAACACAGTCTGCAAACACACCCTAGCGTATCCGACCGGATACGGGGATTTTGTCCCCTCAGCACTCCAGGTAGTTGATATCGTAGCCATGCTTCTGGAAAGCGAGGCGCAGCTCCCTCCTCTGCTCAGGGGAAAGGGCGGCGTAGATCTCCCGCACCTTTTCCTTCGACCGCTCCGCTGGCTCGCAGTTATACCGGTAGAGCGCGTCTTTCGTTGCGGAGTGGAGTCCGGCGTCGTCCAGTATGGCGCGCAGGTCTCCCGAGGAGCAGAGCATCGTATAGAGGCGCGCCGCAGTGCTGCCGAAATAGTACCCTTTCCCCTCCTTGGTGATGATGAAGGTGGAGGAGCAGCCCATCGCGAGGAGAAGGAGGGAAAGGGCGGCTGTCTGGGCTCCCTTCCGCGCGCGCCCAGGGGGTGAGCTCTTCTTTTTCATTGGTTTCACTCTTTTTTATTTTTCGGGAAGGAGCCTGCGCACCTTCTCTTTCACCGCCGGGGAATCCCACGCCGTCTCGCCCACGATCCTTTCCGCTATCACCCCGTCCCTGTTGATCAGAAAAGAGGTGGGCAGCCCGAAAACCGCATAGGTATCGAAATAGACCTCCCTCTCCGTATCGAGGAGGACGGGAAAGGGAATATTTTGTTCGGCAAGGAAGGCGTGCACCGGTTTGGCGGAGGTGTCTACCGAGACCGCGAGGACGAGGAGCCCTTTGTCCCTGAATTCCCGGTAGAGGGTGCTGAGGGAGAGCATCTCCGCCCGGCACGGACCGCACCAGGTGGCCCAGAAATGCAGGAGGATTGCCTTCCCCTTCCCCTCCGCTAGGGAGACCTTTTTGCCTCCGGCGTCGGGGAGGGTGAAATCGGGGGCCGCGGCACCGGGGCCCGCGGCGGCGGCAGGGCGGACCGCAGGGACGCACAGGATACAAAAGATTATGCAGGGGAGAAGAAGATGTTTCAGCACCATGGCTCCGTCCTCCGGCTGTATCCCTGTTCAGCACCGTAAAAGGGCGACGGGAAAAAATCGGAAGGGGCGCACCGGCCCCTTCCTGCTGCAATGGGGAGGAGGTGACTAAAATACGACGTCAAAGGTCATGTAGAAATCCCTTGCGTTTTTAAGCGGCGCAAACATCTGGGTGCCGTTTACATCCGTGGTGCTCAGGTCGGAGATCTTCTTGGGCTCTCCCATCCAGTTGTTGCTGCCGGTATAATCGAACTTGTAATACTGGAACCCGAGCCTGATAAAGGCGTCCCCCCTCTTGGCGATCGGCTTTTTGTTGAGGCTCTGGATCAGGTAGACTTCGTACACGCTTCCGTGCGTGCCGATCTTGCTCGTCCAGAGGTCGTCGGAAGCAGGGGTAAAGGCGAGCCAGTACTTGGACCCGTAGTTATACTCGGCGCCGATTTTCGTGCCGGTGGGCTTGAGATCGTACCGCGCTCCCACCCAGTAGGCATGGCCCGTGCGGCTCTGCTTGTTCCCCTCGTCGTACATCAGGCCGAAGCCGGCGTTGAAGGTCTGCCCGCCGAAGGTGCCGAAAGGCAGGGAGAGGACATTGTCGTTCGGATGGGTTTTCGAAAGGGCGAAGGAGCCGAAGAGGTTGAGGTCGCCGGGGCCGAGCTTTTCGAGCTTACCCGAGACGAGAAGGCCGTATTGGTCGACGTCGCCCACGTTGGTGACGACGGAGGTGAACATGCCGGAAGTCTGGTCGGGCATATTGCTGAAGAGGTTGAACGCTCTGTCCCACTGCAGTTCGATGCGGAGCGCGTCGGTGTCATAGGGAACGAGGTTCAGCCCCACGAAATCGACGTCTTTCACCAGGTTGTCCTGCCCCTCGGTCCTGAATCCCTCCTCGTACCCTCTCCCGTAGCAGAGTTTTGCATACGCTCCGGGGAGTGCGTCGATATCGGGAGCGTAGCCAACGGTGCCGCCGTCGAAGGCGTAATTGATCAGGGATGCGGGTACTCCGGCGTTGCCGATCCTCTCGCGGTTCTCTTTCAGGTTCGCCGGGACGCCGTCCGTGGAGGGCCTCCGGCCGACCGAAAGCCATACCGGCGCGCCGAACACGTTGCTCCACGTCGCATAGACCTGGTCTACCCGCAGGGTGTTATCCTGGGGCACATGGCCGATATTGCCGTCGAAGATACCGCTCTTGTCGGCGAACAGGCTCCCGATGACGGGGTCCGCAGAATCGCGGCCGAAGATCTTGTACATGACGAGGCGGGCCTTGACCTGGACGTCCTCCGTCGCCTTCGCCTTGAGGTTAAGCCCGAAACGGTTGAGGAGGATGGTGTCGTTCTTGACATCGTACCCGTTCACCCCTGAGGCGAAGAAGGTGAACCCTCCCATCGAGATTCCGGAGGTCCCGGTGTACTGCACGTAGTCATGCACCTTGCCGCTCAGGGAGTCGAACCGGAACCGGTAATCTCCCCCGATTTCGAGCCAGGAAGGCGCCGCGGCCGCTTCCGCCTTTTTCTCCGCGGCTGCTATCCGCTGCTCCTTCGCCTCCTCCCTGCTCTTTATTTCCTGCATCTGCTGTTTCAGGCGGTCGAGCTCTTTTGACAGAGCCTCGATTTTCTGAAGAAGGTCGCCCTGATCGGCGGCCAATGCGGGAAGGGGAAGGAGGAGCGAGAGAGTAAGGAGTACTGCAACGAACTTTCTCATAGAAACCTCCTGAAGATAGTTTTGTTAGAAATTTAAATTATTAGAATACTATAAGTCAATAATTATTTTTGTTTAGCATATTGTTAACTATTCGTGGCAAAATAATAAAGAGGGTGATGTATGAAAAAACAAAGGGATCGCTTCAGGATACGACCCTTCGCACCGGCAAAGACACGAGAAGGACGGAGTGAGACAGAATGAGAAAGAGTGAGACAGGAAAAAGCGATGGAAAGACAAGGAAAGGGAGAAAGACAGTAACCCCTCCTCGCCTCCCCTTACTCTAAGGGGAGGGAACTGCATTCCCCTTCCTTCCGTGAGGAGAGACCTTCTGTTCCCCCTACTGCAGTAAAAAAGGGTCTCCTGTTCCCTCCACTCCCGTGAAGAGGACACCCTGTATTTTCCCCCTCTTAGGGTAAGAGGGGGTGAGGGGGAGTTACGACCTCCCTTTCCCCGCACATACAGCGGATGCTCCCCTGCTCTCCGCACCGGAGGAGGCCTGTTCTGGGAGCTCCTTTGTGCCCTCGCTCTTCACAACACGCCCGGCTCGGTCCGGTGTTGTCTTTAGGGCGGATAATGTTATAATGAGCCATGGAACTGTACCGTGAGATACGAGCATTCTTTATCAAGCTCCCGTATTCCTACCGGGAGATCAGCCAGGACATCGTCGACAGCGTCTGGAATCTTTCAAAGGATATCTCCATAAGCGCCATCGACATCAATAAGAACGGCGAAGTGCTGGTCCATGCGGAGATCGAGTTTTCCCTTGAAAACTGGAACGATGCTATTCAGTACCTGCGGTCTGCACTTTCCCTTCTGAATGTGAAGAACGGCTATATCGCCGTACGCAAGGTCCTGGCGACTGCGAACAGCGTGAGAACGGAAATCGAGGGGTATAAAGTGACCAAGAGGGGCGTCTACAATGCGGCCCTGCCCGAATCCCCCGACTTTCTCGAAGATATCATCAAGTTTTCGGGCCGGAACAAGAAACTGCAGCAGATCGACGCCATGGAGAAGCTTTTCCGCTTCATTGAGGAGCAGGAAAAGGACAATCCAGAGGAAACGGCGTAGCGCCGGGTCCCTTTTTCGAGGCGCCCGCCCCTCCGTGCGCCGCCGTTTAGCGCCGCATCCCTGCCGGTTCAGGCGGTCCGGCCCCCTTCCGCGCCTTGCCCCACGCCTTTCCGAGATACAGTGCGCTGTTGATGAGACCGATATGGCTGTACGCCTGGGGATAGTTGCCGAGGAGCTCTCCCGTGTCGGGATCGATCTCTTCAGAGAGGAGCCCCAGGGGGCTGGTATATTTGCAGAGAGCTGAGAAGATTTCCCGTGCCTCCTCCCTCCGTCCCGAGAGAGCGAGGACATCCACCAGCCAGAAGGTGCAGAGGAGAAAGCAGCCCTCCCCGCCCTGCACCCCGTCGTCGTTCCGATAGCGGTACACAAAGCCGTTTTTCATCAGGTTTTTCATTACGGCATCCACCGTCCCCTGTACCCGGGGGTCGTCGAAGGGCAGGAACTCCATCAGGGGGATCAGGAGGCTTGAGGCATCGAGCTCCTCAGCCCCGAAGAACTGGACGAAGCTGTTCATTTTCTTATTGAAACCCCGTGTCAGCAGCGCTTCCCTGATCTCTTCACGTACCCGCTTCCAGTCGCCGAGGTCCCTCTCCAGACTCAGGTTCTCCACGATCCGTATTCCGCGGTCGAGGGCCACCCAGCACATGAGCTTCGAGTGTGTATAGTGGCGCGGCGCGCACCGCGGCTCCCAGATGCCCTGGTCCTTCTCTTTCCAGTGGAAGCAGACATAATTGAGGATTCCGTCGAGATGGGGCCAGTCCTCAGGCGCGATATCCACTCCGTAGCGCGTCGTATCGTAAACGGCCTGTATCAGCTCGCCGAAGACATCGAGCTGGACCTGGCGATGGGCCGCATTGCCGATGCGCACGGGCCGCGAGTTCCTGTATCCTGAAAGATGCCCGAGCTCCTCCTCCTCCAGCTCCGCGTCCCCATGCAGGCTGTAGAGGGGCTTGAGATCCTCGGGAGGGAATCTTCTGAACTTGTCGTAGCACCAGCGCAGGAATTCCTTCGCCTCCTTCACATAGCCGAGACTGTTGAAGGCCTGCACGGTGAAGGATGCGTCCCGCAGCCAGTTGTAGCGGTAGTCCCAGTTCCGCACCCCCCCGAGCTCTTCAGGCAGGGAAGTGGTGGGCGCCGCGCAGATGGCGCTCGTCTGCGTATGGGTGAGGAGCTTCAGGGCGAGGCTGGAACGCACCATCAGGTCGTGCCAGGGGCCTTCAAAAGCGCACCGCCCGCTTTCGCACGTATGGACCCAGTCGTGCCAGTACCCGATCGTCCTCCTGAGGAGGCGCTCCCCTTCTGCGGGGCCTGCGAGCACCGGACGGTTATAGGAAAGGATGAACCAGAGCGTTTCGCCCTCCCGGACGGTGAAAGAGGAGTGCGCCCCGCCTTCCCGTATCTCGAAGGGGACCGGACAGCGGAGGAAGATCACTTCGGTATTCCCCTGTGCGGCGATCCCCCCCTGCACCCTCTCCATTACCGTATTCTCCCGTGCGTAATTGAAGCAGGGGCTGAATGCCAGACGCATGTCCACGCCCCCCCGTGTGCCGGTCAGCTTTCTGAAAAGAGAGTGGCGCGCCGTTTCCTGGTCTCCCGGGGTCTCCCGGGGCAGCATGAAGTCGGTCAGCTCGACCTCTCCGGAAGGGGCGCGGAAGAGGGTCTGGAGGACGTTCGTGTTTTCGAGATAGCGCTGCTCCGAATGAAAAGAGGAAGAGGGGTGCAGGGAGAAGAGCCCCCCCTTTCCGGGGTCCAGGATCGCTGCAAAGATGCTGGGGGACTCCAGGTGCGGAAAGCAGCACCAGTCGAGCGAGCCGTCCCTCCCGACAAGCGCGCAGGTGTCGAGGTCTCCGATGATCCCGTACTCTTCGAGCTTCTTGAACCGGTCCATGGGGCTCCCGGAAATCGGTAGTGGTATAAAGGGGAAAGGGGACATAGTCCGCCGGCTGCGTACCCGTTACCTCAATTGTATCGTGATCAGAGGGCGGAGTAAACAGCGCCCGGTGGTGGTGCTCTTTGACAGAGGAGAGGCGATGCGCTAAGGTTTAGGTAAAGGGAGACCGGCAGGGCTGCCCGGCAGGAAGCCGAACCCTGCCGGACAGGATCGACACTCTGCCGCACAGCGCTCTTTCCTTATGAAAACCACCGGAAGCTCGAAGGGCCAAAAGCTGTCGGAGATAGCGCAGGAGATAGAGACCTGCGAAGAGTGCCGTGCGTGGGGAAGCGGAAAAGCGGTTCCCGGCGAGGGCAACCCCGATGCCGCGCTCCTTTTCGTGGGAGAGGCGCCGGGAAAGGAAGAGGCGAAGACGGGGCGCCCCTTCGTGGGGAGATCGGGAAGGCTGCTGCGCGAAATGATCAGGGGGATCGGACTGCAGGAGGAGGAGGTCTTCATTACGAGCCCGGTGAAGTACCTGCCGAAACGGGGCACCCCAACCCGGGAGAATATCGCCCACAGTCGCTCCCATTTCCTCAGGCAGCTTTCGGTGATCGACCCCTCGATCGTCGTCCTTCTGGGGAGTGTCGCCTGCTTTGCCGTCCTCGGCAGGACGGTTCCCATTACAAAGGAGCACGGCCGTATCGTGAGGGAAGGGGGGCGGATATTCTTCATCACCTATCATCCGGCAGCCGCCCTCCGCTTTCCTGAAAAGAGAAGGGAGCTCCTGCAGGATTTCCGGCTGCTGAAAGAGCGAATCGAGGAGGAGGAGAAGGATATATCCCGGCTCCCCGGAAAAGCGTCATAACATTGACAGCTTGCCGGGCATATGCTATACAGAAAGTAAGCACGCCCCCACTCACGTTTTATAAACCCCCATTGTCAGAATAAGGATTGTATCATGAGAATTGCACAGGTATCACCTCTTTACGAATCCGTTCCTCCTTCCGGCTATGGAGGGACAGAGCGTGTCGTATCGTATCTTACCGAAGAGCTGGTGCGCCTCGGCCATAAGGTGACCCTCTTCGCGAGCGGCGATTCCACTACAAGGGCCAAACTGGTGTCCATCTGCCCGGAATCCCTGCGCCTTTCGACTCACTGCACAGACCCCCTCAGCTATCACCTCCTTATGATAGAGCAGGTCTTTCAGTGTGCGGAGGATTTCGACATTATCCATTTCCATACGGACTACCTGCATTTCTCCCTCTCCAGGAGGGTGCCCATTCCTGCGCTGACCACCCTGCATGGACGTCTCGACCTGCCGGAGCTTGCTCACCTGTACCGGGAATTCAGCGATATCCCCCTCATCTCCATATCCGATGCGCAGCGGGAGCCCCTCGCCTGGGCGAACTGGCGGACCACCGTCCACCACGGCCTGCCCCCTTCCCTTTACCGACTCAATGAGAGGCCGGGGGACTATCTCGTCTTTGTGGGGCGTGTTTCCCCCGAGAAAAAGGTGATCGACGCCATCGAAATCGCAAAGAGGGCGGGCATCCCGCTCAGGATCGCGGCGAAGGTGGACAAGACCGATGAGGCGTATTTCAGGGAGGCCATTCAGCCCCTCCTGCAACATCCCCTCATCGAGTTTGTCGGGGAAGTGGGAGAGAAGGAAAAGCAGGAGCTCCTCGGAAAGGCCTATGCCTTTCTCTTTCCCATCGACTGGCCCGAACCCTTCGGGCTCGCCATGATCGAGGCGATGGCGTGCGGCACCCCGGTGATTGCGCGCCGCCGCGGAAGTATTCCCGAGATCGTCGAGGAGGGGGTGACCGGCTTTACCTTCGACGATCCGGACCAGGCAGTCAGGGCGGTGGAGGCAGCGGGGAGCCTGAGCAGACTGAAGATTCGCAACGAGTTCAAAAAGCGCTTTTCGGTGCGGAGGATGGCCCTGGACTATCTCTCTGCGTACGAGAGCCTGCTGGCGCACGTAAAAACCTCCGGGTCGCTGCGCATCGCATAGGTCAGGTATGGATACGACCGCCACTCAGGTGAAGGACGAATATTATATTCTCGCCACGTCGGGCCGTGTCGACCTGAAGACCCTTACCCTGAAGCACGACGAGACCTTCGGGGTCTTTGCACGGGTCGGGGACATCCTCAAGCTGGGCATGCAGGAGCAGGGCGTCTATCACCAGGGCACCCGGCATCTGAGCCGATGGGAGCTCCTGGTGGAGGGGAAGCGCCCACTGTTCCTGAGCTCAGGGATCAAGCAGGTCAACAATATTCTTTCCGCTGACCTGACCAATCCCGATATCGTGATGAACTCCGCCTTCATTCCCCGGGATACGATCCATTTTCACCGCTCCAAGTTCCTCTGGAAGGGGAACTGCTACGAGAGCATTTTCTTCATCAACTTCGGCCTCGATCCGGTCACCCTCCACCTCACCCTGCTGTTCGAGGCGGATTTCGAGGATGTCTTCGAGGTCAGGGGCATCAGACGGACGAAAAGGGGCGAGCCCCTTCCTCCCGAGATCGGAAGACAGGACATCACCCTTGTGTATCGCGGCCTCGACAATACGAAGCGCACAACGCGCCTGCTCTTTTCCGTTCCGCCCGTCTCCCTGGAGCCCGACAGGGCCTCCTTTTCCTTTACCCTCACCCCGAAGCACCGTGAAGCCCTCCGCATCACCATGCAGTTCGACAGGAAAGAGGAAACGTACTGGAAGCACGCCCTCACGATGGCGGAGGAGAGATACCGTGTCATGAGGGAGAGGGCATGCCAGGTCAGCACCTCCAATGAGCAATTCAATGCCTGGTTCAACACCTCCCTCTCCGATATCCACATGATGCTTACGGATACCGAGTACGGGATGTATCCCTATGCGGGGGTGCCGTGGTTCAATGCGGCCTTCGGAAGGGACGGAATCATCACGGCCCTCGAATGCCTCTGGTTCGAGCCCAGGATCGCGCGGGACGTGCTCACGTATCTCGCGGCGACCCAGGCCGACGAGGAAATACCCGAGAGCGATGCCGAGCCGGGGAAGATTATCCACGAGGTGCGGCTCGGCGAGATGGCGGCCCTGGGTGAAATCCCTTTCGGGAAATACTACGGCAGCGTGGACTCCACGCCGCTGTTCGTCTACCTGTGCGGGGCGTATTACCGGAGGACCGGGGACCTGGAGTTCGTCAGAAGCATCTGGCCGAACATAAAGAGGGCCCTCGACTGGATCGACCGCTATGGAGACCTCGACGGCGACGGGTTTGTGGAGTATGGGCGCCGCTCCGAAAAGGGGCTCATCAACCAGGGCTGGAAAGACTCCAGCGATTCCGTCTTCCATACGGACGGGAGGCTGGCGGAAGGACCCATCGCCCTCTGCGAGGTGCAGGGGTATGTCTATGCTGCAAAGGTGGAAGCGGCGCTGCTGGCGTTCCTGATAGGAGAGGAGGCCCTTGCGCGGAAGGTGAAGCAGGAGGCGGACACCCTCAAAGAGAAGTTTGAAAGGGCCTTCTGGATCGAGGATCTCGGGATCTATGCCCTCGCCCTCGACGGCAGGAAGCAGCCCTGCAGGGTGCGCACCTCGAACGCGGGGCAGTGCATCTTTACGGGGATCGCCACCGAGGAGCATGTCTACCGTATGACGGAGACGCTCATGGCGGACGATTTCTTCTCCGGCTGGGGGATACGGACCGTCGCTTCGACCGAAGCGAAATACAATCCCATGTCCTATCACAACGGCTCCGTCTGGCCCCATGACAACGCGCTCATCGCGATGGGGTTTGCACGGTACGGGTTGATCGACGCCCTGGTAAAGGTGTTCAGCGGGATCTTCGACGGTTCCAAATATTTCGACCAGAGCCGCCTTCCCGAGCTCTTCTGCGGGTTTCACCGCCGCGCCGAGGACGGGCCGACGCTCTACCCGGTGGCCTGCATGCCGCAGGCATGGGCGTCCGGGACGGTGTTCCTGCTGCTCCAGTCCTGCATCGGGCTCTCCCTCGAACAGCCGAACCGGGTCATCCTCCGCCACCCGGCGCTTCCCGAATTCCTGCAGGAGGTATTCCTGACCGGCTTGAAGAGCAAGGGCGGAGAGGTTGACCTGGTCCTGAGGCGCCACCGCTACAATGTCAGCGTCGAGATCGTGCGCAAGACCGGGGACGTCGAGGTGCTGGTCATAAAGTAGGGAGGGTGCAGGCGTCCGGAGTACGGTGCGCCTCTGCGAGAGGGAGGGCTACCCTTTTACGTTCAGATACTCTCCCAGGATGCGGAAGGATTCCCGCCAGGTGCGGGCCCCTTCATCCCCTGCTTCCGCCCTTTCCTGCATTTCCCCTCCAATACGCTTCCGGAGCGAGAAATACGTGTTCTGCGCCCTCCAGAGGTCCAGGTCCAGGCCGAGGGGGGCGGTGACGGTCAGAATACGGGGAACCAGCTCCAGGAGAGACGTATTCGTCGGATCTTGCACGATCCTGTCGAGGGAGGAGCTGAACCACGACGAAGCGACATACCCGATCATCGCCTTGTCCAGGGAGAGGGACCATCGCTGGGTCTCCTGGATCAGCCGTTCGAGCTTCTTGATGTCGATGTCTCCATCCTCGAAGAGTCTCCTCATGTCTACATTGACGATATGCTGCGCGGCGAGGACGATGGAGGAGGGGAGCGGAATAGCGAGGGAGCTGAGAAAGTTCATCACAGGGCTGTTGAGTTCGTAGATCTGGCGGTAGGCGGCCTCGGTGCCCTCATGGGAGGATTCGAGGATCTTCAGCAGGACCTTCCTCTGTTCGTCCCTGAAGAGGTGCCACAATGAATAGTTATTGACCCCGAAATGCCTGTCCATCAACTGGATGACCTCGGTGGCGTCCCCGCGCTCGAAAGCGGCCCGGATCTCCCGGTGCATGACGGAAAACGCCTCCTCATCGGTGAAGTCCCTGATTCCCCCGTTTATATTATGGTCCCCCAGGTGCAGGACGGCGAAGGACTTCACCTGTTCGTCCCAGGTGAAGTCGGACCGTATTCCCGCTTTGCCCACGGCAAGGGTGAACTTGCCCGCCTTCGCCTTTTCGTACCTATCGCTCTTCACCGTAAAATTATAGATACTCATGGACTCGGGGTACTCTTCGAAGAGTGAGGAAATGGCGTAATGAGCGGCGACACGGGTAAGATCGACGCGTGCAGGGACGACGAACTTTTCGTAGACCTCTCTGCCGTTCGCGAATACGTTGCTCGGGGTTTTCTGCAGGGCGTCGGTGAACTGCCCTTCAAGGGGGAGCGAGAAGAGCTCCCCGGCGCGCTGTATGGCTTTCGCGGCGTACTGGATGACCTGTACGGTCTCGATGCCTGAGAGCTCGTCGAAGAACCATCCGCAGCTCGTATACATCAGCAGGGCGTGGCGCTGCAGCTCCAGGAGCTTCAGCACCCTCTCCTTCTCTCCCGGCGACAGGGGCCGCCGCATATGGCTGCCGAGGAAGCCCTCCACCTTTTCCAGCGACCTGTCGAGGATGACTTCGATATACTCATCCCGGGCTGCCCACGGGTTCTTGAGGAGCTGAGCCGCCTCCTGTTCATAGAGGGGGATGAGCCGGTCCCGCAGGGCATCGAGGGCCTCCCGCAGCGGTTTTCTCCAGAGCTGATTCCACCCGGGGTGCATGCCCGAATTGCAGCCGCAGTTCTCCCGCCATCTCTCTACGCCGTGGATGCAGCTCCATGAGGAGTTGTCGAAGATCTGCACTTCGTGGGTCGGCCTGTTTTTCTCGAGGTACTCCCCGTAATTCGTCGCCTTCGCGATGTTGTTGGATTCCAGATAGTGGAGGCAGAAAGCGAGGGCCATGTCTCCGAAGCGGTGGTGGTGCCCGTAGGTTTCTCCGTCCGTCGCGATATGGACGAGCTGGGGCCACTCCCGCCCTTCGGTGAAGGCGCCGGCCAGCCGCTGCGCAAAGGCCTCGCCGCTGGTGAGCATGCCCTCGAAGGCGATCCCCTGCGAGATCGGCCCGTCATAGAAGAAGAGATGGATGGTCTTCCCCGAGGGGAGGCGACAGAGGTAGACGGTGGTGGGGTCGATCCGCCCTCCCTCCACGCTCTGCCATTCGGCATTGTCCGCAATCTTTCTCACCGCTTTTGCCTGGCGCGGTGCGAGGATGGTGAAGAGCATCCCCTGTGCTGCGAGGACCTCCAGGGTCTCGGTGTCCACGGCGGTCTCGGGGAGCCACATTCCTTCAGGGTCCCGCCCGAACCTCTTCCGGAAGTCCCTGATGCCCCAGATAACCTGGGTCAGCTTGTCCCGCGCGTTTGCGAGGGGCATGATCAGGTGGTTGT
>JAXLZK010000019.1:37809-74141 GCA_046350935.1 Thermodesulfovibrionales bacterium
CACCGGGTCTAACCCCGTGGGCGCGCAGCTCATGCCTGCGCAAGGGCCGAGCCATGCCCGGAAAAACGCTCCCTGCTCAGCTTGTCCGAGGCGATGATGCTTTCGTAGGTCTCCGGCTGGTTTTTTTCCATCCACGAAAGCACGGTGGGGCCGAAATTGAAGCTTATGTGGGCGTAGTTGCTGGTAATGTCGAGGATCGTGCCCTCTCCGTCCAGGAGCCGCGAGGCGGCGTTCGGGGCATAGCATTCCGCATTGATTCTCTCGTTCCAGTCGTGATAGGGATACGCGGAATCCTGTACTTCGATCACCTCGAGCCAGGGGTTCTCCCGCGGCGGCTGATAGAAATGTCCGTGAATGCAGATATACCGTTCCATGGTCCTGTGCCTCCTCCTCGGCCGGGGCCGGGGTGTGCGGGAGCGCGGCCCCTCTGCCGAGACCGGACGGCCTGCCCCCGGGCAGAGGGCACTGTACAGGCTAAAGGAGAAAAGTGTGTACGGTCTCATAAAGCGGAGTCTCCGTCCGGAGAGGTGCCTTATGAGGAGCAAAGGCGGCGAAAGAGGCTTCTCTTTTAATTCTATCAGATGATACGAAAATAGCAACGACCGGCAGGACGCGGAAGCACGGGTCCGGAGACTTGACTCACTACACCGAGGGTATAGAATTTAACTAGAGTGTGTTTGCAAACTGTCTAGGGTGTGCCTGCACAGCCTGATGGAAGCGAGGCGTGCACCGGTTCTGTTTGCGAGCGGTCCGGTGCGCCTGGCGTAGAGTGAGATCGTAAAAGAAGGAGACGCGGAAACACGCGTCGTGCCGAGAGGAGGGATACCATGATGCGCGACAGGGACATTGTCGGAAAATTGAAGGATTTGGTGCAGGTGGATATCGATGCGGTGCATGCCTACGGACAGGCAATCGAAAAGATCGATATCGCTTCGGTGCGCGAAAAGGTGATACGCTTTCAGGAGGACCACCAGAGACATATCAGCGATCTTTCCGCCGTCATCGGAAGACTGGGAGGGGAGCCCCCGAAGTTTTCACGGGACTTCAAAGGCTTTCTTCTGGAGGGCTTCACCGCGATGCGCAGCATGACCGGGACGGAGGGTGCGCTGAAGGCGCTGAAGAGCGGGGAGGAATTCACGAACAAACGGTATGGCGACGCCCGTTCGTGGAATCTGCCCACGGATATCCTCTCCATCATACAGAACAACTACGAGGATGAGCAGCACCACCTGCAGTATGTGAAACAGGCGATCAACGACCGCGTATGGGAGACCGCCGGAGCGGCCCGGTAGGGCCCGGATACCTGGAAGATCGTTCTGATTCCGTAAAACCGTAACTGCTGAAGGCGGGCAGGGCGGCTCCCCCGTTCCTGCCCGCTTTTTTGCGTACTCTGTATGCCGGACGTATTCAGGCTGCGGAGAGGAAAGAGCAGCTATGGCTGCAGGAGTAAAGCAGAGTTCGTGGTGCGGAAGCGCTGGAAAGGGGAATGGCTCCCGGGGAGGGACTCGAACCCCCGACAGGGTGGTTAACAGCCACCTGCTCTGCCAGCTGAGCTACCCGGGAACTCAATGAACATCTATGTTTTATAGCAAAAAAGGGCGTACGTTGTCAAATTTGGTGCTCTTTTCCCTGGAGAGGAGAGCGGCAGGAGGGAATACCTTCTCCTGCCGCCCTCTGAGAGGTTGAGTCCGGCAGGGGCATCCCCCCTTCCGACGGGCCGTACGCCTCCTACGATACCATTTCGGCTACGGCTATTTTGTTGAATTGAATGGTATTTCCCTCGTAATCCACCTCGACCGTATCTCCCTCGGAAAAGGTGCCGTCGAGGAGCTTCAGGGCGAGGGGGTTCAGGATCTCCTTCTGTATCGCCCTCTTCAGCGGACGCGCTCCGTAGACGGGGTCGTACCCCACCTTGGCGACGTGTTCCTTTGCCGCATCGGTCAGGATAATGTCGAGCTTCCTGTCCTTCAGGTACTTCTTCATCCGGGAGACCTGGATGTCCACGATCCGCTTGAGCAGGGATTCGCTCAGCGGATTGAAGATGATGGTCTCGTCGATCCTGTTGAGGAACTCGGGGCGGAAGAATTTTTTCAGGTCTTCCATGACCCTTTCCCTCAATCCGCTGTCCTCGTCCACCCAGTACGCAACGGGCCTCTTCGCCCGCTCTTCCAGGTACTCCTGGATATGGATGCTGCCGATATTCGAGGTGAGAATGACCACCGCGTTTCTGAAGTCCACGGTGCGCCCGTGTCCGTCGGTCAGGCGTCCGTCGTCGAGGAGCTGCAGCAGGATGTTGAAGACCTCGGGGTGTGCCTTCTCCACCTCGTCGAAGAGGATGACGGAGTACGGCCTCCTCCGCACCGCCTCGGTAAGCTGTCCTCCCTCTTCGTATCCCACATAGCCGGGAGGCGCCCCCACCAGCCGGGACACGGTATGGCGCTCCTGGTACTCAGACATATCGATGCGGATCATGGCCGACTCGTCGTCGAAGAGGAATTCCGCAAGGGCTTTTGCCAGCTCCGTTTTCCCCACTCCGGTGGGCCCGAGGAAGAGGAAAGAGCCGATGGGCCTGTTGGGGTCCTGCAGCCCGGCCCGCGCCCGCCTGATCGCATCTGCGACCGCCCGGATCGCCTCGTCCTGCCCCACCACGCGCATCCGTATATTGCTCTCCATCGCAACGAGCTTTTTCACCTCGGATTCGAGCATCCGGGCGACGGGGATCCCCGTCCACTTCGAGACGACCTCCGCGATGTCCTCTTCGTCAACCTCTTCCTTCAGCATTTTCCTGCGAGCCTGTATCTCCTGAAGCCGCCCGTTTTCTTCATCGAGGGCCTTCCGGAGCTCGAGCATGCGTCCGTATTTGAGCTCAGCGGCTTTGCCCAGGTTGCCTTCCCGCTCCGCGACCTCTGCTTCTGTTTTTGTCCGTTCGAGGTGCTCCTTGACATCCCTGATCCGCTGGATCACCTCTTTTTCGCTGAGCCACTGGGCCCGCAGCGTGTCCCGCTTGGACTGGAGCTCCGCCATCTCCTTCCCGATCTTTTCTAGCTTCTCCTTCGCTCCGTCCGAGGCGTCCTTCAGCAGGGCCTGTTTCTCGATCTCGAACTGCCGCAGCTTTCTCTCGATCTCGTCGAGCTCGACCGGCATGCTGTCGATTTCCATCCTGAGCCGTGCCGCCGACTCGTCGATGAGGTCGATCGCCTTGTCGGGGAGGAAGCGGTCGGTAATGTAGCGGTTCGAGAGCACCGCGGCTGCCACGAGGGCGGAGTCCTTGATCTTCACCCCGTGGTGCACCTCGTACTTCTCCTTCAGCCCCCTGAGAATGGAGATGGTGTCTTCCACCGAAGGCTCCTTGATGTAGACGGGCTGGAATCTCCTCTCGAGAGCAGGGTCCTTTTCGATGTATTTCCGGTACTCGTCCACGGTGGTGGCGCCCACGCAGCGCAGGTCTCCCCGGGCGAGGGCGGGCTTCAGCATGTTTGAGGCGTCCACTGCGCCCTCGGCTGCCCCGGCCCCCACCAGGGTATGGAGCTCGTCGATGAAGGTGATCACCTTTCCTTCCGACTGCTCGATTTCCTTCAGGACCGCTTTCAGCCTCTCTTCGAATTCACCGCGGTACTTTGCCCCGGCTACCATGCTGCCGATATCGAGGCCCACCAGCCGCTTGTCCCTGAGCGTTTCGGGGACGTCGCCCGCCACGATCCGCTGTGCCAGGCCCTCGGCCATGGCCGTCTTGCCGACGCCGGGGTCGCCGATGAGCACGGGGTTGTTCTTCGTCCTTCTCGACAGCACCTGGATCGTCCTCCTGATCTCCTCGTCCCTGCCGATCACCGGATCGAGCTTGCCCTTCCGCGCGAGCTCGGTGAGGTCCTTGCCGTAGCGCGTCAGCGCCTGGTATTTTTCTTCTGGTGCAGGGTCGGTCACCCGGTGCACCCCCCGGATTTCCTGCATAGCGGCGAGCACGGCATCGGGAGTGGCCCCGGAGCGCTTGAGGATGTCCGCGGACGGCCCCGGGACGTTCACCATGGCGAGCAGCAGGTGCTCGATGCTGATGAATTCGTCGGTCAGATGGGTTGCTTCCTCGTACGCCTTCTCCAGAACGCTCTTCAGCCGGGGAGAGAGATAGAGCTGCCCCAGGGGGGTTGCGCCCGATACCTTGGGGAATCTCTCCACTTCCTTAGCGACGTCCGCTTTCAGCGTCTGTATGTCCACCCCGATCCTCTGCAGGATCTGCCGGGCGATGCCCGATTCATCCTCCAGAAGCGCATACAGGAGATGCTCCACCTCGAGCTGCTGGTTTCCTTTCTTTTCAGCAAGCCTCTGGGCCTCTTGTACTGCCTCCTGGCTCTTGACTGTCAATTTGTCGAGTCTCATCGTCTCCTCCTTTGCCGCAGGCGCACGACAGCGCTTCTCTTCCGCCCCTGCTCCTTCCTTCTACTCCCTTTCACTCAGGATCCTTTTCAGACGCTCCTCAAAGTCGTGCCGTATGTCTTCTTCGAGGAAGCGCATTATTTCGCTCATTTCTTCCTGGAGCTGCGACAGCCGGTTTCGCATCTTGAGAATAATCTCCACTCCTGCCTTGTTGACCCCCAGTTCCTTGGTAAGCCTGATCACAAGGTCCAGCCGCTCGAGGTCCTCGTCTGAGTAAAGCCGCTGCCGGTTGATCCGGTGGGGGGAGACAAACCCTTCCCGCTCATACATCCGCAGGGTCTGCGGATGCACTTCCAGGATCCTTGATGCCACACTGATCATGTAAAGGGGGCTGCTTCTGCCCTGCTTCTTCCTACTCATTGCTCCTCCCCATTCCCTTCCGGGGGTCCCCTTTGTAGAGAGATTCAATGACGTGAATGGATTCTTTCGCCCGTTCGGGAATGTCCTTGGGGACCGCTATCTTGATTTCCACGTATTCGTCGCCCCTCCCCTTGGTCTTCGGAGAGACGAAGCCTTTCCCCGAAAGCTTGAACCTCTGCCCTCCCTGCGTTCCGGGGGGGAGCTTCATGAGGGAGGTGCCGTCGATGGTAGGCACCTCTATCCTGGCGCCGAGGGCCGCTTCGCCGAAGGTGACCGGGAGCTGCACGTACATGTCGTCGCCTTTCCGGGTGAAGAGGGGGTGCGGCTTTAACGAGATCTGGATGTTCAGATTGCCGGCGGGGCCTCCTCCGACTCCTGTATTGCCCCTCCCTTTTATCTTTACCACAGAGCCGTTGTCCACCCCGGCAGGGATTTTTACCCGCATTGTTTCCGTGAAGACGTTCTTTCCCCTTCCTCCGCACCGCTTGCACGCGGAGGTGACTTTTCGTCCGGTGCCGCCGCATTCGGAGCAGGTCTGGGCCACCTTGAAGAAGCCCCGGGAGCTCTGTATGTGCCCGGTTCCCTTGCAGCGGGGACAGGTCTGGTATGTCTCCGCACCGCTGCCGCCGCAGGCGTCACAGGTAGTGGTGCGGGTGAAGGTGACGGGTTTTGTCACCCCGGCGAACGCCTCCTCCAGGGTGAGCTCGATACCCATCACGAGGTCTTCGCCCCGTGTGTAATGGTGCTCTTCGGCGTGGCGCGCTCCGAAAATATCGCTGAACATATCTCCGAAATCGAATCCTGCACCCCCGCCGTAGTCCTTGAAGTTTTCGTAGCCCCCGAATTGTTCAAAGGCGGTGCCGCCCTTGTCGTATTCGGCCCTCTTTTGGGGGTCGCCGAGCACGGCGTAGGCCTCGTTCACCTCTTTGAACTTCTCTTCGGCGGCCTTGTCTTTGGGGTTCAGATCGGGATGATACTTCCGCGCAAGCTTCCGGAACGCCTTCTTGATGTCGTCCTGGGAAGCGTCTTTGCCGACCCCGAGTACCTGGTAGTAATCTTTTGTTGTTGTCGCCATGGACTCACCTCTGCTCTATGAGTTTTATAATAATACTTTAGTTGAATCATGTCAACATATCTTATGTAATAACATGAAGAGTAAGCGAAAACGGCCATAGTTACATTATCCTACGCATGCCGTGGTAGTGCAAGCTGTTTGGGAAGGATACCGCAGAAAAACAGGTGAAAAGGTACGGTATGGTACAATTAATGATGTATTTTCCCACTCCAGAGCAAGAAGCACCGGGCAGACCGCACCTCCGTTGAGAAAAAGAGACGCAATGCCGCACTATTCCTCTATTATCCTCGATACGGAGATACCCGTCTACGGCGGCCTTTCCCTCGGCAGATGGCAGGGAAAGGTTGTGCTGGTGAAAGGCGCCCTACCGGGGGAGCGGGTTGAAGCGCGTATCGAGGAGGAGAAGCGCGACTTCTCCGCTGCCTCGACCCTGCGGGTCCTCTCCCCCTCCCCGGATAGGAGAGAGCCCCGGTGCAGCCTTTTCGGACTCTGCGGAGGCTGCCAGATGCAGTACGCATCCTATGAGCGCCAGGTAAGAATAAAGGAAGAGGTCTTGCAGGATACCCTGAGGCGCCTGGCCCGCAGGGAGATCGACCTCTTCCCTTCCCTTGTCGATGGGCACCCCTGGCACTACCGCTATCGGGGACAGTTCAAAGCGGAGGGGGGCATGATCGGTTTTTACCGGGAGAAGACACGGGAGGTGGTGGACGCCGAGGCGTGCCCTCTGATGGCTGATCCGGTGAATAGCGGCCTTTCCGCGATACGAGCGGTGGTGAAAAAGGGGAAGGTGCCGGGTTCAGGAGAAATCAGGGAGATCCACCTTTCCTGCGGTGAGGTGGCCGTCGTTCTGCTCAAGACGCGCCTGGCTGCCCGAAGGAAAAAGGAGGCGGATGTCCTCGCGGCATTGTTTCGGGACGCAGGCTTTTCGGGGGTCGTCGTGGAGGGGGAGGAGAGGGGCCTGATGCACTACGGCGAGCGGTTTACGTCATTCTCTCTGGAGGGGCTCTCCTATACGGTGTCGCCCCTCAGCTTTTTCCAGAGCCACTGGAGGCTGAATCAGAAGGTGGTCGCTTTTCTCAAAAGGGAGGCGCATCCTCTGCAGGGGAAAACCGTGCTGGATCTGTACGCGGGTGCGGGCAATTTCTCCCTGCCCCTTGCTGCCGAAGCGGAGACGGTTATCGCCGTCGAAGAGAACCACGCCGCCATAGAGGACGGAAGGAGAAATGCAGAGAGGAACGGGATCGGCAACTACCTGTTTCTTCACTCCTCTGCCGAACGGGCGGTGGTGCGCGACCGCGTGCAGTTCCTGATTCTCGATCCGCCCCGTCTCGGCCTCACCGGGAGGGTCGTGGAGAAGGTGCTGGCGATGATGCCGGAGAGGATAGCCTATGTCTCGTGCAATCCCGCTACGCTGGCGCGCGACCTGCGCAAGCTCTCGGAGAAATATGAGCTGGAGTCCGTAAGAATGATCGACTTCTTTCCGCAGACGTATCATATTGAATCCTTGACCTTCCTGCGTTTGAAGTGAGGCGGCCTCCCCTTTCCTCCTGCTGCTCCCTCCCGGGGAGGGGCAGGAGCCGCTGCCCGCAAAAATGGTATCATTAAGCCATGGACATTCCGCGTGCATCCGAGTTCCTCACCACTGCAGTCAGTGCGGCGCGGCGTGCGGGAGATATCATTCTTGAGAACCTCGGGAAAGTCACGAAGGAGGATATCGGCCTCAAGCAGGCGTCCGACTTCGTTACCCGGGTGGACAGGGAGGCGGAAGAGAGCATCATCGCGGAGATCAGGGAGAGATTTCCCGACCACCTCTTCTTTGCCGAGGAGTCCCTCAGGGAAAGCGGAGCAGGACAGTACCGCTGGATTATCGATCCCCTGGACGGCACAACCAACTTTATCCATACCTATCCTGTTTTCAGCGTTTCGATCGCCCTCGAATACAGGGGGGATATTATTGCCGGGGTAGTTTTCGACCCTCTGCGCGGTGAGCTTTTCAGTGCGGAGAAGGGGGCAGGAGCCTTTCTGAACGGGCGGACCCTTCGTGTCTCTGGGGTGGTTGATCCAAAGAACAGCCTAGTCGCCACCGGATTCCCTTTCCGGCAAAAGGAGGTTCTTGACCGCTACCTCCTGCTCTTCAAGAACGTCCTGCTCGGGGTAAGTGACCTGCGGCGGGCAGGCTCCGCAGCCCTGGACCTCTCTTCTGTCGCCTCGGGACGGTGCGAGGCGTTCTTTGAAATCGGTCTGAGCCCATGGGATATAGCTGCCGGAAGCCTGCTTATCAAAGAGGCCGGGGGAGTGGTGACCGATTTCGGGGGAGGGGGCGACTACCTTCGGACCGGGAATGTCGTGGCCGGCAATCCGGCTCTCCACCCGCTCCTTTTAGGGAGCGTGCAAGAGGTCTTCAGGGGGCAGATCGACAGGTAGGGTTTCGGGAAGCCCTCGCGGGGCCGGTGCGCTCCTGCGATGCAGGTATGGTACAATTACCCTATGGCGCTCCTGTGCCCCATAGAGAGGCTCCAAGAGAAGCACGAGCTGGTTATCTGCGACAGCGGGCCCTCCATGGAGGCGCACAAGGAGCTGTTCCATTTCAACGATGAGGTCTACCTCATCTCCGAGGCGGATATCGTCGAGGCTGTTGAGGGGATTGTCACCGCTTTCAATACCGCTCTTGCCGAGCATCCTGCCCGGATGCATCTGGTGCTCGGGTGGGAGAGCCTCCTCAAGACCTCCCTCTGGAAACCCTCCCGGCCTCTCACCGGAGACGCCTTTACGCTTCTGCGCGCCGCGGGAGCCGCCTCCCAGGAGTTGCAGCCCTTCAAGACCGCGGATATCGGCGACCTTTTCCCCTGGCTCTACTACGGGAAACGGTTCGATATTCTCAGAAGATTGTGCCACGCTGCTAAAAAGCGGGTGGAAGGGCATCTGAAGGACCACTCCATCCGCGTCGATTGCCATCTTTTTGCTGAAGAGACCGGCAGAATCGTTGCAAGCAGCCTCTGAAAGAACTGCTGACCTCCGGGGGAGGGAGACGGGGTGAATGCGAAATCGCGGACGCGGTTTACCGCGCCCAGCCTGCCTCGTTCATCTCTTGTAATGCAATGTCCGCAAGGGCCTCAATAAACGTGCGGGAGGTATTGAGGGATTCGGCTCTTTCGAGGCGCATGCCGAGGCCCTGGGCCAACTCCTTGTACAGAATGTCGATTTCGTAAAGGGTCTCGATATGGTCCGAAACGAAGCTGACGGGTACGACCAGAAGAGTGCGCACTCCCTTTTCCGCGAGGGTATGGAGCATGTGCTCGGTGGTCGGTTCGAGCCACTTTACCGGTCCGGTCTTGCTTTGATAGGAGAGATGCCACTCGCCGCCGATTTTTTTCATGACTTCGGAAATCGTCCCCCGTATCTCTCTGTCGTAGGGGTCACCGGCATCGATGAACCGTTGCGGAAGGCTATGGGCGCTGAAGAGAATGGCCGGCCTCTCTGAGAAGCGGGAGATCCCCTGCCGGATACTCTCCGCTACTGCCTCGATATAACCGGGGTGGTCGAACCACGAGGAGACGCAGCGGTACTCCATGGGGTAGCGCACTAGTGCCTCCCTGAAGCTTTTGACCGAGGACCCGGTGGTCGCCACTGAGTAGTGGGGATAGAGGCTGAGGGCCAGAACCCTCCCGACGCCCTCCTGCCGCATCTGCGCTACGGTGTCTTCGATAAAGGGACGCCAGTACCGCATGCCGGTATACACCCGGAAAGGGGCAAGAGCGCCGGCGGGAGCGGTATCCGTTCCTGCAAAACCCCTCCTGTTCAGCGTATCTTCCAGTGCCTTCGCCTGTGCGAAGGTGATGGCGGGAAGGGGGGATTTGCCGCCGATGCGCGCATAGGCCTCCTTCACCTTCTGCAAGCGCATGCGTACAATGAGGGAGGCGAGGGGCTTTTGGAGAAGAGGAGGACCGAGTCTGATAATGTCCCTGTCGGAAAAAAGATTATACAGGAACGGCCGCACTGCATCAAGGGAATCAGGGCCGCCCAGATTGAGAAGGATTATGCCGGTCACGAAGTAAAGAATACCGGATGCAGGGAGAAGGAATCAAGACCCTTGCTCGTGCAGTTTCCTAACAAGCCTCTCGTATTTTTCCGCGCCGACACATTCCTTGGCTGCAGGGCACCACAAAAGACACGAAGGAGCCATATCTCGTGTAATGGTCTTTCCGCACCCCTTGCATATGGTGTCCGGTTCGTCCGTCCATATCTCATTCTTGTGCGTGCAGAAGGCGCACAGAAGCTCTTCCGGGTACGGGTTTCTTATTTCTCTGCTTCCGGGACAACTTTCTTTCATAATTGATAGTGTAGCAGAAGGGGGCCTTCATAAGTATGAGACAAATCATACCCCTGCGGTCCGCAGCAGCACCCCTCTTGTTCCACGGGGAACACAAAGGGACAGGTAAAGAGTAGGATAGTGGCAGAGGAAAACTATTTGTATTTATTGCCTTGTTGTCTCTCTTTCCCTGTTTCTAGGCGAATGAAAAGTGAGGGTGCAGAGGAGCCCTCAGAACAGGCACTCTCAGGCAGGGTGCTGGAGGCACTCTCTTTCTCTATGAGGGAAGGGAGGTCGTAACTCCCCCTCACCCCCTCTTACCCTACGAGGGGGAAAATACAGGGTGTCCTCTTTACGGGAGTAGGGGGAACAGAAGGTCTCTCCTCACGGAAGGAAGGGGAATGCAGTTCCCTCCCCTTAGAGTAAGGGGAGGCGAGGAGGGGTTACTGTCTTTCTCCCTTTCCTTGTCTTTCCATTGCTTTTTCCTGTCTCACCCTGCATTTCTCTCTTCCTGCCTATGTGATCAGAATCCATCACTGCGGAGAGAGCCGGGGTCACTCTAAATCGTCACCCCGGCAGATTCCGGACCGGGCCGGGAGAAAAGCCGGGTCCAGTTCTTTTAGGAGAAAGACTGGATCCCGGATCAGAGGATCTATCGGGATGATGGCGGGATGACGGCGAGGGGAAGCAGAGGGCATGTTAGGTTAATGGCGGGATGGTTGCAGGGCGATGCCGGGGAGGAGAGAGGGACTCTGACTCCTTCCTGACTGTCCGCTGCCCAATGTATATATCCTTATTTTCAACATCCTCTGTTTTGTTTGCCATTGGTGGACAGGGGGGATATACTTTTATCAAAGAAACGTGAAGAGGCTGTGCGTTCCGCTGTTTTCTGCAGAAACGATAGCCACTTTCCGGCTTCCCTTCACCTCTCTCCTCTCTCCTCTCCGTGCCGCTCCTGCTCTCACCGGGTCCGGGCAGTTTTTTCTCGGCAGTCCTTTTTTTCGATAGGAGGTCAGGTTGTCGGGGCAAACGAAGAAAGCGTTTGCAACGCTTTGGGGGCAACCCCTCCATGCAGGTGTTCAGGCGGAAAACAGGGGAGCTCCGCATTCCTCACGGGTAATGCAGAGCTTGGCAGCAGGGAGAAAGCAATTAAGCAAAGAAAGGGAGGGTGCGCGATGAAGGCAGTCGTATTCCATGCTGTAGGAGATATCAGGTTGGAGAACATGCCAGACCCGAAAATTCAGTCGCCGAACGATGCAATTGTACGGATCACTGCGAGCGCCATATGCGGGACAGACCTGCACATGGTGCGCGGCACCGTATCGGGAATGGAGCCCGGTACTATTCTCGGACACGAGGGAGTGGGAGTTATACAGGAAAAGGGGCGGCAGGTACGGAATTTCCTGGAGGGAGACCGTGTCGTGATCGCCAGTACCATAGCGTGTGGGTACTGCTCCTATTGCAGGGCCGGATACTTCTCGCAATGCGACAACGCGAATCCGCACGGCTCACGGGCAGGAACGGCCTTTTTCGGCGGGCCGAAGTCATCAGGGCCTTTCCACGGTCTGCAGGCGGAGAGGGCGAGGGTTCCCTATGCGAATGTCGGATTGGTTAAAGTGCCCGACGAGGTGACAGGCGACCAGGCGATTCTCCTTTCGGATATCTTTCCGACTGGATACTTCGGCGCCGATCTGGCTGAAATAAAGTCGGGGAACACCGTTGCTGTTTTCGGGTGCGGACCGGTGGGGCAGTTTGCCATTTTAAGCGCCTTCCTGATGGATGCGGGGAGGGTTATCGCCGTGGACCGCATACCCTCGCGCCTCGACATGGCGCAGTCGCAAGGGGCGGAAGGGATCAATTTCGAGCAGGATGACCCTGTCGAGGCTATTCTGAGTCTTACGGGCGGCATCGGGGTCGATAGAGTAATCGATGCGGTGGGAGTGGATGCGGTGCACGCGGAAAAGGGTCCCGCCGCACAGAAAGCAGAGCAGATGAAGGAGCAGTTCCGGCAGGAGGTGCAAAAAGTCGCTCCGAAGACCAATCCGCAAGGGAGCTCGTGGGTGCCCGGAGATGCCCCATCCCAAGCCCTCTTGTGGGCTGTCGGGGCAGTGGCAAAGGCAGGCACTCTCTCCATAATCGGCGTCTATCCTGAAACCATGCAGTTTTTCCCCTTTGGAAAAGCAATGTCCAAGAGCCTCACCATAAAGGGAGGAAATTGCCCGCATCGGAAATACATCCCCCTCTTGCTTAAGCTGGTAAAGAGCGGGGCAGTGGATCCGGAAAAGGTGCTCTCGAATATTGAACCCCTCACTTCGGTTATCAATGCCTATAAGTCCTTTGATGAGCGGCAGCCGGGCTGGATGAAGGTGGAGCTTGTTCCCGAGGAGATTCTCGTATAGGGGAACCGTAACGAAACAAAGAGAAGAGAGAACAAGCAGAGAGAGGCGGAGGTGAAGCAGAAAAAGGCAGGGTAATGATACGGCAGAGGGGCAGGAGATCGCCCCTCCTTCTTTCTCTGCCTTGTCTTTCTCTGTCTTGCCCTGCTGCTGTCTTCTCCTGCCTTAGTTGCCTCTCTCCGCCATCGGGCGTTCCCCGTGGAACACTTCCGCAGGAACGGGTGTTTTGTTTTCAGGGTGTGTCTGCACACCCTGGCGTTCAGGCGAGGCGCAATTCCATATAAAAGGCCCCCGCGATGGGTGTGGGATCATAGGGCTCGATTTCAGTGAACCCGAGGGAGTGATAGAGGGGGATCGCCTCCTTCATCGAGGGAAGGGTGTTGAGGCGGATGCGGCGATAATGCAGCCGCCGGGCGTCTTCAACAGCGGAAAGGACGAGGGCCTTGCCGATGCCTTTGCCCCGGAATGCAGGACGCACATAGAGCCTTTTCATTTCACAGGCGTCCTTGTCCAGCCTTTTCAATGCAACGCATCCGGCCACTCCGTTTTCATGACGGGCCACGAGCAAAGCGCCTCCGGGGGAAGCGTAGTCACCGGGGAGGGCGGCTATCTCGATCTCAAGGTTTTTGAAGCAGGGATTGCATCCCAGAGCGGCAGCATATTCCCGGAAGAGTTCCTTTACCTCTGCCAGGACCTCTCCCTTCTCTGCGGGTACGATGGCGACCATAAGCGTTTGCCCCCTGTGCAGGTACAGTGTAGGATACGAAACAACAAAGCAAAAATGGCGGACCTTCTCCGTTTCGGTCCGCTTTTTTTGCTTTCCGCACTCCGGACCCTTTGGCCGCGGGGCATGGGAAGCCGGAGAGTCCTGCAAAGAAAGACGGTGCAAGCACGACCAGAAGGTAGTGTATATGGTAACATATCTGACAATAGATTTTTCCCCTTTAGGAACTCGGGATAGTGATGGATTTGCTCGCGCTCGATACACTGCTTTTTTTTGCCGTCAACCACGGCACTTCCCATCCCTTTCTGGACAGTATCATGCCTGTCCTCACAGGGCGGGGAGTCCTTTTGCTGTTCCTCTATCCACTTGGGCTCTTGTGGAAGGGGTACGAGGAAAAAAGAGTGCACGGCACCACCTCACTCATCGAAGCGGTTTTCAGGGCGCTCCTGACGGCCTTTCTCGCTTTTCTCGTTACCGACTGGGTTTCGAATGAACTGAAGAATTTCTTTTTGAGAGTCCGTCCCTGCAACGCCCTGGAGGGAGTAAAAGTGCTGGTGGGATGCACCCGGTCAGGCTCCATGCCCTCCAATCACGCCTCCGGTGCTTTCGCAGAAGCAGTCGCTCTCTATTGTTGTACCCGGAGGCATGTCTCGTGGAAAGCGGGAGCGTATCCTTTTGCCGTTGCCGCCCTTATTGCCTATTCACGCATCTATGTCGGCGTCCATTACCCCTCCGATATCCTGGTGGGGAGCCTGGTGGGTGCGGTCGTTTCCCTGGTCATGGTTGCCCTCTTTCGCCAAGCACGGAGCGCATACAGAACAAGGCCTGCAACGGTGGTTCTTTTTGCCGGGCTCGCGGCCCTGAGCCTGTTTCGTATCTACTATATCCTGCACGGACCCCTGGACCTCAGCCCGGACGAAGCCCACTATTGGGAGTGGTCGCGACGGCTCGACCTCAGTTATTATTCGAAGGGCCCCATGATCTCCTATCTGATCTTCCTGGGGACCTCGCTCTTAGGGGATACCGTCTTTGGGATACGCATCATGGCGGTGCTCTTCTCGGTGGCGAGCAGTCTCCTCCTGTTCAGGCTCGTCACTCTCCTCTACGGAGGAAGGGAGAGGGGGCCTGCGCACGGCGTTCCACCTGAAACGTTCGCGGGGTGCGCCGCGGCACTCCTGCTGCAATTCGTTCCCCTCTTTGCGCCGTTCGGAGTGATTTTCAGTATCGACTCCCCCTTCATTTTCTTCTGGATCCTGTCGCTCCTCCTGTTCTGGGTGGCGGTGGAAAAGGGGAGCGGCACTTCTCCCTACCTCCCCTGGATACTCCTCGGCATCGCCGTGGGGCTTGGACTTCTGACGAAGTATACCATGGCGTTTTTCTATGTATCGGGGTTCCTTTTTCTTCTCATTTCGGACAGGCGCTTCCTGCTGAAAACGGGGAAGCCCTACTGTGCGCTTCTTGCGAGTCTGCTTGTTTTCAGCCCCGCTATCATCTGGAACATGCAGCACGACTGGGTCACTATAAAGCACACGGCCGGGCAGGCCCATGTCGCAGCGGGCCTTGTCCTCTCTCCGGGAAGCTTTTTCGAGTTCCTGGGCTCCCAGGTAGGGGTGGTGACCCCCCTTCTTTTTCTCCTCATGTTCTATTCACTGTTCGCTCTGCGCTCCCGGGAGAGCGGACCGGTTTCTCCTTTTCTCCTCAGCTTCTCCCTGCCGATTCTCCTTTTCTTCCTGCTCAAGAGCGTTCAGGGCAAGGTGCAGGTCAACTGGGCGATGACCGGATACGTTACCGGATTGATCGCCTTCTCGCATTTTTATTTCGGGAGGAGCGCGGCTACGGAAAGCGGTGGGGGGAGGGGGAAAAAAATATTACTTTTCAGTACCTTATTCTTGGTTCTGCTTGTATTTTCCGTAAGCCATTATCCCTCCCTTCTGAAGATGCCGCCGAAAAAGGATCCCTCGTCCCGACTGCGCGGCTGGAGAGCGCTCGGAAAGGAGGTAACCCGGATGCATACGGACCTCTCCCGAAAAGGCCCCGTGCTCCTCTTCTCAGACAGCTATCAGGTGGCGAGCGAGCTGGCGTTCTACGTAGAGGGCCACCCGAGGACCTTCGCCCTCAACCTGGGCAGGCGTATGAACCAGTACGACCTGTGGCCCGATATGAATGCGGAAGCGCGCACTATCAGAAGGAGGGCCGGGACGTCCTCCGCTGACATGATGAACGGTATCTTTGTTACAATAGGCAGGAAGGAGCTCCCCCGGGAAGTGGCGGGGGCTTTCGACTCCTGTGAAATGAAAACAGTGGCCGTGACCGAAAGGGAGTATCTGCTGCGGGAGTATACCCTTTTTGTCTGCTATAATTTCAGGAGCTTGGAGAGAGCAAAACCGGCAACGTTTTAGGGGAGGGGAATGACGGTATCGATTGTAGTGCCTCTGTTTAACGAGGAAGACAACGTAGAGACTCTCCACGCGAGGCTTACGGAGGTCCTGGACGGCAATGCGCTGGAGTACGAAATCATCTATGTTGATGACGGCAGCAACGACAGAACATTGCAGCTCCTTGAAGAAATACAGAAGAAAAACAAGAAAATCCTTGTCCTCAGCCTGCGGAGAAACTTCGGACAGACTGCGGCTTTTGCCGCGGGGTTCGATTTTGCGCGGGGAGAGATCGTCGTTACCATGGATGGTGATCTCCAGAACGACCCTCAGGACATCCCGCGTCTCCTCGAGGTGATCAGGGAGTACGACCTGGTCAGCGGATGGAGGAAGAGGCGCAAGGACCCCTTTCTTACCAGACGGCTCCCCTCGATGATGGCAAACTGGCTCATCAGCAGGGTCACCGGGGTGCGGCTCCACGATTACGGATGCTCTCTGAAAGCGTACCGCCGGGACGTGGTGAAGAACCTCCGGCTTTACGGAGAGATGCACCGTTTTATTCCGGCGGTGGCGAGCTGGTACGGGGTCAGGATTGCCGAGATCGAGACCACCCATCACCCGAGGCTGCGAGGAAAATCGAAATACGGCATCTCCCGGACGCTCAAGGTGCTGCTGGACCTCGTCACCGTGAAGTTTCTCCAGAGCTTTTCCACGAAGCCGATGCAGTTTTTCGGCCCCATGGGGGTGCTTTTCGGCCTTGCGGGATGCGGCATTTCCCTCTATCTCTCCGCGGAGAAGATACTGAAGGGAGTGCATATCGGCGGAAGACCCCTTCTGCTTCTGGGAGTGCTGCTGATTATCGTGGGAGTGCAGTTTGTGGGCATGGGGCTCCTGGGCGAGATGCTGGTGCGGGTCTACCACGAGAGCCAGAAAAAACCGATCTACGCAATCAAGAAAGTCATTGGCGCAGGCAGGTAGAATACTCGTAAAAACAGGGCTCCTGGCTCTTAAACTGCTGGTGAGTGCGTCTCTTATCGCCTTCCTGCTCTCAAAGACGGAGCGCGCTCCCCTCCTTGCGACGCTCCGGCAGATGGACCCCGCCGCTTTCCCCGCTGCGATCGGCCTCTACCTGGCTGCCGCCTTCCTCTCCACGCTGCGCTGGAAGCTCCTCGTTCCGCAGCCTATCGGAATGCGAAGGCTCTTCAGCATGTACCTCATCGGCTCCTTCTTCAACAACTATCTTCCCGGGGGCGTGGGGGGAGATGCGGTGAAGGCGTATTACCTGAGCAGGGAAATGAAGAAATGCAGTGCGGAGGGGCGGGCCCCCTCCTTCCACCCCTCGCTGACAGGAGCAATCGCGTCTGTCTTTATGGACAGGTACGTTGGACTCAGCGCCCTCATCTTCCTCAGCGTTGCGGCATTCCCTTTCGGGATCCGCTACCTGCAAGATGCATCGACGGCGTGGCCGGTGATATGGGCCATTCCCCTCATCGCCCTCGCGTTTCTTGCGGTGAGCCTTCTTATCTTCGCCTTCCGCCTGGGAGAGCGTATCCGCTTCCTCCTGAACGTCTATCAGTACCTACACTTTTACCGTTCGCAAAGGGAAGCGCTGCTGAAGGCCTTCGTCTATTCCCTGGTGATCCAGCTCCTGGGGGTGCTCTCCGTCTACCTGTTGTCGAGGGGGCTTCACCTCTCCCTTCCTTTCCTCTCCCTCCTGGTCTTTCTGCCGATGATCATTCTCTTTTCCATGATTCCGATTACCGTATCCGGCATCGGATTGCGGGAAGGGGCGTTCGTCTTCCTGCTGGGATCGGCGGGGATCGCTCCGGCCAGTGCTATAACTCTTTCTCTTGTTTGGTTTTTTTCAGTATTTGTGGCAGGAATCTGGGGGCTGCTGGAATACCTGCGCTACAAGGCGGTGTTTGGCAGAGAGGTACCATAGGAGCCGCTTCAGGCTCTTCAGATTGCCGGGGAAGGGGTCTTTCTCGTAGTATTCGCTCAGGCCGAGGCACAGGGCAGGGTCTCTGATAAAGAGTCCGTACTTCTCAATAATGCCGTCCGCAATGAGCCCGATATCCGGCCTTCGCTCGCGGAGCGGGGGGAGATGCATGCTGACAGGGTCGAGCGCCGCCAGAAGGCGCGCCGAAAACCTCCCCTCTTCCGCCTCCCGGACAAAGTCCTTCCGGGAAGTGAGGAAAAAACGTATGTCGAACGCGGCGGGACGCGTCTCCCCGATCTTGTAGAATTCGTCCTTGCTGAAGACCTCCGCCAGCTTTTCCTGCAGGGGAAGCGGGAGGGCGTCGATATCCTTCAGGAGGATGCTTCCCCCGTTCGCCATTTCCAGCGCGCCCTTGTGCTTTTCGAGCCCCAGGAAACCGCCTTTCGAGCCGAAGAGCTCAATCTCGAGGGTTTCGTTGTCCAGGGTTTTGCAGTGATAGGAAAGGAAGGGCTTGTTCCTTCGCGGGTTGTCGGGGCGGCGGTGGAGCGCGACAGCCAGCAGCCTCTTTCCCGTTCCCGCCTCGCCATGGAGTGCTATATTCCGCTCCAGCCGGTTTGCCGCCTCGACCTCGCTCAGTGCCGCCTTTATGGGCTCGGAGGCGGTGCGGAAGGTAATCACAGGGGGTTCGGCTCTCTCGGCCGGCGCAAGGAGCGCTTCCGCCTCCTCCTGTACGCCGAACTCCCTGCAGACCTCTTCGAATCGCTCGATGCTGTCCGCCAGCAGCTCTTCCACGTCGTTCTCGGGAATCCTGAAATATCTCTTCGCCAGCTCCTTGAATTTCTCCTGTGCTTCCACCACCAGGGGAAAGAGCAAACAGCGGGCGCCGGACGCACCGGCCTCCGTCAGATGAGAGAGCTGCAGCGAGGTATAGGCTGCGGAATACCGTGTCGGGTCCCCTGAGGGGGACGCCTGCAGCCCTTCCGGGGCAAAGAGAAACCTGGTCACGTTGAGCGTGTCATGGTATATCTTTGGGAGCGGCGGATCTCCCCCGAGCTGCTCCAGATGGTTTGTCGTGAAGAGCCTGTCCTCGATAAAAAGCTTGTCCTCCGTAGGGATCTTCAGGAGGATTTCGAGCACTTTTCGGTACGATACCTCTTTCCCCAGCATCAGGAGCATCCCCACGGAGGGGAGGATGCCCGCAAAGAACGCCTCTTCCTCTTCGGCGATATCCGCTCTCCTGTTGAGGGCGGCCGCTATCTCTCCCGCCAGCACCGTGTAGCACCAAAAGAAGAGGTAGGAGGAGTCCAGAAAAGACTCCTGCTGAAGAATATGCCGTTCCACCTTTTCCGCGCCGAGAAGGGAGATGGCCTGGGATACCGTGCTCACTTCGCTTCTCCCCGCCGGTCCGTTGATGAACCGGAGAAGGGAGAAAAACAGCCCCGGATCGTATTTGATCAGATGGGCCACGTTTTGCAGAGATGCTGCTTCATCGCGGATACAGGTGCGGAGGGGAGCGATCGTGTGCTCGAATACCGGGATATTCATTAATGCTATAATAAAGAGATTTATGTTTAAAGAGCAAGATTACGACGTGATTGTCATCGGTGCCGGCCATGCCGGGTGCGAGGCCGCTCTGTCTGCAGCCCGCCTCGGAATGGAGACCTGTCTTTTTACCATCAACCTCGATACTATTGCCCATCTTTCCTGCAATCCTGCCGTCGGGGGGCTCGCCAAAGGGCACCTGGTCCGCGAGATCGACGCCCTCGGAGGGGAAATGGCGAAGGTGACCGATCAGGCGGGAATACAGTTCAGGATGCTGAACCTCTCCAAAGGGCCGGCAGTCTGGTCATTGAGGGCGCAGGCCGACAGAGCGCTCTACAAAAGGGCGATGCGCCATTCTCTGGAAAGGCAGGAGCGCCTCGCTATCAAGCAGGGGATGATTGAGAAGATCGTGACGGAAGGCGGCGCGGTGAAGGGGGTGGTCTCCTCCCTCGGGGTCTTCTACGCGGCACGGGCTGTCGTCGTCACCACGGGCACCTTCCTGAAGGGGCTGATCCATATCGGCCTCGAGAACTTTCAGGCAGGGAGGGCTGGTGAGTTCCCCTCCGTTGGTTTGTCGGACTCCCTGCGCGCACTGGGCCTCGAAATGGGCAGGCTGAAGACGGGTACGCCCCCCCGGCTGGATGCGCGGAGCATCGACTTTTCCCGGACGACGCCGCAGCGGGGGGATGATCCGCCCGTCCCCTTTTCCTACTCGACAGAGAAGATAACGAACCCCCAGTTACCCTGTTATATAACCTATACGAACGCGAAGACCCACGAGATAATCCGGGGCGGGCTCGACCGCTCGCCGCTCTATAGCGGACGCATCAAAGGGATCGGCCCCCGCTACTGCCCCTCTATCGAGGATAAGGTGGTGCGGTTTGCCGACAAGGAGCGGCACCAGATTTTCCTTGAGCCGGAGGGGCTTGAGACGACGGAGTATTATGCAAACGGGATCTCGACGAGCCTGCCGTACGATGTTCAGGTGGGGCTCGTACGGAGCATCGAGGGTCTGGAGAATGCGGAGATCATGCGGCCCGCCTATGCCATCGAGTACGATTTCGTGTTCCCGACTCAGCTGAAGCATAGCCTCGAGACGAAGGAGGTGGAGGGGCTCTTCCTCGGAGGACAGATAAACGGCACGTCGGGGTACGAGGAGGCAGCCGCCCAGGGCTTGATGGCGGGGATCAATGCTTCCCTGAAGCTGAAGGGCTGCCCTCCGCTTATCCTGCACCGCGACGAGGCGTACATCGGCGTGCTGATCGACGACCTGGTGACAAAGGGAACGACCGAGCCGTACCGCATGTTCACGTCGCGTGCGGAATACCGCCTGCTCCTTCGGCACGATAATGCAGATTTCCGGCTTACCGACAAGGGGTATGCCCTGGGCCTCGTCCCTGAGGAGGTCTACGAGCGGTACTCCGGGAAGAAGAGGGCGGTGGCTGCTGAAATAGGGAGGCTTGCGAAGGAGAGAATCAAGCCTTCCGCCGCAGTGAACGAGGAGCTTTCCGCCTTGGGCACCTCTGTTTTGACAGAGGACGTCTCTCTCGAAAAGCTCCTGAAGAGGCCTGAGGTGCGCTACTCGTTTATCAGGAGGTTTGCCGCTCCTCCCCAGGAGGCGAGTCCTGAAGTGGAAAGCCTTGTCGAGATACACGTAAAGTACGAAGGGTACATCCGGAAGCAGGTGGAAATGGCGGAGAGGGCGGACAAATTCGAAGCGAAGAAGATTCCGCCTGATTTCGATTTTAAGGCTGTTCCAGGGCTGTCCAGGGAAGTGGTGGAAAAGCTGGCACGGACACAGCCGGAAAATATCGGACAGGCGGGCAGGATTCCGGGTATCACTCCCGCAGCGGTAGCGGTCCTGCTTGTAGCGGTGGAAAAGCAGTGGAGACGGTCCGGAAACTCCTGACGGAGGGCCTCCGCGCGCTGGGGTCGGAGCTGGGTGTCGGCACAGCGGATTCTCTTGCGCCTCTCTTTATCACATATCTCCAGGAGTTGAAGAAGTGGAACCGGGCCTATAACCTTACCGCCCTCGAGAGCGACAGGGACATTATCACCAAACATTTCCTCGACTCTCTCCTTTACCTCACCTTCGTCCCGTCAGGAAGCGGGAGTCTTGCCGATGTGGGCAGCGGAGCCGGCTTCCCGGGAGTGCCGCTGGCGATTGCCCGGCCTGAAAAGTCCGTTGTTCTCATAGAACCTTCCCGAAAGAAAACAGCCTTTCTCAAGCACCTTACAAGGACTCTCTCCCTCGGCAATGTAGAGGTTGTCGGGGCCCGGATCGAAGAGATGCGGGACCGACTTTTCGATGTGGTGGTTACCAGAGCCCTCTTCAGCATAGGAGATTTTGTCGGCAAGGCGGGGCATGCCGTAAAGAAGAACGGCTATCTGGTTGCGAGCAAAGGGCCGAAGCTTTCTGAAGAGCTGCAGGACCTCCCTGCAGCGGCTCGCTGCGAGGTGCGGACGGTTCCTCTTCCGCTGACCTCCCTCGAACGGCATTTGGTGAAAATTGTACTGAATGCTCCCTCGTAGTGCGCAAAACGCAAAAGGAGAAAGGTTTGTTGACTTTCGGCAACGGATTTTCTATTGTAAAAGCAGTTCTTTTAGATCATCCACTTCTTTTGCTTTACCCCTGCGCGCTTCGTGCGCAGGAAGCGAAGAAAGCTTCCCGTTTCTGTTTGCCAGAGAAAAGTTTCTGATGGAAAGCTTCTGTTTTTTAAAGAAATATTTTAAGGGTTGACAGAAAGAGCAGGATCTGGTAAAGTAAAGACATCGATGTTCTTTGAGCAGCAACACTGTGCTCATCACTCTGCAATGCCGTAAGGTTCAAGCGAGCGTACCTTATTACAGGCAAGTGAGCTTGGATACTTTGGCAATGTGGGGCTTTTTGTTCTTTGAAAACTAAAGGTAGATTCTGTCAAGAAGTTTGAGTTTAACAGGAAGAAAACTAATGAGAGTTTGATCCTGGCTCAGAACGAACGCTGGCGGCGTGCTTAACACATGCAAGTCGAACGGGGTTACTTGGCAGCACTGAGCTTACAGCCTTACCTTATTTAGGTGAAGGGGAGTGTTGGGTGTAAGTTGGGTGCTGTCAAGTAACCTAGTGGCGGACGGGTGAGTAACACGTAGGCAACCTACCCCCGAGCGGGGGACAACCCAGGGAAACTTGGGCTAATACCGCATAAGACCACGGACTGGGATGTTGGTGGTAAAAGGAGCGATCCACTTGGGGATGGCCTGCGGCCTATCAGGTAGTTGGTGGGGTAGAGGCCTACCAAGCCAGAGACGGTAGCCGGTCTGAGAGGACGAACGGCCACACTGGAACTGCGACACGGTCCAGACTCCTACGGGAGGCAGCAGTGGGGAATTTGCACAATGGGCGAAAGCCTGATGCAGCGACGCCGCGTGGAGGACGAAGGCCTTCGGGTTGTAAACTCCTTTTGTAGGGGAAGATAATGACGGTACCCTACGAATAAGCCACGGCTAACTCTGTGCCAGCAGCCGCGGTAAGACAGAGGTGGCAAGCGTTGTTCGGAATTACTGGGCTTAAAGGGCGCGTAGGCGGTGGTGTAAGTCTGAGGTGGAATCCCGGAGCTTAACTTTGGGACTGCCCTGGAAACTGCATTGCTTGAGTCGAGCAGGGGAAGGCGGAATTCCTGGTGTAGCGGTGAAATGCGTAGATATCAGGAGGAAGGCCTGTGGTGAAGACGGCCTTCTGGGCTTTGACTGACGCTGAGGCGCGAAAGCGTGGGGAGCAAACAGGATTAGATACCCCTGGTAGTCCACGCCCTAAACGGTGGGTACTAGGTGTGGGATCTGTAAGGGTTCCGTGCCGAAGGGAAACCATTAAGTACCCCGCCTGGGAAGTACGGCCGCAAGGTTGAAACTCAAAGGAATTGACGGGGGCCCGCACAAGCGGTGGAGCATGTGGTTTAATTCGACGCAACGCGAAGAACCTTACCTGGGCTTGACATGCTAGTGGTAAGAACCCGAAAGGGGGATGACCTTGGGGCAACTCAAGGAGCTAGCACAGGTGCTGCATGGCTGTCGTCAGCTCGTGCCGTGAGGTGTTGGTTAAGTCCCGCAACGAGCGCAACCCCTATCCTCTGTTGCCCTCAAAAGGGGATCTCTCTGAGGAAACTGCCAGCGACAAGCTGGAGGAAGGTGGGGATGACGTCAAGTCATCATGGCCCTTATGTCCAGGGCTACACACGTGCTACAATGGCTACTACAGAGGGGAGCAAGACCGTGAGGTGGAGCCAATCCCTAAAAGTAGTCTCAGTTGGGATCGGAGTCTGCAACTCGACTCCGTGAACGTGGAATCGCTAGTAATCGCGGATCAGCTACGCCGCGGTGAATACGTTCCCGGGCCTGTACACACCGCCCGTCACACCACGAAAGCCTGTTGTACCCGAAGTTGGTGAGCTAACCCGCAAGGGAGGCAGCCTCTGAAGGTATGGCCGGTAATTGGGGTGAAGTCGTAACAAGGTAGCCGTAGGGGAACCTGTGGCTGGATCACCTCCTTTCTAAGGAAAGAAAAATGGCAGAATCTACCTTTTAGTTTTATAGATTACGATCTTTGACAATGTGGGGGAGTAGGAGTAAGGGAAGTAAGGAAGGAAGGAGAAGTAAGGTCAAGGTAATAAGGGCATACGGTGAATGCCTTGGCATCAGGCGACGAGGAAGGACGCAGCGGGCTGCGAAAATTCACGAGGAGCGAGCGAGCGTAGATCCGTGGGGATCCGAATGGGCAACCCTTCTGGCGAAGAGCCAGGAATCATGCGCTGAATACATAGGCGTATGAGGTCAACCTCCCGAAGTGAAACATCTCAGTAGGGAGAGGAAGAGAAATCAAACGAGATTCCCTCAGTAGCGGCGAGCGAAGGGGGAAGAGCCCAAACCTGTCTTAGGAATAAGGCGGGGGTTGAAGGACCGCGTGAGTACTACCTTATGCATATAGTTGAACTGGCATGGAAAGGCCGACCGGAGAGGGTGATAGTCCTGTAGGCGGAATGTGTGTAGGGGGAAGCGGGATCCTGAGTACCACGAGGCACGTGGAACCTTGTGGGAATCTGGGGGGACCACCCTCCAAGGCTAAATACGTCCTGATGACCGATAGTGGACAAGTACCGTGAGGGAAAGGCGAAAAGAACCCCGGCGAGGGGAGTGAAATAGAACCTGAAACCGTATGCTTACAAGCAATCGGAGCACAGCAATGTGTGACGGTGTGCCTTTTGATTAATGAGCCGGCGAGTTACTGGCTGTAGCGAGGTTAAGTGCTTCAGGCACGGAGCCGAAGGGAAACCGAGTCTTAAAAGGGCGCTATAGTTGCAGTCAGTAGACCCGAAGCCAGGTGATCTACCCATGGACAGGATGAAGCGGAGGTAAGACTTCGTGGAGGTCCGAACCGGTGTTTGTTGCAAAAAGCTCGGATGAGCTGTGGGTAGGGGTGAAAGGCCAATCAAACCTGGTGATAGCTGGTTCTCCCCGAAATGTATTTAGGTACAGCCTCCGGATAGTTGCAGGGGGGTAGGGCACTGAATGGGCTAGGGCCACGCAGGTGGTACCAAACCCAATCAAACCACGAATACCCTGTAAATGTTTCTGGGGAGTGAGACTGCGAGTGCTAAGATCCGTAGTCGAGAGGGAAACAGCCCAGACCGTCAGCTAAGGTCCCCAAGAGAGTGCTAAGTGGTAAAGGATGTGGTGTTGCACAGACAGCCAGGATGTTGGCTTAGAAGCAGCCATCATTTAAAGAAAGCGTAATAGCTCACTGGTCGAGTGACACTGCGCCGAAAATGTAACGGGGCTCAAGCACTACACCGAAGCTACGGATTCCGTAAGGGATGGTAGGGGAGCATTCTGTAGACCTGCGAAGGTGTGCTGTGAGGCATGCTGGAGGAATCAGAAGAGATAATGCCGGCATAAGTAGCGCAAAGGCTGATGAGAAGTCAGCCCGCCGTAAACCTAAGGTTTCCTGGGGAAGGGAAATCCGCCCAGGGTTAGTCGGTCCTAAGACGAGGCCGCGAGGCGTAGCCGATGGACAGCAGGTTAATATTCCTGCACCATACACAGAGCGTTTGACCGAAGGGGGGACGCAGGAGGATAGTCTGGGCCTGGTGCTGGTTCAGGTCCAAGCGTTTAGGCTTGAGGGGTAGGCAAATCCGCTCCTCTTTAAGGCTGAGGCGTGACGGGGAAGCCCGTAAGGGTGAACTCAGGTGATTCCACGCTGACGAGAAAAACCTCGTAGGGAGTTCTGTGTGTGACCGTACCGCAAACCGACACTGGTAGGTGGGTAGAAGATACCAAGGCGAACGAGAGAACTCTCGCTAAGGAACTCGGCAAAATAACCCCGTAACTTCGGGAGAAGGGGTCCCCCGTGAGGGGGCGCAGTGAAGAGGCCCAAGCGACTGTTTACCAAAAACACAGGAGCCTGCTAACTCGTAAGAGGATGTATAGGCTCTGACTCCTGCCCGGTGCCGGAAGGTTAATAGGAGAGGTCATCCGCAAGGAGAAGCCTTGAATTGAAGCCCCGGTAAACGGCGGCCGTAACTATAACGGTCCTAAGGTAGCGAAATTCCTTGTCGGGTAAGTTCCGACCTGCACGAATGGAGTAACGATTTGGGCGCTGTCTCGGCGAGAGACTCGGCGAACTTGAGATACCGGTGAAGACGCCGGTTACCTGCAGCTAGACGGAAAGACCCCGTGCACCTTTACTATAACTTGGCAGTGAGTTTTGGCAAGGCATGTGTAGGATAGGTGGGAGACAGAGAAGCAGGGACGCCAGTCCTTGTGGAGTCGCCCTTGAAATACCACCCTTGTGTTGCTGGGACTCTAACCTGCACCCGTGAACCGGGTGGGGGACACTGTCTGGTGGGTAGTTTGACTGGGGCGGTCGCCTCCCAAAGAGTAACGGAGGCGTCAAAGGTCTCCTCAGGCTGGACGGAAACCAGCCGGCGAGTGCAAAGGCATAAGGAGGCTTAACTGTGAGACCGACGGGTCGGACAGATACGAAAGTAGGGCTTAGTGATCCGGTGGCACTGAGTGGAAGGGCCATCGCTCAACGGATAAAAGGTACGCCGGGGATAACAGGCTGATCGCGTCAAGAGTTCACATCGACGACGCGGTTTGGCACCTCGATGTCGACTCATCGCATCCTGGGGCTGAAGTAGGTCCCAAGGGTTGGGCTGTTCGCCCATTAAAGCGGTACGTGAGTTGGGTTCAGAACGTCGTGAGACAGTTCGGTCCCTATCTGCTGTAGGCGTAGGAGATTTGAGGGGGCTGTCCTTAGTACGAGAGGACCGGGATGGACGGACCTCCAGTGTTCCGGTTGTCATGCCAATGGCAATGCCGGGTAGCTGTGTCCGAAGGATAACCGCTGAAGGCATCTAAGCGGGAAGCCCACCCCAAGATGAGATCTCCCAGGAGCAATCCCTCTGAAGGTCCGTGGTAGACCACCACGTCGATAGGCTGGAGGTGTACGCACAGTAATGTGTTTAGCTTACCAGTACTAATAGACCGTGCGCCTTGACCATTTCCTCTTCCTCCCCTCCCCCTACTCCTTACCCCACCTTGTCAATGTTATTTCTTGTGTAGAACGTATATAATTAAAGAAAGGGCGAATAGCACCCTTTCTTTAATTTTTTTTGTGCAAAGGGGATCTAACACGATGAAAGAACGAGATATATTTGAGGAAATTATCAATCTGGGTAAGAGACGCGGTGTCCTTACTTATGATGAGATAAACGAAGCGCTCCCCTCAGAGTTCTTCTCTCCCGACGAGCTGGAAGATTTAATGGACGTCCTCAACGACATGGGCGTCAAAGTCGTCGACTACGAAGAGTCGATCCTCTCGGAGGAGGAGGTAGAGGAAGAAGTCGAAGAGTACGAAAGGGCCGAGGATCTTGTTCAGGCCTATTTCAACTCCATGGGCGATATTTCGATCCTCACGAAAGATGAGGAGACCGACCTTGCCCGCAAGCTCGAACAGGGAAGGGAGATTATCCGCGGCACCATAACGGCGCTCCCCGTATTTGAAAAAATAAAGTCGACGATTGATATAGAGGACGAGGAAGGGATCGCAACGGAAGAGGAGAAGGCGGATGAGGCCCTTCTGAAGACCCTTGCCCGTCTCGAAGAATTGATGGACATCCTTGAGAGGGCCGATGTGAAGATCAGGAAATACGGGACCCTCAAGGAGTTCAAATCAGTAGTAAACGAGAAGAAAAAGAAGGGCCAGAATACGAAGAAGCACGAGCTGCTGCTCAAAGAGGTTCAGGCTGATTATAAAAAGGTGGAAACGGAAGTGGGGATCAAGGTGGAAGCCCTGAAGGATCTGTGGAACAGGATCTCCAAAGCGCGGCACCTTGTCATCGAAACGAAGAACGAGCTGATCACGCGAAACCTGAGACTGGTGGTCAACATAGCGAAGAACTATGTTGGAAGGGGGCTGCCTCTTCTCGACCTGATCCAGGAGGGCAATATTGGCCTGATGAAGGCGGTTGATAAGTTCAAGTACGAGAAGGGTTTCAAATTCAGTACCTATGCAACCTGGTGGATTCGCCAGGCAATAACCCGCGCCCTTATCGACCAGACGAAGACGATCCGGGTGCCGGTGCATATGATGGAGTTTTATAACCGCGTGACGAAGGCATCCCGGGAGCTGACTCAGCAGCTCGGCAGGGAGCCTTCCAATGAGGAAATTGCAAAAAAGCTTCTAGTCCCGGTGAGAAAAGTCGAGGAAGTCTTCCGTGCGATCCAGGACCCCATTGCGCTGCAGACGCCGATCGGGGACGAAGACACGGAGCTCGAGGACTTTATCGGCGACAAGACGAGCCCCTCTCCCTATTCAGATGCGGAAAGGATCGAAACGAGCGAACAGATACAGCGGGTCCTGAGGACCCTCACTCCCAAGGAAGAGACCGTAATCAGGATGCGGTTCGGAATCGGAGTCGACCGGGACCATACCCTCGAAGAGGTGGGACGGTATCTCTCCATAACGCGGGAGCGTGTGCGGCAAATCGAGGCGAAGGCGCTGAGAAAGTTGAAGCATCCCAGCAGGCTGCGGGCGCTGAAAATTCTCACCACCTAAAGAGAGAGCCGAGAGATAGACTGAAGCTGTAGAGGAAAGGGCAAAAAAAGAGAAAGATCAAAACACCGTCTTTCTCTTTTTTTTGTTTAATTTTCGCTTGACCTGACGTTAGTTCTTATAGGTGTCCCCTGCCATGACTTCTCTATCGGCCTTTTCCACTACCGCGATCGAAAGTGAGGGAAACGTCTTGATCACCTGAAGGGTGCCGCTCGTGGCAAAGGGCTCCGCGCCGCTGATAAGCGTGTACCGGTCTCCGACCTCTACCTTTTCGTTTGCGCCCTTATCGAGAATAACGAGACCGCCCCTCCCGGTTGCCCGTAAGCCCTCGAGGCTCTTTACCACGATCCCTTTCAGCAGAGGCCTCCTTTCGATGAGAGGTTTCTCGGGAACTTCAAATGGATAGTACCCTACCAGGACATCTTCCGGGAGTATTTCATCGTAGGATTCCAGTATCCTGGCCTGCTGCTTTCCGTTATCCTCTCCCGACGTCTCGATAAAACCTTTGATTTTCAGGTAGAAACCAAGACTCTTCCCTGTTGCCGGGTGGAGGATTTTTTCGGGTTTGCCCGCAATATAGTAGCGGGTCCCGGACTCAGCCCCCCTGTTCCTATCCAGGGTAATATAGATCGTATCGCCGCGCCCCATCAGAATCCTTTTAAAGGACTCCCCTTTTACTTCCCCTGCCCGGGCGATTTCGCTCGTGATAAAACCGCTGGTGAGGAAGACCTCACGGGGGATGAGATACTCCTGCTCCTGTACAGGAATATTTTTCGGTTCGAGCTGTTCGGGGATGATCACCTTCCCTTGCTCGTTTCCGGCGCCTATTCCCTCTTTTTCGGGCAGCTCACCCTTTTTCAGATACTCATCGGGAATCGTCAACTTTTGTCCCGGATAGATACGATGGGGGTTCCGTATCTTCGGGTTCGCCTTCCAGAGATGGGGCCATTGATAGGGATCTCTCAATTTCTCTGAAGAGATATCCCAGAGGGTGTCCCCCTTCCTGATGGTATAATCGTCAGGGGCGCCGAAGGCGGCGAACGCGGTGGTGCAGGCGATCAGGGCTGCAAGGAGAGAAACCCGTGCGGCACGGGGCAGTGAACCTGTTTTCATTCTCGCTCCTTTTCCGAAAAAAGATCCTTGTCGCAGCGTCACTGCGGCTCGTTTTCGGTTGCTGTAATTATGGATTTTTTCACAAAATCCATCAATAATCCGAGATTTTCGCTCTCCAGGGAGAGAGGGGGCATAATGACGAGCACATTCCCCAGGGGACGCAGGAGAATGCCGTGCCGGCGCGCTGCATACGCGACTCTCCATCCCCTCTTCTCTTCCCAGGGATACGGTTCTTTCGTGTCCTTGTCGCGGACAAGCTCAATCCCTGCCATCAGTCCCCTGTTGCGTACGTCGCCGACGTGAGGAAGAGCTGCGATCCCTCTCAATTTTTCCTGAAGGAGGGAGATCTTCGGCGGCAGAGACGCGACTGTCTGCTCCTTTTCAAAAACATCCAGACAGGCGAGAGCGGCTGAGCACGCCAGGGGGTTTCCCGTGTAGGAATGCCCGTGAAAAAAAGTCTTCAACTCTTTGAATTCTCCGAGGAAAGCAGTGTAGACCGTATCAGTCGTCAGGGTGACGGCAAGGGGGAGATACCCGTTGGTAATGCCCTTGGAGAGGCACATGATATCGGGGACAACCTGTTCGTGCTCGCATGCGAACATCTTCCCTGTCCTGCCGAAGCCCGTCGCCACCTCGTCGGCGATCAAAAGGACGTTGTGGCGGGTGCAGAGCGCACGGACCCCACTCAGGTATCCCTCGGGCCAGATGATCATACCCCCCGCCGCCTGCACCAGGGGTTCGACGATAACCGCAGCAGTTTCCGACGCATGGCGTTCGAGCGCCTCTTCCATCTCTTTCAGACAGGCGAGCGAGCAGTCAGAACAGGATTTTCCCAGAGCACAGCGGTAGCAGTAGGGAGCGGAGACTTTGCGGGTGGTGAACAGGAGGGGTGCGAAGGTCTGATGAAAGATATCCACCCCCCCGACGCTGACCGCTCCCAGGGTGTCCCCGTGATAGGCGTTGGTCAGGGACAGAAAAGATTTTTTTTCCGGCATCCCCCGGTGCAGCCAATACTGGAAGGCCATTTTCAGGGCGACCTCCACTGCCGTGGAGCCGTTGTCCGAATAGAACACCTTCGAAAGCCGGGGCTCCAGACCGGCAAAAGAACGGTCGACAACGGAGAGGAGCCGTTCGGCGAGGCGTATGGAAGGGAGATTGCCGAGGCCGAGAAGGGTAGTGTGGGCGACCTTTCCGAGTTGTTCCTGTATGGCCTCGTCGATCTCTTTTTTCCGGTGCCCGTGGATGGTGACCCAGAGCGAGGAGACGGCATCGAGATACCACCTGCCGCGCAGGTCTTTGAGAAAGCAGTCCCTCCCTTCCGAAATGATGACGGGCTCTTCTTCGCGCCACTCTTTCATCTGGGTGAAAGGGTGCCAGAGATATTCCCTGTCGGCATCCGCAAGGCGCCGTATATCGTCGAGATAGCTTATACCGGCGGTGTTCATGGCCCTATAAGTATATCACGGAGCGTGAAAAAGATAACATCCGCCGCCGAGTTTTCCCTGTGCGCTGCGTCACTTTTTTAGGCCTTTTTTTACGGAGCCGGCGGAAGGCTACGCTTTCTTTTTCGTAATCCGGTAGACGAAGGCGAGGATCTCCGCCACCGCCTTGTAGAGCTCGGGGGGGATCTCCTGGTAGAGGTCGAGAGTGGAGAGCACTTCCAGCAGCTGGCGGTCCTCTTTCAGCGGGACCTTATGCTCGCCGGCGATCCGGAGGATCTGCTCGGCGATGACGCCGCTCCCCTTCGCCACCAGCTTGGGGGCGGAATCCTTCTTCGCATCGTACCGTACTGCCGCCGCTTTTTTTCGTCTGTCCGCCATCTCCTCAGCTCCCTCTCATGCTTCGATATCGACGATTCCCGGCGGAGGAGACATCTTTCCGAACTGTTCCAGGGGGGAGTCCTGGGTGGAGTCGATCATCCGCGCGGAGGTGAGGCGCAGGCCTTTCCGAGAAAAGCTCTCCTTCAGCTCCTCCAGATGGGCCCCGATATCTGCCTGGAAGCCGGGGTCGTCAGCCCGGAAAGAGACATAGAACTCCTTGTTGTGCAGGAGCACCATCACCGAGAGGGACCCGGATTGTTCGAGATCGAGCTGCATCCTGCAGGAGCAGGAGGGGTTCCCTTTCCCGTCCCCTCTGCCCCGCTTGAATTCGACTTCCCCGTCTCTCAGCTCCTGCCAGCGTACCGGCAGAAATGTATAGAAAGAGTCGTTGGTCTTCGAGAGGAGCTGGAAGGTTTCGATGTCCCGCAGAAGGCCGTCGATCTGTGCGGAAAGATTCCTGACCGTCTGTTCGGGAGACAGCGCTTCCAGCCCTTTGGCGGTGCCCGGCGCGCCCATCTCCCGTCCCATTTCCCGGCCCTTTGTCTCGAGCAGTTCCTTAAGCTGGAGAAGACCTGCTTTGAGATCGTGCCGGATAGCAGGGGCCCCCTGGTTCGCAAGGCTTCCTGCTTTTTCCGCCGGGGCGTTCTCTTTCTCCTGTCCAGAGACCAAGCTGCCCGCCGGAGCGTTCTGCGCCTCCTGATCAGGCAGTCCGGGAAGGGAGAGGGCGTCCTGTGCGGCATTCGACTGGGCTTCGCCGGAGCTCCCGGCTGGGCGGCTCAGTAAGGGAGAGAGCGCACCCTGTTCCGGCATGCCCGGAGAGGACTTCAGCTTCGCCTCGAATGCGACCCCGGTATTCTCCACGGCCTCCTTCAGAGAGGTCCCCAGCATCTTTTCGATGGCGACCATCAACTCCTGCTTCCTGTTCAGCTCAGCGGGCTGCTCACCCGGCGCACCAGGGAGCTGCTGACCGAGGAGGGCATCCACACGGCTCTGAATGTTCTGACCAGCGGACCTGAGGCTCGCCTGCAGGAGACTCTGCAACTGCACTTTTGTCTCGGGAGAGAGGGCGTTCAGATCGGCGGGCAGCTCCCTGATGATGCTCTCGATCACCTGCAGGGTGGCCGGGGCGCCTTGTGCCCCACTCTTCAGGAGACTCGCGGAGAGGTCCTGAAGGAGCCTGTTCATCGTAGTCCCGGCGAGAGTGTTTCCGGCTGTCTGACCCTTCGCGGCCGGCTCGGCGCGGCCCATGTAGTGCAGCCGCAGGTCCTGTCCGGGAGACGGGGTGTTGAGGACCCTGAAAAACACCGCCGAACCTTTCTCAAGGGGAACTTCGGTCCTGGCGGAGATAGTGTTCCCCTTTATGGAGAGGGAAACGCCGCCTGAAGGGAGGATTTCCATCACGTTTGCCCTGACGATCTCGCCCACCTTGAGGGACATTTCCTTCCCGGAGGGGCGGAAAATGGTGAGCCCGTCGGTGCCGGTAATCTTGAAATTAATCATGGGTAATTCTATTATATCATTAAGCTTATTCCCTTCGTTTTCGGGGAATTCCGCGAAAAATGAAGAGGCACCGCCCGGTGCGCAAAGGTACCGGCCTTTGCAGAGGGTACGTCATGCGCTCATTTCTCTATGCATCCACCATGTTTCCGTGGGGTGATTTACTGATAAAATTATCTTTTTTAAGGAGAACGTATGCTTGATGCAAAGTTTGTACGGAGCAACATCGATGTCTTGAAAGCGGCCCTGGAAAAGCGGGGCGCCTCGATAGACCTCTCCGGGTTCGTCTCCCGTGAAGAAGAGCGGCTGCGGCTGCTCAGGGAGTCTGAAGAGCTCCGGAACAAGAGGAATACCGCCTCCGAAGAGATCGGAAAGCTGAAGCGGCAGGGCCAGGACACCGCCCCTCTGATGGCGGAGATGAAGGGCGTTGGGGACCGTATCAGGGAGATCGATGACACGCTGAAGGGGATCGAAGAGGAGACCGGACAGTTCCTGCTGAACATCCCCAACATCCCCCATGCGTCCGTTCCTGCGGGAAAGGACGAGACCGAAAATGCCGAGGTGCGGAAATGGGGGGAGCCGCGCTCCTTCGACTTCGAGCCGCTGAACCACTGGGACATCGCCGAGCCCCTTGACCTTGTCGATTTCGAGCGCGGCGCAAAGCTCGCCGGAGCGCGTTTTGCTGTCATGAAGGGCGCCGGGGCGCGCCTCGAACGGTCCCTGATGAATTTCATGCTCGACCTCAACACTTCCAAGGGATACAGGGAGATATTCCCCCCGATTCTGGTGAATCGCGAGAGTATGACCGGTACGGGTCAGCTCCCGAAGTTTGGTGCGGAGCTCTTCAGGGTCGAAGACCCGGAGCTCTACCTTATCCCTACTGCGGAGGTGCCGGTGACCAATCTCCACCGGGACGAGATCCTGCGGGAGGACCAGCTTCCAATCTATTATACGGCGTATACCCCTTGCTTCCGGCGTGAGGCGGGCTCTTACGGCAAGGATGTTCGGGGACTCATCCGGCAGCACCAGTTCAACAAGGTGGAGCTGGTAAAATTTACGAAACCCGAGGATTCGTACGATGAGCTGGAGAAGCTTACCCGGGATGCCGAGGAGATTTTGCAAAAACTGGGCTTGCCCTATCGCGTGGTGGTCCTCTGCACTGGTGACATGGGCTTTTCTTCGGCGAAAACTTACGATATCGAGGTATGGCTTCCGGGGCAGAACAAATACCGGGAGATTTCCTCCTGCTCCAACTTCGAGGACTTCCAGGCGCGGAGGGCTACTATTCGCTTCAAGCGCGAGGGAAAGAAGGGAACGGAGTTCGTGCATACCCTCAACGGCTCGGGCCTCGCCATCGGCAGGACCCTGGTAGCCGTCCTGGAGAACTATCAGCAGAAAGATGGGACCGTCATAGTCCCCGAGGTGCTGCGGCCCTATATGGGGACCGATGTCATAAAATAGAAGCGGACGGGAAACAAAAGAAAAGAGGACCGCTTCTTTGGAAGAGCAGTCCTCATAAGCGCTTTTTTCAAGCGCTTGGGGGAGGTTGTCGCACAGCAGGGAGGAGCCCTGCTATATCTTCGCCTCCGCTGCGGCGTGCTCCTTTGCCCCTGCTTTTTCGTCCGCGGTCTTTGCCAGATAGCCGAAAGCGGTCCCGGTGATCGCTCCCACCGCTATACTCACGGCAGCCATGCAGGCGATTCCCAGCACAATGCCCATTGCCGCGAAGACCCGCACCCCCACCGTAGGCTCCACCGGCCCGCCCATCAGATGCTTCAGCGCCATCATCGCCCCGTAGCTGCCGAGATAGAATCCGGGTATCAGCCCGAAAAACACGAAAACAATACCGCCGAGGGCCGCCCCGATCTTCGTTCCCCTTTTCACTCTGTCTTTTCCGGCTTTCATGACACCCCTCCTTGATGGACTTTGCTTGTTTTTTCGTGCATCCCTGTTTTCTCTCTCTATCTATAAAAGATTGCATACTTCATGCCAGAGATAAACACTTTGATTTATAAAGAAATAAAGCAGAGTCTCTTTTGCGGGAATGCTAAAATAGATGAAGGGAGTGGCAGGAATGCGAATTCCCCCCGAAAGAAAGGTGAAATGATTTTTCCGGCTTGACAAATATTTTCTGGCATGATAGTTTAATATTAAACCAATTAAATTAAAATTGTTATGGAAGAGAACATCCACAAAAAGAGCGAGGAAACTGCAGAGGCGCTGCGGGTTTATGTCAAGCTTATGCGCGCCGCCGAATCGCTCACGGCGCGCATTCACCGTGATCTTGCAGAAGTAGATTTAACCGTCAGTCAGTTCGGCGCACTTGAGGCACTCTACCATCTCGGACCTATGACCCAAGCCGTGATCGGGAAGAAGATCCTTAAGAGCAGCGGCAACATGACCCTGGTGATTGACAACCTCGAAAAGCGAGGGCTGGTGAGACGTGAACGGAACAAGGAGGATCGCAGGTATTTTACCGTACATCTGACTGAGGAGGGGGAGAGGCTGGTCAGCGAGTTTTTTCCGGCCCATGCCGAAAGGATTGCAGCTGAAATGGGTGTGCTGACGCCGTCCGAGCAGGAGCTGCTGGGTACTCTTTGCAGAAAGTTAGGACGTGGAAGGGAGGCGGACAATGAGCAGTAAGGAAGCGACTTTGAAAGGACAGGCATGCACCGTGAAAAGCATCTACAAGGGTCAGATGGTCACTGACGGAGCCGGGGTGAGGATACATCGGATTATAGGATCTTCCCGGCTCAGCGCTATAGACCCTTTTGTCCTGCTCGATGAGATCCGGAGCAACGATCCCGGAGAGTATGCGGCAGGGTTCCCTATGCATCCCCACAGGGGAATCGAGACGATCACGTACATGAAACGCGGCGGTTTCAGGCACCGTGATTCCCGGGGCGGCGGAGGTCTGCTCACCGGCGGAAGTGTCCAATGGATGACGGCAGGCCGGGGTATCCTGCATAGTGAGATGCCTGAGCAGGCGGGGGGCGAGTTATGGGGCTACCAGCTCTGGCTCAGTCTTCCGGCGAAGGACAAAATGGTTGAGCCGCGCTATCAGCATCTGTCCCCGGACATGATCCCTGTCGTTGAAAAGCACGGTGCCGCCGTAACGGTGATCTCGGGCGCCTATGACGGTGTACGGGGCCCTGCAAAAAACCGGCTCGAGGCCGACTACTTCGACGTAGAGCTGAAAAAAGATGCTGTTTTTCATTTCAAGCCGGACGGGAAGATGAACTGCTTCCTCTACGTACATACAGGGAATGTATGCATCTGTCCGAAAGGGGAGAGCCGGACCGTCGGCGAAAGAGAGCTGGCGCACTTAACGCCCGGGACTGAGGTGGAAATAACCGGCACCCCGCACGAATCGGGGTTCCTCTTTCTTGCAGCGTATCCGAACAATGAACCGATCGTACGCGGGGGGCCGTTTGTCATGAACACGGAAGAAGAAATAGAACAGGCGTTTTACGATTACCGGAATGGTCGTATCGGATAGAGGACGATTCAATCCGGAATCATCCATAGGAAAAAAGGAGAAAAAAGGCATATGAAAACATGGAGACTCATCGCGACGGACAACGAGACAACGACTTTTATCCTCAGGATAGTATTGGGAATCGTCTTCTTCCCCCATGGAGCGCAGAAAGTTTTGGGATGGTTCGG
>JAXLZK010000020.1:0-65355 GCA_046350935.1 Thermodesulfovibrionales bacterium
CTCTGGAATGCCGCGAAATTCATCATCCGCTACGAAAGCTCCTGGGAGAGAAAGCCGGTTGCGCCGGCTACGCCGGGTACGCCAACTACGGAAGAAGGGCGTGGCCCGGATCTCGCAAGCAGATGGATAGTGAGCCGGCTGGCAGCCACCGTGGATGAGGTGAACCGGAACCTTGCGGGCTACCGCTTCAACGACGCGGCCAACGGCATCTACCATTTCCTCTGGCACGAATTCTGCGACTGGTACATCGAGCTCACCAAGCCCGTGCTCTACCGGGAGGGGGAGAGCGGGGAGAAGAGCGCCGTGGTGGGTTGTCTGTTTTTCGTCCTGGAGACGAGCCTCCGCCTGCTGCACCCCTTCATGCCCTTTGTCACCGAGGAGATCGGGAAGAGCGTATTCGGCTCGTCTTCCGTCATGCTCTCTCCGTATCCCGAAGGCCTGCCCGCGTTTCCCGACGCCGAAAGGAAGATGGCATACCTCCTGAACGCGGTGACGGGGATCCGGAGCATCAGGGGGGAGCTGAATATTTCCCCCTCCCTCGAGATGACGGCAGCGGTCAGGACCCTTGCCCCTGAGGTTGAGGAGGTCCTGACGGAGAACCTCGAATCCATCAAGAAAATGACACGCTGCAGCGAAATACGGGTCGGCGCCGAAGTGGAGCGCCTCAGGGGGGCCGCTGTTGCGGTGCAGAACGGCGTCGAGATCTACGTGCCCATCGAGGGCCTCCTGGACGTGCAGGCCGAGATCAGGAGGCTCGATAAGGAAATGGCGAAGCTTGAGGAGTCCCTTGCCTTCCTGGACAGGAAGCTGATGAACGAGGACTTCCTGAAGAACGCCCCGAAGAACGTCCTGGAAAAGGACAGGGCAAAGTTCGAGGAGTTGAAGGGGAAGAAGGGAAAGATCGAGGAGAATATCAGGCTCTTGGAAACCATTGGCGGCAAAGAGGGGTGATACGATGGAAAAGGATTCGGTTGACATCGAAAAAAAGCAGCTTGATGTGGTCGAGGCGGAATTCATCAACATCAAACAGAGCACGGTGCGGGCGGTGGACGGCGGGCATGTGGAGCTCCAGCAGGTCGGTGCGGTGAGCGTCGACGGCGAGCGGATCGAAGTCACCCAGGGCGCCTCGGTGCTGATGCACGGCTCGAACCTCTCCCTGCACCAGAGCATCGGGGTCCTGGCCGTGGGGAATACGACCGATCTCAATCTCTCCCTCTCCTCAGTCGCCCTCTCTAGCAGGGACATGACGGTGAACAGGAGCGCGGTGGGGGCCATGGTGGCAAAGGAGATCACCGCCAACAACAGCGCGTCCCTCCTCATGATCGGGAGACAGGTGAGCGGTACGGTAACCACCCTTCTGGATTGGCGCTCCGCCCTGGCCCTCGGAGCTGCCGCAGGCGGTGTCTTCGGCATGCTTTCGCTCCTGAAAGGAAAGCGGAAGAGGAGATAGAAGATGCTGCGTGATTTGCGCTGCTCCTTCCTGTTCCAGGAAACCGTCCGCCTTGCCCTCCAGGAGGATATCGGGCAGGGCGATATCACCTCGCTCCTGATCGTTCCCGAAGACAGGGAAGCGGGAGCGCGGCTCATCGCCAAGGAGGACTTCCTCCTCGCGGGCATGCCCTTCGTGGAGGAGGTTTTCAGGGCCGTCGATCCGGAAGTGCGGGTGACGGTGCATATGCCCGAGGGCTTCGCGGTGAAGAAAGGCGATGTCCTTGCCGAGATACGGGGAAGGGCGCGGAGCCTCCTTGCGGGGGAGCGGGTCTCCCTCAACCTCCTGCAGCGCGTGTCCGGCATCGCCACCCTGACGCACTCTTTTGTCGAACAGGTAAAGGGCCTGCCGGCAAGGATCGTGGATACGCGGAAGACGGTGCCCGGGATGCGCCTTATGGAGAAGTACGGGGTAAGGACCGGCGGGGGGGCGAACCACCGCTTCGGCCTGTTTGACGGCATCCTGATCAAAGACAACCACATCGAGGTCGCCGGAGGGGTGAAAGAAGCTGTCCTGCGCGCGCGGAAGGGCCACCACCTGCTGAAGATAGAGGTGGAGGTCAGGAACATGGACGAGCTGAAAGAGGCCCTCGAGGCGGGCGCCGACATCATCATGCTCGACAACATGACTCCTCCCGCCATGGCGGAGGCTGTCCGGTTCGTGCAGGGGAGGGCGCTCCTCGAAGCGTCGGGCACTGTGAGCCTCTCGACGGTCCGCGGCATCGCGGAGACAGGGGTTGACCTCATCTCTGTCGGCGCTCTGACCCATTCGGCGCGCGCAGCCGATATCAGCATGAAAATACTGCACAGCACATAGCTCCTGCGGGATCTTTAAAATATTTTCCTTCGCTTTGTAGAAGGGCCGGGGGGTAAAGGGGTAAGACATGGAAGAGATGACGTACAGAAAAGCGGGCGTGGATATCGACGAGGGGGACCGGTTCGTGCGGCTCATCTCCCCCCTGGTAAAGAAGACCTTCAGGCCGGAGGTGATGACCGATATCGGCTCTTTCGGCGCCCTCTTCAAAATGGACATGACGCGATACAGGGAGCCCGTCCTGGTGAGCGGGACCGACGGCGTGGGGACCAAGCTGAAGATCGCGTTCATGACGGACAGGCACGATACCGTAGGCATCGACCTCGTCGCCATGTGCGTCAACGATATCCTCACCCTCGGCGCCGAGCCGCTCTTCTTCCTCGACTATTTCGCCACCGGGAAGCTGCGGCCCGAAAAGGCGAGCGAGGTGGTGCGGGGCATTGCGGAGGGCTGCAGGGAGTCCGGCTGCGCCCTCATCGGGGGGGAGACCGCGGAGATGCCCGGGTTTTACGAGGAGGGCGAGTACGATCTCGCCGGTTTTGCGGTCGGGGCCGTGGACAAGGGAGAGATCGTGGACGGTTCGGGAATAGAGGAGGGGGATGCCCTCATCGGGATCGCTTCCAGCGGACTGCACAGCAACGGCTATTCGCTCGCGCGGAAGGTCCTCTTCGAGATGGCGCGGTATGCCCCGGACACCTATGTCCCCGAATTGTCCTCCACCGTGGGAGAGGAGCTGCTGAAACCGACGAGGATCTATGTAAGGGCATACGAGGCGCTCAGGGGAAAGGTCCGGGTCAGGGGGATGGCCCATATCACCGGAGGAGGCATTCCGGGGAATGTCCCGCGCATCCTGCGGGACGGTTTGACGGCCGTCATCCGGGAAGGCTCCTGGACGGTGCCCCCGGTGTTCGAGCTCATCAGGGAGCTCGGGAGCGTCCCTGGGGACGACATGAAAAAAACGTTTAATATGGGTATCGGGTATGTTATAGTAGTTTCGGAAAAAGAAGGCGGTTCCGCTCTCTCGCTGTTGAAGGAAAGAGGTTTCGAGGCCTGCGCTTTGGGCTTTATCGAGAAGGGGGGGGGAGAAAAGATACGGTATGTTTAGGATCCGACGTTTCGTTCGCAGGCTCTTTACCCCGGTCACCATACTGATGATCCCCCACGACAGCAACCGCACCGTCAACATACGGCTTCCCTCCATCGGCATTGTCTTGTCCGTCCTGGTATGGTTGGCAGGCTCCGTGTACATCATTTCCGCCGCCGTCGAAACCCGGGAGTACCACCGGATGAAAAGCAGGCTGGGGTATTACGCTTTCCAGTTTGCCCAACTGAAATCCACCATGACCACCCTGAAGAAGGCCGAAGAGGAGTTCCAACGGCTGCTCTCTTTCAAAAGCAGGCATGAGATCCTTGAAAATGTCGACAAAGGGATGGTCCTTGCCGATGCAGGGTCCGTCGATATGGAAGTGCTGAAGGAGCAGATCAGGAAGAGGGTTGAGTCGGTGAGCGCCATCAAGGACTTCCTCAGGGAGCAGCGGGACGTCTACATGGCCACGCCACGGGGATGGCCCCTTGCCGGCAGGGTGACGTCCGAGTTCGGATTCCGGGAAAACCCGAGCCGGGGAGGGCGGGAATTCCACTCGGGTCTCGATATTTCGACTGCGGCAGGGACTCCGGTGAGGGCCACGGCGGAGGGGGTCGTCAGCTTCGCCGGCTGGAGCGCCGGGAACGGCAACCTGGTGGTGATCGAGCACGGGTTCGGATTCTCCACTTTCTACGCGCATAACAGCTCCACGGTCGCCGGCGTCGGGAAAAGGGTCAAGCGGGGCGATATCGTCGCCTATTCAGGGTCCACGGGCAATTCCACCGGCCCCCATCTCCACTATGAAGTGTGGCATGAGGGCAAGGCGGTCGATCCGCGCGGCTCCATCAGGGAGGCGGAGTATGTTTCTGGGGAAAAATAACAAGCTGGAAGCGCTGGTAGGGCCTCATTCCGAATTCAGGGGAGACATTATCGCCAAAGGGACCTTCCGGATAGACGGCACCTTCCAGGGAAACATCACGGCCGATACCGTTGTCCTCGGGGAGAACGCTTCCCTGAAGGGGGATGTATCGGCCCGGTGCGTCGTGATCGGGGGAAAGATCGAAGGCAGCATAAAAGCGGATGAGCTGGTGGAGGTCAGGCATACCGGGCAGGTGCGCGGCGATATTTCCACGCGGAAGCTTTCCGTTGCCGAAGGCGGCGTCTTCGACGGGCGCTCCATTATCCAGAAGGAAGAGGGAAAGATAATCGATTTTCCCACGGTAGAGACTACCGCCAAATAGCGGCTTTCCCTCTCTGTCTCTCCTCCTGTCTTTGTCACTGCTGAAGCCATCCCCTTGTCCTCGCGCGCATCGCTTTACTGGTGCGTTTGCCCTGCCTGCTTCCTTTAATAAAAGGCTACGGGTGGGGTAGAATAAGGGAATGCGACAGATTTTTTTCGACAGCGTCAGCCTCGAAAGGGCAGGAGAGCTCTTCTCTACCCGGCTTGACTCGCTGGGAATACAGAGGCTGCCTTCAGAGCAGGTGCGGGTGGTCGAGGCGCAGGACAGGATCACCGCAGAGCCTGTTTTTGCGAAATACTCCTCGCCCTTCTATCATTCCGCGGCCATGGACGGCTACGCGGTGCGGTATGCCGATACCTTTACCGCCTCCGAGACGAGCCCCTGCCTCCTCAGGATCGGGCGGGACGCCCTGTACGTGGATACGGGCGATCCGATGCCCGAGGGGTTCACTGCGGTCATCATGGTAGAGGATGCCAACCTGGTGCGCGGACAGGAGCCGCAGGCTGACAGGCCCCCTCCGGAGGACGCGGAGAGCACAGGCGACGGCGCGCCGCCGGACTGTATCGAGATCTACCAGTCCGTCCCCCCTTACCAGCACGTACGGTCCATCGGCGAGGACATTGTGGCTACTGAGCTGATCATTCCCGAGGGGCACCGGATTCGGCCTGTCGATATCGGCGCTCTCCTCGCGGGCGGCCATCTGGAGGTGGCGGTGAGGAGGAGTCCGGTGGTGGCTGTCCTCCCGACCGGCACAGAGCTCGTCGAACCTGAACTGCTCAGGGACCGTCCTCCTGCGCCTCCCGAGATCATCGAGTACAACTCTGCAGTCCTCGGAGGACTGTCGAAGGAACTGGGCGCCGCGCCACTCCGTTTCCCCATTGTCAGAGACGATCCCGATGCGATCAAGGAGGCCCTGCTCAGGGCAGTGGAGAGGGCCGACCTCGTTCTGATCAACGCCGGATCGGGGAGAGGGTCCGAAGATTATACCCTTGCCGCCATTCAGGAGCTGGGGGAGGCGATCGTCCATGGCGTCTCGATTAAGCCGGGGAAGCCGGTGATCATCGGCTTCATACGGAACAAGCCGGTGGTGGGGATCCCCGGGTATCCTGTCTCCGCCTATCTTGCCTTTACTCTTTTCGTCCGCCCGGTGATCGAAAGGTTCCTGGGGACCGCTTCTGCGGGAGGCGAGAGGATCACGGCCCGGCTCGCCCGGCAGATAGCGTCCCCCCTCGGCATCGACGAGTTCATTCGCGTGAAGGTGGGGGAGGTCAATAACACACTCATCGCTGCTCCGGTAGGAAGGGGCGCAGGCCTGATGATGTCCCTGGTGAGGGCGGACGGCATCGTGAGAATCCCCGCCGGCTCCGAGGGTATGCGCGCCGGGAGCGAGGTGGAGGTGGAGCTGCTGAGGAGCGGGAGCGAGGTCAGGAATACCGTTGTCTGCATCGGAAGTCACGATAACACGTTGGATATATTGGCGAATATCGTGAAGAAGAGCTGCCCGAGGTACTCGCTCTCGTCCGCGCATGTCGGTTCTCTGGGAGGCCTGATGGCGCTGAAGAAGGGCGAGGCCCATCTTGCAGGGACCCATCTCCTCGACGAGCAGACAGGTGAATACAACGTCCCTTTCCTGAAGAGGCTCTTTCCGGACCGGAGGATGGTCCTGGTGAACCTTGTCCGCCGCCGGCAGGGTCTCCTGGTGCGGAGGGGTAATCCGAAGGGGATTCAGTGCTTCGAAGATCTCGTGCGGGACGATGTCCTGTTTATCAACAGGCAGGCCGGGTCGGGGACGCGGCTCCTCCTCGACAAGCACCTCCGGGAGCTGAATATCAACCCCTTCCTGATACGGGGCTACGACAAGGAGGAATACACCCATATGTCGGTGGCCTCCGCAGTGCTCACCGGCCTTGCGGACACCGGCCTTGCGGTCTTTTCTTCCGCCCGGGCCCTGGGTCTCGACTTTATCCCCGTTGCAGAGGAGCGGTACGATCTGGCGATTCCCTACGAATTCATGGATACCGAAAAAATCGGGATCGTTCTGGGCATCATCCGGGGAAACGCGGAGTTCAGGGCGCTCGTGCAGGCCCTCGGCGGGTACGACACTCAGGAGATGGGAGTGGTGATGTACGAGGGGTAATTTTCTTGCCCCGCAGAGGGGTCCGCGGCCTTTTCCCCCTCTGCCCTCGCTGCCTGCCTCCGCCGCTACCGCGGCCGGTAATACTGCATTGCTTCAGGAATGAACTCCCTGATATTTTTGATCCGTGTCTCATCGGCAGGATGGGTGCTCAGGAATTCGGGAGGCGCCCCGCCCTGTTGTGCGGCAGACATCCTCTGCCAGAAATCCACTGAGACCCGGGGATCGTACCCCGCCATCGCCATGAAGATGAGCCCGAGGTGGTCCGCCTCCGTTTCCTGTACCCTGCTGTAGGGGAGGAGCACCCCTACCTGCGTGCCGAGTCCGTAGGCCTGCATGAAGAGGTTCACCGTTTCCTGGGGCTTCTGGGAGAGGGCGGTGCTGAGCGCTGCTCCGCCCATCTGGGCGATCAGTCCCTGGCTCATGCGCTCCTCGCCGTGAGCGGCGACTGCATGGGAGATCTCGTGCCCCATCACCACCGCCAGCCCCGCATCGTTCTGCGCTACCGGCAGGATGCCCGAATAGACGACCACCTTGCCTCCGGGCATCGCCCATGCGTTGATGCTCTTGTCGGCGATCAGATGGAACTCCCATTGGTACCCTTTCAGGCGATCGGCCATGCCCTGGCTCGAAAAGTATTCCTCGACGGCCTGTGCGATCCTTGTCCCCACCGCCTGCACCGTTTGCGCCTGCGGAGTATTTTCGATGACGCGGTGCTTCGAGAGGAATTCCCGGTAGGAGCTGAAGCTCATGGGGAGAAGGGATTCCGACGAAACGAGACTGAGCTGTTGTCTTCCGGTGATGGGGACCGTCTGGCAGGCGAGGAGGAGCCCCGCGGAGATAAGGAGGAGCGGTATGCCTTTTCTCATTCTGCACCTCGTTCCGGTACGATGCCGGGTCCGGCTTCGGAAACGTTCCGCTTGCAGGGGACACCTGCCTGTCTCAATGATAGCACTAAAAAAAGAGAAGGGAAAGAAGGAGGGAGAGAGAAGTGGTTCCGCGGGAATCCTTTGCTTGACGCCCCCTCTTTTCTATGCTACGGTGAAATTAGGTTTTTGCGTTGTCGTGCAGGCGCATCAGACAGTCGGGTGCGGTGCGGCCGGGGAGCCGGGGTGAAAACTGAATACAAGACGATCCGCGTGGCGGCGCTGGGAGATCTCCATTACACCAGAAAGTCGCAGGGCGGCCTGCAGGCCCTCTTTGCGCAGGCCACCGAAGCGGCCGACGTGCTCCTGCTCTGCGGAGACCTGACGGATAACGGACATCCTGATGAGGCCCGCGTCCTTGCCACGGATCTCAAATCGTACGTGAAGATACCCCTTGTCGGGGTGCTGGGCAATCACGACCATGAAAGCGGAAGGCATACGGAAGTGAGCGAGATCCTTTCGGAATCGGGCGTCGCGATGCTCGACGGCTCGGCGTGTGAGATCCAGGGGGTGGGTTTTGCCGGAGTAAAGGGATTTTGCGGGGGGTTCGGACGCCAGGCGCTGCAGCCGTGGGGAGAGGAGATCATCAAGCGTTTTGTCCAGGAGACGGTGGACGAGGCGCTCCGCCTCGAAAAGGCCCTTGCAAAGTTGGAGACGCCGCTGCGGGTGGTGCTCCTCCACTACGCGCCGATAAAGGACACGGTGGAGGGAGAACACTCCGAGATCTTCACCTATCTCGGCTCTTCCCGCATCGAGGAGCCTCTGAACCGCTGCCAGGTAACGGCGGTCTTCCACGGACACGCCCATAGCGGAAGGCCGGAGGGGCGCACAAGGGAGGGCATACCGGTGTACAACGTCTCCATGGCGCTCCTGCATCGGTCATATCCGGAACGTCCTCCCTTCAGGCTGGTGGAGATACAAAAATAAGGCTGCTTTCAGCCGGAAGAGCCGGAAGAGGAGGGAAAGTGGGAGCGTGCCTGTCGAGTGAAAGCGATATAGACCCGAAGGCCCGTGACTTTTACCGGAAGGCGGTGGCCCTTGCGGACTCGCTGCAGATCCCCTTTCTTGTCGGAGGGGCTTTTGCTTTCAACTGCTACACGGGAATCAACAGGAGGACGAAGGACTTCGACCTGTTCGTCCATCCGAGGGAGGTGCCGCGGATAATGGAGGCATTCTCTTCGGTGGGCTACAGGACCGAAATCACCGCCCCCCATTGGCTGGGAAAGGCGTTCGACGGAGAGGACTTCATCGACATCATTTTCGGATCAGGTAAAGGAATCAACGACATCGATGACGAATGGTTCGACTTTGCCGTGCAGGAGGAGGTCCTGGGAATGAGGGTGAAATTGTGTCCTCCCGAAGAGATCATCTGGTCGAAGTCGTACCTCATGGAGCGCGAGCGCTACGACGGAGCGGACGTTGCGCACCTGCTGCTTGCCTGCGGCGGGAGCCTCGATTGGGAAAGGCTGCTCCGCCGTTTCGGCGACCATTGGCAGGTGCTCTACAGCCACCTCGTTCTTTTCCTGTTCATCTACCCCTCTGAGCGGAAGAGCATCCCCGAATGGGTAATGAGGGAGCTTATGGGCCGTCTGGAGAGAGAGATGGCGCTCCCTCCCACGGGAGAAAAGCTCTGCAGGGGCACTCTCCTTTCGAAGACGCAGTACCTCTACGACGTGGACCGGAAAGGCTTCCGGGATGCCCGGCCGGCGACCAGCGAGATACGGGAAGAGAGCATGAGGCTGCAGACGAAAGAGGAAGTAGACCCGGCGCCGGCAGGTCCGGGGGCATAAAGACGCTCCCCATCCGTCAAATACTCCGCGATTTGGTATAATCAGGTATCCGCTTCCTTCCGAAGGCGGGTGCCTTTTTTTGCGTACGTCGCCGCGCATCCAGAAATGAGGAGGGCTCGAAAAAACATGGGAGCCTCGAAGACGTTTGATCAGCAGATAATCAACAAGGAAGCGATCATCGGCAAGATCCGGGAAATCATACGACAGTATAAGAATATCGCGGTAAGCGGAGAGGAGGGGGTGGGCAAGGTCACCAACACCCTCGAGGCGCTCCAGGACGCCGCCCATGTCTACTATATAGGCAACCCGGTGGATTATATTGGAAAGCCGCGCGCCAAGGGGTACGACAAATACATCCATTACATCATGTCTCTCAAGAAAGATATGCATATCATTGCGGACGAACAGGACATCGTCGCTTTCGACCCCTCCCCTCTTGCCGGGAAAGACGCCGTGCTGGTGGTCGACGAGATCTACGGGAGGAGCGACCGGCAGTATGAAAAGATCCTCGAGATCCTCGGTACGGAAGGCATCAAGGTATTCATCATTGCGGGATGTCTGAAGAATATGAGCAGGATCGTCGACCAGATCGATATCGTCCTGATGCTCACCAAGGACGGGGGGCTCGTCGTCGAGAGCGAGTTCATCCGGAAAGTCTGTATGATACTGAAGGCTGATGCCTCCTAGAATGCCGGACCTGCCGGTGCATTCCCTCGCCGCCTTTTTCCCCGTGCGTCTTGAAAAGCCCTCTCCTTCCGATAAGCGGGCGGACCGTGAGCGCCTCGCCGAGGCCCTGACCCGCTGCATCGGGGAGGAGCTGCCGGTGGATATCCCCCTCGGGGTTCTGCGGGAACTGCCGCGCTTTCTCCGGGAGAACGATTTTGCCCTTTCCCCTGCCCTCGTCTTTTCCGAAGGCAGGGGTAGTGTCGCGGCCCTGCAGAGGACCTGCCTGTACGGAGTCGCGCTCGACGTGGGGTCCACCACCATCGCGGCTTCTCTCTTCGATCTGGCGGAGGGAAGGAGAGTAGGGGGAGGGGAGAGAGAGAACCCCCAGACAGCAGTGGGGCCTGATGTCCTTACCCGGCTGCATGCGGCGATGGGGGGAGCGGGTGCGCACCTGCACCGCCTCCTGGTGGAGGGAATCAACGGGCTCCTCCTCGACCTCTGCCGGGAGCACGGCATTGTTCAGTCCGACATCTACGCTCTGGTCGCTGCCGGCAATACGATCATGACGCACTTTCTGCTGGACCTTCCCGTGGAGAACATCCCCCTTGAGCCGTACATCCCCGCAGCGCACCATATCGGGTTTCTGACCCCGCAGGAAACTGGCCTCGCCATCTGCCCCCAGGGAACCGTATACGTCTTCCCCAACGTGGGGAGCTATGTGGGCGGTGACGTGATAGCGGGCGTTCTTTCCTCCGGACTCCATAAGGGAGAGGCCCCCTCCCTGCTGGTGGATGTGGGGACCAACGCGGAGATCGTTCTGGGCACCCGTGAATGGCTGATGGTGGGAGCCGGCGCTGCGGGGCCCGCCCTGGAAAGCGGGATCTCCGAAGCGGGCATGAGGGCGGTGGAGGGAGCGGTATTCTCCGTGGAGATCGACCGGGAGAGCCTTGCGGTCAGGGTCAGGACGCTAGGAGGGGGCGTGCCGCGGGGGATCTGCGGCTCAGGGATGATCGAGCTCGTCGCCGAGCTGTTCGCTGCGGGAATGATCGACGGGCAGGGCAGGTTTACCTCCCGCGCCGAAGAGGCGGGAGCGGTACGGGAGTTGAACGGGGGCAAGGCGTTTGTCATTCCCGTATCTCAGGGGAGCGGCCTGGTCGTCAAGGAGGCGGATATCGGGAACTTTCTCCTCTCGAAAGCCGCCATGTTCACTTTCCTCCAGGTAATGGTGCAGTCGGTCGGGCTTGCATTCGGGGACGTGGAAAAATTCTATGTCAGCGGCGCGTTCGGGAGCGGCATCAATGCCGTGAAAGCGGCCCGGATCGGAATGATACCCGAGAAAGACGGGAGCGCCTTCGTCGTCATGGGGAACTCGTCGTTGAAAGGGGCTGAAATGCTCCTCCTGGACCGGTTCTTGCTCTCCGACATCGAGCGCATCTGCATGATGATCACGTATAAGGAGATGAATACGGACGGGGACTTTATGCGGCTCTTGCCGGGCGCCCTGTTCATCCCCCACACCGATCCCGGGGTGCTGAAGGGGTAGGCCGTAGACGCCCTAATTCTCTTTGACGGAAACGGAGAGGTCTTCGGCCTCTTTCTCCGCCCTCTCCTCAGGCAGCAATCTCCGTGCACCGATATACCTCTTCAGATAGTAGGGGCTTTCGAGACTGTCGATGGTGATTTTCTTCGAGAGGGAAGAGGCATGGATGAAGAGGTTGTTGCCGATGTAGATGCCCACATGGGAGGGGAACGAGGCGTAGGTCCTGAAAAAAACGAGATCGCCGCTGGCAAGCTGCTCTTTATTCACGGTCTCTCCCACATGGAACTGCTCGCGGGCGCTGCGGGGAAGGCCCTGTCCGATAAACCCGTAGACCTTCTGCACGTATCCTGAGCAGTCGAGTCCGAGGGAGCCGTTGCCGCCGAACTGGTAGGGAAGGTGCAGCATCTTCTTTGCAAACAGGATGAGGCGCTCCTTGATGCTGAGCTCCGCAAGGATGTCCTCGGATTTCGCCATGCCCTTCACCTCTTCGATGCGCGCCGAGGCGATGACGGGGGAGAATTTCCTGTCGAAAGAGAAGGGGAGGGGCTTTTCCTCTTCTTTCCCCTCCGCGGGTCCCTCTGCGGGCCTCTTGCTCAGGAGAAGTTTTTGTCCCGGTTTAACGGCCATGTCCGGCAGGCCGTTGAGCGCACGCAGCGCGTCGGCGCTCGTCCCGAACTTCTTCGCGATCCTCCACAGTGTGTCCCCCTTTCTGACCGTGTAAGACCCGCGGTCGTGGGCGCTGACGAGGAGTTGCTGTCCGTTTTTCAGCCGGGAGCTCTTCAGATTGTTGAGGCGTTTTAATTCGGCGGGAGAGAGGGAAAACTTCCGGGCGACGCTTTTCAGGGTGTCCCCTTTCCTGACTGTGTAGTATGCGTCGCTGAGCCGGGCGGCCGGTTCGGATTTCTTAGCGGGTTCCGGTGCGGTCGAATGAACGGAATCGGCTTCCTTCTCCTGAGGCGGTGTCTTGTGAGCTCCGCTTTCGGGGATGGCCAGCTTTGCCCCGGTATTCAGGCGGCATGTCTTCAGATTGTTCGCTTTTTTCAGGTCGGGAAGAGGGACGTTCAAGCGGCGGGCGATGCTGTAAAGGGTGTCTCCCCGTTTGACGGTGTACGTCGTCGTAGCGTGAACGGCTGATGCCAGAAAACAAAAGAGAACGGAAAACAGAACGGCGAACTTCTTCCCCATGGATCCTCCTCACAACCGGTACCGTGATGAGCTGCCTCTTTGCCGCTATGCTGTCTCTTCTCTCAAAAAATCGCTTATCGGGGGTAACTCACTTAAACTCCTGAGGCCGAAGTAGTGTAAAAATTCTCTCGTCGTGCCGTATAAGAAAGGTCTTCCGGGGGACTCCTTTTTCCCCACAATCTTGATGAACAACTTTTCGGTCAGACTCCTGACCGCTGCATCCGAGTTCACGCCCCGCAGCTGATCGACTTCCAGCTTCGTCACCGGCTGCTTGTAGGCGATGATCGCCAGGGTCTCGAGGGCCGGCTGGGACAGCTTGTTCGTCTGGCTTATATTTTTAAACCGTTTTACCCACCGGGCGTAGTCGGGGTTGGTGACCAGCTGGTACCCCTCGGCGATTTCGACCAGGAGGATGCCCCCGCGTCTGCTCCGGTACTCGCCGATCAGCTCTTCCATAAGCTTCCTGACCTCGGCTTCCTGCGCCTCCATCGCCTTTGCGAGACTCGCCGCGGACGCCGGTTCACCGGCCACGAAAAGCAGGGTCTCGAGGACCGCCTTCTTTTCACATTCTTCCACGCACGCAATTATACCAAAAGCGCTCTTGAATTTCAAAGAACCGGTTATTTAATATAGTGAAGGAATGAAAGCTTTCCTTTTTCGCCATAAAGCGGCGGGGTTGCTGCTCGCCGCACTGCTGTTTACCGCTGTCCCCTTTTTCAGTCAGGCCGGCGCCTTTACCGACGGAGGCTGCGACGGCGACTGTAAAAAGTGCCACTCGCTGAGCGATCAGGAGGTGAGCGGTATCCTGAAGAAGACGAACCTCGCTGAGGCGAAGATCATGGGAATACGGATAAGCCCCGTGAAGAGTCTCTGGGAGATATCCCTCGAAAACAAAGGGCAGCGGGGTATCCTCTATATCGACTTTTCGAAGAGATTTATCGTTTCCGGCCCCCTTCTCGAAGTGGCGAGCGGCATCGACAAGACTCAGGAGAGGTACGAGAGTATAAAGAGAAGGGTGGACCTCTCCCGTATTTCCCTGAAAGACGCCCTCGTCATGGGAGACAGGAGCGCTCCGCACAAAGTGGTTGTCTTTACCGACCCCGATTGACCTTTCTGCGAAAAACTTCATCGGGAGATGAAGAAGGTGCTGGAAGCGAGGAAGGACATCTGCTTTTTCATCAAGCTCTTTCCCCTCTCGATCCACAAGGAGGCTTACGGGAAGGCGAAGAGCATCGCCTGCGCAGCCTCGGCCTCCGAATCCTTGAAACTGCTCGAAGACAACTTCGAAAAGAAGGCCATCCCCCTGAATGAATGCGCTACGCAGGAGGTCGATGCCACGATTCAACTGGCGCAATCGCTGGAGATTTCCGGCACGCCTACCCTGGTATTCCCCGACGGGCGGGTGCATGGCGGCACTCTCCCGGCCGAAAAGATCATCGAATACGCAGATGGGGGAGGATGAGAGATATCCCCGGCCTCGCTCTCGCGCTGCTCTCGACCTCCGTCCTTTTCATCGCCCTTTTTCTTCTGGCGGTCTTTTTGCCGCGCTTTCTGAAGCGGAGAGACCCGGACGCAGGCATCTCCGAACCGGACGGCGTCATGGGCGCTTTTCACACCCTCGGCAACGAGATCAAAACCCTCCGGGAACAACTCCTGCTCAAGGAGAGGCTCGCCGCGCTGGGAGAGGTCTCCGCGGGAATTGCCCACGAGTTCAGGAACCCCCTGGGAGTCATTGCCGGCTACGCACGTCTTCTCCTGAAGAGTTTTGGGGATGCCGACCCGAGGCAGGAGATGGCCAGGGGCATCCTGCAGGAGATTGAGGCGCTGAACCGGGTGATGGAGGAGCTGATGAAGTTCTCCACTGCAGGAGCCCTACGCAAAACGGATTTCGACCTGGCGGAAACCCTGAGAGCCGTTGTGGACGGCATGGGTACGGAGGGAAAGGAGATCCGTTTCACCTGCGAGGCCCCCCTCAGGACAAGGGGGGACGAAACCCTCCTCAGGCAGGCTGTCAGGAACCTGGTGCAGAACGCCCTTGACGCAGGGGAAACGGTGTCGGTCGCTGCGCGGAGGGGGTTCCTATCCGGCGCTGCGGCGGTCACTGTCGAAGTGAGGGACAACGGCAAGGGGATCCCCGATGAGGAGAGAAAGAAAATATTTCTTCCCTTTTACACCACGAAAGAGAAGGGGACCGGGATCGGCCTTGCCCTCGTACAAAAGATCGCACTCGCCCACGGGGGCAGCATAGAGGTGGAGAGCGCTGCGGGGGAGGGGAGCGTCTTCCGGTTGCTCCTGCCCTCCGAGGGGCCGTAAGTGAGGAGGGCAGGTGTGATGCCGAAGAGGGCGATCCTGGTGGTTGAGGACAGGAAGAGCATGTCCGACATGCTTGTCAGGACCCTGCAGGCAGAGGGATTTGACGCCTTCGCCGCTTTTTCGGTGCGGGAGGGAATAGCGCTGCTCTCCTGCGGCATCGACGCGGTGGTCACCGACCTGAAGCTGCCCGACGGAGAGGGCATGGAGGTCCTCGCTGCGGCGCGGGCGGGCTTCCCCCTGCTGCCGGTGATCGTGATGACGGCATACGGGAGCATCGAGCTGGCGGTGCGTGCGGTGAAGGAGGGCGCCTACGATTTCATCACAAAGCCTTTCGACCCTGATCACCTCCTGAGGATCCTGACGAGGGCGCTTGACGCGCCGGCTGCCCGGAAGCCTGAGATGAACAGCCTCGCCGCTCCCTCCCTGATCGGTACGAGCAGGGCATGGAGAGAGGTGATGGAAAAGGTGGACAAGATCGCACCGCTCAAGACAACGGTCCTGGTCCTCGGGGAGAGCGGCACCGGCAAGGAATTGATCGCCCGGGCCGTTCATCACCGGAGCCCCCGTGCAAAGGAGGCTTTCGTCGCGGTCAATTGCGCCGCCATCGCCCGGGACCTTGTCGAAAACGAGATGTTCGGACATGAGAGGGGCGCCTACACCGGGGCGGGAGACATCAAACCGGGGCGGTTCGAACTGGCCGATAAAGGGACCATTCTTCTCGACGAGGTGGGCGATATGGAGCTGAAGCTCCAGGCAAAGCTGCTGCGTGTCGTGCAGGAGAGCGAGTTCGAGAGGGTGGGAGGTACGAAAACCGTGCGGGTCGATGTCCGGGTAGTTGCGGCGAGCAACAAGGACCTCGAAAGGGCGGTCTCCGAGGGAGCCTTCCGCGAGGACCTGCTCTACCGGCTGAATGTTTTCCCCATTTTTATCCCTCCTCTTCGCGCCCGGAGAGAGGATATTCTCCCTCTTGCGCGGCATTTCCTCGCCCGCTTCTCCCATGAAATGAACAAGGGGGCGTCCGTCCTCTCCCCGGAAGGGGAGCGCGTGTTGCTGGAGCACGAGTGGAAGGGGAATGTCAGGGAGTTGAAAAATGTGATGGAAAGAGCGGTTATTCTGTGCGAGGGGAAGGTGCTCTCGGGCGAACACTTTTCGTTTACTGTGGCCCCGGCACAGGAAGTGGCAGCCCAGGACGCTCCTCTGCACGACGTGGCGTCCCATGCCCTCCGTTCTGCCGAAAAAGCGCGCATTGAAAGCGTTCTGATGCAGACCCGGGGCAACAAGAGCAAGGCTGCGGAAATTCTTCAGGTGAGCTACAAAACCCTCCTCACCAAAATAAAAGAGTACGGAATTTCCTGAATATCCCTGTTGACATTCCCCGTTTTTTTATAGTAAAAAAATGATTAGCACTCGTTTATGAAGAGTGCTAATCTATGACAACAATAATGAGGTGAAGAAGCATGACTGAACAGAAAATGGAATTCAAGACCGAAATCAACCAACTCCTTGATCTTATGATTCATTCCCTCTATTCGCACAAGGAAATCTTCCTGAGGGAGCTCATTTCGAATGCCTCTGACGCTATCGATAAGGCACGCTACGAGTCTTTGACCGATAGCTCGGTTCTCGAAGGGGAAAAAGAATGGAAGATTACCATCGGCGCGGATAAGAATGCAGGCACCCTGACCATCAGCGATAACGGAAGCGGGCTAACCCGCGAGGAAGCGGTACGGGAGTTGGGCACGATAGCCCATTCGGGGACGAAGGAGTTCCTGAAAGCAATGCAGGAAAGGGACAAGAAAAATGCGGTGGAGCTCATCGGCCAGTTCGGGGTAGGGTTCTATTCAGCTTTCATGGTCGCCGACAAAGTGACTGTTCTGTCGCGGAAGGCCGGCTCAACAGACAGGAAGGGCGTACGCTGGGAATCCTCCGCGGACGGGACCTTCACCGTGGATGATACGGAGAAGGAGACAAAGGGAACCGATGTTATCCTGCATCTGAAAGGGGAGGAGCAGAAGTATCTCGAAGAGTGGGAACTACGAAATATCGTAAAGAAATATTCCGATTTCATCGAGCACCCGATCGTTATGGAAGTGGAGCGGGAAAAAGAGAGTGAACTCGCAAAAGGCGAGAAGGTGACCGTCCGGGAAGAGGCGGTGCTGAACTCCCGAAAGGCAATATGGCTCAAGGAGAAAGCGGAAATAGCCGAAAGTGAGTACCATGAGTTTTACCGGCATATCGCGCACGACTATTCAGACCCCCTGCGGGTAATCCATTTCAAGGCCGAAGGTACCTCCGAATTCAGCGCTCTTCTCTACATACCTTCACACGCTCCTTTCAATTTGCTCTACAAGGACTATAAAGTCGGACCCGTCCTTTATGTGAAAAGGGTGCAGATTATGGACCATTGCGAGGACCTGCTCCCCCCTTATCTGCGTTTCGTGAAGGGAGTGGTGGACTCCTCGGACCTCCCCCTGAACGTATCGAGGGAGATACTCCAGAGCAACCGTCAGGTGGAGATTATCAGGAAGAGCATCACCAAGAGGGTCCTGGACACCCTGGGCGAAATGAAGAGCAGGGAATACGATACCTACGTCTCTTTCTATAAGGAGTTCGGAAGGGTGCTGAAGGAGGGGATCCATTCCGATTTTTCCCGGAGAGAGGCGATTGCCGACCTCCTTCTCTTCCCCTCGACGAAAACCGGGAAGGACTCTTTCACTACCCTGCAGCACTACAGCGAGGGGATGGGAGCTGAGCAGAAGGAGATCTATTATATTACCGGCACTTCTCTCGAAGAAGTTAAGAAATCGCCGTATCTCGAGGCTTTTCATGAGAAAGGACTTGAGGTATTGATCCTCCTTGACGAGCTGGACGATTTCGTGATGGGCGATCTCGCCGAATACAAAGGGAAGAAATTCAAATCGGTCGTCAGGGGAGATATCGATCTCGGGAAGCAGGATGAGAAGAAAGAAGAAGCGAAACAGCGCTTCGAAAAGCTCATCGAGCTCTTCAAGGATCAATTGAAGGACGAAGTGAAGGATGTCCGTCTGTCCGGAAGACTGAAGGACTCCCCCTGCTGTCTTGTTGCCGATGAGGGAGACATGGACCCTACGGTGGAGAAGCTGCTGAAATCGATGGGCAGAGAGGTCTTTTCGGGAAAAAGGATCCTCGAAATCAACCCGGAGCACCCTGTCTTGGCGGCGATGGAGGAAATATTCAAGAAGGACATGAACAGCCGGCTGCTCAAGGAATATATAGATATTCTTTATAATCAGGCTGTTCTGCTGGAGGGATCGAAGCCGAAGGACCCCGGCGCCTTTGCCCGCTCCATTACCAATCTGATGGTAAAGCACGCAGAGAAGGAGTAACCGGTCCGGGGAGCGCCGCTTCTTGCGGGGCAGGCACGTCTTGCGTATACTATATCTTTGGTACCGTGCGCAGAACGGGACCCGCGGCCGGTGCTGCAGAAAGAGAGAGAAGAGAGAGACCCTTTCATGAAAAAATATTATCTGCACACCATGGGCTGCCAGATGAATGTCCATGATTCCGAGAGAATATCCGGCATTCTCAAGGCGGAGGGGTATATCCGGGCCGCTACCCCCCGTGAGGCGGACCTCGTCATTTTCAACACCTGCAGCATCCGGCAGAAGGCGGAGCAGAAGTTCTTCAGCGAGCTCGGAAGGCTGAGGTCTCTCAAGGAAAAACGACCCGATATGAAGATCGCCGTTGCGGGCTGCATCGCCCAGCAGGAGGGGGCAAAAATGCTGTTGAGGGCTCCCCACATCGACTTTATCCTCGGCCCTCAGAATATTCACCGGGTAAGGGAGATCGCTCAGGTCGGCTCCGACTTTATTGCCCTTGAAGACAACCCCGCTCTCACCGACATGGAGTTCCCGGCGGAAAGGGAAGACACTGTCCGCGCCTGGGTGAATATCATGTATGGATGCGACAATTTCTGCAGTTACTGTATCGTTCCCTACACACGGGGGAGGGAAAAGAGCAGGGCGAGCAGCGATATCGTAAAAGAGATTCGCGGCCTGGCCGGGAGGGGGTATAAAGAGGTCACTCTTCTCGGCCAGAATGTGAATTCGTACCGAAGCAGCGTGGGCTTTCCGGAATTGTTAGGACAAATCAACACGATAGAGGGTATTGAACGCATCAGGTTCGTCACCTCACACCCCAAGGACCTTTCCGATGCGCTCATCTACGCCATGAGGGACCTCAAAAAGGTATGTGAGCATATGCACCTGCCCCTGCAGTCCGGCTCCACCGGGGTCCTCGGCAAGATGAACAGGAAGTACACCTACGATGAATACCTGCGAAAAGTGGAGAAGCTGAAGAGGGAGATCCCCGGAATTGCCCTGACGACCGACATTATAGCCGGCTTTCCTCAGGAGACGGACGCGGACCATCTCTGTACTGTACGGGCCCTGCGCGCAATCGAGTATGACGGAATCTTCGCCTTCAGGTATTCGCCCCGGGCAGGGACGAAAGCATCGACTCTTGAAGGACAGCTCCCTGATAGCGTTAAATCGGAGAGGCTCTACGAGATCCTCGATGTGCAGAATGAAATTACCGACAAGAAAAACCGGGAGCAGGAAGGTACGATCCGGGAAGTATTGATCGAGGGAATGAGCGAAAAAGAGAAGAGCCGCCAGGCTGGCAGAACCCGTACGAATAAAATCGTCACTTTCCCGCACGATCCTGCCAACAAACCCGGAGACATTATTACACTCAGAATCGAGAAGGCGAACCGCCACTCTCTTGAAGGAAACCCTGTCACGTCATGACAGAGGGACTCACGGTACGGAATTCGGATGAAGATTTCAGTCATAACACTCGGATGTAAAACAAATCAGGCGGAGAGCTTTCATTTGGAGAGGACCCTCATGGGGCACGGTCACGAGGTGGTCGAGCTCTCCGAAACGCCGGATATCTGCGTCATCAACACCTGTACCGTCACGGCAAAAGCGGACTGCCAATCACGACAGATGCTCCAGAGAGCGTTGAAGAAAGGCGCACAGGTGATTATTACCGGGTGCTATGCGGAGCTGTACGAAGAGCGCCTGCAGCAGCAGGGGGATGCGATCCGTGTGGTGAAGAATGATGAAAAGAAGCGGATAATCAGCCTGATAGAGGGGCAGGATTCAAGCAACTCCGGAAGTGTCAGGTACTATCCGCGCCACCGTCCCATCGTGAAGGTGCAGGACGGCTGTAATTACTCCTGCAGTTATTGTGCGATTCCGCGGGCGAGGGGCAGATCGAGGAGTATCCCGGTGCCGGAGATCGTCGAAGAGATTTCTTTCTATTCCGATGCAGGCTTTCACGAGGTGGTGCTGACCGGAATTCACCTCGGCACCTATGGAGCCGATCTTGCCCCCCAAGTAACCCTTGGACGTTTGCTTAAAGAGATCCTGACCGCCACCGCAATAAAGAAAGTACGTTTAAGCTCGCTCGAAATAAGGGAAATAGATGACGAGCTCCATGAGGTCCTGCAGGAGGAGCGCCTCTGTAAGCACCTTCATGTGCCGCTTCAGAGCGGCTCCGAAAACATATTGAAATTGATGAATAGGATGTATACCAAAGAAGAGTTTCTGCAAGGAATCGAGAAAGTAGCGGATCGGTTTCCTGCGATAGGTCTCGGGACGGACGTCATCGTGGGTTTCCCCGGTGAAAGCGACAAAGATTTTGAGGAGACACGGAGTCTGCTTGAGTCTCTTCCCTTCTCCTATCTGCATGTTTTCCCCTATTCAGTACGACCAGGCACCAGGGCCGCCTCTTTTTCGGACCATGTTGCTGCAGCCGTCAAGAAAGAGAGGGTATCTCTCCTAAGGGATCTCGGGAGAAGGAAAAGTGCAGCGTATCTGCAGGCCGCTATCGGCAAGAAGCTCTGGACTGTTATTGAGAAGGTGGGGGAAACAGGCGCGGTCGGCACAACAGATAACTATATCAAGGTTTTTCTCGAGAACAGCGACTCCCTGCGCGAGGGAATGCTTGTCCTTGCTCACATTACGGGAGCCGGGCGCGACAGGGCGCTGGCAGTTCCTGAATATAACGCTGAACTCTCTCTCCTATAGGCTTTTTTTGTTTGCCTACAAGTTGCACAGCAGCGATCAAATCAAGTTGCCACGCTCCCGGCAACAGGATATCCACCCGGTTAATAACAGATTCCTAACAATTTCTGTTCATCTATTATGACCGATAAGATATATTATGTTAAATAAATTTTCGCGAGTTGCGAAAGTTTTAAAGTATGTAAAAAATGCCGGAATGCCAATAAAGCAATAAAATAAAATAATTAGCGACTATTCTCCATTTTTCTCCCCGCGAGGTCCGAAAACGTAAACTTTTCCGACGCAAAAAATGCGTTTTCCCCCCTGCTTTGAGGAAATCGGCAGCTCCTGATGGACAATTTTTTAACAATGAGCAGTTTTACGTACACCTCTCCGCAGCGCTTTCCGGCAAGCCCCCCTTTTTTTGTGTTCGCTGTTGCGACGGGACCGGAAATTCTCTATAGTTAAGAAAGATAGTGGCTGCACTCAATAACCGCCATGGTGAAAACGATGAAATTTTTCCCCTCCGCGTTAAGCGGTACGGTGTTTGCCTTTTTTGTTGTGCTCCTCCCCGTGTTTGCACTCTCTTCAGAAACAATACCGTATTATCAAAAGGTTGGAAGAGAAAACGTAAAGTATATAACCGTATACCTTAGCGGAGTACCGGTAGAGATGATCTTCGACACCGGTGCTGCACAGATATTGGTAAATCAGGAGGTGTACCGGCGGCTGGGGTCACCCAGGACGCAGGATGTTCGTAAAGCGAATACGGTGGGGGGCGACATTGAAATCGCCTTCTTTGATATTCCGTTCGTTCAGTGGGGCGGTATTACGATGCATAATGTGCGCATTGCCTGGTATCCGCATACGGAGCTCAACCTTTTTGGTGGTGACATTCTGAAAGAATTCAATTACTTGATTGATGAGAAGCAAAAAACAATCACTTTTTTCGATAAAAATGAAAGCATCATCTTCAAAGAGCTTGGTGAACGGATTGAATATTTTAGCGCCGGCGGAAAAAACTTCCCCTCTTCTCTTGAATTCCGTGTAAAAGAAAGGGAATAGCTACTCGCCCTGCTTCTTTTCTTGCTTATTTCTGTTGTCAATTCAACAAGATTAATGATATAGTGAATAGTAATTACTTTCCCGGGAGGATGTTCATGTTTTTTTCCAGAATGTTGATTCCCACCATGCGGGAGGTCCCTTCCGACGCGGAGGCGATCAGTCACAAGCTCATGGTGCGTGCAGGGTATGTGCGGCAGCTCGCTGCAGGACTGTATATGTATCTGCCTCTCGGGTGGAGGGTCCTCAATAAGATCAACCGGATTTTGAAAGAGGAAATGGATGCCATCGGTGCCCAGGAAGTCTCGATGCCGATTCTCCATCCTGCTGAAATCTGGCAGAAGACCGGCAGGTGGTACGATATAAAAGAGGAGATGTTCCGCCTCAGGGACAGAACCGAGCGCGATATGTGTCTCGGCATGACTCATGAGGAAATCATGACATGGCTTGCTGCCCGTGAGATAAAGTCCTACCGGGACCTACCCCAGGTCTGGTACCAGATCCAGACAAAGCTGCGCGATGAGGCACGGCCCAAAAGCGGCATTTTGAGAACCCGTGAATTTATCATGAAGGACAGCTACAGCTTCGATTGCGACGAAGAGGGGCTTGCGCTCCGCTATTCACTCCATGCAGAGGCATATCATAGGATCTTCAGACGGTGCGGGCTCGTTTTCTACCAGGTGGAGTCGGATACCGGCATGATGGGCGGTGCGGAAGCCCATGAATTCATGGCGCCCAGTCCGGCGGGAGAGGACGAGATCGTTCGGTGTGAATCATGTACCTACACGGCCAATATTGAAGTGGCGACTTCACTAGCACCGAAAGAAGACGTTGATTTCGGCGCTCCCGAAGAAATACATACCCCCCAGAAAAGGACCGTTAAGGAAGTTTCGGATTTTATGAAGGCCCCGCCCTCCTCTTTCATCAAGAGTCTGCTCATGATTGCCGCGGACAAACCTGTCCTGGTGCTCGTCCGTGGAGACCAGGAGCTGCACGAGAAGAAGCTTCAGAAGCTGATAGGAAGTTTCAGGCCAGCCTCAAAAGAGGAGGTCCGCACCATTCTGGGCGTTGAGGCGGGTTTTATCGGTCCCATGGGGCATGAGGTCCGCATTGTTGCCGATGCGTCTCTGAAGGAGGGCAGCTATATAGCCGGTGCGAACAAGGTTGATTATCATCTGCGCGGGACGCGGCCGGGCATCCACTTCACTGCTGAGTGGCATGATCTCCATGTTGCGCGGGCAGGAGATCTCTGCCCTGTCTGCACGCATCCCCTGAAGGGAGAAAAAGTCATCGAAATCGGCAATATATTCAAGTTGGGGACGAAATACTCCCTCCCCCTTCATGCGGTATACCTGGACAACAACGGGCAGGAGCACCCGCTTGTCATGGGAAGCTACGGCATCGGACCTGCACGGATCGCTGCCGCGGCCATCGAGCAGAACAACGATACGGACGGGATCATCTGGCCCCGCAGCATTGCACCGTTCGACGTCGAGATTATTCCCTTGAATGTCTCTGACTCCAGAACGATGGAGATAGCGGTCGCTCTCTCTAAAGGGCTTGCTGCGGACGGAAAGGACGCCCTTATCGACGACCGGGATGAAAGGCCCGGGGTAAAGTTCAAGGATGCCGATCTCATCGGTATTCCCGTACACGTGGTGTTGGGTGAAAAGTCTTTGAAGGAGAATATGATAGAAGTGAAGGTGCGTCGTTCAAAGGCAACGAAAAGGGTTCCTGTCGATACCGCGCTTCACGAAATCATCGCCCTTGTCAATGCAGCCGCATAGCGAAGAATGCCCTTCTCCTGTCGCAGCCATCGAGGTGGGGAGCAATACCCTGCGGCTTCTGATCGGATGTGTCCGCGAGGACCGGATTGTACGCCTCAGGCAGGAGCGTTCTGTTACCCGGCTCGGAAAGAACATGCAAAGGGCCGGCACGCTGAACAGCGCCGGGGTGGAAGCATCAATAAGAACCCTCGTTTTTTTTAAGGAAATACTTAAAAGTTGCGGGGTGCATTCCGTTACGGCGGTGGGCACAAGCGCTCTGCGCGAAGCGGCGGACACCGCCGCTTTCATCGAGAGGGTGCGGAAGGAGACAGGCATCGGCATCGAGGTAATCTCCGGAGAGCGCGAGGCCGAGTTGACTCGCCAGGGGCTCTGCAGAGATGCCTTGTGGTGCGCTTCACAGAGACAGGACGTGATTGTCGATCTCGGCGGCGGCAGCACCGAAATGATCGTATGCGGAGACGGGACGAGCCAGGGGAGTATCCCCATCGGCGCCGTAAAGCTTTCGAATCTTTTTCTGCGTTCGGACCCTCCGACTGCTGAAGAGCTGCATAAGGCCATTCAGTACGTCTATAAAGAGGTGAACCGCTATCTCTTGAAGAACAATATACGTCCCGCCCTCCTCGGTTCCGGAGAGCTGATCGTGACCGGCGGCACCGCAACCACGGTAGCGTCGATCGATCTGGGCCTTGAGTCTTATGATGGCGACAGAGTGCATCGCCATCGTGTTACCTACCTGGCGCTGAAGACGCTTCATGCAAAGCTCTCCGGAATGACTGTCGAGGAAAGAGAGGGCATACGAGGGATGGGGCGGGATCGTGCGGATATCATCGTGCCGGGCATTCTCATTCTGTTGATCCTTATGGAGATTATGAAGAAAAATCGCGTCACGATCAGCGATTACGGACTCCTGGAAGGCCTTCTTTCCGAAGGACGACGCTCCTGAGGCCGGGCATACCGTCTTTTTCTCTACTTTTCCCGTGTAAAAATAACGAAGCTATGCTCCCGTACAAGGATAGCTTCAGCAGCATGCAGCTCTCCGGGGAGAAGGGACCCCGGTCCGCCCCATTGCACGTCTGCAGAATCGAGCGTCCTCTTCCAGCCCCCCTCCTCGATGAAGTCGCCGCAGAAAACCCGTATATCCGTGGTGTTATAGTTGAATACGCTGAAGATAACATTGTTCTCTTGCTCCTGCCATCTTTTCAGCAGGAGGACCTTTTCTTCTTCGTACGCCACCGCCTCCAGACGGCTCTTATCGCAGTTGGAGAGGGCTGGCATATTTTTTCTTAATGATATCAAATTCTTATAAAACTCAAGCATGGTGCGGTGCCTGCCCTGCTCCCTCTTCTCCCAATGCAGCCGGGAGCGGAGGAAGGTTTCTTCCGCTTCTGGGTCCGGGGGCTCCTCCTCCCAGGCGAAAGAGGTGAATTCGCTCTTCCTTCCTTCATGCACCGCTTTGATCAGCTCGGGATCGAGGTGATTGACAAAGTATTGAAAAGGGGCATCTTCCCCGTACTCTTCCCCCATGAAGAGGAGGGGCAGGAACGGCGAGAGGAGCACTGTTCCCGCCGCAAGCTTCAGCGCTTCGAAATGTGCGAGAGAGGAAAGGCGTTCTCCCGCCATGCGGTTTCCGACCTGATCGTGGTTTTGGGAAAATACCACAAAGCGGTATCCCGGTATATCCGTCGAGGGCTGTCCGCGGCGGCATTTCCGGTAGGGTGAATACTCGCCGCTGTACACAAACCCCTCCCTGAACGATTTTGCCAGTTGCCCTATCTTTCCGTAATCGAGATAATACCCCTCTTTTTCGCCAGTGAGAAGGACATGGATGCAGTGGTGAAAGTCGTCGCACCACTGGGCATTGAGGCCGAACCCTCCTTCCTCTCTTGGACGGATGAGCTTCGGGTCGTTCTGGTCAGCTTCGGCGATGAGGTAGCACTTTCTCACTTCCTGCCGGCTCGATGCTTCGACCTCATCGGCGAGCTCCCGGAGAAACGGATAGGCGCTGATATCGTAAATCCTGTCCGCGGCATCCACGCGAAGGACATCGATATGGTACTGCCGGAACCAGAAATGGGCGTTCTGCAGAAAGAAATTCCTCACTTCGTCGCTGTACTCTCCGTCGAAGTTTATTGCTTCACCCCAAGGGCTTTTATAGGCATTGGTAAAAAAGGGGCCGTACTCGCACACATAACACCCTTCCGGTCCGAGGTGGTTGTACACGACGTCCAGCTTGACGGCCAGCCCCTTTTTGTGGCATTCGTTGACCAGACGTTTCAGCCCCTCGGGGCCGCCGTAGGAATTCTGCACCGCAAAGGGAAAGACCCCGTCGTACCCCCAATTCCTAATTCCAGGGCATTGCGCCACCGGCATGAGCAGGAGCGCGGTGATACCGAGGTCCTTCAGCGCGTCGAGGCGTGCAACCACTCCGTCGAATGTGCCTTCCGGAGTGAACGTCCCCACATGCACCTCGTAAAAGATCATGCTGCAGAGGTCCATCCCTTTCCACTCTCCGTCTTCCCAGGGAAAGGCGTCGTGGTCGAGCACCTGCGAGGGGCCATGTACTCCGTCGGGCTGGAAGTGAGAGGCGGGGTCAGGCCTCTCTTTCTCTTCGTCAATACGGTAGAGGTACTTCGTTTCCGGAGATATGTTCTCCGCCCTCGCCTTCCAGTATCCTTTTGCATCTCTCGTCATGGGCAGCGTCTTTTCTTCAGGGTAGACTATCCTGAGCTCTATTTTTCGGGCAAAGGGCGCCCAAACGTTGAACTCGCCGGCTCCCTTGCCGGAATACGACACGCCGATTTTCATGGAAGCCTCCTTTGTAAGAGGTGAAAAGGACGCTACGCAACAAAGGGCATGCGACGGGAAAGCGGTGCTCTCCTTAAATTATAAATGATTGACGCGTAGTGGCAAGAAGAGAACTCCGAAAACCCTCCCGGGCAGTGAGGAAATCGCCCGTATATCCTGCGGATATACGCCAGATGTCCGCAGGATATGTGGTATAATTACAGCCATGAGAAAAGTCTTTGAAAGGCCGGTGAGCCTAAAGAAAACGCCGTTTCGTTTTTGTCCCGGCTGCGGGCACAGCCTGATCCATCGGCTCATCGCCGAGGTGATCGATTCGCTCGGCATCCGTGAGAAGACCATCGGGATCGCCCCGGTGGGATGCGCGGTCTTTGCCTATGACTACTTCAACTTCGATATCCTCGAAGTGGCGCACGGACGCCCTCCGGCTGCAGCCACCGGGATGAAGCGGATACTTCCCGACCGAATCATTTTCTCATACCAGGGAGATGGAGATTTGGCGGCCATCGGGACAGCGGAGATCATTCATGCTGCAAACAGGGGAGAAAATATCACCGTCTTTTTCATCAATAATGCCACCTACGGGATGACGGGCGGACAGATGGCCCCCACTACTCTTGCCGGGCAGCGGACGACTACCACTCCCGGGGGAAGACATATTGAAACGGAAGGGCACCCTCTCCATGTCGCCGAGCTCCTTCTTGCCATCGACGCCACCTCTTTCATTGCACGGGTCGCCGTCGATTCCTGGAAGAATCTGACCTCAGCACGAAGCATCATCGAGAAGGCATTCCGGAACCAGATGGAAAACAAAGGATTCAGCTTGGTGGAAATAGTGTCTCCCTGTCCCACTGACTGGGAGCTCTCTCCTGATGCGGCATTGGAGTGGATGCGGGAAAATATGCTCAAGACCTTCAAGCTGGGCGTCCTTAAGGAGAGGGGGATTGCTGCCCGGTAGGGCGGTGGACGATGAGGAAAGCTTTGGGAGCAGGAGAGGGAAAGCGGTGCGGGGAGAAACGCATTATCATTGCCGGTTCAGGGGGGCAGGGCATCCTTTTCCTTGGCAGGCTCGTTGCCTACGCAGCCATGCTCGACGCCCGGGAAGTCACCTGGTTTCCTTCCTATGGTGCGGAAATAAGGGGGGGCACCGCAAACTGCACGGTCATTATCTCCCGTGAAATGATCGGCTCTCCCGTTATCAGGAACCCCGCCGTCCTCATGGTGATGAATGAGGCCTCCTACCGGCGTTTTTCAGGAAGGCTGCTCCCCGGAGGGCTCCTGTTGTACGATTCCTCCCTCATCTCGCTCGGAGCCCCACGTCAGGACATCTCTGCCCTGCGCGTGCCCGCCAGCGAGATCGCAGCCTCTTTGAAGAGCACCAAAGGGGCGAATATGGTGATGATGGGAGCTTTTATTGCTGCCGCCGGGTGTCTCACCCTCGATTCCTCTCTGAAGGCGCTTGAAGAGATAACTCCCGCGCACAGGAAGGAGTCTCTGCAGGCGAACAGGGAATTAATCATGAAAGGATACCGTTTTGTTGAAGATACGCAGGGCTAAGACGGCGGATGTGAAGGACATTCACAAATTCGTTAACGAGTTCGCCAAAAATGAAGAGATGCTCCCGAGGGCGTTGAACGACCTCTACGAGAGTGTGCGGGATTTCTTCATCTATGAGGAAGCGGGAGAAATGAAGGGGATATGCGCTCTCCGTGTCGTCTGGGAGGACCTGGCGGAGGTGAGGTCCCTGGCGGTCCGGCTGGAGAGCCGGGGGAGCGGAATCGGCACGGCTCTGGTGAAAAGATGCCTGCGTGACGCACGGGAGCTGGGAATCAAGAAGGTATTCGCTCTCACCTACCTTCCGGAATTCTTCGAAAAAGCGGGATTCAAGAGAATCGACAAGGCGAAGCTTCCGCACAAGATATGGGGAGATTGTCTGAAATGCCCGAAATTCCCCGAATGCAACGAACACGCGGTGATCATCACTCTCTGAGCACGATGCCGATCTCGGCTCCGGAGCGCAGCTCCTCGATATGCTTCTTTAACTGCCGGTTCGTTTCGAGCTCAAAGAGATACTTTTCTATGTCGTCACGCACCGGTATGTATTCTTTTCCTTTGAACTCCGCCCGGTGCTCCTGGTAGAACTTCTCCACTTCCTCCTCTTTTATAATCACTGCCGATTTGATGCGTATATCGATATACTCCTTCAGCATTCCGTCCCTGTCCGGGGCTTCGAGGCGCATCTTTTGAGCTTCTTTGAGGAGGAGAATGCGGTTTATCATGGTATCCAGCACCTCCTTTTCAGAGACGGAGGGCATGGTCTCCTTCAGCGTCGCGTAGTTCTCCCTGAATTCGGAGAGAGTAAGGGCGGTATCGTCCACGTAGGCCACGACCCTGTCGATGACGTCTCCGTAGACGACAGAGGCGTGGAACATGATGAAAAAAAATAAGAATATCAGTTTTGCCGCTCTGCGTGCCATGCTTTCCTTCACATCTCTCTCGCTCTCTCTGTCCTGCTAGAAGGCGTGCCCAAGGCTGAAATGGATCTCTCCCTTGCTCTCGCCCTGCTCCCTGTTCAGTTTATACCCGTAGTCGATCCGGAACGGGCCGACAGGAGTAGTATACCGAATGCCGATCCCCGTCGTGTACCGCATGCCGGAAAGATCGAAATCCTCGATTTTTCTCCAGACGTTTCCCGCATCGAGAAAGGTCACGATTCCGAACCCCTTTCCTACATCACTCCTCAATTCGGCGCTTCCCATCAGAAAGGCGTTTCCGCCGGTGGGGGTGCCGTCGGCCCCCTTGGGCCCGAGGGTATCCTGCTCGTATCCCCGCACCGTTGTTCTGCCGCCGAGGAAGAATCTCTCCACGATGGGCAGCTCCCTCGTGGCGCCGAATCCCATTGCCGCCCCTCCTTTTGCAGAGAGGGCAAGGACGAACCTCTTCCCGAGGCCCTGATATTTATTGCCGTACAGCGTCAGCTTCAGGAAGTCCGTTTCGGAGAAGAGCAGAGAAGAGGCGACCTTGAAGGAGAGGCCTGCCAGCACCCCTTTCCGGGGCTCAAAGGGATTGTCCCGGCTGTCGTAGATCAAACCCGGCCGGATACCGCTGATAATGAGGGTGCCGACATCCTCCCGGCTCAGGACCACGTCCGGCTGCACGTCGGTTGTATTGACTACGGAAAAATCATAGTAGAGCTCCGCCTTTACCTGGTCGCTCGTCTTTTTTTCCACCCCGGCAGTGGCGGTTTTCCTGACCAGGTGGTAGCGCGTCTCGTTCGTATCGATGTTCCTTTCCCTCCTGTTCTCGTACAGGAGCGCCGCCTTCAGAGTAAAATCCCTTACCAGGAACCACGGCTCGTTATAGGAAAGGATATAGCGCTGCTCAAGGGAGCTCAGCTCCGTCCTGAAAGAGGCCTGCCGGTTCATCCCCCAGAGGTTCCGGTAGCTGATGTCGAGGAAACCGCGGTACCTTTCATATTCCCCGTACCCGAACCCCACTTCAACCGCCCCGGCATTCGCCTCCCTGACCCGGTAGATGATATCGCGCAGGCCATCCGTCTTCTCTGCGGGGACGATCTCGACATCCGAGAAGAGTCCGAGACGGTAAAGCTCCTGCCTCTCCTTCAGGAGGAGGCCGTAGTCGAAGGGAGTGCCTTCGGAATGGAGGAACTCCCTGGAGATGATCTGCGTTTTTGTGTGCTCGTTTCCGATGATGACGGACTTTCCGAAGCGGGAGATTTCCCCCTCCTCGAGGAGAATGGAGACCTGCGCATGCCCTTCGGAGATTTCCCTTTCGACCGACACGCGGGCGTCCAGGTAGCCCTGTCTGTTGTACAGCTCCAGTATCCTGCGCCGCGTGTCCGCTATATCGACCTCGTTATACGGCTGCCCCTCCTTTACCGTAACCGCTTTCGACAGGACGTCGTCGGAAAGCGCTTTGTTCCCTGTTATGGTTATCGTCTGCACGAGCGCCTGTGCGCCCTCCTGAATCCTGAAGAGGATGTCGGCCTTGTTCTCGAACAGGCGCACCTCAGGCTCCTTGATTTCCGCATTGATATACCCCAGGGCGTGGTAGAGCTCGAGAAGGGTGTCTGTGCAGGACTCCAGAAGATCGGGGTTGTAGAATTCACCGGCACGCAGGGGGAGGATGTCCCGCAGCTTTTCACGGGAAAGAGCAGCCCCCTCGAAGACGAGGGAGCCGATGCGGTACCGTTCTCCTTCAAAAAGAAAAAAGTCGATATGTGTGCCGGAAGCGGCAACGGTCTGCACCGGAGCGGCCTGCACGGAAGGGTACCCGTATTTATGGTAAAGGGTAATGATCCTTTCCTTTGTTTCCTCGATCAGGTCCTCGTTGAGCTCATTCAGTTCGAAAAAGGGGACCTCTTTCATCAGCTCCTTCATAGAGAGAGCCGTATTTCCGACAAAGGAGACGGAGAGCTTTCTTCCCTGCAGGACCGTAATCGAGAGGAGCCCTTCCTGAAAGGAATAGGAGAGCGAGGCTTCGATATACCCCTGTTTCTTAAAGAATTGCGTCACCCTGGCCCGCAGGCTTTCCATTTTTGTCCGGTCGAAGACTTCTCCCTCCGAAAGCCGCAGGAAAGAATGCACCGCGTCAACGGGTCCCGCTACCTGTATTTTCCGGACGATGTCCGGCTCCCCTTCCCGGATGTCTACCACGACCTTTACGCGGTTTCCCTTTTCAGGGAGGAGGAGGTAGTCGGCCTGGGCACGGGGGAAGCCTCTTTTTTCCATCTCGCTCTTCAGGTTCCTGACGGCAGTGCGGAGTCGAAGAGTGCTCACCCTTTCCCCTGCGCGGATATCCAGGTATTTCCTGATAAACCTCTTTGAAAAGTGATGAGCGCCCCGAATCCTGAGTGAGGCGATCGTCCTTTTCTCACGGACGGAAATCTTCACCACCGAGGGGTCGGCATCGGAGCGCTCGACGACGATATCGTCAAAAATCCCTGTCAGGAAGGCCCTCCGTATCCCGGCGCCCACCGCCGCCCTGTCGATGGGGGAGCCTTTTTTCAGGTTGAGCAGGTCCAGAAAGTCTCTTTCAGGCAGGGAGGCGAGGCCGTTCACTACGATGCGCGCTGCCGGCGTCTCGTCGGATGAGGAGCGGGCTGCTGCGGGAAGAGCCAGGAAAGGAAGGAAGAGAAAAGCCAGGAGGAAAAGGGGAAAAAGCATGCTCCCCCGCTCCCCCTCTCTTTTCTCTTCAACCCGTATGCGGCATTCCGGCTTATTTGAACTCGAATCTGAACTTGATATCTCCACCGAGACCACCTTTTTCATCCCTGACACCCACAAGGGAGGTGCTTTTGGAAACAGAGTATTCCAGTTTCCAAATCTGCTCCTCACCGGACCCTACCGCCGTGCTGTACGTCACGTACAGCTTGTCGCCCAGCAGCCTTTTCGCCAGGGTAACGCGGGGGCTCACCGTTCCCGTTGTCTTGGATATGTAGGGATCGATCTGCACCCGGTCGAAGCCGGTGACGGTTTTCAGTCTGTCTTCGAGCACGTCCTGAAGCTTGCCGGTAAGGAAGGACGTCGCCTCACTCGCCCCGATGCCTCCCTCCAGCCCTTTGAGATTCTTCCCGATCTGCCCCACCGTGAGCAGGCTGAAGATATCTGTCTCGTCAAGAGGCGGGTCCGAAGAGAGGGAAAGGTTGAATTGCTCCACGTACCCCTCCAGCGCAAGACGGATATTATAGCTCCTCGCTTTTGTTTCCGCCACAATATCGAAATAGGGATGGATCTGATTGGTGCTCGAGAAATCCATCGTGGCCCTGAGGATCTTGAATTCGTTGTTTCTGAAAAAGATGATCCCCTCCTTTGCCTCCACCTTGCCCAGCAGCACGGGCTGGCCGAGGGTACCCCTTACGAGGAGGTCCGCCTTCAGGGAGGTGCGCGCAACATTGTTGTCGAGTACGAGATTTGGCCCCGTCACCCGTACGTTCAGGCCCATCGAATCCAAACGGGACGGTTCCACCCGCGGCTTCTCCCCTTGGCGCAGGCGCAGAAGCCAGCTCTTCCACTCCGTTCTTTCTGAATAGCGGGCCTTCCTGACCGTGATATCGCCGAGCAGCACCGGCGATTCAGGGGTGCCGCGGCAATGGAGGTCGGCGTCGAAGTTCACCCAGAAGTCTTTTTTCAGCACGGTGGTGATTCCCTTGAGCTGCGCCTGCAGAAAAAACCTCTTGATCGAAAAGCGCTGGAGATAGGCGGTTCCCGAGACGGAGACGTCGCCGCCGGAAAGCTTTCCCGACGCCCGCTCCAGCACGATCCTGTCTTCATCCACGTAAATATACGCGGAGACCGAGGAGAGGCGGTAGAGCAGGCCTTTCAGTCCGAGGGTCCCGTTCGTGATGTCCATACCCCCGTTTATCTGCGGGGTGTCCCACTCTCCGGTTATCGAAAAAATAAAGGAGGCGCTGCCCTTGATGGTTTCTATGTTTCGTGAAAAAGCCTTCAGGGGCGCAAGAGCGGATGCCCCCTCAATGAAGAGATCGTACCCCCTGCCGATAGTGGCGGTTCCTCCCATGCTGAATTCTGCGGCGTCGCCCCGCATCGAAAGCTTGTCGAGAAAGACCTTCCGGTCCTCCAGACGTGCAATGATAGCGGAACTGTTGGTAAAACCGGTCCCGTACGCATAAAGGTGGGTCTTGTCTATGGTCAGGGCAGCGTCTATATGTTCACTGTCACCCTTGGCCAGGACGGTCCCCTTCATCGTAAAGAGCAGGTCGTCGGGCACCTCCTTGAAAAAGTGGGCGAGGAGGAAGTCGTACCGGGCCGGCAGAATATCGACGCGCAATGACCACGGGACTTTTCCCGTGAGGACCGCTTTCCCTTTCATGTCCAGCTTGTTGTCGAGGAAAGAGGCGGAAGCGGTCGCCTCCTTCCCGTGCAAGGCCGCCTCCACTGTTCCCCTTCCCAGGGAATGCCCCTGGTACATATCCCCGTAGAGATCCCCTTTTGCACGGAGAGAGGGGTCGGTGAGGCTCCCCTCCCCTCTCAGCTCCAGGTTGGTGAAGGAGAGGGTGTCCATGAGGCTGGCCGCAGGGGTCCCCTGTTTGTGTGAAGCGATCTTTTCCCCGAGGGCTGCGGGGAGCAGGTCCCGGACGGCGATCTTTTTTCCCTCCGCAACAAGGGTGAATGTGCTGTCGAGAGAGAGGGTGCCCCGCGCAGTGAGCGAGGATTCGCCTTTTCGGGCCCGGACAGAGGAAAAGAAAAAAAGTTTCTTCTCATACGAAACCGCGCCCTCCAGGGAATCAAGAGGGTATCCTCCGTAAAAAGTCAGGGAGCGGCCCTCGAAATCGCCCGAGGCCCGTATGTCCGCCGGGGCGCCGTAGAGTTTGAAAGAGGTCCGGACCTCGCCGCGGAGAGGAGGGGCGTCGTGGAAGACGTCGGCGAATTTTTTAATGTCGAGCCCTTTTCCGTAGACGACGAGGTCGAGATCGGGAGAACGCATATCGAACAGCGTCCGTGCCTTTCGGAAGAAGACATTTCCGGAGGCCCCGATCTCCTCCTTTCCGGAACGGGCGGAGAGAGCGCGGACCAAAAGGAGGTCTTTCCGATACACGAAGTGGGCATCCACGGAATCGAAGGGGAAAGCGCCGTTCTTCAGGACCTGGGGAATGCCGAGGCCGCCGGTGGAAAAGGACGCTGCGCGGAGAGAAAGTCTCACCTCCAGTTCCGGGTCTGCGAGGGCGCCGGTGACCGAGCATGCGATGTCGCCCGGTCCCGACACTGCGGTAAAGTAAGGGGAGGAGAATTCCCGCACCTCCTCAGTCCTCCCTTTCCCGACGAAAGAAAGAGTGCTGCGCCCCAGATCGACATCCCCCTCCGCAGTGATGCGGGAGGCTGCAGACGCGATGGAAAGCCCTCCCAGATGGATGAGGTGCTCCCTGAGGGAGAAGGCTCCCTCGACAGTCTCCACTCTGTCGAGAATATCGGTCTTCTTTCCGGCGTCCCGGCCCCTATTTTGGCCCCTGTCGTGGCCGCTGCTCAGGTAAGAAAAACGTCCGGCAGGAGCGAAGGACGCGCCTGAAGAGAAAAGCTCGCCGCTTACCTTTCCGGCAGGAATGCGAGGGTCCCATTTGATCAGGGTGAAAATGCCCTTGCTGTCCACGTCCTTTGCTTTGACGTCCACCGTATAATAATTTACGACGGGGAGGCGGATCATCGCCTCAACGAGAGCGGAACCGTTATAGAGGCGGGCATTCCCCTGTGTAAAACGCATGGCTCCGTCCTTATAGGCGATCTTGCAGCGGAGCCTGTCCAGCTCCACCCCGAAAAGGGCTCCTTTTTCGAGCTCGGCATCGCCGGAGCCGTCAAGATCGTTGAGGTACCCGCGCAGCGTCCCTCTCACGGTAAGATATCCCTTCAGGGGTTCTTTCACCCGGAGCAGTTCCATAAGGGTCTCGAGATACAGATCTCCTTTCACCGTCAGATCGAGGAATACCCTGCCGAACCCCTTTTTCTGTCCGTCGATCCTCAGGGAACCCTTGGCGGATACCTCGCCGTCGCCGCTGTTTTTCAAGCCGAAGACCTTTTTCAGCGATGCGACAAGAAGGCGGGCGTCCGTTCTGAACGAGCCGCTCTTCCTTCCAGGATCTCCCTCCCCTTCTGCGCTTAGTTCCGATCGATTCGAGCGGATTTTCAGTTTTTTCAGCTCCAGCTTTCCGTGCCTGACAAGGAAGAAGGCGTCGAGTCCGCCGCTCGCCCCGGTCAGGCCCTTCTTGTCCACCTCGAAATGCTCCACGGAGACCCTGACCCGCGGGGAGGCCGAAGCGATGATTTCCGCATGAAGACCCCGGGCCGCAAGCGCGGCGTCGCCCTCGCTGAGCAGGAGTCCGCCTTTGTCCACCTCCACGGATTTCACAGCCACCGTAAAGGGCATCTTCGCATCTTCAGCAAGGCGCTTCCTGATAGTCCCGACGAGCTCCTCCAGCCGCTCTCTGTTCGTCGAGATTTCAGGCCCCTTGATGAGGAGCCTCCTGATCTCTATCTCTTTGCGGAGCAAGCCCCCAATGCCTATGTATCCTTTTATGCGCTGCACGTCGAGGAATTTCTCCCCGTTTTCCTCGAAGGCTTTCACCCCCTTCAACTCGACAAAAAGAGGGAACAGATTTATGTATATCTTTTGTGCGATAAACCTCTTCCCGGTAGCCTGCTCCAGTTCGGGAAGGATCATTTTTTTGAGGGTGTTGGAAATATTGGGGCCCCGGGACAGATACAGGAGAAGTCCCAGAGAGAGAACCGCTATGATGGTGCAGACGACTCTTTTCCTCATTCAGTAGTTTGCAAAAAAGACGGAAAGTGCTTGACAATGCTTCTCACTCGCTGACGATCTCCGCCTCTCTTAATGACGCCAGGATGTCCAGACTTGTCTTTGTTCCGAGTTTTTTTCCGTCATGCTGCACATAAAAAACATCCTGCGCTATGCCGTCCTCCGTAGTGATGATCGCCGAGACAATATCCGTCGTATGCCCGTACAGGCATGTCGCTATATCATATAACAAACCGAGTCTGTCTGGTAAGAGAAGCTCGATGATCGTGGAATCGCCGGATGTCTCGTTGTCGATCTCTATGAAGCGCCTGAATCGTCTGTCAGGGACGGCGCGGCTCCTCCTTCCCTGAAAAGGAGGCGCGTCCGTACCGGAAAGGATCGCCTCTGTCAGGTCCCCTTTCAGCTGCTCTTCCATCCCCTGCCACCACACCTCTCTCCAGTTTGAGAGAATGATCTTGTCCACCACTATTCCCTTGTCGCCGGTATACAGCCGCGCCCTGCGGATATCGAGGCCGCTCCGGCTCACTACTCCGACAATCCGGGAAAACAGGCCCGGCTTGTTCGCGGCGGCGATAGTGAGCTCCGCCGCGTTGTCGTGGCTCTCCAGGAGAGAGAGGGCCACCCCCTCCTTTTCTGCCCGTTCTGCAAGGAGGCAATCGGCGTGGAGGGTTTCGTCGGTTGAGGAGATACGGTACCTTTCCGGCATCGTCTCGACAAATTCTCTCAGCTTCCTGTCGGCAGTGCTGAAATACCGTCTCCTGTTTCCCTGCAGGTGCTCCTTCGTCTTCAGGTAGACATCGTGGAACAGAAACGCCTTCCATTCCGTCCAGAAATGGGGGTTTACGGCGGACATATCCGCATAGGTCATGAGGTATAAGGCATTGAGGTTCTCTTCGTGTTCCACCCTTTCGGCCAGCTGCGCGATCGTCTCAGGGTCGTCCGCGTCCCTGGTCATGACCAGCTTCGAGAGAAAGATATGATTTTTTACTAGGAAACCGATTCTGTTCCTGTCTTCGCTCTCTACCCCGAACCGCTCCATGATGCCTTTGAGCATCATGTATCCCGCCTCCTCGTGCTTCCGGGAGACCCCCTTTCCTATGTCGTGCAGGAGAACGGACAGGAAAAGGATGTCCTGTTCCACCCTTTTCATGATGTCGGAGAGATAGCGGAGCTTCTCCTCCCGCGTCTGCTTCAGCAGTTCGAGATTGCGCAGGGCGATGAGGGTATGCTCGTCCACGGTGTACCGATGGTAGGGTTCGGACACAACGAGGTGGCGGACCCTGCCGAATTCGGGAAGAAACCTGTCAAGGACGCCGGTATCCTGCATCTCCCTAAGCGTCTCATAGACCCTCTCGCTCCTGAGAATTTCGAAAAAATATGCGACCGATTTCCGCGAGGAGCGCGTTTTTTTATTGATAAAAAGAAACCGGCTCCTGATCTTCTCCCTCATCAGGTCGCTGAACCGCTTCCCGGTTCGCGCAAAGAGGGAGAACGCCTCGAAAATCCTGTCGGGATTCCTGAAGAGCCCTTTGTCCAGCGCAATAATCTCGTTGTTCGCAAGAAAGAAATCGGGGCTGATTTTCTTCAGGGAGAGAGGGAAGTGCGTTCTCACTCCCAAAGAACGGCGTCCGCTTATCTTCATGACTTTTTCGAGGGAGTCGATGATAAAACGCGCATTGCGATAAAAAAGCCTCATCATGATCTCTTCGGCAAGAAACCTCTTCGTGTTCTTGAAGCCCGCCCTTCCCGCGACCTGCTTCTGGAACTCGAAGGAGAGGATATCGTTTCTTCTTCGCGAAGCGGTGTGCAGGCATAAGCGGAGGCGCAGAAGGAAGTCCAAGGCTTTACTGAAGCGGCGGTATTCGGGAGGGGCGAGGACCCGGTCCAGGCCCCCCTCGCCGCCGACATGCAGCACCACACGGGCAAGCCAGGAAAGGGAGTGGATATCCCGCAATCCTCCTCTCCCCTCTTTTATGTTGGGCTCCAGCAGGTAGACCGAGTCGCCGTACGTTTTATGCCTTGTATCGATCTCCCTCAGCAGGGCGCCCACAAACTCGCGTCTTCTCTTATAAAGGATTCCGGGGTATATGTCGCGTTTATACTCGTCAAAGACTTCCCTGTCCCCGGCAAGGTAACGGGATTCTATGAGGGACGTCCGCGTCTGCAGATCGCTCATTGCGTCGTCGATGCTTTCTTTCAACGTTCTGAAACAATGGCTTATATTTAAACCCCTATCCCAGAAACGATAGAGGGCGGACTCTGCGGATCCGGTAATTTCCCTGCTCCTCTCCCTCCCGAGGAGCATGATATCGATATCCGAATAGGGAGCGATTTCGCCCCTTCCGTACCCTCCCACTGCCACCAGGGCAAGCCCCTTCGGGCATGGGATTTCCCCGCCGGAAAGGGGGAGAGGGCCGGAGGAAAAGTCTTCCTGAAGAAGAGCGTCGAGGAGCCGGGTGAGCTGACGGGTGATCGTGCTCCCGTCACAACCGGATTCGATGAGCTTTTCCGTTTCTTCACACAAAAGCTCATTGATATTCTTTCTCATTGAAACCTCGCCCGAAAGCCACGCCAAAATTTTACCATAGACCACACGATTATGAAAAAAAGCAGAGAGCGCCGAGCGCATGCAGGGAGGTCCCGTCCTGGGAGTTTCTCCTCGCCGGCGCACCCCCGCTTTTCCCTGCCCCATTGCGTTAAACCCGTTGATTTTTTAGTAATAATTAGTTGAACATGCGGGGAGGCGTAGTGCGGAAACGGTTTGCTCAACGCTTTTTTCCTGTGGTAATATAATGAATTCGCGTGCTACTATATGAAATTTGTTGGAAGGACGGCAAACCATGGAAGAGAAACTGCAAAAACTGATCGAACAATTCAGAGAGCATGAGGGAAATGTCATTTCCCTTTTGCAGCAAACCCAGGATGCCTTCGGGTACATTCCCGAAGAGGCGGTGCACCGTTTCGCTGAAGAGTTGGATATCCCGGCAAGCAAATTTTTCGGTGTCGCCACGTTTTACGCCCAGTTTTACCTCAAGCCGCGGGGCAAGAACATCATCACTGCTTGCTGCGGAACTGCCTGCCACGTGAAGGGGTCCGAGCGCATCATCAACAATGTGAAGAGGGAGCTGCGCCTCGGCGAGGGACAGGCGACCACGGAGGACGGGAAGTTTACCCTTGAGCAGGTGGCCTGTGTGGGCGCCTGCAGCATCGCCCCCGTAGTGATTATCAACAAAAAGGTCTTCGGAAAGATGACTACCGATAAAGTGGCCAGGGAAATCAGGGCGCTCAGCGAGGCACGTGATGAATAAAAACGTTTCGGTTCAGGTATGTATGGGAACAGGCGGAATGGCAGCCGGCGGTGCGGAAGTGCTTGCCGCCTTCGAGACGATCATGAAGGAGAAGGAGATCCCCGCCGAGTTCAGGAAAGAGTGCTCCATGCACAAGGTGGGATGCCGCGGACTCTGTGCAAGGGACGTCCTGGTGGACGTTTTTGTGAGCGGCGCCCGGACCACCTACCAGTTTATCAAGCCCGATATGGTGCAGCGCATTGTCGATGAGCATATCGCGGGGGGCGTTCCCGTTGCCGAGTGGCAGGTGACCGACGACTACCATAAGTTTCATGAGAAGCAGGTGAAGGTCGTTCTTTCCGACTGCGGCAATATCGACCCTGAGGACATCGATTCCTACATCGCGGCGGAAGGCTACAAGGCGATCAGGCAGGTCTTTACTTCAATGAACCCGGAAGACGTCATCGAAATCATGAAGAAATCCGGTCTGCGCGGCCGCGGGGGAGCAGGGTTCCCCACGGGGGTAAAATGGGAGGCATGCCGGAAGGCCCCGGGGGAGCAGAAATATATCATCTGCAACGCCGACGAGGGCGATCCCGGCGCCTTCATGGACAGGGCGGTCATCGAGGGGAATCCACACGCTGTCATCGAGGGGATGGTGATCGGCGCTTATGCAATCGGCGCTTCCAAGGGGTACGTTTATATCAGGGCCGAATACCCTCTCGCGGTCGAAAGGCTCACGATGGCGATGGAGGCCGCCCGCGAGCGCGGCTTTCTCGGAAAGAACCTTTTCAATACCGGCTTCAGTTTCGATATCAGGATAAAGCTGGGTGCCGGCGCCTTTGTCTGCGGTGAGGAGACGGCGCTGATCGCCTCCATCGAAGGGCAGAGGGGAATGCCCCGCGCCAAGCCGCCCTTCCCCGTGCACAGCGGCTTATGGGGAAGACCTACGGTGATCAACAATGTGGAAACCCTCGCGAATATTCCCTATATCATCAAGAGGGGACCGGAGTGGTTTTCCTCCTACGGCACGGAAAAATCCAAGGGAACCAAGGTCTTTGCGCTCACCGGCAAGGTGAAGAACACCGGCCTCATCGAGGTCCCGATGGGAATCACCCTCAGGGAGATCATCTACGATATCGGTGGAGGCATCGAGAACAACAAGAAGCTGAAAGCGGTGCAGACGGGCGGACCCTCGGGCGGATGCATCACTGAGGAGATGCTTGCTATCAATGTCGATTACGAGTCCCTGGCGAAGGTGGGCTCCATCGTGGGCTCCGGAGGTATGATCGTCCTCGACGAAGACGACTGTATGGTGAACGTGGCGAAGTACTTCCTCAATTTCACCCGGGACGAATCCTGCGGAAAATGCGTCCCCTGCAGAATCGGCACCAAGAGGCTCCTCGAGATCCTGGACAGGATCACCAAGGGCCTCGGCAAAGAGGGGGATATCGAGCTCCTCGAAAGGCTGAGCGGCGATATCAAATCCGCCTCCCTCTGCGGGCTCGGACAGACGGCCCCCAACCCGGTCCTCAGCACCATCAAATATTTCAGGGAGGAGTACGAAGCGCATATCCGTGACAAGAAATGTCCGTCAAAGGCATGCAGAGACCTCCTTACCTTCAGCATTCTCGCGGACGTCTGCATAGGCTGCGGGGCCTGCATGCGGGCCTGCCCGGCAGCGGCCATCACCGGCGAAAAGAAGAAGCCGCACGTGATCAATGACAAGGCATGCGTCAAATGCGGCAGCTGCTTCGACGTCTGTAAATTCAAGGCGGTTTACAGGGAGTAGCCGTGATGAGAATTACCATAGACGGCAGGTCCATAGAAGTGCCCGAGGGGACCACGGTCCTCGAGGCGGCCGGAATGCTGGACATCGCCATCCCGACGCTCTGCCACCACCCGAAGCTGACCCCCTTCGGCGGATGCAGACTCTGCATCGTCGAGGTCAAGGGGATACCCCGTCCGGTCACCTCATGCACCACGCCGGTCAGCGAGGGAATGGAGGTCACTACTTCAACTCCCCGGATCGAAGGCCTGCGCAAGACAGTGCTGGAGCTCATTCTTTCCGACCATCCGAACGACTGCATGGTGTGCGAGCGGGCGGGCGACTGCACCCTCCAGGAGATGGCGTATGCATACGGTGTCAGGGAAAACCCTTTCTCAGGGGAGCGGAGGGCCTATACGGAGAGGGACGGCAATCCCTTCATCGCAAGGGACATGGAGAAATGCATCCTGTGCGGCAGGTGTGTAAAGGTCTGCGACGAAGTGCAGGGAGTGGGCGCCATCGATTTCACCTACCGCGGTTTCAAATCCAAGATATGCCCTCCCTACGAGAAAGACCTGGACTGTGAATTCTGCGGCCAATGCGTTGCGGTCTGCCCTACCGGCGCCCTTACCGGAAAGATGTGGGCCCACAAGGGGAGGCAGCAAGGGGTGAAAGAGGTAGAAACCGTCTGTTCCTACTGCGGCACCGGATGCGTTATCACCCTTCATGTGAAAGAGAACGAGGTCATCCGGGTAACTTCGCGGGAAGACAGCTGGAATGAAGGGTGGCTCTGCGTAAAAGGGCGCTTCGGGTACCAGTTCATCAATAACCCCGACCGCCTTACAAAGCCGCTCATTAAAAAGAACGGAAAGCTCGAAGAGGCGTCCTGGGACGAGGCTCTCGACTACGTGGGAGCAAGGATGAACGAGATCAAGGCATCCCACGGTCCCGATGCCCTCGGGGGGCTCTCTTCCGCCCGCTGCACCAACGAAGAGAACTATGCATTCCAGAAGATGCTGCGCGCGGGGGTCGGAACGAACAACGTCGACCACTGCGCCCGGCTCTGACACGCGCCCACGGTGGCCAGTCTGGCCGCCATCTTCGGTTCGGGCGCAATGACCAACTCCATCAGGGAGATCGAGGAGATGGAGGTCATTTTCATTATCGGCTCCAATACCAAGGAGACCCACCCGGTGATCGCCAACAGGATGATCAAGGCACATCGGAAAGGGGCGAAGATCATCGTTGCAGACCCCAGGAGGGTCCCGATGGTGCGCTTTGCCGACGTCTTCCTGAACTTGAAGCCGGGGACGGACATCGCCCTCCTCAACGGTATCGCCCATGTCATCCTCAAAGAGGGGCTCCAGAACGCCGAGTTCATCGGAGAAAAGACCGAAGGCTTCGAGGAGTGGAGGAAATCGGTGGAGGAGTATACGCCTGAAAAGGTGGAGCAGATAACGGGCGTCGCCAAAGAGGAGGTACTGAAAGCGGCGCGTCTCTATGGAAGGTCCCGCAAGGCGGGGCTTTTCTATACGATGGGCATCACCCAGCACACCTGCGGCTCGGATAATGTGCGCGCCATCGCCAACCTGGTGATGCTTACCGGAAATATCGGCCGGGAGTCCACCGGCGTGAACCCTCTCAGGGGGCAGAACAACGTCCAGGGCTCCTCGGACGCCGGATGCATGCCCAACGTCTATCCGGGATACCAGATGGTCGAGAACCCCGACGTGCAGGCGAAATTCGAAAAGGCGTGGGGCGTCCCCCTCTCTCCGAAAGCCGGTCTGAAGGCCACCGAGATGATCCCTGCCGCCCATGAGGGAAAGCTGAAGGCCCTCTACATTATGGGGGAAAACCCGGTCATCACCGACCCCAACACCCACCATACGGTCGAGGCGCTGAAGAAGCTCGAATTCCTGGTAGTCCAGGATATTTTCCTCACCGAGACCGCAGCGCTGGCGGACGTGGTGCTGCCTTCGACCTGTTTTGCGGAAAAGGACGGCACCTTCGCCAATACCGAACGGAAGGTGCAGCGGGTCAGGAAGGCGGTGGAGCCCCCCGGCGAGGCGAAGTCAGACCTCTCCATCATCATGGAGGTGGCGAAGAGGCTCGGATACCCCATGCAGTATGCCTCTCCCGAAGAGGTGCTGATCGAGTTCGGACAGGTATGGCAGAACCTTGCGGGGATCACGTACCGGCGCATCGACAAGGAGGGCATTCAGTGGCCCTGCACCGACAGGGAGCATCCCGGAACGCAGTACCTCTACAAGGGAGGGTTCCCCAAAGGAAAAGTCCCTTTCTCCCCTGTCGAGCACACGCCTCCGGCAGAGGTCGTGAGCGACGAGTACCCGTTCATTCTCACGACAGGGAGAAACCTCTACCAGTACCATTCCGGCTCCATGACGAGGAGGGTCGAGGCCATCGAGTCCCATGCAGGGGAGCCGTATGTGGAGCTCAACCCCGCTGACGGGGAGAGGCTCGGCATCGGAGACGGCGAAGAGATACGCGTCGCCTCCCGGAGGGGGAAAATCTCGATAAAGGCTCGGCTCACCCCGCGGGTTTCCTCCGGCACCGTCTTCATTCCCATGCATTACCGCGAGGCCGCCGCCAACATTGTCACGAACGATGCTCTCGACAAGAAGGTGAAGATACCCGAGTATAAAGTGTGCGCGGTACAGGTCTCGAAATAAGTCCCGCAGGAGAGGAGCGCCGGACAGGCACCCCTGCGCTCCTCCCCTGTCGGGCGGATGTTCTGTTCTGAAAGAAAAGCTGCTGTTGAGGATGCCGAGGGGCAGTCGGTTTTTTTGTTGATGATCGTTTTTCTCTTGTTTCCTCTGCGGTGGATTTCTTATATCAATCTCATATGGAGGTTTTTTTATGCCACTTGATCCAACGAAGCATGCGGATTGGGAAATTGCAGAAGCAGCAGAAAAGAACATGAAGACCGTCTACGAGCTCGCCGATACCCTCGGCCTCCAGAAACAGGAGCTCCTCCCGCACGGCCATTATGTCGCGAAGGTCGACTTTAAAAGCGTGCTGGAGCGCCTCAAGAACAGGCCTGACGGGAAGTACGTCGACGTTACCGCCATCACCCCCACCCCGCTGGGCGAAGGCAAGTCCACCACCACGATCGGCCTTACCCAGGGCCTGGGCAAGAGGGGGAAGAACGTGGTGGCGGCCATCCGGCAGCCGTCCGGCGGACCGACCATGAACATCAAGGGGTCGGCGGCGGGAGGCGGCCTCTCGCAGTGCGTCCCCCTCACCCCCTTCTCCCTGGGGCTCACCGGCGATATCAACGCCATCATGAACGCCCATAACCTTGCGATGGTCGCCCTCACCTCGCGCATGCAGCACGAGTACAACTATACGGACGAGCAGCTTGCGAAGAGGGAACTGAAGCGGCTCAACATCGATGCGCGCAACGTGCAGATGAAATGGATCATCGACTTTTGCGCCCAGTCGCTCCGGAACATCGTCATCGGCCTGGGGGGCAAGAGCGACGGGTTCATGATGCAGTCCGGCTTCGCCATCGCCGTTTCTTCCGAGGTTATGGCCATTCTCGCCGTGGCGACCGACCTCAAGGACATGCGGGAGAGGATGGGCAAGATCGTCGTGGCCTACGACAGGGCCGGGAACCCCGTAACCACCGAGGACCTCGGCGTGGCGGGCGCCATGACCGCCTGGATGGTGGAGGCTCTGAATCCGAACCTCATGCAGACCATCGAGGGGCAGCCTGTTTTCGTCCATGCCGGTCCCTTTGCGAACATCGCCATCGGCCAGTCTTCCATCATCGCCGACCGGGTTGCCCTCAAAGTGTCCGATTACAATGTCACCGAGTCCGGTTTCGCCGCGGATATCGGCTTCGAGAAGTTCTGGAACCTCAAATGCCGCTTCTCCGGCCTCAAGCCGCACGCAGCGGTGGTCGTGGCGACGATCCGGGCGCTCAAGTGCCACGGCGGCGCGCCGATCCCCGTGCCCGGCAAGCCTCTCCCCGCAGAGTACAGGACGGAGAATGTGGGGTGGGTCGAAAAGGGCTGCGACAACCTGATCCATTGTGTGAACATAGTGAAGAAGGCGGGCATCAACCCCGTCGTCTGCATCAACGCCTTCTATACAGATACCGAGGACGAGATCAAGGCGGTCAAGAGGATCGCCGAAGCCGCAGGGGCCCGCGTCGCCCTCTCGAAGCATTGGCAGTACGGCGGGGAAGGCGCACTGGAGCTGGCCGATGCGGTTGTCGACGCCTGCAACGAGCCGAATGACTTCAAGTTCCTCTACGAGCTCGACACGCCGCTGCGCAAGCGCATCGAGCTCATCGCAACGGAAGTCTACGGAGCGGACGGAGTGGACTATTCAGCCGATGCCCTTGCCAAGGCGAAGAAAATGGAGGCCGACCCTGCAACCGCAAAGCTCGGCACCTGCATGGTGAAGACGCATCTCAGCCTCTCGGACAATCCGAGCCTGAAGGGCGTGCCCAAAGGCTGGAGGCTTTTCATCCGTGATATCCTCACCTACCAGGGTGCGGGTTTCGTGGTGCCTGTCGCCGGAGCCATCACGCTCATGCCCGGCACCGCCTCCGACCCCGCATACCGGAGAGTGGACGTGGATGTGGAGACCGGGAAAGTAAAAGGGCTGTTCTAAACTGTTTGCATAACGACCGGAGAGCCCTTCGGGAGGCGGCGCGCACCCCGAAGGGCTCTTTCCGCTCTCCGGTCAGGGAGAATACACAGGCTACCGCATGGATTACTTGATGGAAAGCGAAGAGGAGGCGTTCCGCCTGGAAGCAAAGACGGACGCCCGTGTCGTCGAGCAGCAGGCACGCTGGGGGGGGCTCCTGCCCGGCATGCGCCTAGCGGATGTCGGATGCGGCCCGGGAAAAACGACCTCTGTCTTGCATGCGCTGGTCCAGCCCGGTGGCACGGCCGTCGGAGTGGACGGCTCTGCGGAGAGGATCGGGTACGCGCGAAAGCATTTCGGCGCCGCAGGCCTCGAATTTGTACAGAAAGACATCCTGAAGCCCCTCGACGATCTCGGCGCGTTCGATTTCGTCTGGGTCCGCTTTTTCCTGGAGTACTACCGCTCGAATGCTTTTGAGCTCGTCCGGAATATAGCGGAGAGGGTAAAACCGGGGGGCATTTTGTGCCTTATCGACCTGGACTATAATTGCTTGAGCCATTACGGGCTCCCTCCCCGGCTGGAAAAGACCGTCGTTGCGATCGTCAAGACCCTTGAAGAAAAAGCGAATTTCGATCCCTACATGGGCAGAAAGCTGTACTCCTTTCTGTACGATCTGGGGTTCGAGGAGATCGAGGTGAGCGTGGCGGCCCATCACCTGATCTATGGGGCTTTGAGAGAGGTCGATGCCTTCAACTGGTTGAAGAAGATCGAGATCGCCCCGAAGCGGATACGCTTCGCTTTCGATGAATATGACGGAGGATACGGGGAGTTCCGGGAGGAGTTCGACCGGTTCTTTTCGAACCCGAGACGGTTCACCTATACGCCTGTCATCGCGTGCAGGGGGCGCAGACCCGCCTGCTGAACCTCTTACTGCCTCCGGTAATATCTCATGAAGGCTTCGACGACCCCCTTGTCGAGGCGGCGCCCACTTTCCTCATCGAGGAGGGCAAAGGCCTCGTTGAGCGTCATCGGTTCGCGGTAATGGCGCCGTGAGGTAATGCTTTCAAAAATGTCGGCGACGGCGATTATCTTCGCCCCCAGGGGGATCTCTTCCCCTTTGATCCCTTTCGGATAGCCGCTCCCGTCGATCTTTTCGTGATGGTTTCCGGCAATTTCGGGGATCTCCCGGTAAATACCCTCAAAATTGACCCGCTCCAGCAGCTCCCGGGTTTTCACCGCGTGTGTCTGTATCTCCGCCCTCTCCTCGTCGGTCAGGGAGCCGCTTTTCTTCAGGATGGAATCCCTTATGCCTATCTTGCCGTAGTCGTGAAGCAATGCCGCCACCCGTATCATCTCGCAGTAGTCACGCGCAAGACCCATCGTATTCGCTATCCCCACTGCGTATTCGGATACTTTTTCGGAATGTCCTGCGGTGAGGTCGTCGCGGGCGTCGATGCTGGCCGCCAGCACATGGAGCATGGATTTGAATTGCTGCTCCTTGTCCTCGATGAGCAGGGCGTTCCGAATGCTTATCCCGATCTCGGGGGCAATCCCCATCAAAAGGCTGATGTCGCTCTGGAGCAGCGGTCTCTTCGTCCTCCTGTTATCGACGGCGAGGATCCCCAACGATTCGTCCTCGAAGATGATGGGGCAGCAGATGAAGGACTTGGCCCCCATCCGCCGTGCGAACGCCAGGCTGTGGGAGGTAAGAGTGTCCTCTATTTCGTCGATATTGTTCACCAGGAAAGGCTTCTGCTCGTGGAAGCAGATAACGAACACCCCCCTCGATTCGGGATTGTTCAGGCGGAAGCTGACGTCCCGCAGCAGGATCATCTGCTCGGTGCTGTATCCGAACCCCGCGCGAAAGGAAAGCTTCCTTCCGTCGCGGTCCGCAAGGAGTATCATGCCGCGGTCGTAGTCGAGTCTCTTCTCCAGCACCTGCACGACGTTCTCCAGAATGATATCGAGATGCAGCTTCTTGTTCAGGGCGAGGCCTATCTCGTTGAGCATGAGGGCGTTGTTGTAATTGAGGTCGATGCGCTCCAGGAGCTTGTCCGTTGAATCCCTGATGCTGCCGATGGCGTTTTTCAGCTCTTCCGTCTCCCTGTGCCCGATATGGAGAGTGAAGAGCAGAACCAGGAGCACGGAAGCGGGGACCATCCAGTCGAGCGTGAAATCAGGGTACGGAAAGAAGAGGCCGAAGCACGCGGAGGCAAGGAGGAGGGAGAGGTATATCCTCACCCGTTTGAGGAAAGCGGAGCGGGTTTCCCTCCAGGTGACGATATAGCGGCACGCCGTGCCGCCTTTGAAAACACATTCCGGGTGGCGTATTTCCGGCAGTTTGTCGTTAAACAGCTTGGCGATGGCCTCGAAGTACCCTATCCTGTTTTCGCACTGGAACGGTTTTTCGTGCACTCCTTCCGCGGGGATGACGGTGATCTCCACCCTGTTGCCGGCTTTTTTTTCGGATTTGTAGGCAGAGGAACGCGTGAACTTGTGGGCGTACTTCCCGACGATCTCGTACGCGTTCCCCGGCGAGACAAGGCTGAGGACATACTGCCGCATCACCCCGATCGCCTCAGGCGACGCGGCGTACCGCCCGGCCTCCCGGGCGATCCCTTTGTTCCCGGTCAGATGGACGACCCTCTCGTAAAACCGGTCCACCTGCTCCTGAGTGAACCAATGCCCTTCGTCTTCGACCTGGTACGGCTCTATGCGGGCGAACCGCAGCAATTCGCCGATCGCAATGTACGGGTAATCCCTCTTGATGAGCCGTACAAAAGAATTGATGATCCTGCTGTTGTAAAGGGGCCGGCCGTCGTCATTCTGACGCTCTGCCGCGCCGTCAGCAAGAGGGCGGATTTCTTCCGCGTTACCCATGGTTCTTCCCGATCAGGTCCTCGATGAATCTGAAATAGTGATCGGTGTGGTGCATACTCAGGACCCAGAGACTGTACAGTTTTTCATAGGGGAGAGAGTGCTTCGTCGCATAATCGGAGGGGTAGAGAAGCACAGGGATGTCCTCTTGGTTGTAGTACCCGGAGAGCATGGAAAGAGAGGAGTGGAGAGTGGAGGGGGAAAGGGCGTCGGAGTCGAGGACGAAGACATGGATGCAGTTGGTAAGGTTGGACAGGTTCAGGCCGACGTCTGAAATGATCACCATGATGATTGCGGCGACAGAGGTCCCTATTTTCAGGGTGAAAAGGTAGCGCGCCCGTTTGAACCCCAGTTTGTCGTACTCCCTGTTGAGGGAGACGCAGACGTTCTTGTGCGGTTCGAGGTCCAGGGCGTGCAGCATGAGCCCCCCGGAGATATGCTCGTAGAAGCTTTCCAGCTCCAGGAGGTCCTCGCAGTCGGTTTCCGCGATGCTGTGGATGTCCTCAGGCATGCGCCACGGGACGGGAGATTTCGGAAGGTGGAAATAGGCGAACGTATCGAGGGAGCATCCTTTCGGATCGTGTATTGCCGTGACACACCCCCCGAAAACGCGGCGCGGAAACTTGTTGTCGGGCCTGAAGTAGCAGGCGACGAAATCCATATGGGTCGAATGCAGGGAGTGGAAATCGTTTATGTACCTGCCTACCTGGTTCAGGACGCTCAGCCCGATCATGGCGCTCGACCTGCTGGCGGCGTGATGATGGATCAGCCACGTATTCTCGTAGAAGCGTATCATGGCGATATGCCCCTGGATCGCCCCTTTGTCCTGGTAGATAAAATGGCGGGCGATGTGGGGATTCTGCATGTAAAGCTTCTTGTACGTCTCCCTGAACCTTTCCTTTTCCGCGTGCATGAGGGCATATTTCTTCGGATAGACGAATCCCGCCTCGAAGAAAAAATGCCATAGATCGTCCAGATCGACCTTGTTGCAGACATGCGACTTCAGGTTCATGCTGTGGTGCAGGAAGGCCGAGAGGACCGCCTGCTCCTGGATATCCATATCGAGAATGGCAATCCCGCATTTTACGTCAATCTCTCCTTCGGCGGTAGTGCCCACTTTCCGGTAGATGACCTGGGCCCTGCAGGAGAGGTGGAAAGTAGGGGCGAAAGTCATTTCGAGGTGGGGGATGAGAAGACCCGGCAGGAGCACGGAGTTCTCGTAGTGCTCCTCCACCAGAAAGCCGGAGCCCGAGAGATTCACGACAGGCAGACTGACTGTCTTCCCGGTGAGGGGGTGCGGGAATACGCAGTTGGGAGCCGGAGAGAGTATCTGCCGGGAGCTCCGGAACTCCTTCGGTTTGAACCTGCGTATTTGGCTGTGCACCGGTTCGAGGACAAGCGAACCCGCCTTCCGGCAGTGCTCTTTTCTGAGGATCCTGCACTCCCCCGAAAAAAGCACCTCCTGTCCGCTCCTGAAAATAACGGCCGCTGTGTCTTCGGGATCGACCGAGCGGAACACTTTGGGCGCTTCAGGGAACTCCACCCGGAATGAAACGGCACTGAAATCCCGGAGATCTCCGACGAGAAACACGCCGTTTTGAACGAATTCGACGCGAATGTTCTCGCTGGCGTGCCGTCTGGTTTTCCGCATGTTGAGCTCATAGCACGATTCGGGGAGGAGAAAACAGATCCCCTTCTCGTCTGCCCACTCTATTTCGGGCTGGATGAGGAGCAGCGTCTGCCCCTCGGAAATGAGGATATGGTGCAAGCGGTGCGAGGAGAGTCTGCGCGACGAGAGAAACGTTCCGGACCAAAGGCACTCGACCTTGTCACCCGAACAGGGGCCGGGTTTTGCCGGAAGGGAGAGGAGGGTGCCGTACCGTACGTGCTCGAAACGAACGAGAAGAGAGCCGTCTTGGAAGCTGAGGTAATTCAGGATATTGACGAGCTGCTTCCTGTTGATTCTCCTCTTGCTGTCCACCCTGTCGCCTTTACCGGCTTTCTCTGTCTGATCGGCACCTTTCAGCGGAGTATCCATTCCCTTCTAGCGTTCTACCTCTTTTCAGACTATCATAGAGATAAACGGGTCACCTGCACAGCCAGGCGAGGACCGGCGGCGCAAAGCGCCGCGCTCTCCTGCATCACGAGTCTCCTGCACGTGCATATTGTAGAACATCGGAGGAGAAAAAGGAACTACTTACCGGAGGCGGGGACGTGCAGGCGGCGCGCCGCAGCCTTTCCGCACCTGCACTTTTCTTTCATTGTGCAAAGGCTTTCCGCTGCGCTACAATACGATTGACGCACCCATGAAAAATATACGACATATTTCAACGTCCGTTGCCCTGTCCCTCGGTCTGTCCCTCGCGCTGCACCTTTTCTGCCTTGCAGGACTTCTGGAAACAGAAGGACTTGTTTTGACCGCAGCCCCCTCCCCTGTACTTTTTATCACTACCGTGGAAAGGGCAAAGGGCTTCCGCCACTCCCTGCCTGCATCCCCGGGGGCGCCCTCTTCCTTGTCTGAGCCGCCCGGCATCGGGCCTAGTAACGGACCCCGCATCAGAGAGGAGCAGCAGGGAGTGCCTGCGAAGACCGGAGCAGCGGAGCCGGAGAGGGTCGCTCAGAAAAGCGATGAGGCCGGACAGGACGAAGGGATCAAACAGGACAAACGAGAAAGTCCCCCGGCCACCCCCCCTGAAAAGGAGGCGTCCCTCCCCCGTGAGGAGAATCCGCCGCGCCGCGCCGCCGCGCCGGGCGCGGCCGACAGTCCTGTCCAGGAAAAAGGGGAGCCTCCTGTGGCTCCACCGGATGCCGGAAAGCCCGGGAGCCCTGTCGAATTGCTGAAAGCGGCGAGAGAGGAGCTCTCCTTCGACATCTATTGGCTGAACATCTTTGTAGGGAGCGCCGAACTCGAGGCGGTGCGGGAAAAGAATACCGTACGAATAACATCGAAGGTGCGCTCCTCTCCGTTTCTCTCCGGATTTTACAAGGTGGAGGACTTCGCGGAAAGCACGGTCGTCGATGGAATTCCTGCGCACTTCAGGATACGGCAGAATGAAGGGAGATACCGCAGTGACAAGGAAACCGTATTCGACGCCGCGAATAAAAAAATCACCTTCACCAATTATCTGAAGGGCACTCAGGATGAGCACGCGGCGGAAGGGCTGCTCTGGGATGTGGTTTCCGGGTTTTATTATCTGCGGACCCTTCTGCTCGAAACGGGCAGTGCCGTCCATATCGACATTTTCGACAGCAACAAGTTTTATAAGGCGGAGGTGCTGGTAGTGGGACGGGAGAAGCTTTCCCTGTCCGAGAGCAGACAGGTGGATACCGTAAAGGTGAAGCCCCTCCTCAAATCGGACGGACTCTTCAAGAGTAAGGGGGATATCGTGGTATGGCTCACCGACGATGAGAAGAGAATACCTGTCATGGTGGAAACGAAAGTTGCGATAGGAAAAGTCACCGCAAAGCTGACCTCTGTCAAGACGGAGTACTAAAAGGGCCGTCCGCCCCCGGCCCGACGCCTCCCGGAAGATGAAATAATACGTCCTTTTCGGTTATAGTAAAATGTTCATGTTCGCTTCTCTTAGAAGAAATATGCTTAAGTCTGCCATCGTAATAAAGGGAGCCCGGGAGCACAACCTTAAGAACATCGAGGTCACGATTCCGCGTGACAAAATAACCGTCATTACCGGCCCCTCGGGTTCCGGCAAGTCCTCTCTCGCCATGGATACCATCTATGCGGAAGGGCAGAGGCGGTATGTGGAAAGCCTTTCCGCGTACGCACGCCAGTTCCTTGAGCAGATGCAGAAGCCTGACCTGGACTCCATCGACGGACTTTCCCCCGCAATCGCCATCGACCAGAAGACGGTGACGAAAAGCCCCCGTTCGACCGTGGGCACCATCACCGAGATTTACGATTATATGAGGGTGCTGTTCACGCGCATCGGGACCCCCTACTGCTACCAATGCGGCTCCGTCATTACCACCCAGGATATGCAGAACATCATCCGCTCCGTCTCGATGCTTCCCCTGGGGACCCGCATCCAGGTCCTCGCGCCCATTGTGCGGGGCAGAAAGGGAGAGTACAAGAAGGAGCTCCGGCAGATGAGGAGGGACGGCTTCGTCAGGGCGCGGATCGACGGCACGATGATGGAGCTGACGCATGACATCGCCCTCAAGAAACAGCAGCGCCACACCCTTGAAGTCGTCGTAGACCGCTTCATCATCAAGCACGCCATCGAGCGCCAGATAACACAGGCCATCGACACCGCTCTCAGGTATACCGATACCGTTGTCATCAATCTTATCGACGAGAACAGGGACATCCCCTTCAGCAAGACCCTCGCCTGTCCGCAGTGCGGGATCAGCTATCCGGAAATAGAACCGCGGCTCTTCTCGTTTAACAGCAAATACGGAGCCTGCCCCCGGTGCCACGGTCTCGGCTTCGAGGACATCGAGGAGGGAGAAAACGCGGGAGACATGGAGGAGAGGGAGCTGACCCATCTGACTCCCTGCAAGACATGCAGGGGGATGCGGCTGCGGAAGGAGTCCCTGAGCGTGAAGCTGGGAGGGCTCACCATCGCGGAGTTTGCCGCCCTTTCCGTGACGGAGGCCCAAAAGTTCATCGAAACGCTCTCCCTCTCCGAAAGGGAGGTGTTCATTGCCAAAAGGGTGCTGAAAGAGGTAAGGGACAGGCTCTCCTTTCTCGGGAGGGTGGGCCTCGGGTACCTCACCCTTGACCGCGCCTCTCTCACTCTCTCGGGCGGCGAGGCGCAGAGGATCCGTCTGGCGACCCAGCTCGGCTCCTCGTTCACCGGAGTCCTCTACATACTCGACGAACCGAGCATCGGCCTGCACCCGAGGGATTGCGCGATGCTCCTGGATAATCTTGCGGCCATACGGGATGCGGGGAATACGGTAGTGATCGTGGAGCACGATGAGGAGACTATCCGGTGGGCCGACTATCTTATCGATATGGGGCCCGGCGCAGGGAAAAACGGAGGATGGGTGATCGCTTCCGGCACTCCCCGGGAGGTGCAAAAGAACGAGGCGTCTCTCACCGGAAGCTACCTGAGCGGCCGATCGAGCATCCCGGTTCCTCCGCTGAGGAGAAAGCCGAAGGACTTCATACGGATCGTGGACGCGTCTGAGTTCAATCTGAAGAATATCTCCGTCGCTATCCCTCTCGGAGCCTTCGTATGCGTTACCGGAGTATCGGGCTCGGGCAAAAGCACCCTTATTTTCGAGGTCCTTTACAAGGCGCTCGCCCGCCACCTGTACGGCGCCTCGGTCGTTCCGGGCAGGCACGCGCTGATCGAGGGTCTCGACAAGGTGGACAAGGCGATCTGCGTTGACCAGTCCCCCCTGGGGAGAACGCCCCGTTCAAACCCCGCCACCTATACGGGCATCTTTACCTTTATCAGGGACCTCTTTGCACAACTGCCCGAGTCCAGGACGCGGGGATACAAGGCATCCCGCTTCAGCTTCAACCTGTCCGGGGGGAGGTGCGAAACCTGCCGGGGGGATGGTCTGAGAAAAATCGAGATGCATTTCCTTCCCGACGTGTATGTCACCTGCGATGCCTGCAAGGGCAAGCGGTACAACAGGGAGACCCTTGCCGTCTACTACAAGGAGAAGAACATCGCCGACATCCTCGATATGACGATCACCGAAGCCATGGATTTCTTCAGCGCCATCCCGCCCCTCAGGCAGCGTCTGGCCGTCCTGGAGGATATCGGCATGGGGTACCTGCGCCTCGGCCAGCCTGCAACGACCCTGTCAGGCGGGGAGTCGCAGCGGCTGCGCCTGGCAAAAGAGCTGGGGAAGAAGGCGACGGGGAATACTCTGTACATACTCGACGAACCGACAACGGGTCTGCATTTCGTCGATATCCAGCGTCTCCTGAATGTCATCAACCGGCTGGTGGACAGGGGAAACAGCGTCATCGTCATCGAGCACGACACCGATGTCGTCAAATCCGCCGACTTTCTTATCGACCTTGGACCCGAAGGGGGCGAAGAGGGAGGCACGGTCGTCGCTTCCGGCACTCCCGAGGAGGTGGCGCGAAACAGAAAGTCGCATACCGGGGCTTTTCTGGCGCAAAAGTTCTAGGGGCGGCGCTTTTCAGGCATGGACTCCGGAACGGCGGACGCCGGAGCCGCGCGGGTGACCCTCTTTCCTGAGGGTTTCGAGCATCTTCATCGCTTCGCGCAGCGCATTGGGAGCGTTGTCGGCCGTCACGTCCGCCCCGTACTCCTCCACCGTCTTTTCGGTGATCGGGCGCCGCCGATCATGATCTTCACCTTGGGGTTCTTCTCCCCGATCATCGGGATCAGCTTCTTGATGCCCACCATGGAGGTGGTCATCATCGCAGAGAGCATCACGATGTCGGAGTCCGTCTTGAGCTGCTCTTCAACGAACTTCTTGAGGGGAACGTCACGGCCGAGGTCGTGCACGGTCCAGCCCGATGCCTCGAAGATCGCCTTGATGATGTTCTTGCCGAGGTCATGCACGTCTCCCTGCATGACCCCGAGGACGACCTGTCCCTTCGGGCCGCCCTGCTGTACTTTGATGTGGGGCTTCAGGATGTCGAGCGCGGAGTACAGCGCCTTCGCGCAGAGGAGCGTCTCGGGGATGAAGTACTCGTGGCACTCAAACTTCCGGCTGACGACCTCCATGCCGCCGGCAAGGCCTTCCATGGTCATCTTGTAGGCGTCCAGTCCCAGCGCCACCGCCTCTTCGGCCGCCTTCTTCGCATCAGCCGCCTTGTGGTGGATGACGGCGTCCTGCAATCTCTTGATTATCTCCTGCTCTTTTCCGGGTATGGTCATGTACGTGTACGTCTCCCTCGTCACCGTGCCCTTTCCCTTATTGTCCCGTTTTCCTGGGCCGACAGGGGGAAAATTTCGGCCCCCTCAATGAGGAGTCGTGCTGCATCCCTCTTATAATACAGTAAGGTCAGGCTTATTCTCCCCTAAAGTATACACTATTTTACCGTTCTTTCGGCGATAGGCTCTTTCCCCTTCTCTGTGGTAACATATCAGAAGGCATAACTGCGTATGATCCGAAAAGTTTTTTTTCTCATTGTCGCGCTTCCCGGCATCCTGTCCCTTCTCTCGTGCACTCCGGCAAAGGAGAAGCTGTACAAGAAGAACAGGATCGCGATGGATACCTTCATCACCATCACGGTCGCATCCTCTTCCGGCAGGGACGCGGAAAAGGCGATGGACAGGGCGTTCGCCGCGATCGAGCGGCTGGGTGGCCTCTTTAATTATTTCGACGAAGGCAGCGAAGTCTCCCTGATCAACCGGAATGCCGGCATACGGCCGGTCGTCGTCTCGCAGGAGACGCTCGATATAATAGAGCAGGCGCTCTCCGTATCCCGTGAAACGGACGGCGCCTTCGACATCACCATCGGCCCCGTCATGGCGCTCTGGGACTTTCACAAAGGCGTGCTCCCCGATGCGCAGGCAGTGAAGGACCGGCTGCAGCTCGTCGGATACCGGAAGGTGGTGGTGGACAAGGCGAAGGGCACCGTCTTTTTAAGGAAAAAGGGAATGCAGATCGATCTCGGGGGAATCGCGAAAGGATACGCCGCAGACAGGGCGGTGGAGATTCTCCGGAAAAACGGAATGCGGGCGGGTCTGGTAGCCGTAGCCGGCGACATCAAAGCATACGGTCTGAAGCCGGACAGGAGCGCCTGGAGGATCGGCCTGAAAGCCCCGAGGGAAAGGAGCGACGGACAGGAAATTTTCGCCTCTTTACCGCTCCGGGAGAGGGCCGTCTCCACCTCCGGCGATTACGAAAGGTTCTTTATCAGGTCGGGAGTCCGGTATCACCACCTGCTCGATCCGAAAACCGGATACCCGGCGTCCGGCTGCCGGAGCGTGAGCGTCATCGCCGGAGAAGGGACGCTCACCGATGCCTTCTCGACAGGGGTGTTTGTCCTGGGTCCTGAAAGGGGCATGGAGACCTTGAAGAGGCTCGGGTTTGACGGCGTTATCGTGGACAGCAGCGGAGCTGTCTCCCTCACGGAGGGAATAAAGGGAAGCATTGAGCTCGATGGAAAAAAATCATAAGGCAACCTTTGCGGACAGGATGCTCCTGCTCTTTCTGCTCTTCCTTTCGCTCTACAGCTTTTTCTTTGTCAGGCAGGCCCTCCCGCAGGGTTCGGAGCTGGAGATAGAGGTTTCCGGAGAGCTCCGCTATGCCGTCCCCCTCTCTGCGGACAGAACGGTGGAAGTGGAGGGTCCCCTCGGCAGGACCGTTATCGAGATAAGGCATGGCAGGGCCAGGGTCACGGACTCCCCCTGCCGCAACAGGATCTGCATGCACCAGGGCTGGATACGAAGCGGCGCCGTCGTCTGCCTTCCGAACAGAGTCATGATGCGGGTGACCGGCGCGGAGGCAGGGAGAGAACTGGATGGAGTCTCGGGATAAGCACCGCATCGCCCTTCTTGCCTCCTATGCCCTCGCCCTGCACGGCATCGAGACACTGCTCCCCTCCCCCATCCCGTGGTTGAAAATGGGTCTGTCCAATATCATCACCCTGGTTGCCCTCTACCGTTACGGCATGGAATCGGCAGTGATGGTCACCCTGGTACGCGTGCTGCTCGGATCGCTGCTGCTGGGCACCTTTCTCGGGCCGGCCTTTTTCCTGAGCCTCGGGGGAGGAGTGGCGGGAGTGCTTTCCATGGCGCTCACCCTGCGCCTCCTGCCGGGCCTTTTCAGCCCGCTCGGTATAAGCCTGATCGGCGCTTTTTTTCACAATACGGCGCAGCTCTTTGTCGCCTACCTTCTCTTTGTGCAGAGGATAGAGGCTATTGTGCTCGTCGCCCCTGTCCTGATCACCACAGGGGTGCTGACCGGAACGGTGAACGGTATTGCAGCCGGATATCTGCTTGCGGAAATACGGGGAAAAGGGTCCGGGGGAAAGGCGCCCGCCTGAAAGCGGCGCACCGCACCCTCGTCAAAGGGCTTCAGGTAGAGGGAATTCAGAGCAACAAACCCTTCCGCGATGTCGGAAACAATCGCCTTATCGTTTCTCTTGACCGCAACGGTATCCTTCATCAGCCGCCCGTGCTATGTTGCCTCTGCGTCTCCGTTTTCCTCTTCCTCCGCCTTCCCCCTCCTCTTTGCTGCAAAGAAGGGCGAAATCCAGATTCCGATCTCGTACAGAAGAATGATGGGGACCGCCATGAGGACCTGGTTGAACGCATCGGGGGTAGGCGTCAGAACGGCGGCGATGACGAACGCGATAAGAACGGCGTACTTCCTGTTTTTCGCAAGCATTTGGGGAGTCACGACTCCCATCTTCGTAAGGAAGATAATGATAATGGGAAGCTCGAAAATGGCCCCGAAAGCAAGAATGAATTTCAGACAGAAATCGACGTACTGTCCGACAGAAAGCATGGGCATAAGGAAATCGCCTACCTTGTAGGTGAGGAGGAACCCCATCGCAAACGGGAGGACGATGAAGAAACAGAAGGCAGCGCCGAAGAGGAAAAGAGAGGTAGCCAGAATGATGAAGGGGAGCACATACTTCTTCTCTTTCGAGAGGAGCCCCGGTGAAATGAACAGCCATACCTGGTGGAAAATCACCGGAAGAGAGAGAAGGACTCCCGCTACAAAAGAGACCTTCATGTTCATCCAGAAGGCCTCGGCAGGAGCGAGAAACACCAGCTTCGTCGTCTGGAGCTTGTCCTGAGGAATGAAACGCAGGTACATTTCCCTTACCGAGAAATCGAGGCTGTATTTGAGGGGGAACATGATGCCTCTGAAAATTTCCTCGGAGAAGCTGAAAGCGACGACAAAAGTGACGCCCAGGGCGATCAGGGAGACGACGATTCTTTTTCTGAGCTCACCGAGATGCTCGGTGAGGGGCATTTTGAGCTCATCCATGGCTTACCCCTTCTGCTCTTCCTTTTCCTTTGCAGGTGCGGAAGCCGCCTCAGCAGAACGCTCTCCAGCGGGCTCTGCCGCCGCGCCCGGCTCTTTTTCTTCCTGCGTTTTTTTCTGCCCGGGCTTCTCCTGCTGGTACAAGGGATCGGCAAGGCTGAGGGGGGCCTTTATTTCTTTCATCTCGACATCCATCTGTTCCTTAACCCCCTGCATCGCCCTCTTGAGCTCGGCAATACCCTTGCCCAGAGTCCTTCCGAGCTCGGGAAGCCTTTTGGGGCCGAAGACGAGGAGCGCAACGATGAAGATGACGATAAGCTCTTGTATTCCCAGATCAAACATACAATTCCTATTATAACATAACCAGGGTGTATATGCAGAATACACACCCTATTCTTCGTAGATTTTCTGGAATTTCCTCTTTTCTCGCGGCAGAATGACGCTCAGGGAGAGGATGAAGCGGTAATCGGGGTTCCTGTTCTTTATATCGAACCCTCCTCCGATGGTGGTGTAGAGATAATCGGTGGTGGCGATCCGGTATCCAAGTCGCCATTCCAGAAGGTCGATCTTGTTCTTGAAGTAGTTCTTTCTCCCCACCACCTCCGCCAGGACTTTCGAGCTGTGGGTCACCGCCAGCTCGGCGCCCAGGTTGAGAGTGTACTCGTCCCGCAGACTCCCCTCCCCGGGGTTTGAGTAGAGGGCGTTGATATGCCCCTTGAAGGGGCCGACCTTCTTGGTGACGATAAGGCCACCGCCCAATCCGCCGTCGGTCGAGAATTCGTTCTTTCCGGAGGGAAGGGAGCCGGTAAGCAGGACGGCGACAGCCGGAGTGTAGCTTCCTTCGTCGAGAAACCGGTATTTTATCCCGAGATTCGCATCCTCGAAGCCGTTCTGGGTGTCTTCCCATTCCATGACATACGGGAGCGTCACATTGAGCTCGGCCTTGTCAGTGAGCCCGTACGCGGACTGAAAGATGAATCTCTTGATCTTCGGCTCGCTCGACTTCTCGAAACCGACTCCGAATCCGATCTTCTTCCGCGGAAGACTTTCGGCACTGAAGGCGGAGAAAACCCCGTAGGGAGAAAGCGGCTGGAGTCCCTTTACTTCAAACGCTCCGGCAGGTGACGGAGGCAGAAGGCAAAAAAAGAGCGCCAAGAGAGAGAGGAGCAGGAAAAAAGAAACAGGTTTTTTCAGAGTTCCGGTCTCCCCCTTTTCCATGAACTCTCCTGTATCGGGAAGCAAATTTCTCATCGCTTGCAAGAGAATAGCAGAATTGCCTTTTTCTGTCAAATTGCCTATTTCCCGAAGGGACAGACCGGGTATCTGCACTCCTTGCAGTCGAGGCAGAGTCCGCCGTGGCCCAGCTCCGCAAGCTCTTTTCTGCCTATTTTCTCTCCTGCAAGCACTCGCGGCAATACAAGATCGAAAATGGTCGTCTTATGGTACATCCCGCACGCGGGGATGCCGAGAAGGGGGACGCTCCCGTCGGATGCATGTGCGCTCCCGTTGCCCGGCTGCTGTCTGCTGTCAAGGTAGGCGGCCAGGAACATTGCGCCGGGCAGGACAGCGGACCCGTAGGTGATCTCGGAGGCCCCCAGGTTCCTGATGGCAAAGCGGGTCACATCGTCGGGGTCTACCGACATGCCTCCCGTAGTGATAAGGAGGTCAGCCCCCGCCTCCAGCAATTCCCTCAGGCGCGCCTCGATCAGGCTTTCGTCGTCGGGAGCATAGTAGATTCCGACGATTTCGCCGCCGTAGCCTTCGATCTTCCGGGTGACGATCGGAGCAAAGGCGTCCTTTATGCGACCGTAATAGACCTCGTTTCCGGTGATGACCACGCCCGCTTTCGCCTTTCTCATCTCCTTCACTTCGATCACCGCACCCGCACGCCCCGCAATCCCGACCGCCTCATCGACGACCGCCCTCTTTACCACGAGGGGGATGGCCCGCGTCCCGGCAACGACCTGCCCCTTTTTGACGACCGTGTTGGTGTGGAGGGAGGCGCACATTACCTCTCCGAGCATGTTGAAGGCGGCGAGGGTGTCCCGGTCGATTTTCAGCAGACCGTCCCGTGCGGCCACCAGGTTTATTTTGCCCTCCTTCGGCTCTCCCTCCATGACCACGCTCTCTCCCTTCAGGGCGGACGCGAGGGCGTATGCCGCATCATCCTCGTGCATTTCGTCCTCAGCGATATGCAGGACGAAGAGGTGGTCCTTTCCCAGCCGCTGCAGGTGCTCGATATCCTCGCTGGTCACCACGTGACCTTTCCTGAAGGCCCTCCCTTTGAAATCGTCCTTCCGGACTTCGGTGATATCGTGCGCCAGCACCATCCCGACCGCCTCGGCCACCGGTATCGCCTTTGCTCCGGACCTCGCGCTGCCCCTCTCACCCTGCATCTCGCACATTGCTGCCCTCCCCTTTCATTGTCTTTATGAAAATCGTGCTGAATTTCCGGTCCACCATTTCTTCAATGCCCCGCTCCATCTGTTCGTACTTCTCGAGGAACTCCCTCGCCTCCTGCGTCAGGAGAGCGCCGCCCCCGTTCTTCCCGCCGCTCTGGCGTTCCACCAGCTTCAGGCCGAGTCTCTCCTCCATCGCCTTGATGTAGCTCCACGCCTTTCTGTAGGAGATATTGATCTCCTTTGCCGCCTGGCTGATGGAGCCGCAGGCATCGATCGCCCGGAGCAGGAATCTCCTCCCCCTCCCGAATACGGGCTCTCCATCCACTTCGATCCAGAGTTTGGACCTTATTTCGATATCGCTATGACTTTTTTGCATAACGCACCTTAAAAAAACAGCCCGTCTTCAGGGGCGGGACGAGGCCCTCTTATAATAGGCCCCGCCGGCACAGGCCCTGCACAAGATTTCGCCGTCCCGGCTCACCTCCCGCATGTCCTGTACATATTCCTTGCAGACCCCGCACTGCACCCTGCGCAGGGGGCGCCCCGGCATGTCCTCGGGGGGGAGGGGGACGCTCACCTCCATCGTCTCGAAAAGATCCTCATCCGGCATGACTTTGTACGCTTCAAGCTGCGCCGCATATTTGTTTTCAGTCTCGGGAAAGTACTTCTTCGCCTCTTCCCGGGATTCTTCCCGGGCCACCACCCGCACCGCCTTGCCGGTCCTGAGATTGATAAAAGTGGCGGCCATCTTTCCGTAGTCCATAAACTTCATCGTCCTGTGCCCCAGGCTGCATCCGGTTACCGACTGCACCGCATCCGTTGCGCATCTGTCCATCTCGACGAAAACAATGATATTCTTCCTGTCCCTGCCTTTGGGCTCCTCTATCCCGACCGACTGCAGCCCGAGAAGAGACATCCTGACGCCCAGGACCTGCCCCGGACAGAGATGTCCGTGCATCTTCACCGACTGCTCGAGATGGGATGCAAAGTCTTTATCGATCATACCGTGCTCCTCATAGTAGTACTATACTCCGCGGAAAAGCAAATTGCCGCACTTTTCATTCCACCCGCCGTCCGCCCTCTCCGCGACGCCCCGCTGCCGCTGTCGCTGCCGTTCCGGGGAGGCGCACCCGCCCCGCTCCTCTGCAGGATCCCTTACTTCCGGTGGTATTCGTTGATGGACCTGATGCTCATCTCTTTTTTCTGGAGCATTTCGATCGCCATCACCACGGCGCGCGCTCCGGCGATGGTGGTGGTATAGGGGATCTTGAACTGCAAGGCGCTCCTCCGTATGGACAGAGAGTCTTTCTGAGCCCGGGTGCCGCTCACGGTGTTGATGATGAAGCTCACCTCCCTGTTCTTGATCAGGTCCACGATATGGGGTCTCCCCTCCATCACTTTATTGATGACCGCGACGGGCACTCCTTTTTCCTCTAGGTAGAGAGCGGTCCCCTTCGTCGCAATGATATGGAACCCCATTTCCTTCAATTTTATGGCTATTTCCACTGTATGGGGCTTGTCCTTGTCCTTCACACTGATGATAATCTTCCCCGACGTCGGGATCTTGTTGCTGCTGGCCGCCTGTGCTTTGGCGTAGGCGAGGCCGAAATCCTCATCGATCCCCATCACTTCACCCGTGGACTTCATCTCGGGGCCGAGAATGGTATCGACACCGGGGAACCGGTCGAAGGGGAACACCGCCTCCTTCACCGCCACATGGCCGATCTCCCTCTCCTTCGTTACCCCCAGGTCCTTCAGGGTGCTCCCCATCATGACCTTTGCCGCCAGCTTTGCGAGGGGCACTCCGGTGGCCTTGCTGACATAGGGAATGGTGCGCGAACCCCGCGGGTTAACCTCCAGGATGAATATCTCCCCGTCCTTGACCGCAAACTGGACATTCATCAACCCCTTCACTTCGAGCTCCCTCGCCAGGGCCTTTGTCTGGCGCTTTATCTCCTCGACAATGCCGTACGGGAGGGAATACGGGGGAAGGGAGCAGGCGGAGTCCCCGGAGTGGATCCCTGCTTCCTCTATATGCTCCATGACGCCGCCGACGATCACATCGTGGCCGTCGGAGAGGGCATCCACGTCTACTTCGATCGCGTCTTCGAGGTATTTATCGATCAGGATGGGATGTTTGGGAGACGCTTTCACTGCCCTGCTCATATAGTCCGTAAGGGACTCCTCGTCGTAAACAATTTCCATAGCCCGCCCCCCCAGCACATAGGAGGGCCGGACCATGACCGGATAGGTTATTCTGTCCGCCACGACGACCGCCTCTTCGCACGACATGGCCGTATCGCTTTCCGACTGCCGGAGCTTCAGCGTGTGCAGCAGCTCCTTGAACCTCTTCCTGTCTTCCGCCCTGTCGATCGAATCAGGAGAGGTGCCCAGTATCTTCACCCCTTCGCTTTCGAGGGGAACGGCGAGCTTGAGGGGGGTCTGTCCTCCGAACTGTACGATGACCCCTTCGGGCTTTTCCCGTTCGACAATATGCAGCACGTCTTCGATGGTCAGCGGCTCGAAATAGAGCCTGTCGGCGGTATCGTAGTCAGTACTGACCGTCTCGGGATTGCAGTTGACCATGATCGTCTCGTAGCCCATTTCCCGGAGGGCGAAGACCGCGTGGACGCAGCAGTAGTCGAATTCGATGCCCTGGCCGATCCTGTTCGGCCCCGACCCGAGGATGATCACCTTCTTCCGTCCGGTGGGATTCGCCTCGCACTCCACGACGCCCTTGCCGCCCCCTACGCGGGAGAAGGGCTTCTCGTAGGTCGAATAGAGATAGGGCGTGAAGGCCGCGAACTCCGCAGCGCAGGTATCGACGAGCTTGTAGACCGGCTCGATCCCGAGTCTCTTCCTCGTCTGCCGTATCTCCTTCTCCGTTCTTCCGGTAAGGCGGGCAACGCGCTTATCGGAGAACCCGTATTCCTTCGCAGCCCTGAGAAGCTCGGCGGCCGCCCCGCCCGTGGCGTCGGCGCCCCCCCGGAGAAGCTCCCCCGCTTCCGCTATCCTCTGCTCGAAGGCGACGATCTGCTGCATGTTGTGCAGGAACCACGGGTCTATCCAGGTGAGCGCATGGATCTCTCCGACGTCGATCCCCTGGCGCATGGCCTGCGCAATGTGCCAGATACGCTCGGCATTGGGGGTCTTCAGCTTCGAAAGGATGTCTTCCCTGCCGTTCTCCACCGGCTCCAGGCCGGAAGTCCCTATTTCGAGGCTCCGCAGCGCCTTCTGCAGCGACTCTTTAAAGGTCCGCCCGATGGACATCACCTCTCCTACCGACTTCATCTGTACGTTGAGCGTCGCGTCCGCGTCGGGAAACTTTTCGAAGGTGAAGCGCGGTATCTTCGTCACCACATAGTCGATGGTCGGTTCGAAGGAGGCGGGCGTTTCGCGGGTGATGTCGTTCCTGATCTCGTCGAGGGTGTAGCCGACGGCGAGTTTGGCGGCGATCTTCGCGATGGGAAAGCCCGTCGCCTTGCTGGCGAGGGCGGAGCTCCGCGACACCCGCGGGTTCATCTCGATCACCACCATTCTGCCGTCCTTCGGGTTCAGGGCGAACTGTATGTTGGACCCGCCGGTATCGACCCCTATTTCCCTGATGACGGCGATGGCCGCATCGCGCATGCGCTGGTATTCCTTGTCGGTCAGGGTCTGTGCAGGGGCGACGGTAATGGAGTCGCCCGTATGGACCCCCATGGGATCGAAATTCTCGATTGAGCAGATGATCACCACATTGTCCCGCACGTCGCGCATGACCTCGAGCTCATACTCCTTCCAGCCGAGGACGGACTCCTCCACCAGCACCTGGCTCACCGGGCTCAGCTTGAGCGCCTTTTCGAGCAGCTCCCGGTATTCCTCGATATTGTACGCGATCCCTCCGCCGGTGCCCCCGAGGGTGAAGGCGGGGCGGAGAATCGCGGGGAACCCGATATGCTCGATCATGTCGAGCCCGTCCTTCATGTTGGTGATGGCGGCGCTGCGGGGCACTTCGAGGCCGATTTTGCGCATCGCCTCCTTGAAAAGCTCCCTGTCCTCCGCTTTCTTTATGGCGGGCAGCCTGGCCCCGATCAGCTCGACCCCGTACTTTTTGAGCACCCCTGATTCGGACAGTTCCACCGCAAGGTTCAGGGCCGTCTGCCCCCCCATGGTGGGAAGCAGGGCGTCGGGCCGCTCCTTTTTGATGATGAGCTCGATGATGTCTTTCGAGAGGGGCTCGATATACACCGCGTCGGCCATGTCCGGATCGGTCATGATGGTAGCGGGGTTCGAGTTCACCAGGACCACGGTGAACCCCTCCTCGCGGAGGGCCTTGCAGGCCTGCGTGCCCGAGT
>JAXLZK010000021.1:0-23245 GCA_046350935.1 Thermodesulfovibrionales bacterium
GGATGGAAAGAGGGCGCGGGCAACCCACCTAACCCGGACGGACTGAAAACCGACTACCTCTGGAAAAGCATTCTTACGCCGGGGAGCATCACCGACATCATCGAGAACTATGCCCAAGTCGTAGAGGAGAAAGACGAAAAATCAGGGAAGAAGAAGCTCAAACAGGTTTTTCCCCGCTATCATCAGCTCGATGTCGTAAGGAAACTCCTTGCTGATGCCGCAGAGCACGGAGCCGGAAAGCGCTATCTTATCCAGCATTCCGCAGGGAGCGGGAAATCGAATTCCATCGCGTGGCTGGCGCATCAACTCATCGGGTTACGAAAGAACGGGAAGGATGTTTTCGACTCTATTATTGTGGTGACGGATCGGCGCATTCTCGATAAACAGATTCAGAAGACCATCAAGCAATTTGCCCAGGTAGGGGCCACGGTAGGACATGCAAAGCATTCCGGTGAACTGAGAAAGTTCATCGAAAGCGGGAAGAAAATTATCATTTCAACCGTACAGAAGTTCCCGGAAATTCTGGACACGATCGGCGAAGCCCATCGCAAGAGCACATTTGCAATCATAATAGATGAGGCGCATTCCAGCCAGGGAGGGAAGACATCCGCCGCGATGAGCGAGGCCCTGGCCGATCCGGAAGATACGGTGAACGATGCGTTGGAAAACCGCATGGCCGCCCGCAAGATGCTTACCAACGCCAGTTACTTCGCCTTTACCGCAACCCCAAAGCCCAAGACCCTGGAGCTTTTTGGAGAGACATATCCCCGCGGGGAAGGGAAGACAAAGCACGGACCCATCCATAGCTACACAATGAAACAGGCGATCCAGGAGGCTTTCATTCTGGATGTGCTGAAAAACTATACGCCGGTGAATAGTTATTACAAGCTGGTAAAAACGGTGGAAGGTGATCCGGAGTTCGACACAAGAAAGGCCCAAAAGAAGCTTCGCAGGTATGTCGAGAGCCACGATTGTGCCATCAGGCTGAAGGCGGAGATCATGGTGGACCATTTTCACGAGCAGGTTATCGGGCTGAACAAAATCGGTGGACAGGCCCGTGCAATGGTCGTCTGCAGCGGCATTGAGCGCGCCATTCAATATTTTCATGCCTTCCGGGAGTATCTCAAAGAGAGAAAGAGTCCCTACCGGGCTATTGTCGCCTTCTCCGGAGAACACGAATACGGCGGGGCAAAGGTCACTGAGGCATCGCTCAATGAATTCTCCAGCAACGATATAGAGGACAAGATTCAGGAAGACCCCTACCGCTTCCTCATCTGCGCCGACAAGTTCCAGACCGGCTATGATGAGCCGCTCCTGCATACGATGTATGTGGACAAACCACTGGCAGGCATAAAAGCGGTGCAGACGCTCTCACGCCTGAACCGTGCCCACCCAAAGAAGCACGACGTATTTGTCCTCGATTTCATGAATAACACGGACACGATCACGGCAGCATTCTCCGACTACTACCGTACAACAGTTTTGAGCGAAGAGACCGATCCGAACAAGCTCCACGATTTGAAAGCAGCGCTTGACGGCTACCAGATTTATACGTCTGAAAACGTAGAGAAGCTGGTTGTCCTTTACCTGGAGGGGGCCGAAAGGGATACGCTCGACCCCCTTCTTGACGGGTGTGTAGCTGTCTACAAACAGTGGCTTGATGAAAATGGTCAGGTAGATTTTAAGGGGAAGGCAAAGTTGTTCATCCGCACATACGACTTCCTTGCCTCGATACTGCCGTACAACAACGCTGATTGGGAGAAGCTCTCGATTTTTCTGACCTTTCTTGTCCCCAAGCTGCCCGCACCCAGAGAGGAAGATCTCTCCAAGGGCATACTTGAATCCATCGACATGGATAGCTATCGAGCCGAAAAGAAGGCTGCCATGAGGATTGTTCTGCCGGACGAGGATGCGGAAATTGATCCCCTGCCAATGATAGGCATCTGCAGGATGTCTGAACCGGAACTCGACCGGCTCAGTAACATTCTCAACTTATTCAATGAGCAATTCGGTACCCTCTTTACCGATGCCGACCGAGTGACGAGACGGATCAAGGACGATATTGCCCCAAAGGTGGCGGCTGATCAGGCCTATCGAAATGCGAAGGAAAACACTCCGCACACCGCGCGTCTGGAACATGACAAAGCATTGGAGCGTATTATGGGAGGACTGCTCAGAGATGATACCGAACTATATAAGCAATTTGTTCAGAATGAATCTTTCCGCCGCTTTGTAACGGATATGGTTTTTTCGTTAACGAGCGAACACGAGACGCCAAAATAGCGAAAGACAGGCGAAAACAGAAGAATTCTCCGGTGTTTAACATCAATCTCCAACGTGCACCCCTCCGGCAATTCACTTTTAATCCGTTTGGCATTACAATTGAAGGAGAACTCCCGCACGGCGAAAGGAGGAGAACCCATGGAAAAATGCCCGGTCTGCACCCAGCCTGTCGACCAATGCGTCTGCTGCCCCGAGTGAGGGCATGTATGCCTCCTGGATGTGGGGGAAATATACTGTCCGGTCTGCAAGCCCGCTCCCGAAAAAGGGGGAGAGGCAACCAACGGTGCGGAGGAAACGAAGACGCGGTAAGCGCGCTCCTTGTGTTTCCTCCGGTGAGAATGGATGGAAAAGAAGAGACTGCCGCGCCTCGCCTACAACTGGATAAGCACCGCGGGGGCACTGATCGCCCTCGTGGCCGCCTTCGCTATCCTCTTCCTGCTTGTGGTAACTTTTCTCACGCCCCTCACCAACCCCTATCTGGGCATCCTGCTCTACATGGTGCTGCCTTTCTTCCTGGTGCTCGGCCTCCTGCTCATCCCCCTGGGCATGTATCTCAAGTGGCGCATCTGGCAGAAAACGGGGGAGATGCCCTACCTCAAGTGGCCTTCCGTGGACCTCAACAACCCGCACCACCGGAACGCGACCCTCATCTTTATCCTGGGTACCCTGGCCTTCGTCCTCCTCAGCTCCATCGGGGTCTACCAGGCGTACCACTTTACCGATTCGGTGGTCTTCTGCGGCACCACCTGCCACAAGGTGATGAAGCCGGAATACACCGCCTACCAAAACTCTCCCCATGCCAGGGTAAAGTGCGTGGAATGCCATATCGGGCCGGGGGCGGGATGGTATGCACGCTCGAAACTTACGGGGCTTTACCAGGTGTATGCCGTGCTCGCCGACATCTACCCGCACCCCATCCCCACACCGATCGAAGACCTCCGCCCCGCACGGGAGACCTGCGAGCAATGCCACTGGCCCCGCCACTTCTTCGGCGCAAAGCAGCGCCTCTTTACCCACTACCGGTATGATACTGCGAATACCTACTGGCCGATAAACATGCTGATCAAGGTCGGGGGAGGCACCCCGGGAGCCCTCCGCGCCACGGGTATCCACTGGCATACCAACACCGATATCCTCATCGAATATATCGCACGGGATAAGCAGCGGCAGGATATCCCCTGGGTGAGAGTCACGGACAGGACCACGGGGAAGAGCACCGTCTACCAGGACACCTCGAATCCCCCCTCCGGGACGCTCCTTGCCGCGAAGCCGCGCATCATGGACTGCATGGATTGCCACAACCGTCCGAGCCACAACTACCATTCCCCCGATTACGCGGTGGATACCGCCCTCGCCTCCGGGCAGATACGTCCCGACCTCCCGGGGATCAAGAAGGCCGCGGTGGCCGCCATGGCGCAGGAGTACCGCTCGGATGCAGAGGCCGCGCAGGGCATCGCCCAATCCCTGGCCGCCTTTTACCGGCGCGGATATCCCGCTCTCTCTTCGCAGAAGGGGCAGGCCCTCGATGAGGCGGTCCACGCGGTGCAGGAGGCCTACCGGAAGAACATCTTCCCGGTGATGAAGGCCCGATGGGCCGCATACCCGAACAACATCGGGCATTTCATCTTTCGCGGCTGTATGAGGTGCCACGGCGGAGCCCATAAAAGCGCCGGCGGCGCGGTAATCCCCAACGACTGCCGTACGTGTCACCTCATCCTCTCGCAGGGAAGCGGCAGCCCGGAGCCGCTGGATCTGAGAAAAGGCCGGGAGTTCAGGCATCCGGTGGACATCGGGGATGCGTGGAAGGAAGGCGCATGCTACCAGTGCCATACCGGAGTACAGCCCTGAACTCTCTGCCCGTGCTTTTGCTTACGTCTTTGCCTCTTTCTCCCCCTCTCCCCTTCCCTCCTTTTCTTCAAACCGCAGGGCGGCGGAGTTGACGCAGTAGCGCAGGCCGGTGGGGGGTGGTCCGTCATTGAATACATGCCCGAGGTGCGCGTCACACCTCCCGCACTTCACCTCTGTCCGCATCATCAGAAAGGAGAGGTCCTTGGCGGTAGTGATGCCCCCTTCCGAAAGGGGGGCCCGGAAGCTCGGCCATCCCGTCCCCGAGTCGTACTTCGCCTCCGAACTGAACAGCTCATTGCCGCATGCAACGCAGCGGTAGATGCCACTCCCCTTGAAATGGTAGTATTCGCCGCTGAAGGCGGGCTCCGTTCCCTTTTCGCGGGTAATCCGGTATTGCTCCGGGGTAAGGAGCCTTTTCCATTCCTCGTCGGTCTTTCTCGTCTTTTCCATCGCTCCTCCTTGTTTCAATAGTACCACGCCCGCCAAGGAGAAAAAACCCGCACTACAAGGGCTGCATGACGGCGGGTTCCTGTTCCCGGGTCCCTTGAAATAAAGCCTTCAGTGCAGTAAGATAAAGCGTAGCATAACACGTTGAAGTGTTTTTCTTTTTCAAGCACCCTCTGCTGCACTGCCGGCGCGACGCGGTTCTTTTGCTGTACGTGCGCCAAAGCCCAAAAAGGAGGGAAAAAATGGTTTCGGGCAAGACCAGAAGAGTATCGCGGAGCAAGGAAGAGAAGAAGCATTGGGAACCCCCTTGAAGACGGTGCCCGCGGAGAAGACGAAAAAACCGGGGACCGTATTTTCACATGTCATCATCAAGGAGGAGTATCCATGAACAGGAAATTCAATCATCTCGTTTTCGCATTGCTTGTTTCCTCCCTTCTCGTCGGGTGTGCCGGAATGGAACGATCGGCACGAAAGGCAAAATACGATTATTATCATACCGAGCTTGTCCAGGCGGACAAGGCCCTTATGGCGGCGCAGGCAGCCGGAAAAGAGAGGGAGTGCCCTGAAGAGTTCACCGCATTGAAGGCGCAGGTGGACCGGTCTTATGATGTCTACCACTCCTGCAGGACAAAAGAAGCGATCGGCATCGCAAACGACGCGCGGGAGAAGATAAAAGCGCTCTGCCCGCCGAAGCCCATGCCGGCTCCGGAGCCCAAGCCCGCTCCCGCTCCTGCACCGGCTCCGGAACCCAAGCCCGTGCCTCCTCCGGAACCCAAGCCCGCTCTTACGCCTGCTCCGGAGCCCAAAAAGGTGATCGAGACGCTGGTTCTCCACGTCAACTTCGATGTTGATAAAGCAGCCATCAGGAAGGCGGACGAGAATGAGCTCCAAAAGGCCATCGCTTTCGTGGAGAAATATCCTGACGCCACGTTTCGCATTGAAGGCCACACGGACAGCACCGGGTCTGAGGCATACAATCAGAAACTCTCCGAAAGAAGGGCTGAATCGGTGAAGCGCTCCCTGATAGCAAAGGGCGGTTTTGACAAGGCCCGCTTCAGCACCGTCGGGCACGGCGAAACAAAACCCATCGCCACCAACAAGACGAAAGAGGGGAGATTCAATAACAGGAGGGTCGAAATCTCGGCGCTCTCCGAGTAGCGATCCTCCCTAGAGGAGGAGGGGCTCCCTCCTCCTCTAGGGATACTTTTCAGGACTATTTCAGGGTAAAATCGACGCGGCTGTCTCGCATCGTTTCCTTTTTCTCCGGCTGGAGAGATCGGGGAGTGATGAGGAATACCCTTTTCTGTTCGAGCTTTTCCGCTTTGAGCAGATAGTCTCTCACTTTCAGGGCTCTTTCTGCAGCAAGCTGTCTCAGGTCCTCATCCGTAATAGTGATATGGGTGAGCATCAGCTTCTCCATTTCGGGTGCGGGCAGATCTTTTGCCATGCCGATAAAATTGCGGGGCTTCGGGAACTTCTCTTCCCGGTACGCCATTTTGAGATAGACGGGCCGCTCAGCCGGCTCTATCACGATGTCGTCCACGGGAGGCGGAGCAGTCCCTTTCCTGACCATTTCCTTCAGTTTCTGCGCTTTCAGTTTTTTGTTAAACAGGGAGAGTCGCAAGCCCTCACGGTCTTTCTCGGGGTCCGCATATCCCCCGATTTCAAGGTTCACTGCAGGCCGTTCAGAGAGGGCCTTCACCAGGGTGTCGAGCTTCTTCGCGCCTGCTTCCGTTATGCCCGAGCTTCCGTAATCGAACTCGAGAGCGCTCAACTCTTCACCGCCCCCGAACAGTGCGCCGAGAAGGGAAAAAGGCGAAGTCGCGGCCTTTACGAGAAGGTTCATCAGCATCTTGAGGATAATTCTGCCGACCTTGAACTTCGGATCATCGATCTGTCCGGTGACGGGGAGGTCCAGGGAAATCTCCCCCTTCCTGTTTTTGAGCAGGGCGATTGCGAGCTTGACCGGCAGCTTTGTCGCCTCGGGACTTTCCACCTTCTCGCCGAACGTCAGCTGATCGAGGAAAATAGCGTTCTGCGATTCCAGTCTCTTCTTCACAATAAGATACTGCAAGCTGAAAGCAAGCTTTCCCTTTTGTATGGTATAGCCCAGATGTCTGCCGGAGTAAGGCGTCACGGTGCTCAGATCCATGTCCCTGAAGTCTGCCTTCAAATCGACAAACAGATCCTCCCGGAGAGGATTGATCCTGCCGCTGATCTGAAGCGGCGCATAATTCCCGAGCTTGCCCCTTAGGTCAACATCGGCGAAGGTGCCGTCCTCTGAAGAAAGTCCCGACACCCGGCCGCCGATCTCTGCAAGGCTTGCGGAGTAGCTTGGCTTCACAAAACGGTCGGAGAAATGCAGAACCCCTCCCTGAAGCGTCACCTTGTTGAGAGATACCTTGCTCTTCCGGGAGGTCATACCCGGCTCCCCGCTTTCCCTGCGTTCCGCCGGTTCCGTGACGGGAGCCTCCTGGGGCGCCTCTTCTTTTCTCAGGATTTCCTGGAGATTGAGGGCGCCGTCCGGATTGATGACGATGCGGGAGTAAAAATTGGAGAGAGCTGTCTCCTCTATCTTTACTGAAGTGAAAGGGTAGCTCACCTCCATCTTGGCGAGGTGCAGTGTCTCCCATTTCAGGAAGTCGTCGGCATTAATTGTATCGACGGAGGCAAAATTCGACAGCATCGCTTCGCCGGAATAGGCAGCGTGTATCCCCTCTTTCCCGGTGTAGGAGGCGGACACCGTACCCTCGGCGGAAAAGCTCCCCTCAATCATATACAGGTTAACCCTTTCGGAAATATAGGGCTGCAGCGGGGTAATGTCAATGCCTTTCGCAGCAAGCTTCAGGGAGGCGGACAACGGGTCCATGCTCACTGCTCCCGAGGCCGAAAACGAGCCCTTCTTGCCCACGCTGCAGGAAAGGGATGCCCTGCCCCGGGAACCTCTCCTGTTGGAAATCGAATTCCCCCGTATCCTGACCCGTTCGACGGAAACGGCAACGGGATCGGCGGGAGCGTGGTCTTCCGCCTCGATCGTATAGTCATTGAGGGCGAGGTTTCGTATGTCGTAAAGCCATTCCCGGGCAGGAACCCGCTTTGCGGCCTCCGGTGAGCTCCCGGCCGCCCCCGGGGAGGGGGGCACCAGATTCTGCACGTTCAGCCCACCGTCTTTGAGCCGCTTCACGACAATGCGCCCTTTCTGTGACGAACAGCCTCCCACGATCAGCTCCCGTTTTTCAAAATCGATCCCGGTCTCCCGGATAGAAGCTGAAGGAATGCTGAGGAAATATTCCTGCTCGTCCCGCTTCCGCACCTTGAGGGAGCGGACCGCCGCCGACAGTCCCGAAAGCCGCAGGTCGTACTCATCCCCTTTCCGTGCGGCGAAAAAGGCGCTCGCGAGGCCGGCCTCGCCCTCCGCAATATCGAAGGAAACGAGATCGCGGTAGTAAGGAGCGTACTTCTTGAGTCCGATCTGCATGACTTCAAAGCTCCCCTGCACAACGGCGGGATTCACCGAGAACGTACCCGCGAGCTTCACCGCCTCTTGTGTGTCGCTCTGCAGCGATGCGGACAGGGCGGCCGTCTTCTCCTTTTCATTGCTGAAGTGATCCAGGGCCACCTCGATATGCTCAAGGGTCGTTTTGAAAGGCTTGTCCGTCAACAGGTCGGAGAAGACGACTTTCCCCCCGGTAAGCCGTGCCTGGTCGATATCCAGGACAAAAGCTGTCTCCTCAGGCGAAGGGGGCCGGACGGCTGCGGCGCGCGCGGCTACGCCTTCCTCCGGGAGGATCTGCCGGATATTCAGTTTTCCCGTCTTCTCACGGACAAGAATCACTTCAGGAGACCGGACAACGACTTTTGACACATGCAGCTTTTTCGCCATCAGGTCTGAAGGGCCAATGCCCAGAGACACCAGCGGGACATAAAAAAGAGGCCTGTCGCGGGTGTCGGCGATGCGCACCTCCCTGCAGCCGAGCTCTCCGTACAGAGAGAGGGTGGGCGCTTTATCCTTATGCTGCATGAAGCTGATGCCGATGTTCATATCGAGGAAGCCCGAGGGCATTTTGAATGTCAGCGGAACCGGGCTGTATGCCAGATAGGAGGGGATGCTGATGCCGTCCGCCTTAAAAGCCAGCGTGGTTTCATGGGAGCCGGCAAAGGGCTTCGTCTTCCCCTTCAACGAAAGGGTATTCCCGTTCACCACCGCCTCAAGACGGGGCTCCACATAGCTTTCCACATAATAAGAGAGGTTGGAGATGAAGGGGATGCTCACCGTAAGCCCCCTCACGGTATGCGTCCTTTTTTTCGGGCCGTCCCGGAAATCGATGCTCCCCGAAAGCAGGGAGATGTTGTTCAGCGAAAAGCGGAAAGGCTTCTGTGCCGAGGACGACGCACCGCCCTTCTCCACTTCCAGGAGGTCTGAGACACTGTAGGTTCCGTCGTCGCTGCGCGCTATGTGCACATAGGGCTTTACCAGCCGCACCTCCCGGATGACAGGCCCCCCTTTTATCAGTGAAAGGGACTGCAGGTTGAGGAACAGCTCATCGCAGGAGAAAAAGGTCTCCTGTCCGGTTCGCTCCCTCACAACGACCCCCCTGATGCCGAGGGAAAGCGTGAAGGGATTGAACGTAAGCGCGCGAATGGAGACCGGGCGGTGGAGGCGGGACGAGAGTTTCCCGGTCAGGATAGATTTCAGTACCGGGGGGAGCAGGAAAAAGCCGATGGCGGCAAAAAGCAGTACGGCGCTGTAGAGGACCACCAGCGTCCTCTTCCAAAAGATGCCCGAACGGACCTTTCCCCGAATACTATGTAGAAAGCTCACCTGATTTCAAAAGACTTTTTTGAGCAGGTCTGTCACCCGGGCCGCCGGATCGGTGCGTATCTTCCTCTCCTCCTCCCCTACCATGTAAAACAAGCCCTCCAGCGCCCCCTTCGTCACATAGTCGTCGAGGTCGAGCGACTGCTGCTCCCCAAAGGGGAGCGCCTTGGCCTTGCTCATCATTCTCTTGTACGACCGGACCAGGCCGACCTCCTCCATGCTTTCCGCAACGACCGGTTTGAAAGCCTTATAGAGGTCCTTGCTCATGCTCTTCCTGAAGTAATCCGTCGCCGCCGTGTCGCCGCCGGCGAGGATCTTCCGGGCGTCGCCGAGGGTCATCCGCCCGATCCTCTCCACGAAGAGGGCCTTTGCCCGTGGAGCGGCCTTCTCCGCGGCCCGGTTCATGCCGAGCACGACCTCGTCCACTTCTTCCTGTAATCCGTATCTGCCCAGGAAGATGGCAATGGTCCTGAGCTTTTCAGGAAGGAGGATTTTTATGGCCTCGTTGCCGAAATAGCCGTCCTCTTTCGAAACGCTCGAAACCGCTTTTTCGACCCCCACCGAGAGGGCCTCTTTCAGGCCCGCTGCAACGGTACCCTCCTCCTGCGGCACCTCGCGGTGCGGCGCCTCCCGGCGCTCCGTATCCTCGCTCGGCTCGGACCCAATGCCTATGAAGCGCAGTACGCCATCGAAAAATCCGGCGTAGGAAGAAGCCGCCGGCACGAACAGCATCAGGACGAGAACGGAAAGGACGCTCCCAAGAAAAGACACTCTCATTACTATGCCTCCTTTTTTACTTTGGTGCTTTTATTTTATTTCCGAAGTACAGTGCGCACACCGGACCGCCTTTGCGGGGATGATGGAGAGGCAGTAGGGGCACTCCCTGGCGGACGGCGCTGCCGGGGGCGTCTCCTGCTCACGACGCAGGTTGTTGATGGTGCGGACGAGAAGAAAAACGGCAAAGGCGACAATAAGAAAGCTGATGAGCGCATTGACAAAGAGACCGTAGTTGAGGGTGACGGCCCCGGCGGTCTTCGCCTCTGCAAGGGAGGCATAGGGGCTGGCGGTCTTCCCCTCTTTGAGAAGAAGAAAGAAATTCTGGAAATCGAGATTGCCCAGGAGAAGGCCGAGGGGCGGCATGAGGATGTCGTTTACGAAGGAAGTGACGATAGCGGTGAAGGCGGCTCCGATAATGATACCCACCGCCATATCGACTACATTCCCTTTCACGGCGAACTCTCTGAACTCCTTGAACATGAGATCCTCCTCTGCAGGTGTCCGCGTCGTGTACGGTTCGCTTCGTACGGCGTGGTGCTTTATTGCCGCTGCCCCCGCTTCTTAACTACGAATCAAGGATATCACAACACTACCACACAGTCAATCGCCGGGTATCGCGTATGTCAAGGCAATTTAGAAATGTCCTATTTTTACCAAAATAGAAATGTCCGGTTATTACGCTGCTGCCCTCCGTAGCCGTTTTCTCAGAGCCCTGCCTCTATGAGCCACAGCCGCAGAGTCTCATCACTGATCTCTAGTTCGTCCAACTCTAAAAGCTTCTCTGCCGCAAGGGTCGGTCCAAATCCCTAGTACTTCTCCCGGTACAGGGCTATGATCCTCCCTTTGAGCTTTGGGGCCTTCCTCCTGTTGGAGTGCCGCCCCCGTGAGCGGTGCGCTATCCCGGCATCTCCTTCCGCACGGACCCTCCGTACCATCCTCCGCACCTGTCGCTCACTCATCAAGAGCATCTCCGCCGCCACCCCCTGCGTTATCTCCCCCTCAAGCACCTTGTGTACAACATGTAAACACCTCAATTCCTTCTGCCTGATCATGAGAATGTCCCTTCCCGCCATCCTGCCTCCTTCCTAAAAGGGACAGTCTAGCATCCGCTCAATTAGGACATTTTCATTTTGCCACTATAGGATATCATTTTGGCGTTACAGTATTTTTTCTTCAGCCCTTCGCTGCTTGACATTGTGCCTACAGGGGGCTTTATATAGTAGGAGATCAGCTGAATGAATCTTCGCTCGAATGGAGGGAAAAATGGCAGCCTGGAAATGCAACAAGTGCGGGAACACGATACACGCGGACGCTCCCCCGGACACCTGCCCGTCGTGCAACGAGAAGTGCGGGTATGTGGATGTCACCTGCTATATCCCTGAATGCGGGGGGCCGGAATCCGGGAATATCAACTCCCAGGTATTCAAGGAAAGCTACAAATCCGAAGAGTAACGTCCGCTGCTCTTCCCCCTCAGGCCGGAGCTCATTGAGCGCGATTTCCCGCTTGAGGTGCACGTGAGAAGCACCCTCCCTCTGCCGCAGTAAAGCGCACGAAACAGCCCCGGCCTGAAGCGGGGCAGGAGAAAGCGCTAACGGCGTCTCGCTGTATGCTATAATTCACTACTTTACCGAAAAGGAGGAGCACTATGGCTCTGGAGAGAGTAACGCCGCAGGAGAGGGCTGCACGGGATAAAGAACTGATAACGCTGCTCAGACAGTGGAGGGGCCTCGAGGACCTGACCATCAAGAGCTGCGCCACGATCCTGAAGAAGACGCAAAACCCCATCGTAGAGACGCTGACCACCGCAATCAAAAACGATTCCGAAAAGCACAAAGCCATCCTTCAGCTTATTATCGACGGAATGACGAAAAAAGGGTTCGTCCTCACCCCCGAGGACCTCGCCGATGTCGCCTCTTTTGTCGATAAACATATCGACCTGGAGCAAAAAGCTATCGAGATGGCGGAAAGGGCCATCGAGCTGAGCCGCGACGCCATCGTGAAGCAAATGCTAAAAACCATCCTGGACGACGAGAAAAAGCACGAGAAGATGGCCGTCCAGATGAGCGAACTGAAGATCAGGATTACCGGCAAGATCACGTAGAGAGCAGGAGCAAAGAGAGAAGAGCCCCCTGCTCCCTTTCGGGCCAAGAAGGGGCTTTTCTCTTCCTCCGGGCACAAGAGGCCCTTCACAAGAGGGTGCATAAGGGGAAGGCTCAGAGTGCGGAGCTCCTCGCACCCTTCTCTCTTCCCCCGAATCGTCATGTTCCAGGCATATTCCGCCGCTGCCTTCGCTCAACAGCCCCCGGCGGGAAAGTCGCTGCAGCGTGACGCCCGTCACAGTTTCCCGCCCCTGTTTCCTTTAGGATACAAATAAGAAAAACGTCTCCGGTTCCGAAAAAGGCAAACCCCGGGTAACCGGGGGACGCAAAGCCGCGGGTCCTGCACTCCCGAAGAGAGGGGAAGGGGACGGCCGGGCTGCCGAAGAGCAAAGTCCGAACATGCCCGGGACAGGGAAGCATGCTGTTTCTTCCGGAAACAGGCTGCCGTATCGCATTCCGAGGAAAGGAGGATACGCCCTTTTCGGCAAAGGAGAGAGGAGGAGGTGAGGGGAGTCACGAGAAGTACCCGTCCCGCATGTTCGGACACACAAAGAAGCCGTCCTTCGACGGCTTCTTTGTTGTCTGCTCTCTTTCCTAGTATTTTCCCTTTTATTCTTCCCCTTCCCCCTTCTTCAGGTGATGGTAAGGAACGAGGGTGGTGATCCGGGAATCCTCGAGCGGGCCGCCCACCGTGAAGTGGTAGAGGCTTTGGTAGGCATCGTCGTGCAGCCCGAGGAGCCGGTGCACCAGGTCGTCGAAGAAACACCCTATCCCGGTCCCGCGCAGTCCGTGGGCTTCCGCCTCCAGGTAGAGGACCTGCCCGATCACCCCTGTTTCCCAGAAGAGCCTGCGGTAAAGCCAGGGGCGCTCTTCGAGAACAGTGCGGAAACGGGCGATCATCCCCGCCGAAAAAGCACCATCCCCGGCGATCTCCTGCCCGCAGCTGATAAACGCCGCCTCCTCCCGGAAGTCCCCCTGCTGCAGGAGGTACAGAGGCAGAGTGTCGGGGCTATCCGGGGCCTTTTGCCAGGCGAAGCGCGTGATGCACGCACTTTTTAACCCGTCGAGGTCCTCCCGGGCGCGCACCAGAAAGTAGAGCCCCGGGTCCAGGCCGGAAACCCGATGCACAAAGAGGAGGAGGTGGACGGCAACCTCCCCCAGCTCCATGTCGAAGGGCGCTGCGTGGTGACGGGGCATGGTCTTGTCCAGAGCGGCATAGAAGCTCTCTTTCGGCATGGCCGTCTTTCCGTCGTAGGCCTGGGCGCTCCTCCTTTGGCGGATGGTCCTCGCGCCCTCCTGTCCGGGGACCTCTTCCTCGTAGAAAGCGTGGCTCCCGTACCGGTACGCATCTTCGGCGGTCTTCGGCTTTTCGGTGCAGGATGCAGCCTGCTCGATGACAGGCCACTCCCGGTGTCCGGTGCTGAGGAGGTTCGGCCTCCCCTCAAAAGCGAGGGAGGAGAAGTCCCTTAGGAGCGCAGCGGGGATGTCCTGCGGCACCTGGTCGCCGGAAGCTGCGCAGACGAAGAGGACGAGCTCGGGGTGCTCCCGCTCGAAGGGCCTCCAGTCCGTCTTCTGAAACCCCAGGAGGGTCTCCATATCCTGCTCCGAAAGGGCATTGAGGGAAACGGCCCTCCACCCGTGGAGGCTCGCGGAGAAGCTGATGCAGGCCGCTGCATGGCCCGTATCGTGGTTGCAGTACCGGAAAGCGCGCTCCCCGTATTTCCATGACTCCCGCCAGAAGATACTGCTCAGGCCGATAAGGAACCCGCAGGAGCGGAAGTGGTCCCGTATTTTCCTCCCAAGCGGGTCTCCGAAAGACACCCTCCGCTCCAGAGCGTGGAAAAAGGGGGAATAGTGGAATACCCCGCCGGAACCGCTGAGGCCGGAGAGGGGAGGCAGGACGAGATGGGCCTCCGTGGGATGGAGGTTCCCGCTGGAGGGATTGATGCGGAGTGCCCAGGTGCTCCCGCGGTAGGACTTCCAGGCGGACAGTCCGAGGGAGAGCTCCAGGAAGGAAGAGATCGTTTCAAGGGTAAAAGGCAGGACGGCATTTTTCGACCGCTCGTAGAGGGAAAAATGGTTCGCGCAGGGATCCCCCGTACGGAGGGGGAGCCGCACGGAGCCCGTCCCCTCGAAAATCCTGAAAGGGTTCGGTTCATTTGCCCAGTCAAGGAAGCCCGGTGAGCGTGCATAGCGGTCCGGATGGTGCTTCGTCTCTTCGTGGCAGCGCAGTATCGTCCGGAAAGCTTCATCCCTGTCCATTCCCTTCCCCCTCCTCCGGATACCTGTAGTATACGCCCGGCCTGCAGGGAAAGCCTACCCGTTTGCAGCCAGACCCTGCAGGGAGACCCGGGCGATATTCGAGGCCCTGGTGATGTCCTTCTTTATATCCTCCACCGTCCTGAACCCGGAGTTGAACAGCAGCCTCGCCCTCTTCGCGCCGATGCCCTTGATCCGGCAGAGCTCGTAGAGTTCGCTCCTGATGCCGTACCGGAGCCGGTACGCAAGCTTTTTGACCCTCGCCCCTCCCAGCGCCTTGCCGTAGAAATCCGCCGCGGTATCGAGCAGCTGCGCCAGCCGCTGCATGTCCTGCAGGAGCTCTCTGACCACCCCCGTCATCTCGGTCCCGGCGGTCTCGAAGAGCTCGTTGAGCCAGAGGTAGAAGCCGTAGGCATACACGGCGTTGTTGAAGGCGGGAGGGCTCATCCTGAGCAGCCTCTCGTTTTCCGAGGTCTTTATTTTCAGCTCGTCCACATATCGGGTGAAATCGACTGAAGAATGGTAAATAGTCCCGCCCTTGTTGAAAAGGTACGCCCTCCCGAGGACCCAGGACAGCACCACGTCGGACTTCCCGCTGTAGGCGCTCAATCCGCGCACGATAAAGGAGACCGTCTCGGGGGCATAGTAGTACCAGGACGCCATCTTTCCGATGCCCGTGGCGGTATGGACACCGTTCTCCTGCTCCACGGCCCCGCACTTCAGCAGCCGGCCGAGGGCGTCCCTGACCGCATCCTCTGCCGCAGCGGGCGACTGAAAACAGGCCAGGGTCTTCATGAACCACCCCTCAAGCGCCTCTGCGGTAGCGGCGCCGTTGCTGATATCGCTGACGAGATGGAACATCAGCTCCTTCGGGTTCCGCAGCTGCGACAGCACCGGAGAGGGGGCGGAGAGGGCGGAGGCCCAGTAGGTGAACTCCTCCTGGGGCACGATGAGGTACGCATCCCCTTCCGGATCGATGCCGGTCCTTCCGGCCCTGCCCACCATCTGGTTAAGCTGCTTTACATCCACCCGCTCCCTGCCCCGGTAGACATCCACCACGATGACCCTCCGCGCCGGGAGGTTCATGCCCACCGCAACCGTGGAGGTGGCGAGGAGGTCCTGGAGCCCTCCCTCCCGCTTCTTGAAGCTTTCCACGATAAGGTTCCGCACATCCATCGTCTTATCGGCATTGTGGAACCGTATCTCATATCCCATGGCCTTCAGCCCGCCGAGGAGGGTCTTTGCCAGGGCTCCCTTGGTATGCACAAAGATGAGGAACTTGTCATCGGGGAACCGGTCCAGCAGGTATTTGATGAGGGCGAGAAACTCAACCTGTTTGTCCCGTGCCCCCTTCGCCCTGTACGGAACCAGGCTCAGATTCAGCACGCAGGGCCTCCATGAAGAGCTGAGGAGAATAGTCTCCCTTCCGGTGAGGGAGCGGAGCCACCGCGCCACCTCCTCAGCGTTGCCCATGGTGGCGGAGAGGCCGACATACCGGAGGTTCCTGTTCGTTTCCACCGTTCTGATGAGGGCGCATTCGAGGGCGGAGCCCCGGCCGGCCTCGTCGAGATAGTGGAATTCATCGATCACGACGGTGTGCAGGGCGCCCTTCCATGCGGCGAGCTCCTCGCTGCCGCTTCTGCGGAAGAGGGAGTCGAACAGCTCATTGGTCATGATCGCGATATCGGAGGCGTGGAGCTCCCGTATCAGGGTCTGCTTCCCCATTTCCTGCGTCACCTCGCCGGTGGCGATCACCACCTTCCGCGCGGAAAAGGGATGGCGGCTCCCGGTCCACTCGTCGGTCTGCTGCCGGGCCAGGTCCTTTGCCGGGCAGAGATACACCGCCTTGCCCCCCTGTGCCAGCGCACGGGCAATCGCCATCTCCGCGATGACGGTCTTCCCCGCCGAGGTGCTCGCCTCCACGATGACATTCGCCTCCTTGTCGTAATAGTCGAAGAAGGCCGACTGAACGGGGTTCAATCTTTCATACTGCAGGGGGTGGAGGGGGAACCGCGACGCGGGCTCCCATCGGCGCGGATCAACGGATATCCTCTCGACTTCCATGAACGTGCTTTTCTCCTTGCGGCTGCTCTTCGATTGGGATAGACCGGGGTGTGCAGGCACACCCGAAGAATGTCCGCGCGAGCGGGAGGTAGAGTATAGCACATTTATTTTGGACAACGCATACGGCCGCAGAAAGAGGAGCGGGGCGCCCGGCTCTCCTCCGGGGGAAAACCCTTACCGGAATCCGCACGGTTGTGCAGAGAAAATTTTTAGAGTATGCTATTACTAAAATCAGGCGCGCGGTGCTGGCGGAGCAGGAGGAGAGTGCTGTCCGCCGCCAGTGCTCCGGCACAGCAGGTACGGACCCGGCAGAAGCCAGGTGAGCGATGAACAGCATTCTTACCGCTGCACACAGGATATTCATCGATGCATGCATCACGGAGTTCAGCAGCGGTCCCACCGTCCTGATCATCGACAACGTACCGGGATGGTGCAGAAAGCACAACATCGAGGAATATAATCCCTCCCGGACCGCGCGGGCCTTCAGAGTGCAGCAAACCGGCAAAGGCGTCATTCTCCTTGCATCCCTGATCACCCCCCCGATGAGGAGGTCGGTCGAGCTTTTCATCGAGCGGAGCGGCTATCCGGAGGAAGTAAAGGCCTTGAAGAAGGACCTGAACTTCCTGAAGCATCTCGTGCTCCACGAGATTGCCCACCTCAATTACGGCTGGGGGGAGGGGGAAGAAACTCTCTGCGACAAGTGGGCCTTCGAGATGATGGACATCCCGCACCGCTCCGCCGGGGTGCGCCGCGTTCCCCATGAGAAAAGGGGCGGATAAGACTCCCTGCCGCCTCACACGCTCAATAAAATACAAAAGCAGGCAGCCAAGGCGGAGTACCGGGGGGACACCGTCGGGAATTCCACCGGGGAAAGATCATAAAGAGGGAAGAAAAAAAGGTCCGATCACCCGTACAAACCAGCCGCCGAAAAAGATGAGGAAGATGCCGCAGGCGGCGAGCAGGAAACGATATCCCCTGTCCCCGATCAGGCGCTTTCCCCGTGCCGCTGCCAGCGAAAGCAGGCTGTACCAGGCGAGGTCGGCCAGGATGTGGCCGGCAAAGAAGAAGACCACTCCCTGCAGCCCGAAGGAAAGGGCGCTCGCCAGGTAACCCAGGCCTATGGTGGCCCACCAGATGATCCAGTACGGATTCGAAAGACTGCTGAGAAAACCGGCGAGGACAGGGTGCATTCTCCGGCGGGGGCCGTCCGCGGAAGGGGAGAGGCGGGCGTTCCGGGAGTCCCTGAGCAGCCGGCATCCCATGTATATAAGGACCAGGCCCCCTGCCGTACCGGCAACGGTCTTCGCAAGCGGAGAGGTAAGGTAGGGCGCACCCCCCCCGATGAGGAGGGCCACCAGAGCCAGTTCAAGGAGTGCATGCCCCAGGATGATCAGGGGGCCCGCACTGCTCCCCCGCCGCACCGATTCCGCAACGGTGATGCTGAAAAGCGGCCCCGGGACAAGCGCCCCCGAAAGGGCGACGACAAACGACGAGACAGCGAGAAAAAATAGTTCCATCTCTCTTGATTATACTCTATCCCAGCCCCTGTACTCTGCCCTCCGTCCGCGCTTTTCCCGCCGGACCGTACGGGCATCGCTCCCGAAAACACGCGCGAGGACTCCCTTGCCAAACTCCGGGCACTTCTTATAAACTTGAAGGGAAATCGCCCTTACTCCCGCCACCGCCGATGCGCCGGGACGGAGGAGGGAAGGCGGGAAAGGCCGGGAAATGAACGAGAGGCGCATCACCAGTTGGAGTGACTTGCAGGACCAGCTTTTCGACGAATCCTGGAACCCGGAACTAGGCCGTTTCCGCTCCCGGTTCGCCTTCAGGGGACTCTCCGACTCCCGGTACTGCCTCGAAACCACCCTGATCAGAATGCAGGGGAACTATGCAGTGCTGGAGCGCCACCTTCTCCGTAACTTCAGAAAATACGCCCACCGGGACGTGGTGGAGCGGGACTCCGTCTGGCACTGGCTCTCCGTGGCACAGCACCACGGGCTTCCGACGCGCCTCCTCGACTGGACCTACTCGCCCTTCATCGCCATGCATTTCGCCACGGCGAACATAGAAAAATTCGATGCCGACGGGGTCATCTGGGCCGTCAATTACGTGAGAACCCACCAACTGCTTCCGGGCAAGCTCCGGCTCCGGCTGGAAGAGGAGGGCGCGAATGTCTTCACGGTGGGGATGCTCTCCGAGTCGGTGCGCACCCTTGAGGAACTGGCGGACCTCTCCCCCTCCGACTTCACCCTCTTCTTCGAGCCGCCCTCCCTCGACGACAGGATCGTGAACCAGTACGCCCTCTTCTCCGTAATGTCCGATCCCCATGCGGCGCTTGATGAATGGCTGGAGACCCGTCCCGACGTGTGGCGCAAAATCGTCATCCCCGCGGGGCTGAAATGGGAGATCAGGGACAAGCTCGACCAGGCGAATGTGACCGAAAGGGTGCTCTTTCCAGGGCTCGACGGATTGAGCCGGTGGCTCAAGCGCCAATACAGCCCGAAAGGATGAGCGCACCGCAAGGAGACAGACCCGAGACAGGAGGGAGAAAAAGAGTGAACAGCGCGAAGAAACATCTTGCAGACCTGGTGAACATGGACACCCCGCAGGCGGTGTACGCCGAGGTCAGGCAGATCGTCTCCCTGATCCGCCCCGGCTTCTCCTTCACCCTGCTGGATGCCGTATTCAGGGATACGGTGCGGCTCTTCCGGGGCCGGTACCCCGGCTACCGCTCCTGCACCACCGAGTACCACAACCTGAAACACACGACGGATGTCCTCATCTCCCTCGCCCGCATCATGCACGGCGCTGCCATCAGGAAAGCGCCCCTCTCCGAGGAGGGGATTTTTCTGGGCCTCATGAGCGCGCTCCTGCACGATTCCGGGTACATCCAGACCTCCGGCGACCGGGAAGGGACCGGGGCGAAGTATACCCTTGTCCATGTGGAAAGGAGCATCGATTTCGTCGGGGCATACTGCGCCCGGAAGCGCCTCCCCGAAGGGCACGCTCAAAAGTGCGCGAGCATTATCCGGTGCACCAGTCTGGACACCCCGGTAAGCGAGATACCCTTTCCGTCTGAGGAAGTGAAGGTCGTCGGCAGGATGCTCGGCGCCGCAGACCTCGTCGGGCAGATGGCGGACCGCGTCTACCTCGAGAAGCTGCTCTTCCTGTTTTACGAGTTCAGGGAGGGGCTGCTGAAGGGGTACTCGAGCGAGCGGGACCTGCTCCAGAACACCCTTACCTTCTACGAGCACACGAAGAGCAGGCTCGCCGGCGACCTGGGCGGCATCCACCGCTACCTCCGCCACCACTTCAGGGAGCGCTGGGGGACGGACAGGGACCTCTACGCACAGGCAATCGAATCGAATATCAAGCACCTGCGCTTCATCCTGAAGGACAGCGAAAAGGACCATCGCTCCTACCTCCAGCGCGGGGGGATCGTGAAAAGGCTGGGGAAGAGACGGTAGCGCACCTCCCCCCCTCGCCCCTCCCCGAAGAGCGGCTACTTCTTCGTTATCCGCACCTTCCAGAGCTCCGGTCCCTGCTCGAGGTATTCCCACGCAAAGAGCCCCTCTCTCTCGTGCAGAAACTGATAATACAGCGGCTTGGGATCGTGGTCATTCACCAGAATAAAGGCCTCGCCCGTCTGCAGGTCGTCGAACGTCCTGAAAATCAAAGGATGGCGCTCGCGGGGGGCGATTGCAACGACGTTGAGCTCTTTCATGGCATACCTCCTGCAATGTCGGCTTTGTGGTTTTCCGGGCAGGCACCGCGCACTCCTCCTGCCTTTTCCCGCCCCTACAGCTGCCCGCTCACTTCGTGCATCCGTATCACCAGCGCCCCCCTGGCCCAGGGAAATTTCTCCTTCACCTTTTCCGCCAGCGGCCCCTCTGTCTGGACCTCCCCGGTGCCGGTGAGCCGGTACCCTTTTCCCGCGCCGAGATTGCCCTGCACCTGTCGTGAGGCGATCAGGAGCTCCACCCGGTTGTCCCTTTTCAGGTTCTCACCGGTAGTAGCGTACCCGCCGGCAGGGATCACAATGGTCGCACCGTCCCCGATGCCCATCGCCCGTACATATCCTCCCCAGGTCGCAGCGAGATGGGGACCGTCAGGGCCGGCGGTCGCGATAGCCACCCACTCCGTTTTTTCGAGCACTTCTCTGCATTTTTCGTCAATCTTCTCCATACGCCACCTCTCCGATCAGTATAGTGGATACCAGCCCCCGGAGAAAGAAGAACGCTCTCCGTGCAGAAAATTATACCGTGAATCTGCGGCTGAGTTTATGATACGCATCATAGGAGGTCCCGCCTCCTGAAAATCCGCTCTGCAGTTCCGGGGCGCCCTGCTGCGCCGGCAGGGCAAACGCATCTAAAGAGCAAGGTAAGGGAAAACAACAAGATTGCTTCAGGGTACGACCCTTCGCAATGACAGTCATTGCGAGCTCTTTTCCCTCTGTCATTGCGAGCGGAGCGAAGCAATCTCAAAGGGATAGCAACTGAGTAGATATTTTGATGCGATTGCCCTGCTGCGCCGGGCTCTCCGTTCTTTTTCCCCTCCGTTTGCTCTATAATAAGACAGGAGGCAGACAATGCGGAAAGCGCACGGCGCAGGACAAGTGGATATGCATTTTACGGAGGACATGCGGGTCATCAGAGCAGCCATCGAGGGGAAGGTTATTCCCTTCCGTAGCACCGAGCCCGGTCCCCGCAGCAGAAAAGTACGGGTATACCTGCTCGAACCGCCCGACACCCCTGTGGCGGTGTTCGATGCAGTGCCGTACGAGGTGTACTATTCAGAATGGGCGAGCAGAGGCGGAAAAACGAGCGGGGGAGCGACTCCGGGACATATCTGCATCGCCGCTTTTACCGGGAGGCGCTTTCTCGGCATCGAGTGGGTCGACACGCCGGTCTTTATGCGGCTCGCCATTCTCCTCGCTCCCTACTTCACCGCGCACCCTGCCGACCCGGGTGCCTCCGTCTCCGCCGCCTCAGGGAAGCGCTGACAGGGCAGGCCCGCATGAGCGGCATCGTCCTCTGGATTACCGGTCTGCCCGGAAGCGGAAAGAGCACCCTTGCCGACGGGCTCAAGGAACGTTTCCCCGACGTCGTCCTCCTCAGGATGGACGAGATAAGAGAGATCGTCACCCCCGCCCCCACCTACTCCGAAGAGGAGAGGGACATGGTCTACCGAGCCGTCGTCTTCACCGCCAAGACCCTCTCGGACCTGGGGCACCGCGTCATTATCGATGCCACGGGGAACAGGAGGAAGTGGCGGGACATGGCCCGCCATCTCATTCCCGGCTTCAGAGAGGTCTACCTGCTCTGCTCATCCCTTTCCGCACAGCAGAGGGAGGAGGCACGCACGGATACGCGGGGAGCTCCGCGGGACATCTACCGGAAGGGGAGGACAGGCTCGCCTGTCCCCGGGATACAGGTGCCCTACGAAGCCCCTCTGCGCCCCGAGCTCACCCTCGATACGGAGGTGCTGACGCCGGGAGAGGCCGTTGCCGCGCTTGCCGGACTCCTGGCGGAAACCCCTCCCTCCTGAAGCGCCGCTCCCGCAGTTCTGCCCTCTGAACAGGCATCCTTAAGGGGAGGCGGGGAGGGGTTACTGTCTCTCTCCCTTCCCCTGCCTTTGCTCTGCTTTCTCTTGTCTCATTCTGCCCCTTCCCCTCCCTTTTTCTTCTGCTTCTCGCTGCCGCCTCCTGTTCCTGTCTCTTTCTATTTTTCTCCGCCTTCCCGCCCGGTTCCGAAAAAACTCTTGACAGAGACGGCAAAATAAGGTTTATTATTTCGGAATCTATTTATCTTGTTTAAAAATAAGGAGGAAGGGGACAATGTCGTTTTTATCATGGGGCGATCAGTACAAAGTCAACGTTGCGGGTCTCGACACGCAGCACCGGAAGCTTTTCGATATGGTAAACGAAATGCACGATGCAATGCGAGCGGGAAAGGGAAACGAAGTCATCGGCGCCACTCTTACCAATCTGCTGGGATACGTCAAGACCCACTTCGCGGAAGAAGAGCGCCTCATGAGCTCCAACAGCTACCCCGACTTCGCCAGGCACAAGCAGGAACACGACCAACTCACCCAAAAGGCCCTGGATCTCCACAAGCAGTTCAGTGAGGGAAAGCCGGTCCTTTCCTTCGATGTCATGAACTTCCTTAAAAGCTGGCTCACGCAGCATATCCTCGGCACCGACAAGAAATACGGCCCCTTCCTGAACGGGAAAGGGATCAAATAGCCGCGCACTTCCCCTGCGGGATACGTTTCGGCTACCATAGGAAGGGGAGGGGGATGCATCCTGTGGCGCAGCGGAGCCCGGGACCTGCCGGGGAGGGTACGTCATCCCCGGTCTTCCCGTCCTGCTGCCGTGCGGCCGCCATGCGGTCAGGCGGCCGGACAATCGTATAGACAGGCGTCTCCCGCACGCCGCCGGGTCGAAAAGGAGGAGACATGGACAAATTTTTTCTCGGGAGTGAATATTCGGCGCTGGTGTTCATCGATATCCAGGAGAGGCTGGCGGCGGTCATGCAGGAGAGGGAGACGGTGGTACAGAACTGCGGACACCTCATCGAGCTTGCCACTCTCCAGGGGATGCCGGTCATCCTCGTAAGCGCGGCACTTCAGCAGGGGGTGGCATCA
>JAXLZK010000021.1:23255-24377 GCA_046350935.1 Thermodesulfovibrionales bacterium
TGCCGGTCATCCTCACCGAGCAGTACCCGAAGGGCCTCGGCCCGACCGTTTCCGAAATCCGGGAAATACTGCCCTCCGCCGCCCCTGTGGAGAAGATGTCCTTCAACTGCTGCGAAGAACCTTCCTTCATGCGGGAGATCAAGTACATCGAGAGGAAGACCCTTCTCCTCGCCGGTATGGAGGCGCACATCTGCGTGCTCCAGACATGCCTGAGCCTCCTGAGGGACGGGTTCACCGTGCATGTGATACGGGATGCCGTATGCTCCCGGACAAAAGCGAACTGGGAGACCGGGCTCGCATTCATGCACGATGCGGGTGCCGTCATCACCTCCACCGAAACGGTCCTCTTCCAGGTGTTGAAGAAGGCGGGGACGGAGGATTTCAAAGCCATTTCGCAGAGGATCAAGTAAGCCCTACTTGCTGCTCCGCATCCGGGGCCTCTTCCCCTGCTTGCCCCCCCTGCTTGCCGTCGTTTTCTCGGGTGCTCCCACGGCCAGCATCCGGCTTCTCAGGTCCTTTATCCTGTCGCGGATTTCCGCGGCCTTTTCGACATCGAGTCTCTTCGCGGCCTCCCTCATTTCGGCCTCGAGTTCCTTCAACGCCTCTTCGCTTATCTCATAGGCGGGGACCTCTTCAGCCGCAGCCGGGGCCGCAAAGTAATCAGCCTCGTAGATCGAGCTGAGGATGTCCTTGATCTGGCTCTTGACCGTCTCGGGAGTGATGCCCATTTCCCGGTTATATTCAGACTGGATTCTCCTCCTTCTGCCGGTTTCGTCGATGGCCCGCTGCATGGAGGAGGTGACGGTGTCGGCATAGAAGATCACCTGACCGTTCACGTTCCGGGCCGCACGGCCCGCCGTCTGGATAAGGGAGCGTTCGGAGCGGAGAAACCCCTCCTTGTCCGCATCGAAGATGGCGACCAGGGAGACCTCGGGGAGGTCGAGCCCCTCCCTGAGCAGGTTCACGCCGACAAGGACGTCGAACTTCCCGAGCCGCAGGTCCCGCAGGATCTCGATCCTTTCCAGGGTGTCGATGTCCGAATGGAGGTATCGGGCCTTCACCCCGAGCTCCGTGTAGTATTCGGTCAGGTCCTCCGCCATCTTCTTCGTGAGGGTGGTACTG
>JAXLZK010000021.1:24387-63868 GCA_046350935.1 Thermodesulfovibrionales bacterium
CACCCGCTCCCCCCTCTCCGCCCTCCTCCGGATCTCGCCGAGGAGGTCGTCCACCTGGCCTCCGACGGGGCGCACCGCAATCCCGGGGTCCATCAGGCCGGTGGGACGGATCACCTGTTCCACCACCCTCCTGCTGGATTTGTTCAGCTCGTACTCAGCCGGCGTAGCGGAGACGTAGATGACGCTGTTCATGCGGCGTTCAAACTCCTCGAACCGCAGGGGCCGGTTGTCGAGAGCGGAAGGCAGCCGGAAGCCGTAGTCCACGAGGGTCTGCTTCCGTGAGCGGTCGCCCTCATACATTCCGCCGATCTGGGGCACCGTGGCGTGGGATTCGTCGATGACGGTAAGGTAGTCCCCCTTCGACGGGCCGCTGATCAGGTAATCGATGAGGGTATAGGGGGGCTCTCCGGGGAGCCTCCCGCTCAGGTGGCGGGAATAATTTTCGATGCCGTGGCAGTAGCCGAACTCCCGCAGCATTTCGAGGTCGAAGCGGGTCCTCTGTTCGATGCGGTGGGCATACTCGATTTCCGCCTGGTTCCTGAAAAAGCGCGTCCTCTCCTCGAGCTCCTTCTCGATGCCTGCAAAGGCCTTCTCCAGCTTGTCCTTCGGGGTGATCCAGTGGCTGTTGGGGTAGAGGGCCGCCTTCTGCATTCTCCGCGTCCTCTCCCCCGTAAGGGGATCGAACTCGTGGAGAGCGTCGATATCGTCCCCGAAGAACTCCACCCGCAGCGCACGGTCCTGGGAGAAGGCCGGATAGATCTCGACCACATCCCCCCTCACCCTGAAGTTCCCCCTTTTGAACTCGACGTCGGAGCGCACGTAGAGGATCTCGACGAGTTTTTTCAGGAACGCGTCCCTCTTCGTCCGCATGCCCTCCTCGATGATGAGATGCATCCCCAGGTAATCCTCGGGCGAACCGATGCCGTAAATGCAGGAAACCGAGGCGACAACGATCACGTCCCGCCTTTCGAGGATGGACATGGTGGCGGAGTGGCGCAGCCGGTCGATATCGTCGTTCACCATCGAGTCCTTCTCAATGTAGGTGTCGGTGGAAGGGATATACGCCTCGGGCTGATAGTAATCGTAGTAGCTGACGAAAAACTCGACCGCATTGTCGGGGAAGAGCTCCCTGAACTCTCCGTACAACTGCGCGGCGAGGGCCTTGTTATGGGCGATGATCAGTGCGGGCTTGTTCAGCGAGGCGATGACGTTGGCGACGGTAAAGGTCTTGCCCGAGCCGGTCACGCCGAGGAGCACCTGGTGCTTCAGGCCCTGGCGGACTCCCTCTGAAAGCGCCTGGATGGCCTTCGGCTGGTCCCCCCGTGGAGAAAAACCGGTATTCAGTCTAAATTCGTTCATGACTCTATGGTACACTACCTGCTGCGTCGCGGAACGCTGGAATATTTTGCGCCCGTTCTTTTATTATAATTGAGCAAGCGACATTTTCTCTATTTCACCGGAGCGCCCTGTAGAAGACGCCTCTTTCCGTAAACGAGGAGCGGCGGCAGGGCAAGAGAAGAGCTGAATAAAGAGTCTGTGTGCATGAAAAGAAAGAGCTGCCGTAGGTCCGCCCTTCCCCTCTTCCATGATATCCATGAGGAGTGCGGAGTATTCGGCGTCTATAACCATCCCGAAGCGGCCAACCTCACCTATCTCGGCCTCTATGCCCTGCAGCACCGCGGGCAGGAGGGGGCGGGCATCTGCTCTTCAGACGGCAAGCATCTGCATAGCGAGAAGTCGATGGGGCTCGTCGCCGATATCTTTAACGAGAAGCGGCTGAAACGGCTTCCCGGCAGCATCGCCATCGGCCACAACCGCTACTCCACCGCCGGGGGGGGAGGCCTGAAGAACGTACAGCCGCTCCTGGCGAACTATGCTCTCGGGTCCATCGCCATCGCCCATAACGGCAACCTGGTGAACGCGGAGCAGAGGAAGCGGGAGCTCGAAGCCGAAGGGGCCATTTTCCAATCCACCTCCGACAGTGAGGTGATCCTGCACCTTATCGCGCGCTCCCGGAGCGAAAACCCCTACGAACGGATCGCCGAAGCGGTGCGGAACGTGAGCGGAGCTTTCAGCCTGCTGTTCCTGAGGGAAAACGAGCTGATCGCGGTGCGGGACGCCTTCGGGGTGCGGCCCCTCTCCCTCGGGAAGGTGGAGAACGGATACGTGGTGGCATCGGAGACCTGCGCCTTCGACCTCATCGGGGCCGAGTACGTGCGGGACGTGGAGCCGGGGGAGATGATCATTATCAACGAGCAGGGGCTCCACTCCCATAAAGCGCTCCACAGCCCCCGCAGGGCGTTCTGCGTCTTCGAGTTCATCTATTTCGCCCGCCCCGACAGTTATCTTTTCAACCATACCTGCGTAAACTCCATGAGAAAGGAGATGGGAAGGCAGCTCGCACGGGAGTCCATGGTGGATGCCGACGTGGTCATCCCCGTCCCCGACTCGGGAGTGCCGGCAGCCATCGGCTTTTCGGAGACGGGCAGGATGCCCTTCGACTTCGGACTGATACGGAACCACTACATCGGCAGGACCTTCATCGAGCCGAAACAGAGCATCCGACACTTCGGCGTCAAGATAAAGCTCAATCCAGTGCGGGACCTCCTCCAGGGGAAGAGGGTCGTGGTGGTGGACGACTCCATCGTCAGGGGCACTACGAGCAAGAAGATCGTGAAGATGATCCGGGAAGTCGGGGGGGCGAAGGAAGTCCATATGCGGATATGCTCCCCGCCCACCGTGGGCCCCTGCTTTTACGGGATCGACACCCCTACCCGCCAGGAGCTCATCGCCTCCAGCCACATGACCGAGGAGATACGCAAGTACATTACCGCAAACAGCCTCGCCTATCTCAGCCTCGACGGGCTGAAGAGCATCATTCCCCATTCCGGGGACTACTGCACCGCCTGCTTCGACAACAAGTACCCTATCACGTTCCCCCGGGAGAGCAAGCAGCAACTGGAGCTGGTCTTTCCCTGATACGCGGCCCGATACGCCGCCTGATCGCTGCCCGATTGCTAAAAGACCTCCGGGCGATTCCCTTCCCCTGCGCTGTCCGCTGCGCACCCGCCCTGCCCGCAGCACATTTGTCCTTTCCCGCCTGCTCTCGAAACCTGTACAATACTCCTATGCGCGGCAAAAGGAGGGCGGCAAAAGCGCCGGCGCACGATCCGGGAGGAGGAAGCGATGATGACCACGGCTCTGCAGAACATATTCCGCATCAACCTGCGAGTGAAGAGAGAGGAGCGGGTGCTCGTGTTCAACGATACCCCCTCGCCCGCTGAGAGCATCGCCCATGACGACCTCTGCAGAAGGACGCGGCTCAGGGACATCGCCCTGTTGACCGCCGAAGTGGGCAAGGCATTCTCCCGGCGCGTCCTCTACCGCGAATTTCCCGCCACCGGGAGCCACGGGGCCGAGCCTCCTGCAGAGCTCTGGGAAAGCGCCTTCGGCGAAAGCACCGTGGCCGCCCTGCGCGCAGCGCGGCTCCTTTCCCCCCTCCTGAAAAAAAAGGGCTCGGATGCCGGACTGCGGAAGGCCGAAGAGATCATCGCACGCCATAAGAGATACGCAGTGGATGTGGTCATCGCCCTCTCCAACTATTCAACCAGCCACACCCGCTTCCGGGACCTGCTGACCCGGGTCTGCGGGTGCCGCTATGCAAGCATGCCCCTGTTCGACTCGTCGATGCTCAACGGGTCGATGAATACGGAGTGGAAGGCCCTGGCAAAGAGGACAAACGCCCTTGCCCGTGAAGTAAACAGGGCGGAAAGCATAGAGGTCCGCACTCCCAACGGCACCCATATCACCCTGTCGAAGAAGGGCAGGAAGGCCCTCGCCGATACGGGAATCCTCACCAGAAAGGGGGCTTTCGGGAACCTGCCGGCAGGAGAGGTGTTCCTTGCACCCCTGGAAGGGACCGCAGAGGGAAAACTCGTCCTCGAATGGGCGCCCACAAGGGAGCTGCGCTCTCCCCTTCTCCTGACTGTCCGGGGCGGCAGGGTGCAGGATGTTGCGGGAGACGAGCCCTTCGGCGTCTTCCTCAGGGCAAAGCTCGGTGAGAAGGGCGAAAACAGGAACATTGCGGAATTGGGCATCGGCACCAACGACAGGGCACGCAGGCCCGACAATATCCTCGAAACGGAAAAGATAGGGGGAACGGTCCATATCGCCCTGGGGGACAACAGCTCCTTCGGGGGGACAGTGGAGACCCCCTTTCATCAGGATTTCATTTTTTTCCGGCCCACCGTGGTCCTGACCCTGACAGACGGTACCAAAAGGGAGCTGCTCCGGGAAGGAACCGTTCTATTCCCTCGGGACCCGCAGTAATATGGGCTCCGTCGTCAGGCAGGTCCTTGTCGTGCTCGGTGCGGGCCTGATGGTGTGGGGGTACTACCAGCTCTTCAGCCTCTCCCCTGAAGAGTCCTATATGCACCGGCGGGTTACCGTGGCCCTCCCCAGGGGACACGGAACGCTGGCGGGCAGGGTAACCGGTACAAAGGGAAGCAGGATGTTCCTCGCAGAAAAGCCCGGCAGCGCTCCTGTAGAGGTGGTGCGGAAAGACGTGCTTACCGTGGAAGACCGGCCTGCAGACGAATACGAAATGCGGCGGGCGGTGCGGGCCGTCTCCGCCACCGTGGCCGGGGGCTACCTCATATGGGGCGCCCTCTTTCTGCAGAGAAGGCGATGGGGCCGGGGCTACTGAGGGCAATCAATAAGGGGAGCGGAAGACAACGACCGCCAGTACGAAGGGAGTGTACGCAGGGAGTTTCTGAAGCATTCCCGTTGTCTTTTCTTGCATTTCTCTTTCGCTCTCCTCGCCCTTCCGGGACGGCCTCTCCGCCTATTGACAAGAAATAACAAAAAATATAAAGTGTTTCTTCAGGAAAGGAGGTTCCGCCGTGGGATTTTTTGACATGTTCCCGAAAAAACCGAAACCTGCTCCGGTGCGGGCCGCAAGGAAGGAGCCGGCCAGAGAAGCGTCCGCTCCCAAGGCGGCTCCCGATAAAAACGTGTTCAACAAGAGGAAGGACCTGCGCTATCGCATCGGGGAGGTCTCCGCGGGAGACCTGGGCGTCGTCACCGAGATGAGCAGGGAAGGAGCAAAGATAACGAAGGGGGGCAAAGTAAAATGCAGCGAGACAGCGGTTTCCCTCTCCACGGCGCATAAGCCCCTGTCTGCCGAAGTCGTATGGCAGGACGATGCCGCCATCGGTCTGCGCCTCGCCGGCGATTTCGATACGGGCTCCTATATCAGGCAGAACCTGCAGCACCTCGAGGAAGAGGAGCAGGCGCCCGCAACCACACTCACCTATTACACCATTTCCCAATACAAGCAGCACGATTTTCTGACGCCCCTTACCAATCTCATGGCGGAGCTGGAAAGCAGCGAAACGAAGGTGGAGAGGCTGAAGCTGTACATCATGGAGATCAGCGAGGTGCACCGGAAGTGGACCGGGGAAAAGGAGAACAAAAGCAGCGGGGCGGCGCAGGACACTGCGCCGGAAGCGGCCGACGCATCGGTCTTTCCCGACCTGAAAGAGGAGCTGCTTGTCCGCTCCGCAGGCAGCAAGGGAGTGTCCGACGTCAATGCCTCCGACATCGACTGCATTATCGCGCGGCTCGGCCTCAATGCAGTGAAGCGCATCTCCGGGGATTTCGTGAAGCGCAACAGGGCCCGCGTCGAGGTCTCCCTTCCCGGTTTCCGGAACTATCACCTTTTCACCACCCTCAAGACCGTGCTCTTCAAGAGGCTCTCTCCCTTCTTCGGCTATAAGAACGAATGGGGCGAAGGGAGCTCCCTGCTCTCCCTCGAGGCCTGCGGCCTGAAGATCTTCATGAAGAACAGCCTCCTCGATCTGAACGACTACTACACCTCCCCTTCGCGCCTCTATTCAGAGGTCTCCCGCTCCTTCGAGAGGCTCCTCTTCGGCATCGACCTCGTCCAGATCAACAAGACGTATTTCGAGAAGGTGGTGGGGGCGTTCACGTCGGTGCTGGACGGCTACGCCCTCGGCTATCTCCTCCTCAATCCCCACTACGCCGTCAGTAAGGGCATGAAGGTTTCCATCACGAAAAACAAGCTGCTCTACGCTTTCGTCATGTACCTCACCGCCCTCGCCGTCCTCTTCATCATCGAAAAGGACAAGGAGAGCGGGACGACCCTCATGGCCCGGCTGAAACGGACAGGGATGGACGAAAAGAAGAGCCTGGACTTCCTCAACGACTGCATCATGGAGGCGAACAGCGTGCTGCACGAGATGGGAATCCGCGAAAGCATCAAGCCTGTCACCCCTCCCTCCTCCTCTTTCCGGCTCGAATCGTATCTGCCGGGGGGGGCGCATTTCGAGCACTTTCTGAAAACCTTCAGAAACTTTCATCTGCTCCAGGGCAGGAGGATGGTTGTCCGCTACGAAGACGAAGCATATTTCCACTTCATCCTGAACCGGCTCCTCGGCACCGACGCCTTCGGATTGAACTCCACGATCGCCTGTATCATTCCCTGCGGCAACATCACCGAAGAGGAGCTCTACTTTGAATTTTTCACCAATTTCGATCTCGTGATATTCAAAGGCATCGACAGGCTGCCGCGCTTCCATCACCGGGCTTTTCTGCGCTTCTGGGAGCACTACGAGGGGAAGATCATCGCCACCCTGAGCGCCTCAAGCCTCTTCGACTACGAGCAAAAAGACCTCTACCAGCTCATGAGGAACCACATCGTGGATTTCCCCTCCCTTCTCGCCACCCCGGCGCTGCACCGCAGGATGGCGGACCACGCCATTCAGTATGTCCGCCCCTTTCTGCGGGACGAGTCCCCCGATCCGAACCGGTATACGCGCTATCTGGACACCCCTTTTTCCATGACCCATATCAAGAACGCCGAGCTGATCCTGTCCATCAAAAGGGGATAAGACAGAGGTAAAGCAGGGCAGGACAGAGTGAGACAGAAAAAAACAGGCAAAGAATAAAGACAAGAAACTGCTTTTTTCTGCCCTGCTCTGTCGTTCTCTGCCTCGTCTCTTTCTTTTCTTCCGTCTCACCCTGCCTCCCTGTCTTTTCCTCTTTTCTGATAAACTAAAAGAGCACGCTCGTTTTCTTGCAAGGCACAACGGAATGGAACAATATTCGCTCTTCAACGAAAAAAAGAAAGAGGAGAAGACGGAGGAAACAGGGGAGGCCCTGCCCGCCATCTCCCCAGAAAATCAATCCGTACCGGCCGCCGATTACACCCTGCAGGAGCTGGCTTTCGATGTCGAGGCGACCGGGGTCGACCCGCTGTCCGATACGGTGGTCGGCATCGCCCTGTGCAGGGAAAAAGGGCGGGCTTACTATGTCCCGCTGCGCCACCTCTCCGGCCCGAACCTTCCCGATGCGCTGTCTCTTCTGAAGGGGGCTCTTGAGGATTCCTCCGTCGCCAAGATCGGGCACAACCTGAAGTACGATATGCTCATCCTCCGGAAGGAGGGCATCCGGGTGCAGGGCGCCCTCTACGACACCATGCTGGCGTCCTACCTCCTGAACCCCGGCAAGCCGGGCCACAGCCTCGAGGACGTCTCGCTTGAATACCTGTCCCACCGGAAAAGGGCGTACACCGAGGTCGCCGGAAAGGAGAAATCCTTTGCCGAGGTCCCGCTGGAAGAGGCCGTCCGGTATGCGGCGGAGGACGCCGAGCTGACCATGGAGCTCCGCGCGGTCCTCTTCCCCCTGCTCAGGGAGAGGGGCCTGGAGAAACTGTATTTCGATATTGAAATGCCCCTCCTCTCCGTCCTCACCGACATGGAGGAGGCCGGAATGCGGATCGATGCCGGGAAACTGGAGAAGCTGTCGCAGGAGCTGGAGAGGGAGCTCGGCAGCATCGAGGCGAGGATTTACGCTCTTGCCGGAGAGCCCTTCAACATCAATTCTCCGAAACAGCTCGGCAAGGTGCTTTTTGAAACCCTCGGCCTCAAACCGGGGAAAAGGACGAAGACGGGGTATTCGACGGGCATGGACGTCCTGGAGGAGCTGGCAAAAGCCCACGAGCTCCCCGGAGAGGTGCTCAACTACCGGACCCTGTACAAGCTGAAGACGACCTACGCGGATGCCCTGCCGAAACTGCTCAACAGGAGGACGGGCAGGATACACACCTCCTTCAACCAGACCGTGGCCGCCACCGGACGGCTCAGCAGCAGCGAGCCGAACCTCCAGAACATCCCTGTCCGCGGGGAGTGGGGGAGCAGGATCAGGGAGGCGTTCATCGCGGACGAGGGCCATGTCCTTGTCTCCGCCGACTATTCGCAGATCGAGCTGCGCATCCTGGCGCACATGAGCGGAGACAGGGGCCTGATCGACGCCTTCAGCAGGAACAGCGACATCCACGCACGCACCGCCTCCGAACTGTTCGGAGTGCCGCCGGAAGGAGTGGATGCCGGGATGCGGAGGATCGCGAAAGTGGTGAATTTCGGCGTGATCTACGGGATGAGCCCGTACGGCCTCTCCGAAGCCCTCGGCATCCCGCCCCGGGAAGCCTCCGCCTACATCGAGCGCTACTTTGCGCAGCATGCGGGGGTCAGGAACTATATCGACGCCACCATCAAAGAGGCGCAGCGGACGGGGTGCGTCTCCACCCTGCTGGGGAGAACGCGGCCGCTCCCCGAAATAGGGAGCTCCAACGCAACAGTACGACAGCAGGCGGAGAGGCTGGCGGTCAATTCCCCGGTTCAGGGCACCGCGGCCGATCTCATCAAGATCGCCATGATCCGCATTGCGCAGAGGCTCAGGGGAGAGGGCTTCTCCACCCGTATGGTGCTCCAGATCCACGATGAGCTCCTTTTCGACGCTCCCGGGGAAGAGCGGGAGGAGGTCACGGCGATGATACGGCACGAGATGGAAAGCTCCCTCATCCTTTCCGTGCCGCTGAAGGTCGATATCGGGTGGGGCAGGAACTGGGCGGAAGCCCATTAGGAGGTACAGGCATCCCGCCGCCCACCCCGCCTCGCGCCTCTGTGAAGGTGCCGCGAAGACGCCGAAAAATGCCCTTCTTTCCACTTGACAAATAATAACCTTCCTGTTATTGTGTATACCGAAAGTTTGAGGCTTTCCAACAAAAATCGTAAAAAAAAGGGGGGAGTGAAGAGAATGACAAAAGCAGAGCTCATCGACAAAATTGCTTCGGGAGCCGGCCTTACGAAGGCTGACGCAACGAAGGCTCTCGACGCGACACTGGACGCAGTAAAGGTTTCCCTCAAAAAAGGGCAGAAAGTCACGCTTGTCGGCTTCGGCACGTTTTCCGTTTCGAAGAGGAAGGCGCGGAAGGGCCGCAACCCGAGGACCGGGGCGGAGATCAAGATTCCCGCCACGAAGATCCCGAAATTCACCGCAGGAAAGACCCTTAAAGATTCGATACGATAATAGCTGGTGGGGGCGGTTCATCCCGCCCCTGCTTTTCGCTCCCCCCTGTTTTCTCCCGCTTCCGGCCCTGCCGGCTGCGTGCCGTCCCTGTTATCGTATATAATTTAAAGTGAAAGGGCCGCCTGCTTCCGCCTTTTTTCGGGCAAGCGGGCACAAGAAGACACCCAGGGGATACCGCACATGACGACCTGCCGAAAAATTCTCACTGCTGTCGACCTCGGAAGTGATACGGAAAAGGTGCTCGCCTACGCCCTCTGGCTCGCCCGGTCCGGGGGCGGGAAGGACGCTGAGGTGCATCTGCTGCATGTGATGGACTATGCCCTCACCCCTCCGGCTTACATGATGCCCTACCTCGAAAAGGAAAAAGAAGCCGATCGGGCGCTCCTGCAGGAATGGGAGCAGAGGATCTCCGCGCAGGGGGTCCGGGCAGGACACACCATCGCCGCGGGCAGACTGGCGGAGACCTTCGCCTCCTGCTTCAGGGAACTGTCTTCCGATATCCTCGTCCTCGGTTATCAGTCGCATCTGATACGCCCGAGCAGCTCGGAGCGGCTTATCAGGTCCCTTGCCGTCCCCCTCCTGGTCGTTCGGGGGGAAAAGGCTGAAAAGGCCTCCCTGGGAGCCGTGGAGGTGAAACGGATCGTCTGTGCGGTCGATTTCTCCGAAAACTCCCGTAAGGCCGCCGAAACGGCCCGCTCCCTGGCGGAGAAGAACGCTGCCGGGCTGACCATCGTCCATGCGGTGTCAAGCCTTGCCCTGGAGAAGAGCTTCGCAAAGCTCCGGGAGGTCAGCGAGGCCGAAAAGGACGAATACACCCGGCACCTGCTGCGCGAGGCTGAGGAGAACATCTGCTCCTTCCTGCGCGGCTGCAGCGAAGTGGAGAATTTCGTCACGATAGGGGTCCCCTATAAGGCGATCAATCAGACGGCTGCGGAAAGGAACGCAGACCTTATCATCATGGGGGCGCGTGGGACATCGCGCATCAGGGAGGTGCTGATCGGAAGCGTTTCGGAAGCGGTGATACGGTCCTCGCCCTGCCCCGTCCTGATCGTTCGGTAAGAGATGACGGAACTGCTCCTTCTCGCTCTCAGCCTCTTGATAATCCTGGCAAGCGCCGAAATCTTCACCAACGGCGTGGAGGTGCTCGGCAGGAGGCTTTCTCTCTCGCAAGCCGTGGTAGGAAGCATCCTCGCAGCGGTGGGAACGGCCCTCCCGGAAACGATTCTGCCCCTCGTCGCCATCGTGATGCATGGCGGAAGCGCCTCGCAGAGCATAGGGGTGGGAGCCATTCTCGGGGCGCCCTTCATGCTTTCCACCCTTGCCTTTTTCCTCGTAGGACTCGCGATAGCCGTCAGTTTCCTCAGAAAAAAAAGAGGGTTCGCGCTCCATATCGAAGCCCCTTCCCTAAAGAGGGACCTGCTGTTCTTCATCGCGCTCTACGGTACGGCCATTTTTCTGCCGGTTTTTGTCAAAGGGCATGTCTTTATCGCCTTCCTGCTGATTGCGGGCTACCTGGTATACGCCTACATGACCTTCACCGGGGAGAGCGAAGACATCATGCACACACAGGAACTGTACCTCCGGAAACTCGTGCTCTTCGGACTTCGGCTGGCAAAAGGGGGGGCAGGAACACCCCGGACGGATCATGAAAGGGAGGGACTCTGTCCCATCCTCTTTCAGGTAGCGGCGGCACTCGGCCTCATGGTGGGCGGCGCGCATGTCTTCGTGGGGAGCATCGAGGAGCTCTCCGCCTCCTGGGGCATGGATCCGCTGCTCTTCGCCCTGCTGGTCGCTCCCATCGCGACGGAGCTTCCCGAGAAGTTCAACAGCATCACCTGGACCCTGAAGGGCAGGGATACCCTGGCCATGGGGAACATCACGGGCGCCATGGTGTTTCAAGCTACCTTTCCCGTTTCGGTGGGCCTGCTGTTCACCGAATGGAGGCTTTCCGGGCTCGGCATCCTCTCCGCTGCGCTGGCGCTCGCTTCCGCGCTGCTCCTCCTCGCGGAAATCCATTTCCGCCGGAAGGTCTCCCCCTGGACAGTGCTCCTCGGAGGCGTGTTGTATCTCATCTATGCAGCGGCAATCCTGCTGACACGCTGATCAAAAAAGGGATGCACGAGAACACAACGGATTGCTTCAGGGTACGGCCCTTCGCAATGACAAAGACGAGAGAAAGACGGGGTGAGGGTGATAGGCGAGCGGAGCGAAGCACTCTCAAGGGGATAGACACTGTCTATCCTTTTTAATGCGCTTGCCGGGGCTCTTCCTCTTATTTTCTCGCTGCTATTGTAGTACGGAGCTCTTCAGGGCTCTCCACCGGCCCGGAGCAGGAGCCTCCGGAGCAGGGAATAACCCGCCCCGCGTCTTCTCGATAGGCGATGCTCTTGTAGGGTCTGAATGCATCGAGGGCCGTGCGGGCGAGAGCGCTGCCAGGGGATGCCTCCACCGTCAGCGTGAGCAGCGAAAAGTACGCATCCACCGCGCTGAAATAGCTGCCCGCATGCACCCCGAAATCCCCTGCCTGCGCGGCGAAGGCACGCAGCACCTTTTCGGCATGTTCCCGGTATTTCGCTTTTCCGGTGGCGTGGGAGAGCGCCAGGAGGAGCGGGGCAGCCACTGCATTGGCCGAGGGGTGGGGAATATCTTCCATCCCTTTCAGCCGCACCCCCAGGACCTCTGTCTCCGCATCGAAGAAGCCCCCTTCGGCGTTGTCCCAGAAGCGTTCCAGGCAGTGCTCCATCAGGCCGTCCGCTTCGGCGAGCCATGCGGAATCTCCGGTTTCCTCATAAGCGGCATGCACTGCTTCGATCAGATAAACATAGTCGTCCAGAAGGGCCGCTACGCCCGCGGTGTGGAGCAGGCCGCCGCGGGTGCGGTGGTCCCGCAGCATCCGGTGAAGGCTCTTCAGGGCGAAATCCCTGATCCTCCCCTCTCCCAGGACCCTGAACGCCTTCAGGTAGGCGGTGCTGTACATTCCGTTCAGGGAGGTGTACAGGGTGGTGTCCACAAAGGGGGCTTTCCGCCTGTCCCGGACGGCGAGCAGCTTGCCTTTGCCCCGCGCAATGATCTCCCCGACCTCTTCCTCCTGCCTGCCGGTCAGTGCGGCGATCTCCCGCGGCTCTGCGGCAACGAAGAGGACCCTTCGGGAAGGATCGTGATGCATGGCTCCCTTTTCGTGGAGGAGGTGCAGCGAGAGCACCTCGTACTCCTCTGCGTCAAGGGCACTCTGGAACTCCTCTTCAGTCCAGGTAAAGTATCCGCCCTCGTCGTCGGGGGTGACGTCGGCGTCCTGGCTCGCGTAGAACCCTCCTCCGGGGTCGGAGAGCACGTCGGCGGTGAACGCGACGATCCCCCGCGCCACCTCCCGGAAATACCCGTCCCCGAAGACGGAACAGGCATCGCTGTAGTTCCGCAGGAGCCACGCATTGTCGTCCGCCATCTTCTCGAAATGGGGGACGATCCAGAACGCATCGACGGAATACCGGTGGAAGCCGCCCCTGAGCTGGTCATGAAACCCGCCCTTCGCCATTGCCCCGAGGGTTTTCCGCACCATGAGCCCGACGCCCTCGTCCCGTAAGAAGAAGAACCGGTTGAGCAGGAAGCCCAGCGCACCCGGTGCAGGGAACTTCGGGGCGGTCCCGAATCCCCCGTTCTGCGGATCGAAGTGGGAGCTCATGGCCCGCAGCGCCGTATCGGACAGGGCAAGGCTTACTTCCCCCTGCGGCAGCGCACCCGGCCGTATGAACGCCATGAGCTCATCGGTGTAGCGGGAGACCTCGTCTCTCTTCGTCCTGTACAGGTCCAGCACCGCACGGAGCACTTTCTTGAAACCCGGCCGCCCGTAAATGTCCTCGGGGGGAAAATAGGTGCCCCCGAAAAAGGGCTTCCTGTCCGGAGTAAGAAAGACGCTGAGGGGCCATCCTCCCCCGGCGCCCATGGCGGACACCGCCCTCTGGTATCTCCTGTCGATGTCGGGCCTCTCGTCCCTGTCCAGCTTTATGGAAATGAAGTGCTCGTTCAGGAATTGGGCCGTTTCCTCGTCGAAAAAGCTCTCCTGTGCCATCACGTGACACCAATGGCACCATACCGCACCGGAGCTGAGGAAGAGGGGTTTGTCCTCCTGACGCGCCCTTTCGAAAGGCTCGTCGGACCACGGATACCACCGGATCTTCTGGTCCGCGGCATGCCGGAGATAGGGAGACCTTTCCGTCGCAAGTCTGTTCATGGAGCGGTTCCTGTTATGTGACGCCCCCTTCACCGCGCAGATAGGCGACGATATGTTCATCGGGCTTGGGGAGGCCCGCTATCTTCCATGCGGTCAAAGGGGGCAAGAACGCTTCGCTGAAGCAGTCTCCCGGCCGGTGAATATTCTTGCAGACCGCGCCCAGCAGGGGGAAGAAAGCGTATTTCCGGTAATACTCCCGCATGAACCGTATGATGTCCATCCTGTCCGGCGTGAGCTCGTCCACCCTCTCCCGTGCAGCCAGGGCGCGGGCAACCTCTTCGGTCCATCCGTCCGTGTTCACGAGGTACCCTTCTTCATCCACCACAACGCGCACTCCCCCATACTCAAAGGCAGGCATCTCTTCGCCCCTCACCCTCTGCGGCCCTGCATGTCCCTCTCCGCCATGCGGACCCGCCCGGAGAGCCCCAGCTTCTCCATCTGCCGCAGTGCCCATTCATCCTCAAGGCGTTCGTCCTCTGCAAGACTTGCGCGGGTCCTCGCATACTCCTTCAGAAAGCAGTAGGCCAGCCGGCTCTCCATCGTGGCAAACCGCAGGGAAAGGTCCTCTGCATTGTCCACCACCTGCCAGCGCACCTCCAGGCCGGTGATGAGGGCGGCGATGAGGTCCTCCTCCACTTCCGACTGAACCGCCATGACAAGCCCCTCTTTCTCGTCGGCCACCAGCTTCATGGGCTGCCGGGGCTCATGAAGGCCGGTCCGGTTCTGCCGCGCCCAGACCGCCAGATCGGGCACGTAACGGATCGTGGAAACGAAATACTCCCGCCCGATGTCCCTCAGCAGCGCATCGTATTCCCCCATCTGGACCATGCCCGCCTCCTCCGGCGCATCCGCCTTCAGGATAGTTTCTTCCTCAGCTCGTTGAGAAACCCGATATGCTTCTTCTCCTGCTCCATCATCTCCCTGAATACCACCCGCGCGTTGGAGTCAGCGGCGGTCTCCGAAAGGGTCCGGTACAGGGTGTACGCCTTGCCTTCTATTTCGAGGGCGACCACCAACGCTTCTTTCTCATCGACGAAATCGTACTCCTCCACCGTCTCTTTCAGGTCTTTTACCGGGATGCCTGCTTCGGTATCGGGTGCGGCGCTCCTCTCCCTGAACTCCTCGAAGGTCTGCATCTCCCGGTCGTCCTGCAGCGCCCGGTAGAGATACTGGACGTACCCCATATGCCCATCCTCCCAGCACGAAAGCTCCGAAAACATTTCCCGTGCCTCCCGGCCCGCGGCTTTCTTCGCTGCGTACAGATAGAACTCCTTTGTTCCTTTCTCCATCAGAAAGGCTTCAACGAGCGCCTGCAGCAGATCCTCCTTGCCTGTCACCATTCCTGCTCCTCCCTTCCGCGCGCATCGGACGATTCCCGCACCGCCGCCCCGTGCTCCTGCCGCACGGACTGCGGGCGGAAGCAGGCGGCGGGAACGTTGCTGTATTTAAGATTACTCCCTGTCCTTTCCCTTGTCAAGGAGACGGGAGGGAGCTTGTCAGGGCGCGGAGCAGCGGCTCCGGAAAGGCAAAAAAACGGCAAGAATATATCTCTTGCCGTGCAGAGAAGCCTCACGGGACGCACGTCCCTACTTTTTGCGCAGCTTCTCCGTCATGATGTAATCGTTCTCTTTGTTTTTCCCATGGCACGTGATGCACATCTCGAGGTCTCCCGCCGCCTCCGCCTTTCCTTCCGGGGTGTATTTCGCCCAGAACCAGTTCCCCGCCTTCGGGCTGTACCCCTTCACCTTGTACATCACCGTGAGGGAGCTCAGGGTCTTGTCTGCGGTATAGTTTTCCTTGACGATGAGGGAATCGTCGGGCAGCACCCCTCTCCCGCTCCGGAGGGACTCATACGCGACATCGTTGACATACGTGGTGAGGAGCGCCCCATGCGGCTCCGTCCCCTTATAGAACTTCCCCTTTCCGGGCCACATCTTCCAATGGGAGTAGGGGCTGCCCCGCAGGATGTATTCGCCCAGCTTCTGGGCATCGGCCCCCGGCAGCGCGACCTGCGTTTCCGAAGGAATCGTCTCGTGGATTGCGTACGCGGCCGCCCCGGTCAAGAGGACGACCGAAGCCGCCAGCAGGAGGAAGAGAGGCACTTTCATGGCACACCTCCATCGAATCAGTTGGTTTCTCGTCCCATAAAGGAGGACATAGTACTAATTTTCCGAGAAAGCAGGAGCGGACGGCAAAGGTGCATGGTGTGCTCCTATTGTCTGTATCGGGAAAAATTAGTATTATGTCCCCCTTTTCTGTTCAGACTGCAGCAGCCTGATCTGCTTCGCGAGCTCGCGCAGCGCATCGGGAAGAGTCAGTCCCTGCTGCATCAGCTTCTTCACGAACTCCGCCTTCGAGAGCTCATTCACGATCTCTTCGGTGGGCCGGCTGTCGAGGCAGGTGTTGGTGCCGGTCCGTATCTGCTGGTGAATGCACCCTTCTATCTGTTCGGGACTGAACTTCTTCGCAATCTCTTTAATTTCCTTCACATTAAAAGCCACCCGCCCACCCCCGCGGCAGTACTCCGCAAAAAACAGGCCCCCCTCCTCCCCCGGAAGGAAGAGGAGGGGGGCCTGCCGGGTTTGTTTTCTACTTGAGACGGCCTTCTACAGCGCCCCAATCGATATTCCTGAAGAAAGCCTCTATGTAGTCGGGTCTCTTGAGGCCGTAGTCGAGCATGAAAGCGTGCTCGAAAACATCCATGATCAGAAGGGGAGTGCCCCCCGCGGGATGGGCCACATCATGCTCATTGATCCAGAAATTGATCAGCCTGCCGTTCGTCGGGTCCTGGTAGAGAACCGCCCACCCGATCCCCCGCATGGAGCCCGTCGCCTTGAAATCCTTTTCCCAGGCGTCGTAGCTCCCGAAATCCTCCGCCATCTTCCCGGCAAGCCTCCCGTTCCGGTCGATGCCTCCCTTTCCGCCCAAATTCTCGAAATAGTACTCGTGGAGCCTCATGCCGTCGAATTCCCACCCGAGCCTTCTTTTCAGCTCTGCATACTCCGGGACGGCAGTCTTTCCCTCCTGCAACATCCCCGAAAGGGCATCCAGGACCTTGTTGGTGTTCGTAACGTATCCCTGGTAGAGTGTGAAGTGGTTCTTGAGAAGAGTTTCGCTGAACCCCTCCATGCCGACGAGCTTTCCATAGTCCTTCGCAGTGTACGCCATAAAGCCCTCCTTTGGATGAACATTTTGGAAATTCTATTATTTTTCACGATTATTATCAAGCACACACCCTTAGGCACTGCTACATTAATAGTAGCAAAACCGTTCCAGAAGTCAAATAAGAGGCAAAAAACGACAGAACGGCGGCCCTCTCTTTTTTTGCTATAATTTCTTTACGGTCCGGTCTTCCTTTTTATCCGGTCCGGTATCCGTCAGGAGGCAGCGCCGGGCAATGGTGAAAGCGGTCATATTCGATTTCGGGGGAGTGATGGCGGAAGAGGGGTTCCGGCAGGGCCTGCATGCCATCGCCCGGAAGAACGGCCTGGATCCCGACCGCTTTTTCCGGTTCGTCCGCGAGCTTATCTATGAGACCGGCTATGTGACCGGCGCGATAGAGGAGCGTGTCTTCTGGAACAGAGTGCAGGCGAAGACGAAAATCACCGGGAGCGACAGCGAGCTCAGGGAGGAGATCCTCTCCCGGTTTACTCTCCGCCCGGAAATGCTGGAAGAGGTCGAGAGGCTCCGTTCCTCCGGACTGATTGTCGCCCTGCTGAGCGATCAGACGAATTGGCTCGACGAGATCGAACAGAGGACCCCTTTCTCCCGCCTCTTCGATGCGGTGTACAACTCGTTCAAACTGGGGAAGAGCAAGCGCGACCCCTCGGTCTTCACCGACACCTTCTCCGCCTTGGGCGTCCTTCCCCCGGAGGCCCTCTTCGTGGACGACTCCATGGAAAATGTCGAGAATGCGCTGAGCACCGGCTGCATGGCGCTGCACTTCATCAGCATCGACGACTTCAGATCGCATCTCGCAGACTCCCTCCGCATTCCCTGCCGCACGCCGAACAGACGGCGCCCTCCCCGCTGACCCCGTGCCGCTCCCGCCTCCCTGTCGCTTTTTCTCCTTGTCCGCTTCTCTCCTTCGTACGCTGTTTCTTCCGTCCCACCCGGTCTTCCGCCGCATTCCCTTTGTTTTACTCCGTCACCATATCTGGTAGAATCATTCTATGGATATCGGGGATATCGGGGATATCGGGAAAAGAAAGCTGGGCAGGACAGGGGAACAGGTGACCATTCTCGGATTGGGGGGCGAAGGAGTCCTCCGCTCCTTCGGATACGAAAGGGAGGCCTACGCCCTCATCAACAGGGCGCTCGACCTCGGCATCACCTACTGCGAGTCGGCACGGGCGTATTCGGGGAGTGAGTCCTACTATGGCAAGGCGCTGAAGGAGAGGCGGAGCGAGGTGTTCCTCACAAGCAAATCGCACGCCCGTGACAGAAAGGGCGCCCTGCTCCACAAGCCGTGATGCCGCCGCAGGCCGGGCACGACACCGGCCAGGACACCGACAAGGAGGGAAGGTGGCGGAAGAGAAAATATACGATGCCATCATCATCGGCGCGGGACCCGGAGGGCTCCAGGCCGCCATCTACCTGGGCCGGTACAACCGGGATGTCCTGCTTATCGACAGGACCGGCGGCAGGACATGGCACGCGAGGCACATAGAGAACTTCCTCAGCCAGAAACTGATCACCGGCGAGGAGGTCATCGCGACGGGGATGGAGCAGGCGCGGAGCTTCAGGGCACGGATCGAAAGGGGGCGCGTCACCTCCGTGACAAAGGGGGAGTATTTCGAGGTGCGCACCGAGACAGCCCTCTATCGCTCCCTCTTCGTCGTCGTCTCGACCGGTGTCTATGACATACTGCCTCCCGTGGAAAACCTCTACCCCTTCTTCGGGATCAGCTTCTTCACCTGCATCGATTGCGACGGGTACCGGACCACCGGGAAAAAGCTGGTCGTTCTCGGGCGCGACATCGAAGCGGTCAACCACGCCTTCGCCATAAAGGAGATGTTTACCCGGGACATCACCGTCGTCCTCGACTCCTTCTCTCTGCCTCCCGAATACGAAGAGGAGTTGCAGGATGAAAATATACGCTTCGTCTCAGGCCGCCCGGTACGGCTGGTCGGCAACAGGACTCTCGAAGCCGTCGAACTGGACAGCGGAAAGCGCATCGCCTGCGAGGTGGTCATGTCAGCTTACGGATGTCGTATGAACGACGAGTTTCTGTCCGGACTGCCGTTGAAAAGGAACTCCCGTGGATATTTCTTCACCGACCCTCATTACGAATCGTCCCTCGGCGGGTTGTACATCGTGGGACCCCTCAATACCGGCCCCGATCAGGTCGTCATTGCGGCGGGGGAGGGGGCGGTGGCTGCCATCGAGCTCAACAAGAGGCTCATCGAGCGCAGAAAAACGGCCTTTTCCCTGGAGTGATGCGGGAACGCTCCTGCCCGATATTTCATTTGACGGAGGGTTCGGGGAGATGCTAATATACTAATAGAGTTTCAGAAGTTTTTGCCCTTGCGAGGCCACAAAGACTTTTAGCTTTGTGGTCTTTTTGTTCAGGAGTTCTGAGATTCCATTTTTACGATAAGGAGGTACACGCGATGGCTCAGGGCACTGTAAAGTGGTTCAACGACTCCAAAGGGTTCGGCTTTATTACCAGAGAAGACGGCACCGATGTTTTTGTCCACCACACTTCCATCCAGGGCAACGGGTTTAAATCCCTTGCCGAGGGTGACAGAGTCAGCTTCGACGTCGAAAAGGGTCCGAAAGGCCCCAAGGCGATCAATGTGGTAAAGCAGTAACAACAAGAATTTCCTCGAGGTCCTCCCGTTCACCGGGAGGGCCTTTTTATTTTCTTCGTCCTGCAGCGGCCCTTTCAATCCGGACTCTATCTGATAGAATGTAAGTAAGGCATACCAAACCACTCTGGAACTCATTTCACCCCCCCTCTCCCGGCCTTCGGCCGCCCTCTCCCTCCAGGGGAGAGGGGAAGGGTGAGGGTGAAAGAGAGAATAGTGAGATAGCTGCCAGGGTGTGTATGCACCCTGGCACGGAATCTTCCGGAAAGAGAGCCCATGCATACTGCTTCGTCATCAGGATCGTGCGGCATCGGCTTCGTCTGTTCCCTCGAGGGGACCAGGAGCCATGCCGTCGTACAATGGGGAGCGGAGGCGCTGGCGAACCTCACCCACCGGGGCGCAATCGGCGCCGACGGAAAGACGGGAGACGGCGCAGGGGTCCTTACCCAGATACCCCGTGAGCTCTTCGCCCGGGAAATCACGCACTCCGGTTTCCGCCCCCCCGAAGGGGACCTCGCGGTCGGCGTCTTCTTCCTGTACGCGGAGAGGCAGAGAGAAATCGAGGAGGTCCTCGCAGAACAGGGATTTCTCCCTCTGGGATGGCGGGAGGTCCCCACCCGCGACGACGCCCTTGGGCAGGCAGCCTCTGCTACGAAGCCGGCCATCAGGCACCTTCTTCTCGATACCGCACCCGTAGAGCCGCGGCAACGGGAAGCGCGTCTGTATCTCGCCCGACGCTCCCTCGAGAGAAAGCTGGGCAGCGAGGTGTATGTCCCCTCCCTCTCCTCGAAGACCATTGTCTACAAGGGGCTGCTCATGGCGAACCGCCTCGCGGACTTCTATCCGGATCTCACCCGGGGGGACTACGAATCCGCCTTCTGCATCTTTCATCAGCGCTTCTCCACCAACACCTCTCCGGAGTGGAACATGGCGCAGCCCTTCCGGGCGCTGGCCCATAACGGGGAGATCAACACCATCCAGGGGAACAGGAACTGGATGCTCTCCCTTGAGCACGAGATACGCCACGAGCTGCTGGGAGACGATGCACAGCTCCTCAGCCCCCTTGTCTCTTCTGAGGAGAGCGACTCTGCCTCCCTGGACAGGATCGTGGAGCTCCTCATCCTCTCCGGCCTTTCGGCTGCGCACGCGGTAAACCGCTGCGTGCCCCCTGCCTGGGAGCATGCCCCCCTCAGCGAGAGGGCCCGCGCCTTCTTCCAGTATCAGTCCTTTCTCATGAGGCCCTGGGACGGCCCCGCAGCGCTCGTCTTCAGCGACGGCGATACGGTAGGGGCGCACCTCGACAGGAACGGCCTCAGGCCCCTGCGCTATACGGTGACCGGCGACGGGTTCCTCATCGTCGGCTCCGAAACAGGGATGATCGACTTCGGAGAGCGTGCAGTACGGGAAAAAGGGAGGCTGGGGCCCGGCGACACCCTCCTTGTCGACTTTACGGAGGGAAGAGTGCGCCACACTGAGGAGATCGTCGAGGAGCTCGCGCGGCAGAAGCCTTATCACGAGTGGATCCGCGAGCATCTTGTCTGGATAAAGGGGGGCGCCGTCCCGGCTCCCCGGCTTGACGGAGAGCTGCAGCGGCAGCAGGCGGCCTTCGGCTATACGGAGGAAGAGCTGAGGAACCAGCTCAGGGTCATGGCGGAAACAGGAAGGGAAATGACCTTCTCCATGGGAGACGATACGCCTCTCCCTCCCCTGGCGAAAAGGCCGCCGCTCCTCTTCCGCTATTTCAAGCAGCGCTTTTCGCAGGTGACCAACCCTCCCATCGATTACCTACGGGAAAGGAGCGTCATGTCCCTTAGGATGAATGCGGGGCACAAGAGGAACTTTCTCTACGAAAAGCCGGAGAGCGCCCGGAGGGTCCAGATGGACTCCCCCCTTCTCCTCGAAAGCACGCTGCGGGGGGTCGAGAAGCAGACGACCATCACTTTCGAGAGGATACCCACTACTTTTTCCTGCACCGCCTCGCTCCCCTTCCTCTCCGATGCCCTCAGAAGCCTGCAGGAGACCGTGATCAACGCGGCACGGAGGGGAATCGAGCTGGTCATTCTGTCGGACATCGATATTACCCGGAAACACGCGGCCTTGCCCTCGCTCCTCGCCCTCTCCGCTTCCTTCAAAGCGCTCCAGAGGGAGCGCCTGGCAAACCGGACGAGCATCGTCGTCGAGACCGGAGAAGCCCGGGACATTCATCATGTTGCGTGCCTTATCGGATACGGCGCCACCGCAGTGTACCCCTGGCTCGTCTTCCGGACTCTGTACGACCTGTGCAGCAGGGGGGAGCTCGCGCTGTCCTTCGAGCAGGCGGCGCTGAACTACAAAAGGGCGGTGGAAGAGGGGCTGCTGAAAGTGATGGCGCGCATGGGCATCTCCACTCTTAATTCCTACCACGGCGCCCAGTTGTTCGACAGCCTTTGTCTCAACAGGGAGGTGGTGGACGAATTTTTCACCAGGACTCCGGTGAGCATCGAAGCGGACGGTCTGGACGAGATAGAGGAGTCACTCCTCCTGCGCCATAACAGCGGGTACGAGCTGCAGGAGCCCAGCCTGGAGTACGGGGGCGAGCTGCGCCACCGGAAGGAGGGGGAGTGGCACGCATGGTCCGCTCCGGCCGTGATCGCGTTGAACAGGTTTATCGCATCTCCCGGCGTGGAGGCCTACCGCTCCTATTCACGCACCGCTGCGGAGCGCCCGGTATATCTGCGCGACCTGCTCTCTTATAAAGGAGGCACTCCGGTGCCGCTGGAGGAGGTGGAAGCGGAGCAGAGCATCCTCGGGAGGTTCTTCTCCGGAGCCATGTCGATAGGGGCCCTTTCTCCCGAGGCCCACGAGACTATCGCGGAGGCGTGCAACAGGCTCGGCATCAGGAGCAACAGCGGCGAGGGCGGGGAGGACCCGGTTCGCTACGGCGGGATCACCAACAGCGCCATCAAGCAGATCGCCTCCGGCAGGTTCGGGGTCACCCCAGCCTATATCGCGTCTGCACAGGAGCTCGAAATAAAGATCGCCCAGGGGGCGAAACCGGGAGAGGGAGGACACCTCCCCGCATCCAAGGTCACCCCGTATATCGCCATGCTGCGCCACTGCTCACCGCACATCCCCCTGATCTCGCCGCCGCCCCACCACGATATCTACTCAATTGAGGACCTCGCGCAGCTCATCAACGACCTGAAGGAGGCGAATCCCGCGGCAAAGGTCTGCGTAAAGCTCGTGGCGGAGGCAGGAGTCGGGACCATCGCGGCGGGAGCGGCGAAGGCCTATGCGGATATCGTCCAGATAAGCGGGTGCGAGGGGGGAACCGGGGCCTCTCCCATCGGCTCCATCAAGTGTGCGGGGAATTACTGGGAAACCGGGCTCGCCGAAACCCAGAGAGCCCTGATGGAGAACGGGCTGCGGCAGCGGGTGCGGGTGCGGGTAGACGGGGGAATCCGGACGGGCCGGGACGTCGTCGTCGCGGCCCTCCTCGGCGCGGAGGAGTTCGGCTTCGGGACCGCCACTATGGTGGCCTGCGGCTGCGTCCTCGCGCGGCAGTGCCACCTGAACACCTGCCCCAGGGGCATCGCCACGCAGGATGAGCGGCTGCGCAGGAAGTTCAGCGGAAGGGTCGAAGGGGTCATGGCGTATTTCACCACCGTGGCGCGGGAGGTCAGGGGAATCCTCTCCCGCCTGGGAGCGAGGAGCCTCGGCGGGATCGTCGGGAACGCGGCCCTGCTGCGCAGTGCGCCTGAGGGCCTCCCCCCCGGAGCGGGGAGGATCAGGCCGGCCGCCCCTTTCGGCGTCTCCACCGAAGGGCCGAAGACCTGTCTGCAGGAGAGGAACGACAACCCGACCCTGCACCTCTCCCTCAACCGCAGGCTGGTGGAAGACCTCCTCCCCTTTATCGAGAGGGCGGAGGCGGTAGAACGGGAGTATGCCATCAGGAACGTGGACAGGAGCATACCGGCGAGCCTCAACTACCACATTTCTTTGAAATACGGGGATGCGGGGCTGCCCGATGAGACCCTCAGACTGATCTTCCGCGGCACGGCTGGACAGAGCTTCGGGGCCTTCACCCACCGGGGGCTCTCTCTTACCCTTTTCGGCGACGCGAACGACTATGTGGGAAAGGGCATGTTCGGCGGCAGGATCGTCGTGCGCCCCCTCTCCGGCAGGGAAGAGCACTCGCAGGTGATTGCCGGGAACACGGTGCTCTACGGCGCTGTCGGAGGAGAGCTCTTCGTCGCGGGGAAGGCGGGGGAGCGGTTCGGGGTGCGCAACAGCGGAGCCGTAGCGGTGGTGGAGGGGGCGGGACACCACCTCTGCGAATACATGACGCGGGGCGCGGTGGTGGTGCTCGGCGACGCAGGGTATAACATCGGCGCCGGGATGACCGGCGGAGCGATCTACTGGTACGATGAGTCCGGGAGGGCGGAAGAAAAAATAAACGGCGCGTATGTCACCTCCTCGGCCGTCACCGCGGCGGAGGAGGCGGCCGAACTGAAGCTGCTGATGGAGAGGCACTACCGCTTCACGGAAAGCTCCCTTGTCCGCGCCCTGCTCGCCGATTTTGGGGCCGCGCTCCTGCGTTTTGTCAAAATTGTCCCCCTGACTTTCTGAGAATTCCCCTTCGATATCTGATACAATTGGATAAGGGCAAAATAATCCGGAGCACGCTTTCTCGCACGAGGCCTTTTGCTCACGAACAGGAACGGACAACGATGCGTACTATACATACCGGGAGTACCGGCCGGGGTATCCCGTCTCAAAAGCGGATCTCTCTGAAGATCGCGCTGCTCTACGGTATCGTAGGGGGCCTCTGGATACTGCTTTCCGACAGGCTACTGGTCTCCTTCATCAGCGATCCCGCCGCCCTTACCCGCATCCAGACCTGCAAAGGCTGGTTCTTCATTCTCCTCACGACGGTCCTGCTCTATTTCCTGATCTCCCGCAACCTCGGATTTCTCCGGAGGTCCGAAAGAGCGCTGAGCGAAAGCGAAGAGAAATTCATCTCTCTTGCCGAGAGCACCGCCTCCGCCATCTTCATCTGCAGCGGCACTTTCCTCTACGTCAATCCCGCTATGGGACTGCTCACCGGCTTCAGCAAGGAGGAGCTGCTGCAGAGGAACCTATACGACCTCGCCACCCCCGAGTTCAAGGCGAGCGCCCGGAAGTGCGGCGAAGGATACCTCGCGGACGACCGGTCTCCCGCCCGATACGAATTCAAGATCGTGACGAAAGGAGGCGAGGAACGCTGGATCGACTTCACGGTGAGCAAGATAACGTACAAAGGAATGCCCGCGATCATCGGCACCGCCTTCGACGTGACCGATCGCAAGCATACGGAAGAGGCGCTGTGGGAAACCACCCGCACCCTCCAGTCCTTCATACAAGCCTCTCCCCTCGCCCTCGTGGTCCTCGACCCCGAAGGGAAGGTGAAGCTGTGGAACCCCGCTGCGGAGCGCATCTTCGGGTGGAGCGCGCGGGAGGTCCTGGACAAGCCCTACCCTCTTATTCCCAAAGAAAAGCAGGAAGAGTTCCGCTCCCAGGAGGACAGGGTCCTGCAAGGGCAGGTCATCACCGGCCTGGAAGCATCCCGCAGAAAGAGGGACGGCTCCCTGATCGACACCAACATTTCCACCGCCCCGGTCTATGGCGCCGGAGGGACCGTAACCGGCACCATGCTCATCCTGGAGGACATCTCCGCACGCAAACATGCGGAGGCCGCGCTCAGGGACAGCGAGGAGCAGTACCGCATCGTTGCGGAGACTGCGCAGGACGCCATCATCACCATCAACGAAAACGATACGATGGTACTGGTGAACCAGGCGGCGGAGAGGATCTTCGGGTATACCCGGGAGGAAATGCTCGGCAAACCGGTCACCATGCTCATGCCGGAGGCGATGAGGGAGAGGCATGTCGCTGCGGTGAAAAAACATATTGAAACAGGGGTAAAAACCATTCCCTGGGTGGCGGTGGGCCTCCCCGGCCTGCACAAGAGCGGCAAGGAGGTATTCCTCGAAATCTCGTACGGAGAATCCATCAAGGAGGGGAAATACTACTTCATCGGTATCATCCGGGATGTCACCCTGCGGAAAGAGACGGAAGAGTCGCTGATAGAGTCCGAAAAGAAGTACCGGGACCTCTTCGAGGAGTCGAAGGACGTCGTCTATATCAGTACCCCGCAGGGGAAATTCCTCGACATCAACCCCGCGGGAGTGGAGCTCTTCGGGTATTCCTCGAAGGAGGAAATCCTCTCCGCGGAGCTCGGCCGCGATATCTACGTGAACCCCCAGGAAAGGGATGCATTCAAACAGATCATCGACCGGGACGGTTTCGTAAAAGAATTCGAGGTGCTGATGCGGAGAAAGGATGGAGAACGGCTGAATATCCTGATTACCGGGACTGCCGTCCGCAACGAAAGAGGGGAGGTCACCGCGTACCGGGGCTTCATGCGGGATGTGACAAACCAGAGAAAACTGGAACAGCAGCTCCTCCAGTCGCAGAAGATGGAGGCCACCGGAAAGCTCGCCGGGGGCATCGCCCACGACTTCAACAATATCCTCACCGCAATCATCAGCTACGGCAGCCTGCTCCAGATGACCCTGCCCCGGGACAACCCGGCCCGGTCCCATGTTGAGCAGATCCTTACCCTTGCCGACAGGGCGGCCAACCTGACACAGAGCCTCCTCGCCTTCAGCAGGAAGCAGATCATGAACCCGAAACCGGTGGACATGAACGAAATCATCAGGAGGGTCGAGAAGCTGCTTTCCCGGCTCATCGGCGAGGACATCACCCTCGAAACCTTCCTGGCCGACGAGGACGTGACGGTCATGGCCGACAGCGGACAGATAGAGCAGGTATTGATGAACCTCGCCACCAACGCGCGGGACGCAATGCCCGAAGGGGGCTCCCTCATCCTGCAGATCGATATCATCACCATGGACAAGGACTTCCTCCGCCGCTACGGGTACGGCTCTCCCGGGCAGTACGTGCGCATTTCGGTATCGGACACGGGGAGCGGGATGAACGAGGCGACCATGAAAAGGATCTTCGACCCGTTCTTCACCACCAAGGAGGTGGGCAAAGGCACCGGCCTCGGGCTCTCCATCGTCTACGGCATCGTCAAGCAGCACAACGGGTACATCAATGTGTACAGCGAGCCCGGGAAAGGCACCACCTTCCGCATCTATCTCCCCCTTTACCGGGTGCAGGCCGGGGGGCCGGAGGAGCTTCCCGGGGAGGTAGTCGCGCCCCGCGGTACGGAGACGGTCCTCCTCGCCGAGGACGAAGAGCCGGTACGCACCACCACCGGGACGGTGCTCAGGCAATTCGGCTATACCGTTATCGAAGCGGTGGACGGCGAGGATGCGCGGCGCAAATTCGGGGAGCATCGGGACAAAATCGACCTCCTCCTCCTCGACGTCATCATGCCGAAAAAGAACGGCAAGGAAGTGTACAACGAGATCAAGGAGCTCCGTCCCGACATCCGGGTGCTTTTCTCGAGCGGGTATACCTCGGACATCATGCACCGGAAAGGCATCCTCGAAGCGGGGCTGCCCTTCATCTCAAAACCCTACACTCCCGGCGCCCTGCTGGTAAAGATACGGGAGGTCCTGCAGAAATGAACGGGGAGGACCGCGGCTCGATCCTGGTTGTCGACGACGATCCCTTCGTCCTCGACTCCGCCTCTCTGCTGCTGGGGAGCTACGGAAACTCCGTCGCTTCCTCGCCCAACGGGAAGGAAGCCCTCTCCCGCTTCAGGGAAGGGACCTTCGACGTGGTCGTCACCGACATCAGGATGCCGGGGATGACGGGGATAGAGCTGCTGGAGCAGGTACGCTCCCTCGACCCCGAGGTTCCGGTGATTCTCATGACCGCATACGCCGACCTCGATATCGCCATCGATGCGGTGAAAAAAGGCGCCTACGACTTCATCGTAAAACCGTACAAGCCCGAGCAGCTCATCCATTCCGTCGAGAAGGCGGTGAAATACAACAGGCTCGTACGGATGGAGGCGGAATACCGCCGCATCCTCGAAGAGTTCAACCAGGAACTGGAGACCCTCGTTGCGGAAAGGACAATGAGCCTGATGGCGCTCACCGTTGCCGACAGGGTGCGGAACCCCGCCTCTGCCATCGGGGGTATGGGGAGGAGGCTCCTCGAAAAAGAGGAGCTCCCGGAACGGGTCAGGGAGGGCCTGCAGAGCATTGTGGACGAGGCGGGAAAACTGGACAGTATCGTCAGGGATTTCCAGGAGATCCTCAAGAGCCGGAAATCCATATTCCGGTACGAGGATATCAACGCCATCGTGGGAAACCTCCTCTCCCTTCTCGGAAAGGAGATAAAGGACAGGGGAATCAGGCTGGAAGCGTGCCTCACGGAGGAGCCCCTGCGGATCAATGCGCAGAAGAACCTGCTCAGGGTGGCCCTCTTCCATGTCCTCCGGAACGCTATCGAGGCGACCCCCGCGGGAGGGGTCATCACCATCACCACCTCGGGCTCGGACGGTACGGTGATGCTTACCGTCGCGGATACGGGGAGAGGAATCCCGCGACAGGACATCCCCCATATCTTCGACCCTTTCTTCAGCACCAAGGAGCACAAGTTCGGGATGGGACTGCCCCTTGTCAGGCAGGTCGTGACGGAACATCTCGGGGAAATTACCGTGGAGAGCAGGCCGGGAGCAGGCACCGTCTTCATCCTGTCCTTTCCCGCCCGGTGGATGGAAAAAAGCACCCTGGGAGGCAAACGCCCATGATCATCGTCCGGAGACCCGAAAACATCTTCTCCGTCCGGGGCTCGCTGCAGAACGGCACCTTCAGCGGCCGCTGGCACTTCTCCTTCGATCAGTATTACGATCCCGAATACATGCAGTTCGGCACGCTGCGCGTCTTCAACGACGACACCCTTTCCCCCGGAGCGGTCTGGCCCCTTCACTCCCATAAGGAAATCGAAGTGGTCACGTACTGCGCAGAGGGGGAATTCCGCCACGCCGACGAGCACGGCAGGGGAGGGGTCCTCAAGAAGGGGTGGGTGCAGCATACGACCGTGGGAAAAGGCATGTGGCATTCCGAGATCAATAACCTGTCCGACAAACCCCTGCGCTTCATCCAGATGTGGTTTATTCCGTCGAAGCCGGGGCTGAAACCCTCCGTGGAGCAGAAACAGGTGGAAAAGGAGGAACGGACGAACCGGATCCTGCCCCTGGTTTCCCCGGACCATCCCGAGGCGCTGCCCATCGTCTCCGCAGCGCGCGTCTTCTCCTGTTTCCTGCAGAAAGGGTACTCGGTGCGCTGCCCGCTTACGAGCAACCGCGGCGTCTACCTCTATGTCCTCGAAGGCGGAAGTGTACAGGTAAACGGGTATCCCGTTCCCGCGTTCGGTGCGGCCAGGATCATCGGGGAGGCCGGGTTCACGGTGGCAGCGGAAGAAGACGCAGAGCTCCTCCTCGCCGATGTGCTGCTGCTGTAAAAAGAGCTCACCGCGGAGCACGCAGAGGCCGCGGAGAAAAGAGCAAGAAAGAAAAGGACGGTGCACGCAAAAGGATGACTCAGGAACGAAAGATCGCAGAGATACTGAAGCGGCTGATAAAAGAGTACCCGGAGCCGAAAACAGCGCTCCGCTTCTCCACCCCCTTCGAGCTCCTGGTGGCCACCATCCTCTCGGCCCAGACCACCGACGCCCATGTCAACAAGGTCACTCCGGGCCTTTTTGCAAAATACCGGACTGTCCGGGAGTACGCGGATGCCCCTCTTGAGGCTCTCCAGAAGGACATGAGCTCGATCAACTTCTACCGGACGAAGGCGAAGAACATCCGGGAAGCGGCGAAGAGGGTGCAGGAGAGTTTCGGCGGAGAGGTGCCTCGGCGCATGGAGGACCTTATCACGCTGCCCGGCGTGGCGCGGAAAACGGCCAACGTACTGCTCAACGGGGCCTTCGGCAGCAACGAGGGGATCGCCGTGGATACGCATGTAAAGAGGCTTGCCGGCCGCCTGGGGCTCACCGAGCAGGACGATCCCGTCAAAATCGAGAGGGAGCTCATGGCAGTGACGCCGCAAAAAGAGTGGGGGACCCTTTCCCATCTCCTCATTTTTCATGGCAGGAGGATCTGCACCGCGAAGAAGCCCCTGCACGACCGCTGCGTTCTTTACGACATCTGCCCTTCGAGAGACATATAAGAACGGTCAGCCGCCTTTCGGGCCTCCCGCTTTCTTCCAGAAGGCGAGGTCGTGCATCATGAGCTTCAGAAGCCCGGGAAGCGACTTCCCCGCTACCTCCTTACACCTGCACTCGTCCCCGCCGCTCTCTCCCGCTTCCCGCTCCGCGGGGACCTCTTTCTTTACAGGCCCTTTGTCCGGACCGGAGGACTCTTTCTCGCGCCGTGCCATACCACACCTTCTCAGCAGGGGAGCGGACCCTTCCCGTTACCGGGTAAAAAGGTCGCGCTTATCCCTGCATCGGTTGTACCCTTCATCCCACCCTTTCATGTACTGAGCATCGTTATTGTACCGCCCGATACTCTTCTTCAGCCGGTATTGCGTATTTCCTCCCAGAGCGTAGGCGCTTTCGCATCCCTCCTCCAGCCCCTCCTCATAGGAGGACGCTTGACTGTGCTCGGCGGGGAGATCTCTCTCCGTCGTTGCACAGGCCGACAAAAAAAGGAGTGCTCCGAGACCAAAAACCCGTGCTGCTTTTCCGAACATCGCCCCCCCCTGAAAGATTTTCTCTACCTGTCGTAATCCCCTGCGGCTTCCGGCTGGTAGATGACTTCCTCGACTTGCAACTTCCTCATCCCGGACGGAACCTTCCAGGCAATAACATCGCCGACCCGGTACCCGATCAATGCAGTACCGACAGGGGCCAGTATTGAAATCCTGTTCCGGGCGGCATCAGCACTGGCCGGGAACACAAGGGTATATACCATCTCCCGCCCCGTGTCCAAATCCTTAAGGCGGACTTTCGAGTTCATCGTAATCACGTCGGGGGGAATCTCTCTGGATTCCACGACCTCAGCCCGAAGCATCTCCGCTTCCAGCTCGGCAAGGTGCCCGCTGTCCCGGGGGTTGGACTCGTGCACCTTCTCCAGCAGTTCCTCCAATCGGGACAGATCAGAGTGGGTGATATAAATTGCTCTCTCTTCTCCGGATTTTTTCATGTAAACGGTCCTCTGCATCACGTTTTGGATTGCCGGGTTATTGACGGCTGCTCAGTATTCATTAGGAAGGCGAGCAGGGTTACACCCTACACATAGTATACCATCAAACCGCCTGTCATTATTCTACTCCGTTTCAGTCTGCTTCGAACGCGCCCTATGGCGCCCTGAGGGAGCCGGGACAACGGAACCGCTCTTGATTTGTCCTCTTAAACTGGTACTATATATCCATACCCTCGGAGCATATCACTCTCCCGCTCGTCCGGGAGAGCCAGGAGGTGCCGAATGATAAAAGTAAAGAGAGTCTATGACGCACCCTCGCCCGAAGACGGGAAGCGGATACTGGTCGATCGCCTGTGGCCGAGAGGATTGAAAAAAGAGAATGCGGCAATTGATGAATGGATGAAGGATGCCGCACCGAGCAGCGCGCTGCGCAAGTGGTTTTCCCATGACCCGGAGAAATGGCAGGATTTCAAAAAGCGATACCTGCAGGAATTAAAGGAAAAAACCGAAATCATGGAAAGGCTCCGGAAAGAGGCGGGAAAAGAGGTTATCACGCTCCTCTTTTCCGCCCGGGACAGCGAGCATAACAACGCCGTTGCGCTGAAGGAGGCAGTCGAGCGACGCGCTCCGGGGAAAAGCATCACCGGGGGCTCGTGAGCAGGACAGCGCCTGCTCACGTTGTCCGGGAAAGGAGGCATGTCTTCCGCTGCGGAAGCCGGGGAGACAGGCCTATTTCTTCAGGTACTCTTCGAGAACAGGCATGTTCGCCCCTTCGACTCTCCTTCCGCTCTCGAGGATGAACTGCGGGGTGCTGTTCACCCCGAGACTATTGGCGAAGTCCATCTGCTTTTTCAGCTTTTCCTCTCCTGCGGCGCACTTTTCAGCGGGGATCTCCTTGTCCGTTTTCGCAAGCTCCAGGGCGGCCGCGGGGTCCTTCGCACAGAGGACCTTCACGCTCTTGTCGTAGGAATTGGGATGGCTGGGAAGGGGGAAGAGGAAGACATAGAGGGTATAGTCCGTCGTCCCCTTGAGCCCCTCGTAGGCCTTCCTGCAGAAAGGACAGTCCACATCGGTGATCATCACCAGCTTCTTCGCGCCGCTGCCCTTCTTTATGACCAGGGCGTCATTGAGCGGGATCTCCGCGAAGTTCACCTTGTTCAGCTCTTCAGCGCGCTGGGCGGTGATGTTCATGAAGTCCTTGTCGAGCAGGGAGCCCCCCACAACGACGTATTTGCCGTCCTTCGTCAGGTAAACGAGGCCCCTCTTCTTCCCCTGTTCAAGTGCCACCTCATACAGGCTGCCGAGGTCCCGCACCTCTTTTATCGTCGTCTGGGTCTTTTCGAGGAAATTCTTCATCACCTCAGAGCCCTTCACCTTCTCGCTATCGGCTTGGTCCGCAAACAGGGGCGTCGCAAGAAAAAGAAACAGCGCCAGCGAATAAATGGTCCTCTTCATCGTCTCCTCCAGAATGATAGTAGTGTGTGGGATACAGGAACGGACAGCCAAAAGCCCGATGGTCCGGTGCAGCGTTTACCGTGAAGTCGCGGCCGCCCTACCCTCCGGAGCGTTTGGGACGGCAGCCTCGGTCCTGGAGCAGCAGGCAAAGGGCATCGCGGTGGTCCCCCTGGACCTCGATCAGGCCCTCCCGCAGCGTACCCCCGGTGCCGAGCCTGGTCTTGAGCTGCTTCAGCAAGGACTCCCGCTCGTCGGGCGATGCCTGCAGTCCGCTGATGACAGTCACTGCCTTTCCTCCCCGCCCCTTCCGTTCAAGACGGACCGTGACCTGCTGCCGCTCCGGGGAAACCGGGGGCTCCGGACCGGTCCCTACCGGCTTCTCCCTGCGGGGCACTGTCTGCTCGGTGGAATAGACACGCCTCGACTGCTCTCTGGACATACCTTTAGCCTAACACATTTTCCCGCAATTTGACAGAAAGAGCACGGATTTTTTCGCCCGCCCGGGCTGTTCCCAAAAGGAGCTGTCCATTCTATAATTATAAATGACGGGAAAAGGCAGAGATGAGACAGAGTGAGACAGAGATGCGGCAGAACAAAACAGATAACGACAGGAGAAAACAGAAAGGAGAAAACAGTAGTTTCTCGTCCTTTCCGTCTTTTTCCGCTTCACCCTGCTTTATCCTGCTTCACCTCTGTCTTTTCCTGTCTTACTCTGCCTTATTCTGCCTTCTCAGTCTACCCCGGGTACGGGCGGAAACGACCTCTCCCGAACAGAAGCCGGAGATGAAGCAGGAGGGGGGCGCCGTTGCAGCCCCCCCGCAGAAAACGGAAAAGACGGCAGTAACGCGCCATTCGCTCCTCCTGGGCGGCAGGACGGTGGAATATACCGCCACGGCGGGCTTCCTCACAACGGGCGGAGCCGGTATACCAAAGGCGCATATCTTTTTTATCGCCTACGAGCGGGAAGGTGAAGGGAGCAGGCGGGACCGCCCCGTCACTTTTGTGTTCAACGGAGGGCCGGGAGCGTCTTCCCTGTGGCTGCATCTCGGCGCTGCAGGACCGCGGCGCATCAGGAGGAGCTATGAGGGGACCCTCCTGTCCCCGCCCTACCGCCTCACCGACAATGAATATACCTGGCTCGGGATGACCGACCTCGTCTTCATCGATCCCGTCGGGACGGGGTACAGCCGCGCTGCTGCAGGAGAAGACCCGGAGCAGTTCTACGGGGTGCGGGAGGACACGCGGTCAATGGGCGAATTCATCCGTCTCTATGTCTCGAAATACGGCCGCTGGCTCTCCCCCAAGATCATCGCCGGCGAGAGCTACGGCACCACGAGGGCCGTGGCCCTCGCACACCATCTGCATGACGCCCACGGCATGGACGTCAACGCGCTTATCCTCATTTCGTCGGTGCTGAACTTCCAGACGATCATGACGAATCCGGGGAACGACCTGCCCTACGTCATATCCCTCCCCTCCTACGCGGCGACAGCCTCTTACTACGGAAAGACCTCCTTCGGCTCCGGGGCCTCCCTGACGGAGGCGCTGCGGGAAGTGGAGCAGTGGGCGGTGCGCGAGTATTTGCCGGCGCTGGCACAGGGGAATGCGCTCCCCGAGGAGGAACGGAGGAATATCCGCGCACAGCTCGCCGTGTATACCGGTCTTTCCGAGACATTCATCGAAAACAACAACCTGAGGATATCCTCGTCCCAGTTCCTCAACACCCTTCTCCGGGAAGAAAACCGCTCCCCCGGACTCCTGGACAGCAGATATACGAACGTGGGCCGCACCGAGGCGCTCTTCTACCACGATCCGAGCTTCTACGGGACCCTCGGCGCCTTTGCCGCAACGATGAACGATTATGTCAGGAGCGAGCTGCGCTACGAGGGCGATCTCCCCCCCTACGAGTATCTCTCGAAGCGGGTCAACGCGCTATGGAATTGGGGCTCCGCACTGCAGGGGTATATCGCGGTGACGGATACGCTGCAGGACCTTTTGCAGAGGAACCGGCAGATGAGGGTGTTCATCGCGAGCGGGTATTACGACCTGAACACTCCCTATTTCTCGGCCGTCTACAACCTCAACACCCTCTTGCCCGGTCCGAAGCTGCGGGAGAACATCACTCTCGCCTTCTACCAGGCAGGGCACCAGATGTACACGGACAGGAAAGCTCTCATACAATTGAAGGAGGACATGGACGCCTTCTTCATAAAAGCCTGCCCCACTCTCCGCGGAGACGCGCCCGGCCCCCCTTCGGAGGGAAGGTGACCTCTCCTTTTCTTACTCCTCGAGGATGCCGCAGTTGCGTCCCGACGCTTTCCCTTTGTACAGGAGCCTGTCCGCCCTCTCGAGGAGGGATTCGAGGGTGTCGTCCGTCCGGGCAAGGGCCGCCCCCATGGTGATGGTGACGCTTATCAATGAATCCCCGTACGGGAAAAAGGAGTGCTCCACCAGGGAGCACAGCTTGTTCATCACCCCCCGCAACTGCTCCCTGTCGACATGACTGATCACCGCGATGAACTCCTCCCCTCCCCAACGCCCCAGCATATCATGCGCCCTCATATTGCCGTACAGCGTCCTCCCCACCATCTTCAGCACGCTGTCGCCGACACTGTGGCCGTAGGTGTCATTGATCCTTTTGAAGAGGTCGATGTCGGCAAAGAGCACGCCGAAAGGGATGGAGTGCCTGCGTAGTTCCTCGAGGCTCGCATTGAGCTTCATCTCGATGTATCTCCTGTTGGGCAGCTCGGTGAGGGTGTCGAGGAGAGCCGCCTTCTTTAAATCCTCGATAATCCGGGCATCGGGAGGCCGGGCAGCGGTATCCTGGAACACCTCGACGGCCCCGATGATGGTCCCTGAGGGGTCCCTGACGGTGGAAATACTCACGGTAACGGGAACACGATGGCCGTCCTTGTGATGCAGGTAGACCCGGTCCTTGCAGTGGTTTTTGCCCTTCTGCATGGCGCTCAGCAGAGGGCAGCCCTGCGTACAGAGTCCCTGTCCCTTTTCATCGATATGCACCAGGATGTTGTCCATGCAGCGCGAGCCCACCACTTCCGAGGCCTCGTATCCGGAGATCCTCTCCGCCCCCTTGTTCCAGTAGGTGATCCTCCTCTCCGTATCCACGAAATAAACCCCCTCGTAGAGGTTGTCCAGCAGGTCCTTGTAGGCAACGAATTTCTCCATTTTCCATCCTCCGCCAGGGATACGCCCCGTCCGCCTGAAAATCCGCCTGAAAGGATACTTTTTTGATCTTGTTTCCTCCGGCAAAAAAATAATAGACAATCCGAAGGAGGAATGCAAGAAAAAAACGAAAGAAAACAGGGAGGGGGAAGCCTGCTACACCATTTTTCCCACATCGAGCAGGGCATCAAGCTCCCCTTCGGAGAGGAGGCCCGTCTCGAGGGCGACGTCGCGTATTGTCCTGTCTTCCGCAACAGCCTTTTTGACGATCTCCGCGGTCTTCTCATAGCCGAGGACGGGGGCCAGGGCAGTGGCGATAAGGGGGTTCCTGTCGAGCTGCGCGCGGATGCGTTCCGCGTTCACCCGCAGGCCCGCAAGCGCCTTATCGGCGAATATACGGGTGACCGTGGAAAGGATTTCGATGGATTCGAGGAGGGAGTACCCGATCACCGGGAGCATGGTATTCAGCTCGAACTCGCCGGAGAGACAGGAGACCGTGATCGTGGTGTCGTTCCCGATGACCCGGGCGCAGACCATTCGCACCGCTTCGGGGATCACCGGGTTGACCTTGCCCGGCATGATGGAGGACCCGGGCTGCAGGGCGGGCAGGCGTATTTCCGCAAGCCCCGCGTAGGGGCCGCTGTTCATCAACCGCAGATCGTTCGCGATTTTCATCAGTCCCACCGCCACGGTCTTCAGCTGCCCCGAAAGCTCGGCGGCGATATCCATGGAGGCCTGGGCCTCGAAGGGGTTTTCGGCCCGGACAAAGGGAGCGCCCGTCATATCCCCGATGATGCGGATCACCCTGTCGCCGAATGCGGGATGGGTGTTCACCCCCGTGCCCACCGCCGTTCCCCCGAGGGGAAGCTGCGCAAGCCGGGGAAGGACCCCTTCGATTCTCTCGATCCCGAAGCGGAGCTGCGCGGCCCAGCCCGAGACCTCCTGCCCGAAGGTCACCGGCACCGCATCCATGAGGTGCGTCCTCCCGGTCTTCACCACCTCGCCGTATTCCTGCTGCTTTCGCACCACCGCCCCGTGCAGATGGCGCAGCGCGGGCAGGAGCCGGTCCCTCGCCTCGCGGTACGCCGCAATGCGGATGCAGGAGGGGATGACATCGTTGGAAGACTGCCCCCTGTTCACATGGTCGTTGGGATGGACGGGAGACGTGGTGTGCTTCTTCCCGGTCAGTATCTCGTTGGCCCTCGTGGCAGCCACTTCGTTCACGTTCATGTTGGTGGACGTGCCGCTGCCCGTCTGGTAGATGCTCAGGGGAAACTGGCATGCATGCCTCCCCTCCATGATCTCCCTGCATGCCTGTGCGATGGCGGAGGAGAGCCCGGTGTCCAGCAGGCCCAGGTCCGCATTGACGAGGGCTGCGGCGTATTTTATGAGGGCAAGGGAATTGATGAATACGGCGGGAAAGCGCAGGTCGCTCACCGCGAAGTTCTCGATGGCCCGCTGGGACTGCGCGCCCCAGTAGGCGTCGGCGGGGACCCGTATCTCCCCGATGCTGTCGTGCTCGATCCTGAATTCGTCCCGCATGGTAGTGGAATTATAGCAGACCGGGGTGCGTATGCACACCCTACGGCATGCCCCGTCCGTCGATGCGCGCACCGCACTGTATGCACTTTCCCTCCTTCACGCGGAGGGACGCGAGCGAAAACCCCTTCCGTTCGATCAGGAGGGCGCCACAGGAGGGGCACCATGTATTCTCGCCGCCCTCCCCCGGCACATTCCCTTCGTACACATATTTCAGCCCCGCCCTCAGCCCGATCTCCCTCGCCCTCTGCAGGGTGCTCAGGGGAGTGCGCAGCTTGTCGACCAGCTTGAATGTGGGATAGTACTGGGTCACGTGCCACGGGATGGCGGGGTCCACCGATTTCAGGAATTCGGCGGCGAAGGTGAGAAACTCATCGGAATCGTTATGGTCGGGAATGATCAGGGTGGTGACCTCGACCCATACTCCTTTTTCCTTCATCAGGCGTATGGTGTCGAGCACCGGCTGCAGCTTCGCGCCCACGATCTTCCTGTAGAAGGCGTCGTCCCCCTTCAGGTCGATGTTGTTCGCATCGAGGAACGGTGCGATGAGCCGGGCGGCATCGGGGCCGGTATACCCGTTGCTGACAAATACGTTTCTGATCCCCCGCTGGTGCGCGAGGCGGGAGCACTCATACGCGAACTCGAAGAAGATGGTGGGTTCCGTATACGTGTAGGAGATGCTGGTGCATCCGAGGCGTTCCGCCTCCTGCACCACCTGTTCCGGAGTCATAGTCTCCCCGGGGATATCGGGGTGCTCCTTCGGGTATTGGGAAATGCCGGCGTTCTGGCAATGCATGCACCTGAAATTGCACCCTACGGTAGCGATGGAGTAGGAGCGGGAGCCGGGATAAAAGTGGAAGAGAGGTTTCTTTTCGATGGGGTCCACGTTCCTCGCCGCCACTTTCCCGTACACGAGTGTGTAGAGGGCGCCCTCCCTGTTCTCCCGTACCGCGCATATTCCCCTCTTGCCGGGAGAAATGGAGCAATAGTGGGGGCAGAGAAAGCACTTTACCCTGCCGTCGCCGAGTTTCTCGTAGAACCGCGCCTCGGTCACCGCTCTTCCGTTTTTCTCGTCCGCGCCGCCCGCGTCGTCTTCTTCGCCCCTGCTGCAGTGGTTTTTGCGGACTTCGTCCTGCTCTTCGCTTCCCCTTTCGCCGCGGTCTTCCGGGCGCCTCTCCCCGCCGCAGGCTTCTTCTCCTTCCCGTTGCCGCTTTCCCTGCCGCTCTTCTCCTTTCCATCGCCGCCCGTCACGATTCTTTCCGCTTCAAGCCAGTTCTCGAGATCATGCCCCTCGATCCTTCCGCTCTTCTCGTAGAGCTCCCGGGCAACCTGCGAGATTTTTTCGTGTACATTCATCGCATACCTCCGGCAGTGATATTTATTATGAAATAATATCACTCTTTCAGCAGCCTGACAAGCGCATGCCGGGAGCAGCTCAGGACAGATAGGGGCAGGGTGTCCGGTTTGAAAAAGCGGCGAGAGGGGAGAGGGCTCCCTATGCCGTCCCGTCCCCTGAAGCGCCGTCCCGGGCGGTTTCGGCTGCCGCAAGGCTCTTCGGGACTGCCTGACCGGGTGAATGCAGGGCGGCGCGGCTTGCAGTCAGTTCCCGGAGGCTCGCAATCCTGTTCAGCCAGCCTTTCAGATACCGGCCGTAGCGCTGGGGCCTCAGCGCTGCTAGGCGGCGGTAGCGCTTTGCCCTCATCCCGAGATAGACCTCCGCATCTCCCCCTGATTTTTCGAGGAGCTTCCGCGCGGCAGCCGGGCTGTTCACATAGGTGTCGAAGTGGACTACGCTCAACGGGGAAGGGAGAGACGCGGCCCCCGACCTGTCCCATATCTTCCGGTAGATGGCTTCCGCCCCTTCACGGGTCAGGTCCCTGATATCCCCGCCATATCCGTAGTGCCTCGCCGTCGACTGCAGGATGCCGAACCGGGAAGACTCGCTTCCCCCGTCCCGCTGCACATACGCGCTCCCCTCGTGCGCGAGGACCACTTCCAGGCTCTCGCGGAAGCGGGCCTCCTCCGTCCCTTCGACCGCCGGAGGGGAAAACACAGGGGAAAGCGGGGCCATCAGGCCGTTCACGGGGCCTTTCCCCTCCCCCTGCACCTTCTCGAAAGAGGCTTCCAGAAGCTGCTCGAAGGGACTCCCTCCGGGAAGGGGCTGCCTCTTACCGGAAGCCGCTCTGTCGGGACGCATCTCCTCCCGGATCTTCGGGCCTATGCTTTCCGCCTCTCTGCGGGATATCATCGCCACCCCTTTAGTTCCGTAAAAGCACCGAAATGAAAAACTGCGCTATTGTAGCACACCCCGCCCCTCGACGGCCCGGCAGCTCTCGCACAGGCAGTTCCGATGGAGAAGGTCGGGGGGCGCGATATTGTCCTTGAAGCGCATCCGTGCGAGGGGCAGCAGGAGCTGCTTGGACAGTGAGTGGTTGTACTGACGCCTGAGGAAACCGCACGGGTTTCCCTGAGCGAATTTCCGGGCGAGAAAACGGTAGCCTGCAGGGCCGAGCCTCTCGAAGAGGTAACGGTTCACCAGGGCGGTCTCCAGCATCGGCTCCAGTTCCTCCTTCCAGAGCGCATCGTAGTCGGTGTTCTCGATAAAGCTCTTCGCTGCCAGGTATCCGGACCGGATCGCATACCGCATTCCGAAGCCCCAGAGGAAGTCCTGAAAGCCCGCCGACTCCCCGACATAGAGGATGCGGTGGTGTTTCCGGGTAGGGGAGAGAA
>JAXLZK010000022.1:0-8580 GCA_046350935.1 Thermodesulfovibrionales bacterium
AAACCCCCTTGTCTTCCAGGACAACCTCGAGAACCGGTCGCCCCTCGCACAGGGGCGTGGATTGAAACTGCAAAAACTCCTGATACGTCACGACTCCTCCTCGTCGCCCCTCGCACAGGGGCGTGGATTGAAACTCCTTCAGGACCCACTCCGGCTCCGCAAGATCCGTCGCCCCTCGCACAGGGGCGTGGATTGAAACTTGTCGCCCTTCAGTGCACCCAACCATGAGTTAAGTCGCCCCTCGCTGCGCAGGGCAGTCGCAGCAAACCATGTTGTCATTCCGGCAGGTCCTCCGAGCCGGAATCCAGTTCATTTTCAAAAAGGCTCTGGACCCCGGCTTTTGCCGGGGTGACTTTATTGATGGACCCACGTTTCCCCCAGCGTAGAGGATACCGGGAAATGCAGCAGAAGGAGGGAAAAAGGAGGGCAGATGCGTACCAACACGAATCCACTTCGGTCATCAAGCCACCAGCGGATAATCAGGGACGAGTCACTCCTTCAGCAGTTCCTCTAAGGTGATCACCACTGACCTCCCCAGCGCGTCGAGATCGTATCCTCCTTCGAGGGAGAAGATGAAAGGGAGCGGTTTCGCGTCGAGAGAATACGAGAGGATACCTTGCACAATACTGCGCAGGCCTTCGTCGGTGACCCGGAAACCCGCCAGGGGATCTTTGGCATGGATGTCGTAGCCGGCCGACACGAGGACGATGTCCGGTCTGAATTTTTCCATGAGCGCGGGAAGGATGTCGCAGTAAAGAGGATACAGCTCCCGGTCGCCCGTGCCCACGGGCAAGGGGGCATTGTAGGTGAATCCCTCCCCTTTTCCTTTTCCCTTCTCTGAAGCGCTTCCGGTGCCTGGGTAGTGGGGGTGCTGATGGGTGCTGAAGTAGAAGACGGCGTCATCGCTTTCGAAAGAATGCTGTGTGCCGTTTCCGTGGTGGACATCGAAATCGACAATGAAGACCCTTTCGTATCCCGCCCTCTGTGCATAGCGGGCGCCGACGGCCACGTTATTGAATATGCAGAAGCCCATTGCCCTGTCCGCCTCCGCGTGGTGGCCGGGCGGCCGCACCGCGCAAAAGGCCCTGTCCAGTTCTCCTTGCCTGCATCGGTCCACCGCTTCGAGTACCGCCCCTGCCGCATAGAGCGCCGCTTCCAGGGTGTTCTCCGAGGCATAGGTATCGGGGTCGAGGTACCCGGGGCCGTGCCTCTTCACCTCTTCGATATACCCGGGCGTATGGACGAGGGCTATCTCCTCGAAGCCGGCCCTGCGCGGTTTCAGGTGGATGAGCCGATCATGGAGGGAGGACCCTTTCAGATGCTCCAAAATGGCGACCAGCCTCTCTTTCGATTCGGGATGCCACGGCGGAGTCTCGTGGCGCAGGTAGATATCGTCGTACAGGAACCCGACTTTTCGCATAGCTAATTATACAGGAAAATGGGGATGCGGAAAAGCTGGTATAATTGATATAATTCCTTTGAAATTGACCGCTTAACGGTTCAGCGGTGCAGACGAGACATAAAGGAGCGGGGGTATGGATAAGCGCAGGGGCAAGCAGAAAGAAGAGGTGATTCCGGAGCAGGCGAGGAAGTTTCTGCGGGAAACCTTCGCCAACCTCAAAGAGAAAGTGCTGATTGAGGTCTTCACCGGGGCGGAGACGAAGCAGTTGGACGATGTCGTAGCCGAGTTGATGAAAACCATCTCCTCCCTTACGGATAAAATAGAAGTCGCTTTTTATCCGCTGGACAGCGATCAGGCAAAGAAGAGGGGAGCAACGAGGGCGCCCTCTCTTCTCATCGATCCCGACAGGTTCAAAATACGGTATATCGGCGCCCCGGTGGGGGAGGAGGGGCGCACCCTGATCACCGGCATCCTGCTGGCATCGAACAAAGGGGTCATCCTTTCCGAGGCAGCGGTGCAGAAGCTGGCGGAGCTCCGGGAGCCCCGCCTCATCCAGGTTTTTGTCACGCCTACGTGTCCCTACTGCCCGCAGCAGGCGCTGAATGCCATCTCCGCCGCCATCGCGCGCCCTGACCTGGTGACGGCGGAAGTGATCGAGATGTACGAAAACAAGGATTTTATCGAAAAGTACCATATCATAACGGTTCCCTTCACGGTCATCAACGAGGTCCCCATCGGCACCGGTCTCAAGTCCGCCGAGCTCTTTGCCGAGGAGGTCATCTCCCTCGTCTCCGCCGAAAAGATGACCGCTCCTCTCACCGGGGAGACGGTGGAGATGGATATCGCGGTGATCGGCGGGGGGCCGGCCGGCCTCACCGCTGGAATGTACGCCGGGAGGAGCGGATTGAAGGCGGTCATCCTGGAAAAGAACACAGTGGGAGGGCAGGTGCTGATTACCCCGGTAGTGGAGAACTATCCCGGACACAGCCAGATAGCGGGGAGGACCCTGGTGGACGTAATGTACCAGCAGACCCTGCAGTACGCTCATATCTCCGAGGGGGAGGGGGTCTCCGAGATACGGAGCGCCGGAACTCTTTTCGAGGTGAAGACGGACAGGAGAGTGTACAAGGTGAAGGGAGTCGTTCTCGTCACCGGAGCTGAACACCGGAAGTTGAAGGTTCCGGGAGAGGAGGCCCTGTACGGCAGGGGACTGAGCTACTGTGCGACCTGTGACGGCTACTTCTTCAAAGACGGCAAGAAGGTGATCGTCGTGGGAGGGGGGAACACCGCCCTGACCGATGCCTTGTATCTCCACAGTATCGGCGCCCAGGTCTCGCTCGTGCATTGGAGGGACGCGCTGCGGGCCGAAAAATTCCTCCAGCAGAGTTTTGCCGAGAAGGGGATTCCCGTTCTCTGGAACACGGTCGTCAAGGAGATCGTAGGGACGGATTTCGTACGAGGGGTGAAACTGCAGGACCTGAAGTCCGGCACAGAAGGGGAGATGCCGGTAGAAGGCGTTTTTATCGCTATCGGGTATGAGCCCAATAATGCCCTCGCGAAAATGATGAACCTCGCCCTCGACCCCGAGGGCTACATCAAAGTGGACAGCAAGCAAAGAACCTCTCGGAGGATGGTGTATGCCGCGGGGGACGTGACCGGGGGAGTGAAGCAGATCGCCACAGCGGTGGGCCAAGGGGCGATAGCGGCAATCTCGGCTTTTGAGGACATTTCCAGCCCCTATTGGAAGGAGAAGGGGACCGAATGGTGGGCCGCCTCGTAGAGGGAATCCCCGGCTAGAGAGCGGTATTTCTCCCCTTATTGAAAAAGGTATTGACAGCACAGTCCTTTTTGCTTAAAATGTGAGTAAATATTCACTCACAAGAATCGGGAAAAGAATGAGCATTGAAAAGACAAGGGAGAGGAAGAGCAGGGAGATGCGCAGGGAGCAGATAGCGCAGGCCGCCCTCAGGATCATTGCGCAGCGCGGAGTGAGAGCACTTACGACCGCCTCCATTGCGCAGGAAGTGGGGGTTTCCGAGGCCAATCTGTACCGTCATTTCGAAAACAAGGATGAAATTCTTTCCGAAATGGTCGAGGTGATCGGCTCCGATCTTATGAGAAGCTTTGCCGATATCTTCGGGTCCGATGGCGATCCGGCCGGGAAGCTGAAAAGGGTGTTCCTGTTTCACCTTACTCTCATCGAATCGAACGAGGGGATTCCGCGCCTTGTTTTTTCCGAGGAAATGCACAGGGGGAACAGAGATCTCAGGGAGAAGTTTCTTGCCCTTATCACCCGGTATACGGAACACCTGCGCCTCCTGATACGGGAAGGGCAGGAGGTGGGCGCTTTCAGGCGTACGCTCGATCCCCTGCAAACCGCTACCCTGTTCATCGGCATGGTGCAGATTTCGACTCTCCTCTGGTCCCTGAAGGGGTTTACGTATTCCCTTGTAGACGAGGGAATGAAGATGTGGGAAAATTTTGAAAAGTGCATTCGTACGGAATGATTTCTTTGCTTTTATGTAAGTGAACATTCACTTGGTAGGGGGTAACCATGAGGAATTTCTGCATTCTCCTCTTTTTCATTTTGCTTGCGGGGGATGCGACGGCAGAGAGCGGGACCGCGACGTATACCCTCTCTGAGGCTGTTTCGTTTGCGCTGAAGAACAACCCCGGCGTCCGCGCATCGGGAAAGGACATTGAAAGCTCGTCCCACGGGATAGCTGTGGCAAAGGCGGAGAGGCTGCCAACCCTTACCTTAAACTCCGGGGTAACCCGCTACCGGTACCCTGCGCCGGTCACTCCCATTTCCGGCTCCCCCCTCCAGGGGGCCGCTTTCCCCGAATTCGAAAAAACGCTCTACGATGCGGGAGTCTCCTTTTTCATCTCCCTTTACCGGGGGGGCAGGCTGGACCGCGGGGTGAGGATTGCGGAAATCAGCAGGGCCATCGCCGAAGACCTCTACAGGGCGGACCGCCAGGACCTCATCTATAATGTCACCAGCACCTATTACAAGATTGCGCAGCTCGGGAAGCTCCTTGGGGCTGCAGAAGCATCGGTGGAACAGCTCGCCGCACATAAACGGAATGTGGAGCTTTTCCTGAAGGCAGGCACGGCGCCACGGGTGGACCTCCTGAAAGCGGAGGCGGAGCGTGCCCATGCGCAGCAGAGCGCGATAGCGGTGCGGAACAGCCGGGAGAGCGCATATGAGCTCCTGAAGGCGTTAATGGGGGTAGAAGGGAGGGAAGAGAGGATTTCCATCGTCCCTGATGAGGAGGTATCCCCCGTCAATTCCGACCGGGAGACATCACTTGCAAGGGCGCTTTCCCTCAGGCCTGATTACCGGGCTCTTTTGAAAAGACAGGAACGGGCTGAAGAAAGAGTAAAATTCGCGGAGGGAAGGAGGCTTCCCCATGTGTATGCTGTTGGCGAATTCTCGGAGCGTTCGGGGGAAGGTTTTTCTTTCAAGGAAAACTGGAATTTCGGGGTGCGGCTTTCCCTTTCCCTTTTCGACGGCGGCCTGATCAAGGAGGAGGCGGGACGGGAGGGGGTGGAAAGGGAAAAGCTGAAGGAGGAAGAGCGCGCACTGAGACTCGCGATTATCCGTGAGGTAACGGATGCCCGCCTCGCCGTGGTCGATGCAAGGGAAAGAGTGGAAGTTGCACAGAGAGCGATCGATTCAGCGCGGGAAACGTTCCGCATCGAGAGCTTGAAATACGAGGCGGGCAAGGGGACCGGTACCGACGTGATCGACGCGCAGGCTGCCTTGCTCCGTGCGGAAAGCGACTACTACCAGGCGTTTTACGATATGCGGACGGCGGGAGCCTCCCTGCGGAAGGCAGTGGGGGAAGACACGTACCGGGAGGAGGAGAAGTGAAAAGGGTAGCCATCGCAGGGGTAATCGTCATAATTCTTTTTGCAGCGGCCCTTCTTGTCAAGCGCGCGGGAAATCACCAGGAAGAAGGAGCTATTGTTCTTTCGGGGAACGTAGAGGTCACCGAAGTGAATGCCGGCTTCACCCTGCCCGGCAGGGTCGTTGCCCTGCACTTTGATGAGGGACAGAGGGTCAAAGCGGGAGACAGCCTTGCCGTACTCGACAGTGCCGAGCTCGAAAGCCAGGCGGCGCAGAGCAGGGCGTTCCTTTCCGAGATGGCGGTACGGCTTGAGGAAAAGCGAAAAGGGTCTCGCCCGCAGGAGCGGGAACAGGCGGGAGCAGGCGTGCGGCATGCGGAGGCGGAGCTGGAAAAGGCGAAGAGGGACTACGAGAGAGACGAGATGCTGTACGGGAACGGGGCCGTTTCCGCCCAGCAGCGGGATGCTTCCCGGAAAGCGTACGAGGTGGCGCTTGCGCTGCACCGGAGCGCGATCGAGACGCTGAGCCTCGTGAAAGAGGGGCCGCGTAAAGAGGAAGTCCGCGCCGCGGAGAGCAGGGTGCGGCAGGCGAGGGCGGCTTTGCAGGCGATTGAACGGAAGGTGCATGATACGGTCCTGTACGCTCCGGTGCCGGGAGTTATCCTGCAAAAGAACAGCGAAGTAGGGGAGACGGTAGCACAAGGAACGCCGGTGTATACCCTCGGCGATCTCGGGAATCCCTGGGTAAAAGTGTATGTGAAGGAGGACAGGCTCGGGCTGCTGAAGCTCGGCCAGAGGGCCCTCGTCACCACGGATTCGCATCCGGGCAAGACCTACGAAGGCATCGTATCGTACCTCTCTTCGGAGGCGGAGTTCACGCCGAAGAACGTGCAGACCCAGGAAGAGCGGGTGAAGTTGGTGTTCGGCGTAAAGGTGAAGGTGAAGAACGTGAACGATGAGCTGAAGCCGGGGATGCCGGCGGACGTGAAAATACTCCTGCAGTAAGGCGCAGCCCGATGGAAGAGAGCGCAATAAAAACTTCCGGTCTCACCCGCTCCTTCGGCGGCCTCACCGCTGTCGACCGTCTTACCCTCGAAATACCGAAGGGAGAGCTATACGGCCTTGTCGGTCCCGACGGCGCGGGAAAAACCACGGTCATGCGGCTGCTTGCTGCGATCATGGAGCCCTCGTCCGGGGAGGCATGGGTTGCGGGGCATTCCCTGCTCCGGGAGGAGGAGAGGGTAAAGGAAAAGATCGGGTATATGCCGCAGCGGTTCGGATTGTACGAGGACCTCACCGTATTGGAGAACATCGTCTTTTATGCGGACCTCTATGAAGTGCCGCGGAGGGAGCGGCCCGCGCGGATCGAGCGGCTCCTGGGGTTCAGCAACCTGACCCCCTTCCGGAACAGGCTCGCGGGAAAGCTCTCGGGAGGCATGAAGCAGAAGCTCGGCCTTGCCTGCGCCCTCATTCACACCCCGGAGGTTCTTTTGCTCGACGAACCGACGAACGGCGTGGACCCCGTTTCGCGGCGGGACTTCTGGAAGATACTCTATGATCTTCTCAAGGAGAGGGTCACCATCCTCGTGTCCACTGCGTACCTCGACGAGGCGGAGAGGTGCGCGAGGATAGGGCTCATGCACAAGGGGAAACTACTGAAAGAGGATGAGCCGGCGAGAATAAAAAGATCGTTCGCATATCCCATGCTCGAAATCCGGACAGTCGACACCCGCTCCGCAGCCACTGCGGTACGGGAGCTCGAAGGAGTAAAGAGCGTTACCCTCTACGGCGACCGGCTCCATGTGGCCGTGGAGCGGAAAGAGGTCGGGAGGAATCTCCTGGACGCGTTGTACGCTGCGGGGATGGCGGTCGAGGAGCACAGGGAGGTCCTCCCTTCCCTCGAAGATGTTTTCATCTCGATGGTGGAGGGAAAATGAGCCGCGACGGCATAGCGGTCCGCGTGGAGAATCTGACCCGTGTTTTCGGGGATTTTAGAGCGGTGGACGGGATTGATCTTACCGTACGGAAGGGAGAGGTCTTCGGGTTCCTCGGGCCGAACGGCGCGGGAAAGTCCACCACCATCAAGATGCTCTGCGGGCTCCTGCTCCCGACGGGCGGCGGAGGCACCGTAGGAGGGTTCGATATCATGACCGAGTCCGAAGAGATCAAAAAGCATATCGGCTATATGTCCCAGAAGTTCTCCCTCTATGACGACCTCACCGTGGCGGAGAATATACGGTTCTTCAGCGGCATCTATGGGGTCCCGCGGGGGATACGCAATGAGCGGCTGGAATGGGTGCTGGAGATGGCGGGACTCACCGAGAGGAGGAATGAGATAACGAAGACCCTGCCCGGCGGTTTCAAACAGAGGCTCGCCCTCGGGTGCGCCATCCTTCACGATCCCTCTCTCGTCTTCCTCGACGAGCCGACGTCGGGGGTCGACCCGGTTTCGCGCCGTACCTTCTGGGAGCGCATCTACGGGATGTCGAGGACGGGGACCACCGTCTTCGTCACCACGCACTACATGGACGAGGCCGACTACTGCGACAGGCTCGCCCTTATCTATCGCGGAAAAGTAATTGCCCAGGGGACCCCGGCTGAGATGAGGAAGGCGCACCTGGGGCGCGAGGTGCTGGAAATAGAGGCGGACAGACCGGTGGAGGCCCTGGAGGTGCTCGAAGGCAACGGGATAGAGGCGGCCCTTTTCGGGAGCGTGCTCCACGCAACAGTGAAAGATGCGGAAACGGATATCCCGGTGGTGCGGAGTACCCTCGAAACGGCACGCATCCGGGTGGAGAGGATCGAGAAGATCGTCCCCTCCCTGGAGGATGTGTTCGTGGCCCTGATCGAAACCGCATGAAGAAAGGGTTTGGAGGAATATGAAGCCTGTACGGATCAAAGCCATTGCAAAGAAGGAACTGCTCCAGATCCGGCGCGATCCGCTGAGCCTCGCCATGGCCTTTCTCATGCCGGTGATGCTCCTCTTCATCTTCGGCTATGCCATTTCCCTCGATGTGGACAACCTGAGGACCGTCGTGTACGATCGGGACAAGAGCGGGATGAGCAGGGAGCTGATTCGGGAAGTAAGCGCATCGGGGTACTTTACCCTTGTCGACACGATACATGCGGGAACGGCCATCGACCGGTATCTCGACTCGGGAAAGGCGCACCTCGTGCTTTCGATTCCCGAAAATTTTTCACGGGAGATACGGTCCGGAAGGACCCCCTCCCTCCAGGTGATCGTCGATGGGAGCGACTCGAATACCGCCACCATCGCCCTCGGCTACGTGACTGCCGTAACGGAGAGATGTGCGCAGAGGGTGGGG